>CAZOVY010000077.1:0-29985 GCA_964583255.1 uncultured Prosthecobacter sp.
GAGCCTCGTCCTCGGAGGAAAGCACGATGTCATCGATTTCCAACGCGCGGCGCAACGCCTTCACCGGCCTGACCCGCAGCGCCAAGCCCGAGTTGCTGCCCATCGTGCGCAGTTTGATCAATGACAAAGTCCTCGGCACCGCCGCCCGCAGTGCGCTCGCCGCTTACGATGACCCGAACATCCCGAAAGCCCTGCTCAACCCCTGGCCCGGTCGCAGTGAGGAGCAGCAAGCGGCCACCGTCGCCACGCTCGTCACGCGCCCCGCTTATGCCCATGCCTTGCTCGATGCCGTAAAGTCCGGCCAAGTGCCCGTCGCTGTCATCACCCCGTATCAGGCCCGCGCCATCCGCAGCCTGAACGACGCCGACCTCACCACCAAGCTCACCGCCGTCTGGGGCGAGTTGCGCGACACCCCCGAGGCCAAAAAAGCCGAACTCGCCGACTGGACGAAGAAGCTCACCCCCGAGCGCCTGGCCAAGGGTGAAGCCGCCAAGGGCAAAGCCATCTTCACCGCCGTCTGCGCCGCCTGCCACAAACTTTACGGCGAAGGAGGCTTGATCGGCCCCGACCTCACCGGCGGCGATCGTCACAAGCTCACCTACCTTCTCGAAAACATCATCGACCCAAACGCCATCGTGCCCGCCGACTACCGCATGAGCGTCTTCAAGCTCAAGGATGGCCGCACCCTCACCGGCGTCATCCCCGCCCAGACCGAGCGCACCGTCACCGTGCAGACACCAGCAGAAAAGCTGACCATCGAGAAATCCCAAATCGCCGAGCAGCAGCAACTCACGATGTCCCTCATGCCCGAAGGCCAGCTCACCGCGCTTGGGGAGGAGAACGTGGTGCATCTCATGGCTTACCTCCAGAGTTTGGGGCCGGTGCATTGACGGAGGATAGGCGTCCACGCCTGTCAATGGCCGGCGGGCTTTTAGCCTGCCGCCTGTGAGAGCCTGAAGAAGCCAAAGAACAACCTGAAGGTCCGAGACCTCAGGCCGATGACAGACCGGAGGTCTATCCTCCTCTCCGCTCTTGACTCAGGCCCCAGACCTGAGCACAGAAAGCCCCGCCCTTTTCCCCTTTCCCTGCCGTGGCCAAGAAATCCTCCAAGACCGAAGACTCCTCCCCCATCCTCGCGGACAGCGCGCCCATCGAGATCAAACCGGTGGACGATCTCTACGGCGACTGGTTCCTCGACTACGCCAGCTACGTCATCCTGGAGCGCGCCGTGCCGCACATCCACGATGGCTTCAAGCCCGTGCAGCGCCGCATTTTGCACAGCATGGATGAGCTGGAAGATGGCCGTTACAACAAGGTCGCCAACGTCGTCGGCAACACGATGAAGTATCACCCGCATGGTGATGCCAGCATCGGCGATGCCATGGTGCAGCTCGGCCAGAAAGACCTGCTGATCGATACCCAGGGCAACTGGGGAAACATCCTCACTGGCGACAACGCCGCCGCGCCTCGATACATCGAAGCCCGCCTGTCGAAGTTCGCGCTCGATGTCGTCTTTGCGCCCAAAGTCACCGAGTGGTCCGCCAGCTACGACGGTCGCAACAAGGAACCCGTGACCCTGCCAGTGAAGTTTCCGCTCCTGCTCGCTCAAGGCGTGGAAGGCATCGCCGTCGGCCTCAGTTGCCGCATTTTGCCACACAATTTCATCGAACTGTGTGAGGCCAGCATCGACGCGCTGCGCGGCGAAGAGATCTATCTGCTTCCTGACTTCCCACAAGGCGGCATCATGGACGCCAGCGACTACAATGGTGGTCTGCGCGGCGGACGTGTCCGCGTGCGGGCGAAGATCGAAGAAGGCACAAAAAAGAACACGCTACGCATCATCGAAGTGCCCTACGGCACCACGACCGGCGGCGTCATGGACAGCATCGTGGCCGCGAATGAGAAGGGCAAAATCAAGATCGCCCGTGTCGATGACAACACGGCGGAGTTTGTCGAAATTCTCGTCCAGCTCCCACCTGGCACCGATGTCGATCAGACCATCCAGGCGCTGTATGCCTTCACCGATTGCGAGGTGTCCATCGCCCCGAATCTGGTGGTCATTCAGAATGACAAGCCGCGCTTTGCCAACGTCAACGACCTGCTCAAAGAGAGCACCGAATACACCAAGAAACTTCTCGGCGCAGAGCTGGAGATCCAGCTCGGTGAACTCGAAGAGAAGTGGCACTTCAGCAGCCTGGAGAAGATCTTCATCGAGAACCGCATCTACCGCCGCATCGAAGAAGCCGAGACCTGGGAAGCCGTGATGGAAGCCATCTGGAAAGGCCTAAAACCCCACCTCACCCTGCTCAAACGCGAGGTCACGAATGACGACGTCGCCCGCCTGACCGAGATCAAGATCAAGCGCATCTCCAAGTTCAACAGCTTCGAGGCTGACGAGCACATCCGCTCGCTGGAAAAGGACATCGACGCCGTTCAAAAGAACCTCAAGCAGCTCACCCGCTTCACCATCGCCCACTTCGAGCGTTTGAAGAAAACCTACGGCCCAGGCCGCGAACGCCGCACCGTGGTCAGCAGTTTTGATCGCGTGGCCGCCGCGCAGGTCATCATCGCCAATGAAGTCCTCTACCTCGATACCAAAGAAGGCTTCGCCGGCACCGGCCTGAAGAAAGAAGGCGAGCCGATCTGCAAGTGCTCGAACCTCGACGACATCCTCTTCTTCACCAAAGAAGGCTCAATGACCGTGTCAAAGATCGCCCCGAAGATCCACGTCGGAAAGAACCCGCTCTACATCAACCTTTACAAGAAGGACGAGGAAGCGGTGTACACCTTCATCTATCGCGACGGCAAAAACGGCCCCGTCATGGCCAAGCGCTTCCGCATCGGCGGCACCACGCGCGACAAGCAGTATGTCCTCACCAAAGGCACGCCCGGCACCATGGTCCTCTTTTTCTCCCGCCATGACACCGAGGAAGAAAGCAACGCGCAAAACCTGCTCGTCCACCTCAAGCCCGCGCTCTATCTCCGCACCACGTCCCTGAAGTTCCCCATCGCCGCCCTCGCTATCAAAGGCCGCGATTCTCTCGGGAACGTCGTGACCAAACACGCCGTGGACCGCATCGTGAACGAGCGGAAAGTGTCCGAAGCGTAGCATAGCCTTTCTAGGCTGTGTTTAAACTCGGCACAGCCTAGAAAGGCCATGCTACAATCCAGCATAATAAGGCGCGATCCGCCGCGCGTGCTCATCATACGCCGCTTCAAAAAGCGCCGTGGCTTTCTCTGCGCCGATGAGCACCCCGGCAGTAAGCACCTTCGGTGGCTGGCCTGCTTTCACGAGACGATCTGCGACCTCGGCTTTGATCGCATTCACCAGCAAACATCCACCAACCGTGCTGCCTGGAGCGACTGGCGTTTCGAGTCCTTCGATCTTCACCATCGCATCGCCAATCGGTGCGCCGGTATCGAGCACGATGTCGGCAAAGTCTTGCAACTTCTTGCCGTCGGGATGTCGTGAGGTGTTGGCATCCGAATGCACCTGAGAGATGATCGCCACCACCTTCACCCCGCGACGCTGAAACTCCTGCGCCATCTCCACCGGCACCACATTGCATCCGCCTGAAGATACGACCAGCGCACTGTCCCCATCCTTCAGATCAAAGTTCCGCAGGATGCGCGCGGCCAGACCGCTGACGTTCTCCAGAAACATCGCCTGCCGCTGTCCGTTCGCGCCGACGACGAGATTGTGGAAGGTCAGGCTGAGTTCGACAATAGGATTGAAACCCGGAAACGAACCATACCGCGGCCACATCTCCTCCACTAAAATGCGGCTGTGACCAGAACCAAAGACATGCACCATTTGACCCGCGAGAATGGTCTTGGCAAAGAGGTCAGCGGTTTGGTGGATCAGCGGGAGTTGCTCGCGGACTCGGGTGATGAGTTGCTCGGACTTGATGAGATAGGTTTCGGATGGGGTCATGAGAAAAGGATGAAGGATAAAGGGTGAAGGATGAAGGCTTATCATCAGACACTAGATGGGCGAAGGAGGAGTGAAGCTGCTATTTGCCGCGTCTTTTGAGTTTGATCACAATGCTTGTCAGAATGGCGATGAGTTCCTGCGTCTCACTTTTTACATGCTGAAAATCGACACCACGGAGACAGCGTGAGCGTTCAAGCAGTTCCAGCCAGTAGTCCGTCTCGTCGAGTTCTTGCAAAGCGCCTTCCAGCTTGCTGATCAAATCCGCGTTGGATTTCGCCCGCTTGCCTTCGCGATATTGAGCCCCAACGCTTGTTCCAGATCTCAACATCTGCCGTCCCAATATCCTGGCATGCTCTTCTTTGGGTAGCCGACAAAACAAAGCCACCACTTCGACGCCGTAGTCAGTCGTGCGCTGCCTCAGATCTTCTGGTTCTTCATCCTTCATAATTCATCCTTCATCCTTTCAGAGGCGCCAGCAGCGCCGTATGCTCCGGCCCACTCACCCGCCGAAGCCAGCGCCAAACGAACACGATGACCGCCAGGACTCCATTCGAACTCATCAAGATAGCCTTGCAACGGCTGCATCAATTGTTCGCCAGCACCTGAGGCGATGCCGCCGCCGAGGATGACGAGTGCGGGATCGAGAACGTTGATCAGAGAGACAATGCCGACGGCGAGATAACGCACGGACTCCAGCCAGAGAGATTTCGCCTTCGCGTCTCCTGCTGCGGCTGCCGCAAGAAGCGCGAGCGTGCTTTCATAGCGGCCGCCACCACGCTCTTGCAGCGTATTGTTGCCGAGGAAGGACTCCAGGCTTCCCGGTGTGTTAAAAATGTCCTTGGGAGCATTCGCATCGACCGTGATGTGACCGAGGTGACCACCACGTCCGAGGCTGCCTTTGAGCAAACGACCGCCACTGAGCACCGCACCGCCGACACCGGTGCCGAGTGTGATCATGAACACATCCTGGCAGCCTTTGGCCGCTCCGATCCAGACCTCGCCGAGCAGAGCGGCGTGCGCGTCATTGAGCACCTGCACCTCGCGCTCCAGAAAGGTGGGCCAGTCAAATTTCTCCAGCCCATGCATCCGCCCCGGCATCCAGTCGATGCAGCGTCCGTTCGGATTCGCGAGCCCTGGTGCCGACAAACCCACACGCAGTTTCCCCTGCCTCGCCTGTGCTTCCAGTTCATGCACGATCTCCCGCACCGTATGCGCGAAGCGCGGTGTAGCCGCGCCCGCCAGAGCGTGGTTGCCGACAAACTCCCCATCCAGCGTCGGCCTCGAAACACTCGCCCGCATCTCTCCCGAACCGCACTCAATGAGCGCCGCTTTGATGTTCGTCCCCCCAAGATCAATGCCAATCGCCAGACTCATAGTTTCATCATTACTTCTTAACTCTTAACCCCTACCCCTTCACCCCTTCCTTCACTCACCGACCATCCACCATCCACCGCCAGCACTTGCCCGGTGATGAACTTCGCCGCGCGTGACAGCAGAAACAGCGCCGCGCCTTCCACATCTTCCGGCGTGCCGACGCGACCGCCATCGAGCGGCTGCTTGGCGGCGATGAAGCGCTGGATGTCTTCATTCCCCACCGCTCGCTGAGACATCGGCGTCTCTACCAGCGCCGGGGCGATGACATTCACGCGGATGTTTTGCGGCGCGTAGTAGCTGGCGATCGACTTGCTGAAACCGATGATGCCCGCCTTTGCCGCTGCATAGGCATGACTGGCAAAAAACTCCGGCGACGGCGACCAGCCGAGCACGCTGCCCATGTTCAAAATCACGCCTCCGCCGCCCTGCGTCATGAACTGCCGCACCGCCGCGCGGTTGGAGAGGATGATCGAGTTCAAATTCAGATCGAGCGTGTAGCGCAGCCCCTCATCGGTCATCTCATGCAGCGGCCCATCGCCACGCGAGCGACCGCTGCCACCGGCCACATGATAAAGCGCATCCAGCCGTCCAAACGACTCCACCGCGAGCGCCACCGCACGCTCCGCCGTCTCCGGCAGCGAGGCATCGCCAGCCAGCCCGCGAGCGCTGTCGCCCAGCAGATCCAGCACCGCCTGCACATTCGATTCAGATCGGCTAGACACGACCACCCGCGCCCCATTCGCCACCAGTGCTTGAGCCGCAGACAGGCCCAACCCCGTGGTGCCGCCCATGACGACCACCACCAGACCTTCAACATCGTATCGCGCGCTCATTGGTCGCAGATGATGAAAAGCCCGCGCCCTCTCACAATGCCAAACTGCGGATGACAAGTTTCGCGGCTGGATAGAGCATGGGAGGCGCGGTCACTTTTTCTCTTCGATGTCGAGGATTTGGAAGTCAGGCAGCGGCGGTTTTCCCACAGGCTTTAGAAATGATTCAGGCAAATGCAATGATCCCTCTCGTTTGTCCAGCCGCACGATATTAACACTATTATCAATACGCCCGATGATGATGCTTCCACGCAGCCAAGCCCGTCCTCTCAGAGGCTTTTCACGCTGATCTGAAAGCCATGTTGGAGGCCACATGTTACTCCGCGCATTCTCCATGAGGAATGGGTAGTGCCCAGGGTCGGCCGCTCTCAATTTCGCGATCATCATCCAATGATTCTCACCCGCTGTGACTGCTTCGAGATAGCTTGGAGGTTGTCCGATGTTCCCATCGGCTATGCATGGGCTGGCCTTAGCACTGAAGATTCGTTCATCTTCGATGATTTGTTCTCGAATCAATTCACGAAAGGCACCGTTTGCTGTGGTGATGCCAGGAACAACTTCATCAGGGAATGCACCCTTGTGTTCTTCTGCATAAAGCCTGAGTGCCATGATGATCTGTCGGCAATTGTTAGAGGCTGATGTCTGCCTAGCCTGTACGGCAGTGACATGAAAAGTCGGTATGACCACACCGATACCAATCAGGCTCATGAGAATAATAAAGCCCCACTGCAACCAGCCCCATCCCTTCTTCGGTTTTTCCAGCTCATTCATGCCTCGATTCAATCAGAGCTGATGGCCCAGACAAGCTCCAATCATCTGCCGGAGCGCGGAAGCCTTCCTTAGATTCGTATCCAGCAGCAGTTTCAGGTCCGCTCTTTTCTACGCCAAACTGCGGATGACAAGTTTGACGGCTGAATAGAGCATGGGCGGTTCGGTCACTTCTTCTCTTCGATGTCGAGGATGCGGAGAGGAGGGAGCGTCCTGCCGCCAGCACCACTCAAAAATTTGGACGGAAGAGTCAGTAACTTCCCGGTCTTTTCCAATTCAATGAAATGGGCACTATTATCAACGAAGAACATCATGATTCTCCCTGTTCTCCATGCTCTGCCCCGTTGCTTTGAGATAAAGAAGCTTGAGGTCCATTTGGGAGGCCAAGTTGCATCAATTGCATTTTCAAAAAACACTGGTGTATGACCGGGGCTATTGGTGGCTAAACCACCAACAAGCATCCAATGATTTTCACCTGGCTCTAGGGCTTGGGAAAAATCTGGACGAGCTCCAATCTTGCCGTCTGGCAGGAAAGAACTTTGAGGAGCTCCAAAAATTGTTTCATCCAACACGACGTCGTCTTTGATCAATTGCCTGAAGGCTCCATTCGCTGTGGCACCTTTACCCAAGCGTGAATCTGGAAACTTCCCTTCAAATTCGTGTGCCCAAATTTTGAGACTGAAAAGTATCTGCCTGCCGTTCTGACCGCACTGGCTGCTCTGCGCCTCATCGAGTATGTATCGAGCTAAGGATGTTCCAAGAGCTGATAATAGAATGAACACAGTACTAGTGGCTACCCACTGCAACCACCCCCATCCCTTCTTCGGTTTTTCCGGCTCATTCATGCCTCGATTCAATCAGAGCTGATGGCCCAGGCAAGCTCCAATCACCTGCCGGAGCGCGGGCTTTCCAGCCCGCAGCGGGTTGTTGACACGCAAAACCCGACATCAGGATCAAGGCCTCGCTAACAGCACGGCCGGTTCGGGGATGTCTGCAAACGCACTTTGTCGAGCATCGGAATCATCTGAGCGGATGAGATGCTGCGGACTCGGAGGTCCGCGCTCCACTACAGCCCGATAGCCTTCCGCGGATTCGTATCCAGCAGCAGTTTCAGATCCGCTTTGCTCAGGCCGAGCTGCTGCTGGCCGTTGGCAACAATGCGCGGGATGGTGACGGTGCTGCCGACGAAGTGGGAGCCGTCGGGACTGCGGGCGACGAGATCCTCGCCGATCTGAATGTCCCAACCAGCGAGCGTGAATTTGCCAGGACCGAGACGCGCGGCGGAGATGGCATCGGTGACGAAGATGGTCTTTTCCAGACCGGCGACGCGCAGGTAGTTTTGCAGCGCGAAGAAGTCGATGTGGACGCCGTCGGGGATGAAGCAGAGCCACAGCTTGTCACGCAGCGACAGGGCGCGCTGGATGATGTTGTCGTGGCGATGCATGAGCATCGGGCAGCCGTTGCCGACATGGGTGAACATCGTCAACCCATGCTCGGTGGCGGCTCGCAGCACTTCCAGACTGGGATTGCAGTGACCGGCGGAGACGGTGACGCCGTTGTTCGCCAGAAACTCGGTGACGTGGAAGTGCTCATCCTTCTCCGGTGCCAGGGTGACGATCTTGGTGAGTCCACCTGCGGCATCGAGCAGCCGCTTCGCATCTTCCAGATTGGCAGGCCTCACGCACTGCGGCGGATGCGCGCCGATGTAGCCTTTCTCAGGATTCATGAAGGGCCCCTCGATGTGAATGCCGACGATGACACTGCGCGCGAGTTCATCCTGCTCACGCAACCGCACGAGTGTGCTCATGCGCCGCTCGAGTGTGGCGACATCATCGGTGATGAAAGTGGCGAGAATGGAATCGCAATCATCCTCACGCAGGCAGACGCAGGCGTGATGCAGCGCCTCGGCGGTGAGGTCGTCGCCATTGAAGTCGGTGCCTGCATAGCCATTGACCTGAAGATCGAGGGGTTTCATGGCGACTTGATTAGCCGCATCGCGCCGCCCTGTCAGCAGGGAGATGTGCCGAGACTTGGTGCTTTTGTGTCAGCCCTCCGCGCCCATGGCGGCGATCAAAGCCTGCCGCAGGGCGGGAAGATGCATGTCCGGCAAAGACACCGCACCCGTGATGGCGATGTGCATGACACCCAGCCGAGTGGCACAGGGGATGACGATGAGATGACTGCCTGTGGCGAGCACTTGTCGGAGCGGCGATGGAGTCTCACAGGCGGAAAGCGCGCTCATGCGCGAGGTGGCGCCCCAGGCCATGATGGCAGAAAGCACTAGGCCCGAGTGCGCGGACTGTCCCCACAGCAGATCGCCCTGATCACCGACGACAAACAGCTCGCTCTGATCCAGCGCTGGCTGCGCCCATGAGGCAAAGGCGTCGATCCGCTCAGACACTGATCCAGCCATCGCTTCAAATGGTGGCAGCG
Organism: uncultured Prosthecobacter sp.; assembly: GCA_964583255.1. Classification (GTDB taxonomy): domain Bacteria; phylum Verrucomicrobiota; class Verrucomicrobiia; order Verrucomicrobiales; family Verrucomicrobiaceae; genus Prosthecobacter. The sequence goes on from CAZOVY010000077.1 coordinate 9,340, forward strand.
ATTTTGGCATCACGACTTCAGGCACGACCACCTCTTCCACCACTTCGCTGATCGGCTGATGACTCGGCATCAGACCGGCACGGATGGCACGCTCCCGGATGGCTTGCAGCCGTGAGCGAAAATCCACCATGGGAGTTTCCACAGGCGCGCTTTCATGCACTGGCTCATCCACCGCGTAGGGCTCCGATTCATCCGACAAAATCGGCATGACGGCCGGCACCACTTCAGGTGGAGCTTTGACAGTCGGCTCACGGCGCAGGGACTCTGCGAGAGCATTGACCTGCTGTGCGTCAATCCAGGAGACTTGCATGGCTTTGGCTGGCTTCGCGTTCCTGGACCAGGCCCGCACGCTGCTCGATCTCGGCGGCGATTTGATCAAAGATGAGCGCTTCGGGTGGTGGATTCTTTTTCAGTAGAGCCACCGGCACGCCCATGGCGCTGGCTTCGAGAAAGGAGGACAGGCGCGGCACATTCTGCTCAAACATCAGGTCCGCCGGCAGCATGGCACGCAGTTCGGACACGACCTTTTGACTGATCGCGCTGTCCGCCATGACCATGGTCATCAGGATACCCGCGACTTTCACACCTGCGCCCTCAGCACGGAAGCGCGACAGCGTCTCCAGCATGTGCGGCACACTGCGCACGGCCAGTGGCTCCGCCTGCTGCGGCAGGATGACGTAGTCGCAGGCTTTCACCACGGACTCGCTCATGCCATTCAGTCCGGCGGCGGTGTCCATGATCACACAGTCCACGCCGCGCAGTTCCGCCGCACGCAGCAGATCGGCGAGCCGTGCTGGCACCTCCTGGGCAGGCCAGCCACGACGCGCGCAGGCGTCGTATTGACCGCAGGGCAGCACTTGCAACTCAGGCAGGCGGGTGGGCAGCACGAGCTTATTAAAATCACGCTCGCCGCTGAGGAAGTCGTAGAAACCGAGCTTCGAGCGCGTGGAGCGCGCCAGCGAGAGACCCACACCGCCCTGCGGATCGGTATCCACGAGCAGCGTCGTCCACCCGCGTCTGGCGAGGGAATAAGCAAGATTGATGCAGAGGGTGGTTTTACCCACACCTCCCTTTTGACTGGCCGTAGCAATGGCGATCACGGCGCGGATGCTAGGCTGCGTTTGCCAACTAGCAAGAGGTGGCCGCAGGTGGGTGCGAGATGCTGCCGTGGGCGTCGTTCGGTTCTTCCATGCGTGCCTGTCTCACCCTCGTGTCCGCCTTTGTCCTGTCGCTCCTGCCTCTGGGCGCTGCGCCAAATGTCATCCTCATCATCAGCGATGATCAGGGCTGGCCGGACCTCGGCTGCATCGGCACCAAACCGCTGATCACGCCGAATCTCGACCGACTCGCGGCGGAAGGCGTGCGCGGCACCAGCTTCTATGTCACCTGGCCAGCCTGCACGCCATCGCGCGGCAGCGTGCTGACGGGGCGCTACCCGCAGCGCAACGGCCTCTACGACATGGTGCGCAATGACATGGTGAACTTTGGGCACCGCTACACCGCTGAAGACTATGCCGTGTCACCCGAGATGACGCTAGGACTCGATCCACGCGAAGTCACCATCGGCGACATGCTCCACAAAGCTGGTTACGCCACTGGCTGCGTCGGCAAGTGGGACATGGGTCAGGCGCGGCGTTATCTGCCACTTCAGCGCGGCTTTGATTTCTTCTATGGCCACGGGAACAACGGCATCGACTACTACACCCACGAGCGCTACGGCGTGCCGTCCCTGTTTCGCGGCAATGAACGCACGCAGGAAGACAAAGGCAGCTATGTCACCGACGTGTTCCGCCGCGAGTCGCTCCACTTCATGAACGAGCACTTGGGAAAGAAACCGCTCTTCCTCTACCTCGCCTTCAATGCCCCGCACGGCGCGTCTTCGTTTGGTGAAGGCACGGTGACTGGCGAGAAGAAAGTCGTCGAAGGCGTGCAGGCACCCGAGAAGTATGTGGCCATGTATCGCGGCAAGGTGAAGGACGAAAAACTCGCCCGCTACTGCGGTGCCGTGACCTGCATGGATGAAGCCATCGGCACGCTGATGGATGCGGTCGAAAAAGCAGGCCAAACCAACAACACGATTTTCCTTTTCATGTCCGACAACGGCGGCAGCGGCAATGGCGGCAACGCGCCACTGAAAGGCAGCAAGAGCAGTATGTGGGAAGGCGGACTGCGCGTGCCCTTCATCGCCCGCTGGCCCGGCAAACTGCCTGCTGGCAAAGTCACCGATGAGTTTCTCACCAGCCTCGAACTCGTCCCCACACTGCTCGCTGCCACAGATGCCAAAGCCCCCGAAGGCGTGAAGCTCGACGGCTTCGACATGATGCCTGTTTTGCGCGGCGAAATGAAATCTCCACGCACCGAAATGTTCTGGCAACGCCGTGGTGACAAAGCCGCCCGTTTTCAAAACTGGAAGTGGCTGGAATCCGCCAAAGGCAAAGGCCTCTACGATCTCAGCACCGACCTCAGTGAGACACACGACCTGTTAAAAGAGAAGCCCGACATCGCCACAATGATGCGGGAGAAATTCGCCGCCTGGCGCAAGGAAATGGATGCGACTGAGCCGCGCGGTCCGTTCCGGGACTACTGAGTCGAAGAAGTCAGGATCGCGGCCCGTTGGTGTTTCTCCACACCATGCGCCCGCTTCTTCTCTGCCTCCTCGCTTCGTCTTTATCCGCCGCTGACTGGCCCACCTATCGCGGTGATTCCTCTCGCAGTGGTTACTCGGCGGAGACGATTCCGAATCAGCTCCGGCAGCGCTGGGAGTTTCGTCTTCCGGCGGCTCCGAGGCCTGCGTGGCCGACTTCGGAGCGCATGGAGTATGATCTGGCGCTTCAGCCGATCATCGTCGGTGATCTCGTGCTCTTCGGCAGTTCGGCGGATGATCAGGTGTATGCGCTGGATGCGAAAACAGGCTCCATGCGCTGGCGCTTCTTCACCGGCGGACCGGTGCGTTTTGCGCCGACGGCTTGGAAGGATCGCGTGTTCGTGGCGAGTGATGACGGGCATCTCTATGCGCTCGCTTTGGCCGATGGGAAGGTGCTTTGGAAACATCGCGGAGGGCCGGGAGCGCAGCAGGTGCTCGGGAACGAACGCATGATCTCACACTGGCCTGCACGGGGTGGTCCGGTGGTGTCGGAGGACAAGGTGTATTACTCCGCAGGCATCTGGCCGAGCGATGGCGTGTATCTCCATGCACTGGATGCAGCGACGGGTACTCCCGTTTGGCAAAACAGCGAATCCGGTGGCCTTTTCATGGCGCAGCCACATGGCGGCGCGGAGGCGGTGAGCGGTGTTGCTCCGCAGGGTTATCTGGTGGCCACGGACACAGCTTTGATCGTGCCTACGGGCCGCGCAGTGCCGGCGGTGTTCGAGCGTGGCGATGGGAAGCTGCGCTACTATCAACTCGCCAAAAATCAGCAGCGCGGCGGCACGCGCACTGTGCTCACGGAGTCGAGCTTTCTCAATGCGGGCTGCCTTTTCGATGTGAAGACGGGCGAAATGACCTCGCAGCTCGGCATGGGCTCAGCGGTGGCGATTCCTGGTGGCGTGGTGCGTGCGGAGGGTCGTTCGCTGGCGACCTATCGCTGGAAGGACGTGGAGAAGATCGACCGCAAAGGCACGGCGTCGATGGTGCGCTCGCTGGCGCAGGACAAGCTCACGCCGCTCGAAAAAGAAGTGCTCGAATTCATCATCACCGGACCCGAGGCCGTGATCGGCTTCGACGGACAGATCAGCGCCATCGACTACAACGGCCAGCGCACGGAATGGTGGAAGCAAAAGGTCGAAGGTCGCGTGCTTGGCCTCGCCGCAGGCAATGGCCGCGTCGTCGCCACCACGGACAAAGGCATCGTCTATCTCTTCGATGGTGATCCGGCGCCGCTGCCTGTTTCTGCACCGATGGCCGATGAAAAGCCGCTCGATGTCGCTGTGATGGCCGAAGCGAAAGCCATCCTCGATGCCGCGAAGATCACCGAAGGCTATGCCGCCGTGCTCGGAACCGGTCACGCCGAGTTCGCGCTCGCTTTGGCACGTCAGTCAGATCTTCAAATCGTCGCCATTGAGAGCGACGAAGCTGCTGCGCAGGCAGCGAGACTGCGAATCGCCAACGCAGGCCTCTACGGCACGCGCGTGTCCGTGCATGTCGGCCCATTCGATGCCACGAACTATCCGAAGCAATTCGCAAACCTCGTCATCGCGCCGAAGCAGGTCACACCAGCGATTCAAAAAGAGATGGAGCGCCTGCGCCGACCCTACAGCGGCCTCATTTGCCATCGCGATAGTTTGAAGCTCGAACGCGCCAGCGCCCCAGCGGGTGCCGGAAGCTGGACACATCAAAACGGCAGCGCCGCGAACACGCTCTGCTCGGATGACGAACTCGTGAAGGGCAAGCTGTCCATGTTCTGGTTTCGCGATGTTGAGTTCGAGGTCGCGAACCGCCACGGGCAAGGCCCTGCGCCGCTCATTTCGCAAGGCTACATGGTCACCAGCGGCGTGCATGGCCTCTGCTGCCTCGATGCCTACAACGGGCGCAAACTGTGGGAGTTTGACGTGAAGAACCTGCTCATCGACTTCGACGGCATTCATCACGATGTCGGCATCGGCGATACCGGCGGGCCATTCTGCATCGGCGGCGACTCCGTCTATGTCAAAAGCGGACCGCGCTGCCTGCGCATTGACCTCGCCACAGGCAAGCTCGTGCGCGAATTCGCCACGCCCGTCGCTGCCGATGCCGCGAACCGCAATTGGGGCTATCTCGCCTTTGAAAACGGCCTGCTCTTTGGCTCCGTCGAAAACGCCGCGCACAACGTCAGCCCGCGCTACCAGCTCACGAATCTGCGCACCGAGTCCGTGCTGCTCTTCGCCATCGACCCCGCCACGGGCGCGATGAAGTGGAAGCACGAACCCAAGGGCTCCATCCGTCACAACAGCGTCGCAATCGCCGGAGAGCGCGTCTATTTGATCGACCGACCCATCGTCGAGGCGGACCGCGTCACGAATCCGCGTCGCGATGGCAAATCCGCGCCCAAGCTCACGCACAGCCAGGTTCCTGCGGGCACCTTGATCGCTCTCGACTCCGCCACCGGCAAAGTCCTGTGGGAAAACAAAGACGACATCTGGGGCACGCAGGTCGCCGTCAGCGCGAAGCACGGCGTGCTGCTCATGAACTACAAAGCCGTGCGGCATAACTTCTTCGAGCTGCCCTCCGAAGTCGGCGGACGCCTCGCGGGCTTCGACATCGCCACGGGGAAGCGTTTGTGGGATCAGGACGGCAAGTATCAAACCCGCCCGCTCATCAACGACGCCACCATCTACTCCCAAGGTGGCGCATGGGATCTCAAAACCGGATCGCCCGTCGAGTTCGAGCTGAAGCGCTCCTATGGCTGCGGCCAGATCGCCGCCAGCAAGAACCTCATGCTCTTCCGCAGCGCCACGCTGGGCTACGTCGATCTGACCCGCGATGCCGGCACCGAAAACTACGGCGGCATCCGCCCCAGTTGCTGGATCAACGCCATCCCCGCCTCCGGCCTCGTCCTCGTGCCCGATGGTTCATCGAAGTGCCATTGCAGCTACCAAATGCGGGCCTGGTTTGCGCTTCAGGGAGAGTGATGATGCACCTCAAACATTATGCTTGGCGAACATAATGTTTGCTGAACATCATTGGCTTCACAGTTTTACCAAACAGAGAGCTGAACATGAAATCAAAACACCTTCTTCTTACAGTCGCATCGTGGCCTCATGGTGTGAGCGTTGAACTCTCCGGCGATGGAGTTTTGCTGAAGCCTAAACCCAAGCCACGCCAGTCGTGGGCGAAGGCTTTTCGCTCGGTTGCTGTTGGTGACGAGACGGCGGAGCTTCGAGAAGTAAAAAACAAATTCGACGCCGAAGAGCGGAAATGGTGATGAAGCGCTCGACGTGCATTCCACCTTACTCAAACTGCCTTCATGCGATCCCAAATCAGGCAAGGCACTCTCCGAGTAATATCTCGAATAAGGCTCGACACTTTCTGTTAAAGATGACGTAATCTCAACAGGCGATCGAATCCGCTTTAACTGACTTCCATGAAATCACAATCAACTACAAGCATCACTGGGATACCGCTGAGAACCGCGAATGCACGCGGCCTGAAAACCACAAATGCAGAATTGGACCTTACTAATTCATTGATGCGTTTCGGTTATGAACCAGACCATGTGCAGCAGTATTCATTTTTTGCCGCGCTGCTTATGGCTTTCGGGCTCGCTTTGTTTTTAGGAGCAGCCGTTGGCGGCTTCGGTATGGTTCTTTTGTATTTTTTAGTATATTCGTTCGCTGCCGGTATGTGTGTGAGAAAAGTGGAGTTCTCCCTGCCTGATCAAAAAATAATCACTGATAAAGTTTCCGGCGCATTCGGCTTTTCAGTCCGGAAAAACGGAAAAGAATATTTTCTTGGTTTTAAAGCAGCACCACATCTTATCGATACAATTGCTGCTAAAGCGCGGAGCTATCAAGAAGGCGATCTCGTCAGGCAGCGATCTGCCATTTATCCTATTGCAGCCTTACTCTGTGGCGCGCTTGTCGGTGGTATAGGCAAACACCTTGCTGGCCTTCCAAGTTAGAAGTGGCGGGCTGCCAAAACGTTTGCTCCGACGATGCAAATGTTCACTTTCATGGCATGGGTTGCCAAAAAGTTTTTATCCTGGGAGCGGGTTGTTCAGTCTGCGGCCAATACCCAATGGCCAACAAAGTAAAAGAGCGCCTAACCCTGCTTGGAAACCGCTTGGCAAAAGATGACATCGAGCCTCTAAGATCCTGGGTTCAGCAAACGGTAAATCTGCTGGATGAACATGGTGCCAGAACTGTGGATGAGCTTGCTGCCAAACTTCCTGGGCATGATTCTGACAAAACAAGAAGCCAAGTGGAACATGCCAAGTTGGCGATGTCACTGCTGTTTCTGGATACTGAAGATAAGGCCGTCGTCGAAGCTCTTCCGGCCTATTCCGTTTTGTTTAGCGAGATGTTTTCGGCGGGCTTGTCATCCAACCTCAAAGACAGACTGGAAAGTTCTAATTGTCGTATTTTAACGTTCAACTATGACCGTCTATTCGAGAAGTGCTTACACCAGTGGGTCAGCAGTCAGAGCACCGCGAACCTGCCGATTCCAAGCCCTGAAGAGATCAATCAAATCATAGGCGGAGTCCAATTCGACGGATCTAAGCCATGCATTCAAGATTCCTGGTTGCTGTTGAAACTCCACGGCAGTGTCGCTCAATTCAATCGAACGAAACCTGATCAAGGAAACTGGTTTTACTACCCAAAAGAATTTGGTCTTTCAAAGTCAACTCCTGCCCTGAGTGATAATTGTTATGAGAACTGGGCTGACACGAAGGGGCTTAGATCGACGATGTTTTTCCCAAGCGACAAAGACTTGAATGAGGAATCTTTGTATGAAAGAAGCGAGAGCGCCCCTTACCCATTTTATCAGAAGTCCATTTGGGATAAGGCGAAAGACTTTTGTAGCCAAGCCTCCGAGATCCACATCATTGGATACTCGATGCAAGACGTTGATTGGTTCTCCTTTAAACGACTTCTGAGTGGAACTAAAAAGTCATGCAAAATCGTGGTCAGAAACGCAGACATCAAAGCAGGTAAACTGAAGGAAAAGGTGGAATGGTTGAATGTGGAATTTAGCCAATCCTGGCAAGTCGAGTTTCGTCAGGAGCGATTCTACGGGAACTCATCTCCGTGTGACGAACAAACATAAAGCCGATTTCGCAGCTTCTCATTCGGAGATTTCAGATGTCATTCCTCCTCCGGCACATCCCCCATTTTCAAACCCTCGCGAATGATCTCGATGCCGCCGAGGATGGTTTCGCCTTCGAGGGCGGTGAGCTTCACGGTGAGGGTGCCGTCGGTGACTTGGATGTTGGGGATGGTTTGGGTCGTGGCGATCAGTTTGGCGAGCAAGGCGAGCTTGGTGAGCGCGGGTTTGTCCTGAATGGCGATGTCGAAGACGTGCTTGGCATCGTCGGGCGAGGCGAAGGTGAGGCGCACGGTGTAGGTGCCGGATTTGAGGCCGGAGATGGTGGCGGAACGCAGGGCTTTGACGCCACTGGCGGCGACCCAGGGCCAGCCTTGGCCGCCTTTGATCCAGACGGAGTGATGGTAATAAAACTCGGGCTTCTCGGGCTCAGTGCGCACTTCGATTTCAGGCGAGGGGCCGCCGACGCTGGGGTAATCGAGCCACAGCGTGCCGTCGCGGGTCTTGCGATCTCCAGGAGCACCGAAGTTGATGCCGAGGCGCTCGATTTTGCCGTTCAACGATGCAGCAGGCACTGCACCCCACGTCGCCCATTGCTCAAAGGTCTCCGGCATGGAGTAAAGCGCGAGCGCCATGGGCAGCGGGTAGCTGCAGGTGCAGCCTTCGTAGAAATAGGGGACGTTCAAGATGCCGCCAGCAGGCACGATGCTGTTTGTGCAGCCACTGCGCGGGCCGCTGATGTGGACGGTGCCGCTCTCGACCTGCTTGTCGTAAAACGCGGCGGTGCCACTACGGAAAGTGAAGATGTTGCCGTAGTCGAATCCGCCGTCGCAGCCATAGCTTTTCGGGAAGACGCGTGGTTCCTGTTCTCCAGTGAGTGGATTCGTGCGGAGGCCTGATTTGGGCTGATCGGGCGACCAATCATTCTTCTGCGTCGGCGGGCGATACTGCGCGGGCTGGATACTCTGCATATCGACGCTGCCAAACTTGGCGCGAAGCTCAGGAGCCTCGTATTCATCCAGTACACGGCCGGTGTAGATGTCACTGAACACGGGAGCGAGCAGCTTGTAATCGACTTTGCCTTTGCGGTTCGTGGCATCGAGCCAATCCTTGTCTGCGGTGATCATGACGCCATCGACGACCTTCGGCTGCGGTGAGCGCTTGAAGTTGCTCAGCGCATCATCAAACCACAGCACGCCGAGCGGTGCCTGCACAAGCGGGTCTTCGCTGGGTTTCCAATCGGCGAGGTAGTTTGTGCTGCCTGTCAGAGCGCCGCGTGTTTGCAGCAATTTGCCATCAAGACTGATCAACTTGCCACCAAGCGGTCGCAGCGTGTCGCCAATTGCTTCAGAGCCGATCACGACATTCGCGAAGTAGCGCGGCAGCTCTGATTTCGTCGGCAAAACGGCCACGCGTTCGCCATAGAAACCTGTTTTGGCGAGACGTTTTTTCAACGCGGCATCGTCACTCAACACGATGAGATGAAACTGGCTCTGGGTGAGAAGTGCTTCAATGAAGCCGGGTTTACCTGCATCGGTAAGCAGGGCATAGCCGCGATCTGTGCCAGCGGCTTGGATCATGGACTTCGCGAGTTCTTCATCGGCCTTCTCGATCACGATCTCGCGCTTCCAGTGCTTGGCTTCGCCTTTGGCGGAGCCGTGGGCTTTCAGGATGCCATCGGTGGTGACGACGAAGACTTTGTCATCGGCCAAGACGACGCTGTGAGCATTGGGGAAGGTGTCGAAAGACACTGCTTTATCAGCGGCGAGGAGCGAGCGTTGGATGCCAGTGAGACCTTCGGCGCGGGGTTTGTCCTCGTGGCGCTTCACGTTGACCGCATCGTCGAAAAGCAGGCCGCGTCGTTTGAGTTTGGCGGCTTGTTTTTCATCCGGTGTGGAGGCGAACCAGCCGCCGGTGAGCCGACCTGCGGAGGGAAGATCGAACTCTTTGAGCGCGCCGGTTTTGAGATCAATCCGGGCGGGATAGGCGTTGCTGCATGGCACGACGAGGTCATCGCCATCGATGAGCAAGTAGCCCTGCGGCGCGAGTCCGCCCATGGCCTCCGTTTGATGCGGATGGATGCTGTAGAGGTAGGAACAACGGTCATTGCACCAGATCTGCTCGCCCGTCGCAGCATCCCAGCAGAACACAAACGTGCCCTCCAGCGGCCACACACCGGCGGCGAAATAGACGCGTCCGTCTTTGGCAACAGGTCCGCCGCGAATTGGCCACACGGAGATGAGGCGCTGATTGCCGAGCAACATGCGATTTGAGGGCACGGCGCGCTTTGACCATACGGCGGAACCATCGGCGAGCTTCACGCAGCGCATCACGCCATCGTCGGAACCGAAGAGGACAAGATCGCCGATGATGACGGGAGCGAAGCGCACGGGGCCGTTCGCAAGCGTCCGCCAGACCTCCGCGCCGGTGTCGGTGTCGAAAGCGATGATGCAATCTTCCCGCGAACTGCCAACAATGAGCTTTTTCCCGGCGACGATGGGCTCGTAGCTGCGATCAAACTGAAGGCGCGTCTCTTTATAAGCCGGGTGCAGTGGCGGCAGCTCGCGAGACCAAATGAGATCGAGCTTTTCCGGCATCGCCTGCGTGGTCGAGGCCGTGCGGCCAGCATCATGACGCCACATGGGCCAGTCGGCGGCGGGGAGGGATGTGGCACAGAGAAAGAAGATGAAAAATCGAAGCATGGGCGGCTTACATTACGGGATGATTTCAACAAAGCTTCGCACAACCCTGCTCGTCCTCCCGCTGCTCGCCGCTGCGACGGCCTGGGCCTGTCAGGTGCCGGTGTTTCGCTATGCGCTGGAGCGTTGGGAGCCAGGATCGTATCGGGTGCGTTCGCCAGAGGCCATGAAGGTCGATCCGCACGCCAATGTGGAGATTGAGAAGGCGGCGGGAGTCACTCAACTGGAGCTGTATTATCCGCCGAAGCTTCGTCAGGCATCTGAGAAGCCGATCTGGTCCGCACCGATGAGTGAGGCAAATGTGCGCGTGATGCTCGACTCGCCCGTGCGTCGTGAGTTGATGAAGCGATTGCTCGCGGGACAATCGGCTGTGTGGCTGCTGATCGAGTCTGGCGATACGGCGAAAGATGAAGCAGCGGCGAAAGTCATCGAAGAAGGACTCCAGGCCGCGCAGGAGAAGCTGAAGCTCCCTGATGGCGTGATCACTCAAGACGAGGCGAGCGATCCGAAGAAGCGCCACGAAAACGCCGACGTGCTGCAATCTGCTCTGCCGCTGAAGATCGAATTCTCGACCCTGCGACTGAGCCGTAGCAACGCCGAAGAAGCGGCCTTGATCGCCGTGCTGATGCACATCGAGCCAGACCTCGGCGACTATGTGAAAGAGCCGATGGTGTTCCCGATCTTTGGTCGCGGCCGCGCGCTGGAGCCGATGATCGGCAAGGGAATCCATGCCGATAATCTCTTCCAAGCCTCCAGCTATCTTTGCGGCGCATGCTCGTGTGAGATCAAGGAGCAAAATCCCGGCATCGACCTGCTGATGACAGCCGACTGGGGTGCAGTGGGCACCGATGAAGTGCTGCCTGAAACTGTGATGATCGCGCCGCAACTAGCCACGGCGACAGGCCTCTCGGCTTATTGGATCAGTCTCAGCGTGATTCTTTTGGGCCTGGCCGCGTGGCTGTTGCGCAGATCTGTTCGTTAGGCGGGCAGCAGGTAACCCGCCGCAAGAGCACGATAGGCGGCCACTTGCCTTGTCACCCACGCTTCATCCTGGCCCAGTTCCTTCGCCATTAAAGCCGCCACGATTGGTGCGGCTTCCATGCTGGCCCGTGCGTCCAGCAGCAGAGCACGAGTACGGCGGGAGAGGACATCTTCCACGCTGCGCGCCATTTCATGACGGACATGCCAGATGACTTCGGCTTTAAGAAATTCGAGTCGTGGGTGCAGGGGTTCCCCAAGCGCTGGCTCCGTCGTGATGAGTGCGCGGATGCCACTGGCATCACTGCCGTAGTAGTGCAGGTGCGTTTCATCGGCAGCAGCGGATTGGGAGCCATGCACGGGCAAATCATGAGTGACGCATTGGCAATGCTCCAGAGCGCCGATCATCTCGGCGTGATCGATCACGTCTTCGGCCATCTTCCGATACGTCGTCCATTTGCCACCTGCGAGCGTGATCAAACCGGAGTCGGAGATGGTGATAAGGTGATCGCGTGACAGCGCCGCCGTGCTGCCAGCCTCCGCTTTGATCAGCGGACGCAGACCGGCATAAACACTGAGCACATCCTCGCGTTTCGGATCACGAGTCAGATAGCGACTGACCTGCGTGAAGATGAAGTCGATCTCCTCTGGTAAAGCACGCGGCTCCAGGGATGATTCCTCCACCGGAGTGTCTGTCGTGCCCACGACGACGCGACCATGCCAAGGCACGGCAAAGAGCACACGGCCATCGTCGGTCTTTGGGATCATGATCGCCGTGTCGCCAGGAAGAAACTCGCGCGGTAGCACGAAGTGAATGCCCTGGCTCGGACTGAGCATCGGCTTCGACTCCGCATCATCCATCCGGCGCACCGCATCGGCAAAGACGCCCGTGGCATTGATCACCACCTTCGCCCGCACTTCGATCTCGCGTCCGCTTTCTTCATCACGAAGCAGCGCTCCGGCAATGTGCGCACCGTCTTTGACCAATCCACAGCAGCGCATGTAGTTCACCAGCACGGCTCCTTTTTCCGCCGCTGTCTGGGCGAGGTTGATCGCCAGACGCGAGTCATCAAACTGCCCGTCATGGTAGATGATGCCGCCATTGAGTCCGTCCTGCTCGATGTTCGGCAGCAGATCGATCACGTCCTCCCGCGTAAGCCAGCGAGATGGCTCCAGTCCAAGGCGTCCCGCCAGCCCATCATAGACCTTCATGCCGATGCCGTAGAACGGCCCCTCCCACCAATGGTAGTTCGGGATCACAAAGGGCAGGCTGTGGACGAGATGCGGTGCGTTACGACACAGCAACCCGCGCTCGCGCAGGGCTTCGAGCACGAGCGACACATTGCCCTGTTTCAAATAACGCACCCCACCATGCACCAACTTCGTGCTGCGGCTTGAGGTGCCTTTGGCAAAATCCGCCTGCTCCACCAGCAGCACCGAGTGCCCGCGCGAAGCAGCATCCACCGCCGCGCCAAGGCCCGAAGCACCACCGCCGATAATGATGATGTCAAAAGCCGCACTATCTGCGAGTTGAGAAACCGAGTGTTCACGATTCATGTGCCGAGTGTAGCGCCATCAGCCCATTCGTCATTCTGCATTCGTCATTCTGCATTCGTCATTCGACATTGCCCGCAGGACTTGCTAGCCTCGGCCCCCTAACCCCAACCCCACACATACTCATGTCCGACATCGCACTCGCCAAAGGTGAAAAATTCCTCGAAGACAACGCCAAGAAAGAAGGCGTCACCGTGACCGCCAGCGGTCTCCAATATCAAGTCATCACCGAAGGCACTGGCAAGAGCCCGAAGGCCACTGATACGGTGGAAGTCCACTACGAAGGCACGCTGATCAACGGCAACGTCTTCGACAGCAGCTATCGCCGCAAAGAAACCATCGAGTTCCCGCTGAATGGCGTGATCGCCGGCTGGACCGAAGGCGTGCAGCTCATGAAAGAAGGCGCTAAGTTCCGCTTCTTCATCCCCTCCAAACTCGCCTACGGCACCCGCGGTGCTGGTCGCGACATCGGCCCGAACGAGGCGCTGATCTTCGACGTGGAACTCTTCAAGGTGAAGTGAGGTTCAGTTGGGCAAGGTCCGATCCCGCCCAAATTTTGTCGTTTCCGAAAAACGCACCGTCCGCTATAACGGCGGCTCTTTCCCACCATCATGCCCACTAAGAAGCTCAACATCGCCGTCGTCGGCCTCGGATTCGGGGCGGAGTTCATCCCCATCTGGCAACGTCACCCAAACACGGTCTGCTACGCAATCTGCCAGCGTGATCCGAAGAAACTGAAATCCATCGGCGACGCCTTTGGCATCGGCGTCCGCTACACGGACTTCAGAGAGATGCTGAAGGACCCGAAGATCGACGCAGTGCATATCAACTCGCCGATTCCAGATCACGGCTGGATGTCCATCGAGGCACTGAAGGCGGGCAAGCATGTGGCCTGCACGGTGCCGATGGCCACAAGCATCGAGGACTGCAAAAAGATCTGTGATCTGGTGAAGAAGACCGGCTTGAAATACATGATGATGGAAACCGTGGTTTATGCCCGCGAGTTCCTCTTCATGAAGGAGCAGGTTCAAAAAGGCAAACTGGGCAAGCTGCAGTTCCTCCAGTCCAGCCACCAGCAGGACATGGACGGCTGGCCGAACTACTGGCCCGGTCTGCCGCCGATGTGGTATGCCACGCATTGTGTCGGCCCCGTGGTCGCGCTCGCGGGCACCCCGGCAGAATACGTGAGCTGCTTTGGCTCCGGCACGATCCGCCCGGAACTGGTGAAGCAGTATGGCTCGCCTTTTGCGGTGGAAACGGCGCATGTGAAGTTCAAGGACAGTGACCTCAGCGCGCGTGTGATCCGCAGTCTCTTCGACACGGCGCGGCAGTATCGTGAAAGCATTGATGTGTATGGCGACAAGGCCTCCATCGAATGGCCGCTCATCGAGCACGAACCGCTCATCATGCACACGGCGAAGCTGCCTGAGCACAAGATTCCGAAGCTGGTGAAGTCACCTGATTACGCCAAACTGCTGCCGAAGAGCATCCGCGACTTCACCACGAAGGGCGTCTATGACCTCGGCAAGAAGACGCACCTGAGCTTCGTGCAAGGCAGCGGCCACGGCGGCAGTCATCCGCATCTGGCGCATGAGTTTGCCAGCGCTTTGACCGAGGGGCGCGATCCTTTCCCGAACGCGAAGCAGTCCGCCAACTGGACCTGCGTGGGCCTCTGCGCCCATGAGTCCGCGATGGCGGGTGGCAAGATCGTGAAGCTGCCGGCTTTCACGGTTTAAGGCCGGCTACAGTTCGAACTTCGAGACGGACGCGGATCACTCCGCGTCCGTTTTCTTTTTCCCCTTACCCTTGCCTTTGCCCTTCTTCTTCGGGGCTTCGGTCGGTGTGTTGGGCGTCGGCATTTTGGCACCTACGGACTCGCCCCAGGCGATCATCTTAGCTTGCAATTCCTTGGCCTTTTCAGGCATCTCGGTGGCGAGATTTTTGGCTTCGCCGAGGTCATCGTGGAGGTTGTAGAGCTCAAGATGGTGATCTTCAAAGAACTCCATCAGTTTCCATGGTCCGGATTGGACAAGACCGACCGGCGTGGTGCGCCAGGTGTTCTCGCCAGCGCCGAGGTAGCCGGGGAAATGCTGGTAGATGGCATCGCGCTTCAGCGCAACTTTTGGGTCGCGGAAGAGCGGCGCGAGGCTCTCGCCATCGAGCGGCTGATTCTCAGGCGCGGCGGCTCCAGCGATCTCCATGAAGGTGGGGTAGAGATCGACGTGGATGGTGGGGATGTCGCTGCTGCTGCCAGCGGTGGTCACGCCGGGCCAGCGGACGATGAAGGGCACGCGCGTACCGCCTTCGTAGAGACTGCCCTTACCACTGCGCAGCGGCGCGTTGTCGGTGATGTCACCGCCTTTGACGCCTTCGCGTTCGTAGCCGCCGACGCCGCCGTTGTCAGAGGAAAAGATAAGCACGGTATTGTCAGCGATGCCTTGCTTCTCCAACTCGGCCATCACGCGGCCAACGCTCTCATCCACACTGGCGATCATCGCCGCGTAAGTCGGATTGTTGTGACCGCCGACACCGGGCTTGTCCTTGAATTTGGCGATCAGTTCCGGCTTCGCCTGATGCGGTGAATGCACGCCGAAGTGCGGGAGGTAGAGGAAGAAGGACTCGGCCTTGTGCCGCCCGATGAAATCGACGGCTTTATTAGTTAGGAAGTCAGCGAGGTATTCGCCTTTCGGGTACTCGCTCTTGGGACTGGTATTGAAATCAAAGTGCTGCCCCATGCTGACGATGGCTTCATCAAAACCGCGCTTACCGGGATGATAGCCGCCCTTCTCACCGAGGTGCCATTTGCCAAACATGGCCGTGGCATAGCCCGCCTTCTTCAAAGTCTGCGCCACGGTGACTTTCTCGATGGGCAGCTCGGTCACATTGTCCACCGGACGCAGCGTGCGCGTGCTCCAATCAAAACGATCTGTGCCACCCACCGTGTAAACACCCGTGCGCGGTGCATACTGACCGGACATGAGCGCCGCTCGCGTAGGCTGACAGTTTTGGTGGTGATGATGGCTGGTGAGTTTCATCCCCTGCGCCGCGAGCTTGTCGATGTTCGGCGTCTCGTAGTACTTCGAGCCAAAGCAGGCCACGTCCGTGTATCCGAGATCATCGGCGAGGATGAAGATGATGTTGGGCTTGGTGGCGGCTTGTGATGCACTGACAAACAGCGCGCTGAGAAAGAGGTAAGCGAGTTTCATGGCGGAGGCGCGCTGAAACGTCACACGATGTGGGTATGTTGCGCTAGATGCGGACCACCTCACCTCGCCTCGATCTTCACATCGTCGAGATCGAAGCTCTGTTGGCTGCCGGTCTGCGCGGCCATGAGGACGATCTTGCCTGCATGGCACAGGGTTTCGCGCCAGGAATAGGCCTGTGCGGTGGGCACCCAGCCAGCGGCTTTGGCTTGGTCATCCGTCCAGTCGTGACGGATGGTGGTGGTGATGGTCTGCCAATCAGTGCTGAAGGGTGGGAGCTTCTCGAAGGTCCATTGGGAGACTTCGCGGGCGAAGATTTCCAGACGCACGGCACCGCCTGCTTTCGGAGCGCGAACGCGGGCGCTGATCGTGACTTGATTGCCACCGAGCAGCACGGGCCAGTCACCGGGCAAGGGCTGTGCATGGGCGATGGGGCGCAGGTTTTTCCCGCGCGAGATGGTGATAAATCCTTCGGGATGATGCGCTATCTTGTCCACGCCCTGCCAGCCTTGCGTGTCTTTGTCGAACGTGAAGACGAGCGGCTCGCGCTGCACCGGGAGCTTGGGCAAAGGCGCAAGCTTGGGCGCGGGCAGTGCGGTGTTCACGAGCGTGACGCCGGAGATGGCATACAGCTTGGCACCGGGAGCGAGCGTGAGACGCAGTCGAATGCTGCCATCGTTTTGAGCGCGCTTTTCAAAGGCGACATCGCCATCAGCGGAGAGGGTGATGGGTTTGCCGGACTCGCGCAAAGGTGAGGTGAGGAGCATGGCGGGCTTGGCTTTGTCCTCAGGCTCGTAGGCGGCGAAGCCGTCCTCACGCAAGCGGGCGAGGCAGAGGCTGGCGCTGCGTTTCCAGCCGAGATGCACGGTGGGACTGCCGCCGTAGTAGAGGAGCACTTTGCCATCCTGCATGACGGGCGGACCGGCCTGCGCATAGATGCAGCCGCTGTCGTAGCTGCCTTTGTTGCCCAGCTTTAAAAACGGTGTGCCGGGCTGCACGCGCTGCCACTTGATGGAGTCGTGGCTCCACGCGAGTTCGACATCGACGACACGCCCCGAGCCGACGTGATACATCATGACGTAGCCGAGGTAGAGATTGGCATACGGGAAGACGGTGAGCGCATAGGTCTGCGTGGCGCGGCCTTCATCCAGCGCGCTGCGCAGGACGATGCCGCTGCTCTTCCAATGCAGAAAATCATCGCTCTCCAGCCGCGAGACGAGACGCTCGCCGAGATACATTTTGGTGAACCACAGATACTTGCCGCTGCGACTGTCAAAGAAGGCGTTGTTGTGTGTGTCGCCCTGCTGTGCGCCGAAGCCGAGCACCTCCTGTGCCGGACTCCAATTCAGGCCATCGGCGCTGAAGCGCACGCGCGGTTTCCCGAGACCGATATCATGCACGAGCTTGTATCGCCGTGCCGGATCGGTGTCGTGCAGGTCTTTGAAAACACCGACGTTCGGGCAATCGCGAGCCACGATGTTGTTGGCGCTGCTGCCCGCGAATTTGTGCAGGCCGAGCGCTGGCTTCTCCCACTTCAGACCGTCCTTGGATGTCGCATAAAGCAGATACCAACCGACATCATGAACCGTGCTCGGCCCATCCATCTGTGCGATGACATCCTTGTCGGCCAGCACGTCCTTGTACCACATCTTCCAGAGCTTGGCCTCGGCATCCCAGGTGACGTTCGGGTAGTAGTTGTTCGTGGCATTCTCCCAAGGCTGATCCGATGGCAGCAAAGGATTCTCCACCGCCTTCTCCGCCGTGCCGAGCACGAGACGCGCGTTCTCGGTTTGCTCGATGACCCGCGAGTCGAGCATGAGCAGCTTGTCGTCTTGGGACGGCACAAGGACAGGCTCGGCAGCTTGAAGGGCGGTGGAGAAGAGGAGGAGAAAAGAAGCGCGCATATTTGAACCATACGCTGTCAGAATCCCTCAATATCTCGGCAGTTGCCGAGATCACGGTTGAGTTTGATCCAGGTTCTGAATAAAATGCACCCATGATGACCACAACGCTTCAAAGTGTTTTTACCGCCGCCATGTCGCTGGACGCCGATTCCCGTCGTGACCTCGCTGAGCAGCTTTGGGAGGTCGTGCAGACTCAGGATGAGTCCGTCTTCTCTGAGACGACTTGGCAAGAAATTGGCCGTCGCGTGGCAGCTAGCGATGCTGGCCGGGTGGAGCATGTGGCTGGCCCGCAAGCACTGAATCAAGTGCGCGCTGAGTTTGGTCTGCGGACCGCTTCATGAACTTCGTCTTCCAAAAACAGGCTCTCGAAGAATATCGGGAAGCCGTGGCCTATATCGCTCAATCATCCGAACAGAATAGCCATCGGTTCATTCAGCGTGTGGAGGCCGAGATTTCCTACATCCTCAAGCATCCCGACGCCAACGTGCAAGGTCGTCACGGCACGCTGAGAAGGAAGATTCATCGGCAATCTCATTGGCTCGTCTATCGCCGCCTGCCTGCCGATCCCGAAACCATCGAAATCATCGCCATTGCCCATGAGCGTCGAGGCGAGGAATACTGGGAAGAGCGATTTGACCAGTCGTAGTGCCCCGTCATTTGCCCCTTCGATGGATGAGAAGCGGTGTTGAAGAAGACCTCGGTTGCCAACCGAAGCTACGGTGAAGTCTTGCCGGTGAGCTTCACGACTTGAGGTTCTTTTAAACCGATCTGAATGCTCACTTTTTCGACATGCGCGGCCTGGGTTTTCGGATCGGTCCACTTCACTTCACAGAGGGGCCTGCCGTTAAGGAAAGGTTCATAGAGCTGATTGCTGAGTGTTGCATAGCCCTCGGCATCGGTGGTGGCGTGGTGGCCATGGATGAGCTGCGTTTGATAGCGTGCATAGGCCTCGGCATCTTCAGGCTCGGTGACATGATCCATGCGGCTCCAGGCTCGATTGAAATGGGTGGATGGAGTGGACGAAACGGAGATCGAGGCACCTGTGGCAGGTGAGCCATCGGGGTGCAGCAGTTGCACCTGCTTCTGGTAGCTCGGTTTGGAGTCGGCGGGCAGTTTGATGAGTGTGTCTGGCCTGATCAAATTTGCGCTGACTTGCGCGGTCCAGCCATCACCAAAGCCGACGACCGTGAGGCTGCCACGAGGCAGGCTCTTGAAGTGGTAGCGGCCATCTTTTTGCACGGGTGCCCAGGCGTACCAGTATAGCGTCGGGACGCCGCCTTGGCTCGGTGCGCCGGCCTCCAGCTTCGGCTCAACTCGGACCGTGGCGGCGGCCCAGCCACCGCCTTGATAGTCGCTCGGCAGCTCGCTCATCTGACCTTCTACAGCGACGCCTGGGGCAAAGCTCAGCTCGTCTGTGAAGGCTTGCTGCGCGTCATCGGTGCAAGGCAGCAACGGCGTGTAGTGGCGGGAGCCATCGGACTTCGTGGCACGGATCATGAAGCGCTGAGTCGAGTTCGCCGCTGTGCTGCCGACGATGCGGCCCTCAGCAGTGAAGTGTGACTCTTTGCCAAGAGCGCTGCCATCACTGCCGGCCCATGTGGCAAAGGTAGCCGTGGCAGCGATGGGTGCGTCCAGCCTTTGCTCTCGATTTTTAGCGGGCGCAGTGGATTTGGGCGGCGCGGGTTTGAAGTCAAAGTCAGCGGCTACGAGTTTGAACTCACCGAGCTGGAGGGCTGCGTTATCTCCGTCCAGCTCCAGCTTGAAGGGCATCGAAAGACCACTCTCAAAACGGTAAGCAAGCTTTTTGTCTTTGGGCCGCACCCAGATGCGAATGATGTAGTCGCCAGGCGGCTGCGGACGTGCCCAGAAGCGGCCTTCATCATCTGGCTCGTTGAGTCGATGCACCGCCTCACTGCCGACGATTCTCATATCCACTTGGATCTCGTGCTTGTCACTCCGCGCACGGTAGCCCGCAGGCACCACGATGCGCCCCGTCACATCACGCATCTGTTTGGCTGGTACGACGGCATGCTGCTGGAGATTCAGCTCCTGAGTCTCGCCAGGCTGATGCGGGCCGGGTCTTGTGGAGATAGATTTGCCATCCAGCGAAACATAGCTGAATCCCAGACCAGGCAGGATCTGATCCACACGGTAGCGGCCTTGATCGTCGGTTTTGAAAGTGACGGTTTTCGAGACCGCTAAAGCTATCTGTCCTTCCTCATCTTTCTCATATTCGGAGCGATGAAATTTCAGCTCGGCATCCCGGATCGGATTGCCATCAGTGTCCATCACTTTGCCCTGAACGATGCTCCAAGGAGAGAGCTTGATGACACCGCCGGGCGTCAGATCCTGAAAGCGGACTTTTTGAAAACCCTGTGTCGGGTGATGGATCACAAGCCAGAGTTGATCCGTAACAGCGCGGTCGAGAACCTTGCCGGAAAAGACACCCTTTTGATCTGTTTCTGCGGGTCCGATCCAGTAGCCCGACAAGGAGCGATGGAAATCACCTGACGGGATTTTCGTGGAGGAGTCGAGCATGGTGCGCCTGCTATCAAAGGACACCCGCGCCG
>CAZOVY010000078.1:0-29801 GCA_964583255.1 uncultured Prosthecobacter sp.
TTTATAAAACAGACATTTGTATAAAATCTGTAATAAAGCTGTCTCAATATTGAAACAGCAATAACAAGGCGGCAGGAACCAGGGCTGGCCGAAAGGTGATTCAAAATCATGTGAATGAACACTTTATGAGTGTATCAATCGTAATAATAAGAGTTGTATCGCGATTGTCAGGACTCAGAGATCGGACATAAACTTTGAGATGAGCCTCTTAATTATGAAAATGATTGTTAATGAATCATGACAAAATTGATAAAGCAGATTTGAACTTACCGGAGACTCCTTAATGCGGGGGACTTGAAAAGTAGGGTCAGGCTTCGTGAGCGAAAAAAGAGTCAACAGCGCGTAGCCCGATTCGTTCAGCCCCCCTCACAGGCCGTTGCCTGCGTCCTCAGTGACATCAACGAGTTGGATATCGGCCTTTGATGGCCCGCTCTTCTGCGAGCCAATCACCTGCGATATGCAACTGGCGGTTGTGTCATTAGTGATTCCCGCTTTCATGCTGAATGCTCGAAGTCCTGAATGTCTCCCAAATCATCGTGCGTCCGAAGCGGGATGCACTCAAGGTACTGAATCAGGTGAGTTTTGGCGTCCCCAAAGGACACCTCATGGGAGTGATCGGTGCGACCGGCAGCGGCAAGAGTTGTCTGATAGGTTTGCTGATGGGCCTTGACCAGGCTTCGTCGGGGGTCATCGCTTTTCAAGGTAAGGATACAGCGATCAGTCCCGCGCATCCGAACAGTATTGCCCATGTGCCGGCGGAAGATGACACACTGATCGGGGTGTTGACGGTGCGTGAGACGGTGATGAGTGCGCTCATGCTCCGAGTCGCAGGGCAGAGTTCCGACGAGCGTGTGGGCAAAGCTTCACACATCCTTGTTGGCCTGGGCCTTGAAATGATTGCCTCTCAGCGTGTGAACACACTCACGCTAGCACAGTGTCGGCGACTGAAGCTTGCGCTCGCTCTGGTCAGTGATGCACCCCTAGTGCTGTGTGATGAGTTTACCGATGGTCTTGATGTGCAGTCTGAGCAGGAGCTCACGGCGCTGCTGAAATTTGTCGTTAGCGATCAACCGGGGCGCATCGTCATTCATGCCACGCAGACGCTTGGGAATCTGAGTTCGTATGACACTGTGGTCATTTTGCATGAAGGCCATGTCTGCTTCCATGGACCAGCCCGTGCAGTGGCGCACTACTTCAGTATCAGTACTGTAGAGGAACTCTATCCGCGACTCTCCAAGCGCCCCGCTGAGCGCTGGGGTGACTCTTGGTCAAGGCATCGCGAATCGTATTATGAAGCCTTTAAGCTCGGTGATCTCGGCCAGTCTCTCGCTGAGAGACCTGAAGAGGAATCCACTGAAGATGAAAGGGGTAAGGCGTCCGCCGTGAAGCGCGCGAACTCGAATCCTGCGGATGAAGATAACTATGCCGCTCCACTAGCTTTACCTTCAGTGATTACACAAGCTAGCCACCTCATTCGCCGCCGTTGGAGTATTCTGCGTCGTACTCAGGGAGAGTGGCTACCGCACCTCGTGTTGCTGATTCTCGCTTCTCTACTCGCCACGCTGCTGGTGGCTCCGAATACGGGGTATATTTCCGCTTTGAAGCGTGGTGGCCTCACTCCTGAGATTCTTTGGCCGGCTGCTTACACTTGTGCGATGGCGCTGTTTATCCAAATTTTGCTGATTCTCATCATGAGTGTCCGCAATGGAGCGCGCGAAATAGCCCGGGAGCGAACGCTGCTGGAGCGGGAACGTCGTGGAGGGCTACGAGTCTCCGCATACTTGATTGGCAAGCTGGGCTTCCTCATACCCATCGTGCTTATTCAGAGTTCAACACTTGGCCTTTTTGGTGAAATGACCGGATGCAGTCTTCCGGGAAATGCATCTGCGCGCCTACTGCTGCTCATGCTCACCGGCATTGCTTTCACTAGTTTGTGCCTTGGTATCTCAGCGCGCTGTCGCAGTGCTGAACGTGCGCAAAATTTCGCTTGGATGCTGCTTGTGCTGAATGTCCTGCTTTGCGGTGCGCTGCTCGGCTTTCCACGTCTTCTGGGGGGCGTGATTCAGCCTCTCATTACCGCTTACTACGGCTGGTCTGGCAGTGTCGAGACGCTGAAAGACACGGCGGTGTTTGTGCCGATGACACAATTTGTTAAAACATGGTTCGCCACACCAACGGGTGCCATCGCGGCCCTCATGCTGCATGCCTTTATTGGCGTGGTGCTCACGCTATCGGGTCTTAGAAAAACGCAGTGATCAGGGTATCCCGTGCCCTTTGGCAGCGGTCCAGAGACCATACCAATCCTCCCGTTCCAGCTTGATCTCGGCGGACTTCGCTGTGGCGATCAGGCGATCCAGTTTATTGGTGCCGATGATCGGTAGTGGCTGGGATGGATGTGCCATGATCCAGGCGTAGGCCAGTTGATCCAGCGTGGCGTCACCGTATTTAGCAGAAAGCTCAGCCGCTTTGGCCTGTAGGCGTGCGCCAGCAGGGTTCGTCTCGTCCATGAGTCGTCCCTGGGCTAGTGGGGACCAGGCCATTGGCTTGATGCCGAGCTTCTGGCACTGATCGGCGGTGCCGTCGAAAATCGGGTCCATATGCAGCAGGCTGAACTCGATCTGATTCGTCACCAGCGGCTGATCCAAACGTGAATTCAGGAGATCAAACTGATGCACGTTGTAGTTCGAGACACCGGCGCTGCGGATCTTACCCTCTTTGATCAGTCTATTCAGCCCCGCGGCGGTCTCATCAGCACTGGTTAGCCAATCGGGGCGATGCACGAGAAACAAGTCGATATAGTCTGTGCCTAAAAGGCGCAGCGATTTCTCAGCGCTTTTAACCAGTCGTGCCGCCTCAGCATTGTAAAAAGCCACCTTCCTGTCGGGATGAAAATCACAAGGGACATAGATCCCGCACTTCGTCACGATCTCGAACTTTTCCCGCAGGCCTGGGGCTAGCTTTAAGGTCTGGCCCATGAACTCCTCCACTCGATACAGCCCATAGATCTCTGCTGTGTCCAGTGTGGTGATGCCCAGTTCAAGACAGGCGTGCAGGCGCTTTAGCAGATCGGTTGAATTGGAGGTCGCTGCATCATCCAGGAATCTCCAGGTGCCATAGATGAGACGTGAAAAGGTCGGGCCGTTCGTGGCGATAGGGAGACGTGGGATCATGGCTGGATGGGAAATGGTGCGTGAATGATGGCTGCAAAAAACCCGCTGGTCACGTGGACTCAGCGGGTTTGTTTTGAAAACTTGGGAGGTGGGCTGTTTACGCCTTCTTCGTCAGAGCGCCGACCTTTAAGGCAAGGCGGCTCTTGAAACGAGACGAAGTGTTCTTGTGGAGCACTTTGGTCTTGGCAGCTTTGTCTGAAGCAGCAGTGAATTCGCTCAGGCTTGCGTTAGCAGCGGCGACATCACCTTTTTCGACGGCGGTGATGACTTTTTTCCGCAGAGTGCGGATGCGACTCTTAACGGCTTGGTTAGCCGCAGTGCGCTTGATCGTTTTGCGGATATCTTTTTCTGAAGAGCGAATATTAGCCATAAAGGGTCTGCTGGAAGGGGCGGTGTGTATAAGGCACCACCCATGGACTGTCAAACTGGAATCTGGTTGTTAAAGATGCGAGGGCAATTGGCTCACAGTCCAGCGGCGCGTCGTGCCTCATTCACCTGACGAATAAAACGAGCATGCTCGCCACTAGCATCAGTGCCCTTGCCTTTCTCGGCCAAGGCAAGCACGAGGCGATGGTTCAATTCAGGACTCTGATGATCGCCACGCAGGAGCATGCTGAGGCCGACGACAGCGGATTCAAAGATGAAGTCCTCACGCGCTGTCTGCCAGGTGATCCCACGGTCCTGCACATTAAGCCTGGAGCTATCAAATGGCCCTACGGTCTGTGTGGTGAATCGCCCTTTTTCGAGGGTCACTGTAGCAATCGATTTGCCAGATTCTGCCCCATCATCGCTCACCGGTTGAAACTCGTACCAGACGGTTTGAGAGCCTGCGCTGCGCAACTCGACCGCGGGAAGATGGCGCTCGCTGAGGCGGCGGAATTCGCGCACATAGCGGCGATCAAAAGAGACCTGGAGAGGGTACGCATTGGGCGTGATTGCAGCGGGTTGATCAGCGGGTAATTGCATCGTGATACGCAGCAGCCGAGTGCTCTTGTTCCATGGGCAGGAGGCGATCTCTGCCTTCCATGAATGGATGAATACATCGGCCTTGGTGATCTTCGCGTCCACCTTCGGTTGAGGCGCAGGTTTCACGGGTGCAGGTGAGGCAAAGTTGTCCTTGCCGCCCTTCACTGGCGCGGGGCGGATATCTGCGGGACGCAGCGAGAACTGATCCGTTGATTGACGGCTTACGCTGATGAAAGTCACATCCGTGTTGGGGTGCGTCACCGCGACAGGAATCACGGGTGCTGGGGCAGGAGCAGAAACAACGATCTGCGCGCGGGCAGGTGCTTTGATCTCTGGCGCAATGACGATCTCGACTGGTGCCTTCACTACCGGTGCGGGAGCAGGAGCAGAAACAACCGCTACAGGTGTCGGCGCGACTGGAGGCGTTTTGACAATTAGAGGTACGGCCTTTGGTTGGGCCACCACGATCTCGATCTTTTCCGGAGCAGGGGTGGCCGGTTTAACCGGCATATTCGTTACTGTGGTTTGGCGATGACTGAGATCGGCATGACGACCAGCCAAATAGGCCGCACCGGTCAGGGTGATCACTGCCGCAGCTTTGATCAACCCACCCATCACTGGCCAGAACAAAGAAGGCTTTTTTACCACCTGACGCGGCATCATTGGCGCAACGCGACGCGGAATGTTTGTTGGGCGCAGCACAGCATGGCGCTGCTCTGGCAGTAGGCGTTCCTGTGGGATCGGGGCACGCTGGCGCAGTGCATCCGTCACCGCTTCGATCTGCTCCAATTCGGAAGTGGCTGCGGGGCAATCGGATAGCAGTTTGTGAATGTCTCCAGCCTGATAGGGATGCAGTTCTCCCAGTGAATAGGCGGTGAGTTCAGAGGTGTCGTTGGCGGGGCTTGTCATAAAAAATTTCAGGGGTGAGAGGTGATGGTCAGCTCGCGATTCAGCAGCTCGCGCAGTTTCTTGATGGCCATGTGCATGATGAATCCGACATTGCCCACGCTGAGGCCCGTGATATCGGCGATCTGCTGATAGGAGCAGTCGTGGGTGAATTTGAGCCGGATGACTTCTTGTTGGTTGGGGCGCAGCTTTTCCACGAGATCCCAGATGCGCTCATACAGCTCATGCGAGATGGCATTCTCACTGGGATCTGGATCATACGAGACGGCTGCATTGAGTGCATCCTCATTCCCCAGATCGAGCCGATGATCCTTGCGCAGCACATCCAGAGCGCGGTTGCGGCAGACGGTGAAGAGCCAGGCTTTGAGGCTATCCCGCACCTTGGCAGGATCGGTGAGATAGAGCTTGAGCATCGCGTCCTGCACGACCTCCCGCGCCCGCTCCACGTCCCCATTGAGGACGCCTGCCGTGTAAGCGATGAGGCTGCTTTCATGCTGATCCAGCGCCCGCCTGACAAGGAGGGTGGCTTCATCTGGATGGGGCTGGAGAGGCATGAGTACACGGTGCGCCATCTGGAACGCACGGGGAAGAAAAATATTAGGCTTGGCGATTCTACTTTACCACCCGCCGCCGAGGGCCTTTCTCCATTGCGAAAAACAGCCTTAATGTTTGGCTACGTAGTAGCAGATAGATGTCCACAGAATGGCCAGGACAAAAATGGACAGCAGAGGCGACCACCAGGGTTCTTTTTGGTACACAATGCGATTGCCATTCTTTGGGTTAACGAAAATACGAATCGTATTTCCATTTTGATGAAGCGCATGGCTGTCGATGGTATAAAACTCCATGGTTCTGCGATTATACATCACGGAGATTAACTTGGTGTAATCCTTGCCTTTGAAATGGTAGGCGATTCGCAGCAAGTATGTTCCATGCAGTTGGTCTCTTCTGTTAACGAAGGTTTTGACGATATCGTAAGTGGCTTCCACGGGATGCCACGACACTCTGGCGTGTGACTGAGATACGAGCCCCCAGATCCATAAAATCGAGACGACGCTCAGAATGATGACGATGGGAGCTAGTTCATCCATTATTTGTTCTCGAAGATAAGTGTTGCTCACCACCCACCACCGAGGGCTTTTACCAGCAGGACGGTGGCCAGGAAAAGCTCGCCTTTCAGCTTGGTGGATTCGCGTTCGGCGCGGAGCAGCGTGCGCTGGGCATCGAGCACTTCGTAGTAGGCGACCAAACCAGAATCGTAGCGCTTTTGGGCGAGTTCCAGAGCCTTTGTGGCGGAGGCACCGGTCACGTCTTGCACAGCAGATTGGCGGCGCAGCACATCAAGCGCACTGAGTGAGTCCTCCGTGTCGCGCATGGCGGAAAGTACAGTCTGGCGGTAGGCAGCGGCACCTTGTTCATAGCGCGCCTTAGAGGCATCGGCGTTTGCTTTCACACGACCGCCACGCAGCAGCGGCCACTCGATGGAGGCAGGGCCGAGTCCCCAGATGCGGCTGCTACTGCTGTCGATCAGTTGATAAAAACTCGTCTGCGAGCCGCCGCGCAGGCCGATGGTCACGGTGGGAAAATAAGCCGCCCGCGCCACGCCGATCTCAGCATTCAGTGCCGCCATCTGTCGCTCCGCAGACGCGATGTCAGGTCTGCGCTCCAGCAGAGTACTCGGCACGCTGCGAGGCAGTGAAGGAGGCGAGCCATCGAGAGGTTCGGCAGGCAGCGAGAAATCCGTGGGCATCTTTCCAAGCAGCAGGGCGATGGCGTGCTCAAGCTCCGCGCGCGGGCGCTCTAAACCTATCGCTTCGGCCTGCGTCTCCGCGAGATCAGTCTCCGCCTGAGCCACGTCGATCTGCGCGATGTCGCCCTGCGTGAAGCGCTTTCGCGCCATGTCCACCGTGCGCTGCCGCACCGCCACGGTGCGCTTCAAAAGCGCGAGCTGAGCATCCTGCACGCGCAGCGCGTAGTAGTTCATCGCGAGTTCGCTGAGCAACCCTAGCCGGGCGTTTTGTACATCAGCCTCGACACCGTCGGCGCGGGCTTTGCCAGCCTTGCTCTGGTTGCGGATGCGTCCCCAGAAATCCAGCTCATAGGTAAAGTCGAGCGTGTTCAGCAACGTGTTGCGCGTGCGACCGCCCGCGAATTGAAACGCCATCGTGCCCGTGCTGCGATCCCTCTGCGCGCTGTTGCGCATCGTGGCAAAAGGAAATAAACCCGCGCTATCCGCACGAGCCTGCGCCCGAGCTTCGATCACTCGCTGGCGGGCGATTTCAAGCGTTGGACTTGCCGCCTCCGCATCCTTCATCAACTGGCTCAATTTCGCATCCCCAAACAACCGCCACCAGTCTCCACGCGCTGCGGTATCACTTGGCTTCGCAGTGCGCCAGGGGCCATGCGTTTTGAACTCAGTAGGTAGGGACGACTTGGGTGCCGCGTATTTCGGAGCGACATTGCAGCCGGAGAAAATGACGAATGACGAATGCAGAATGACGAGGGTCAGACGCTTCAGAAAGGTAGAGGGGCTGGTCTTAAAGTTCGTCATTCGTCATTCTGCATTCGTCATTTCAAGCGCCTCATCTAGCTTCCGACTCGCATCTAGCGGCGAGCCGGTGCGTTTGGCCAACAGCGCATACATCATCGGCACCAGAATCAACGTCACAAGAGTGGCGAGGCTGACACCGAAGACGACGACGACACCGACCACCCGCCGCGTTTCAAAGCCAGCGCCGCCTCCGAGCATGAGCGGCAGCGCGCCCATCACAGTCGCGAGCGCGGTCATTAAAATGGGGCGCAAGCGCTGCTCGCTGGCGGTGAGGATCGCCTCGCGAAAGGCCACTCCTTCATCGCGAAGCTGATTGATGAACTCGACGATGAGGATGCCGTTCTTCGCTGCAAGTCCGATGAGCATGATGAGTCCAATCTGGCTGTGGATGCTCTGATTCATGCCCATGAATTTCAGGCCGAGCAGCGCGCCAGCCACCGCCATCGGCACAGTCAGCATGATGGTGAAAGGATGCACGAAACTCTCGAACTGCGCCGCCAGCACGAGGAAGGCGATGAGCATCGCGAGACCAAAGACGAGCCCGATGTTGCCCTGGTTCTGCTTTAACTTCAGCGAGTTGCCTTTGTAACCCACGATGGCGCTGCCGGGCAGTGTTTCGCGGATCAGCTCCTCCATGTAAGTCACCGCTTCGCCAAGGCTGTAGCCGGTGGCCAGCTCAGCATCGAAGGTGATGCTTCTCATGCGGTTGTAGCGGTTCAGCGTGCCGCTGTCAGCGAACTCTTCGGTCTTCACTAAATTCGACAGTGGGATGAGCTGCTTCGTGCGCTCGCTGCGGACGAAGAGATTGTTCAGGTCCACTGGCGTGCGTTTGTCGGCATAGCTGCCTTCGAGCATCACATCGTATTCTTCACCTTCATGGATGAAGGTCGTCGCACGTCGCCCGCCAAGCATGGTTTCCAAAGTCATGCCGATGTCCGCTGTCGAGACGCCGAGGTCAGCGGCACGCGCTTGATCAATGGTCACGCGTAATTGCGGCTTGGTATCGCGGTAATCACAGTCGAAGCCGAGCAGCTTCGAATTCAGCCGACCCTTCGCGAGGATGATGTCACGCCACTTGGCGAGTTCTTCATAGGTGGGTCCGCTGACCACGATTTCGAGCGGCTTGTTCAGCCCGCGTAGGATGGCCTGACGCATGATGACGGAGACCTTGGCCTCGGTCATGTCAGCGGTTCTTTGCCGCACATCTTCCATGATGGTGAATCCATCCCGCCGCGTGCCGAAGGGAGTCAGGGTGATCACGGCGATGGAGTCATTGAAGTCGGCGGATGAACCGAAGCTTCGCGGTGCGCGGGCATTCACACGAGTGGCCTCCTTCGTCTCCTCCACGAGCGGCATCAACCGTTCCGTGAGCACATCAAGCGTCTGCACGGCATTGCCATACGTCGTTCCAGGCGGCCCGGTGGCGACGACGAAGAATGAGCCGCGATCCTCACGCGGCATGAACTCATCCGGGATATGAATCAGCAGCCACACGCACAGCGCCGTGATGCCTGCGACGATGGGAAAAGCTGACCCAGGAAAGTGCAGCGCGCCATTCAGCACCCAGCGATAAGTCCGCTGCACTGCGCCAAAGACACGATCCAGAATGCGCGCGATAAAGCCATCGCCCTCACGCCCGCGCAGCATTTTAGAAGCCATCATCGGCGTCAGCGTCAACGCCACAAAACCACTGAAGGCCACAGCGATGGAAAGCGTGACGCTGAACTCCGCAAACATGCGTCCCGTATCCCCCGGCATGAAGGCCACGGGGATGAACACACTCATCAGCACGAGCGTGGTGGCGATGACGGCGAACCCGACTTGGCGTGTGCCTTTGTATGCGGCGACGAGTGGATTTTCCCCCTCTTCGATGCGGCGGTGAATGTTTTCCAAGACGACGATGGCGTCATCCACCACGAGTCCGATCGCCAGCACGAAAGCGAGCAGCGTGAGGGTATTCATCGAGTAGCCAAACGCCTGCAAAACCAGGCAGGTGGCAAACACACTGACCGGCACGGCGACCGTCGGAATCAGCACCGCTCGGAAGCTGCCGAGAAAGAGGAAGATGATCGCCACCACCAGCGCCAGCGCGATGCCGAGTGTGCGATACACTTCATTCAGCGACTCCTCGATGAACTGGCTGATGTCGTAGCTGTTCTCCAGCTTCAAATCAGGCGGCAGTGTCTTGCGGATCTGGTCGGCTTCTTCACGCACCGCGCGGGCGACTTCGAGCGGATTCGAGCGCGACTGACGGATGATGCCGACGGACACCATGAGCACACGATTGCCTTTGAAAACCGTGCGCGCTTCCTCTGCACCAAGCGCGATCTTCGCCACCTCACTCAGCCGCACCTGATACCCATTCGCTCCACGCGCGATGACGAGTTTCTCGAAATCTTCGACACTGCGATACTGTCGAGTCAGACGAACCGTGAACTGCCTGTCGAGCGACTGCACCGTGCCCGCAGGCGGGTCCACGTTTTCACTTCGCAATGCTTTCTCGACATCGATGGCTGTGAGCCCGCGCGCCGCGAGCGCCTCACGATCCAACCACACGCGCAAAGCATAGCGCGAGCCGCCATTGATGCGCACACGCGCCACGCCAGGCAGCCGCGAAAAGCGGTCAATGAGGTAGCGCTCGGCATAGTCGGTGAGTTCCAGCGTGTTTCGTGATTCGCTCGTGAGGTTCAGATACATCAGCACCTCAGCGCTTAGTTCTGTTTTGCCGACATTCGGCGGGTCCACCTCCGGCGGCAGCGTGGCGAGCACGGGACTGATCGCCTCGCGGATGTCATTCGCCGCCGCATCGAGATCTCGCCCGAGCGTGAACTCGACGGTGATCTCCGACTTCCCATCGACACTGATCGACGAGATGTTTTCGATGGCCTCCACCTGCGAGATGCGATCCTCCAGCCGCTGCGTGATCCGGCTCTCCACCACGCTCGCCGAAGCTCCACGGTAATAAGTTTCCACCGTGACAATCGGCGGCTCGATGTCTGGAAACTCACGCAGCGGTAGCCGCGTGTAGGCAACGATGCCGAACGTGACGAGCACCAAGTTCATCACCAAAGCCAGCACCGGGCGGCGAACAGATGTATCAGAGAGCCACATTTAAAAATTAGAAATCAAAGAACGTTCGAAGGCTTCACAATAACACAGGGCAAAGAAGCGTAGCGCTGTTTATCTTCCAATAGAACTTCGTCCACTTCGTAGAAGTCGGATTCCAGTTTGCCGTCGACATCTAAGCTTCTCGCAAAGTCTAGATCATCTTCAACATCCTTGAGTTCTCCACAGAGTCCAGATGGCCATTCATGGATGTAAAAACCCAGCCTTTTGACGAGAGTTGCCAGAAGCCTTTCGCGCACGTCTCGGAAGCAAGTGTCAACGCCATAGCAGAGCTTTAAGAGTGAAAATTCAGTATGCCATTCGATAAACTCATGAAGCTTTTTATCACTGTAAATATTCTGAACTGTTTGGGCCAAATAGTAGAGACTCCAAGGATCTCGCTTTGAATAGCCACGGAGAAGCACTGGAAAGACCAAATCACGATACAGCTCATGGCGGATTTTATGTCCATAATCGCCTGATTCTAAAAACTGCCGCACCCATAATGTCGTCTCTTCATCGCCTTCGGACGACGCAATGAATTGATGCACTTTCTCCGCCGCTTCGTCACGTTTGTGCAGGTTGGCCGCTGCCTTGAATTCCTGATAGAGAGAGATGTTCATCACTTCAGCTTGTGGAAAGGCATGGGACGAATCAAACGCGGCCAAATGGCAGGACATTCGGGGATTGGCTGCTATGACGCGATTTGGGATAAGTTGGCGGTGCTACTTGAGGGTTACTTTGCGAAATAGAATCCGACTTCTAATTTGCAAATACCTATTTACTCTCCCCGCTGCTTTTGGACGAGAGCGCCTCGGGATTGAAGTCTTTCACGGGGCCGGCGAACTGGCCGGTGATTTTGATCGCCATGCCATCCTGCAAACCGACGAGGCCATCGGCGACGACGAGTTGGTTTTCTTCCAAGCCTTTGAGCACTTCGAGGTAGCCCGGCTTACGACGACCAGTGGTGATCTCGACGCGTTTGGCTTTGTCATCGGCGATGATGAACACAAAAGCCTTTGAGCCGATGGGCACGAGCGCGCGTTCGGGGATGGAGTTGGAGATGCGTGGCTCCACGCGCAGCGAGGCCGTGACGAGCATCCCTGGCTTGAGCAAAAGATCCGCGTTCGGCACTTCCGCACGCGCTGCGACAGCTCGTGTGGCGGGATCAATGCGGGAGTCGAGGTGAGCGAGCTTGCCTCTGAAAACACGGTCGCGTGTCGCTTCGGTGCGCGCTTCGATCTCGGTGCCTTCTTTGATCATGCCGATGTAGGTTTCTGGCACGCTGAAGTCGATCTTCACGACGTCGATCTTATCCAGCGAGACGATCACCGTGCCCGGCGAAACGAGCGCGCCGACGCTGATGCGCCGCAGCCCGAGCCAGCCGTCGAATGGTGCCACGATGCGCCGGTCTGCCAGACGTGCTTCAGCTTCGAGGATGTTTTGCTTCGCGACATCGGCCAGCGTGCGCCGCTCTTCCAGGCGCGCTTCGGGTGCCGCGCCATCTTTGACGAGACTTTGCAGGCGCGTGATCTCGCGTTCGTGTTCGGTGAGCTGGGATTTCGAGGCCGAGAGCGCCGCCAGTTCCTCCGCCGCGCTGAGTTCCACCAGCAGCGTGCCTTTTTTCACCTGCTGCCCGTCTTCAAAATGTAACGCAGTGACCGTCTCGGTGACATTCGCACTGAGGTCGATCGACTCATCTGCCGCCACCGTGCCAATGGCGAGCAAGTCGAGCGCGTAGTCCATCTTTGTGACCTTGGCTGTCGAGACGACCATGGCTCCTTTCGCCTTTGGGGCAGCGTTTGGTGCTAGCTTCAGCGCTTTTTGCTGCTGCCAAAACATCCAGCCTCCACCGCCGACAGCGGCGCTAATGAATAGAAAGACAATGGAGCGCAGCCAGGGCGCGGGACGGGAATCAGACATGATGGGGGAGAAACAAACGCTGTGAGTTGGCTCCGCTAGCAGTCAAAACCAAACTGGACAAGTCGGCATCTGCCTCTAGCATCCGCTCAACATGACCGCAGGTGCCACGGCTTTGCTCCTCCTTTCCCTGCGACTTACGCAAGGGTAGGCGGCCCGCGTTTGCTCGTCATGCCCTTGCCGTCACGTCACGGCAGCCCTTCAGGTCCAACCCAGGAAATCTCTCCTGCCAATCTTGTCATCCCGTTTTAAATTTATCCCGTCATGTTGAAGAATCCAGCCACCAAGTATCAGCCCTTTCCGCTGATCGATCTGCCCAACCGTCAATGGCCTGCCCGCCATCTCACCCATGCCCCCATATGGTGCAGCGTGGATCTGCGTGATGGCAATCAAGCACTTGCCGTACCGATGAATGTCTCGCAAAAGCTGGAGATGTTTGATGCGCTGGTGAAGTGCGGCTTCAAGGAAATCGAGGTCGGCTTCCCCTCTGCCTCGAACACCGAGTTCAGCTTCAACCGACGCCTCATCGAAGAGAAGCGCATCCCCGACGATGTCACCATCCAGTGCCTGGTGCAGGCGCGTGAGGACTTGATCGAAAAGACCGTCGAGTCGCTGCTCGGTGCGAAGCAGGTGGTCATCCACATGTACAACAGCACGTCACCGGCGCAGCGGAAGTATGTGTTTGGCAAGACCAAGGAGGAGATCGTGCAGATCGCCGTCAAAGGCGCGCAGATGATCAAGGATCGCCTGCATCGCCTGGAAGACACAGGCACGAAGGTCACGTTGCAGTATTCTCCCGAAAGCTTCAGCGCCACTGAAGTCAAGTTTGCCAAAGAGATCAGCGAGGCCGTGATGGATGTCTGGCAGCCGACACCGCAGCGGAAGATGATCTTGAATTTGCCAGACACCGTCGAGGTCGCGATGCCCAATGTATATGCCGATCAGATCGAATGGATCTGTACGAACATCAAAAATCGCGAAAGCCTCATCATCAGCCTGCATACCCACAACGACCGTGGCACCGGCACCGCCGCCACCGAACTGGGTTTGCTGGCCGGAGCCGATCGTGTGGAAGGTACGTTGTTTGGCAATGGTGAGCGCACGGGCAATCTGGACATCGTCCAAGTCGCCATGAATCTCTACATGCACGGCATCTCCCCCGGCCTGGATTTCAGCGACATGAGCGGCCTCATCCACATGTATGAGCGCACGACTGGCATGACCGTCGCCCCGCGTCATCCTTACAGCGGCGAGCTGGTCTTCACCGCCTTCAGCGGCAGCCATCAGGATGCGATTAAGAAGGGCCTGACGGGTTATGATGAGCACAAATCCATCTGGGATGTGCCCTACCTCACCATCGACCCAAACGACATCGGCCGTGAATATCGCGAGGTCATCCGCGTGAACAGCCAGAGCGGCAAAGGCGGCGTCGCGTATCTTCTCGAAAGCGAGTTCGGCATCGAGCTGCCCAAGGACATGCAGCGCGAGTTTGGCCCCATCGCCAATGATCTCGTGGACAAGCTGGGGCGCGAAGTTACCGCCACCGAGTTGAAGGACATGTTCTGGAAAGAATACATCGAGCGCGAGCAGCCCTACGCGCTGCATCACTTCCATGCCGACGGCGTGGACGGTGTCTTCACCTGCCGCAGCAGTCTGGTCATTAACGACAAAGAGCGCGGAGTTGTCGGCACTGGCAACGGTCCCATTGCCGCCTTTGTGAATGCCCTCATCACTGATGCAGGAGCGCCGCCATTTGAAGTCGCCATCTACCGCGAGCAAAGCCTCAGCTCCGGCACCGAAGCTGCCGCCCTCGCCTACATCCAGATCAAGCTCGCCAGCGGGAAAACCGTCTGGGGTGCCGGTGTGGACACGAATATCGAGCTGGCCTCCATCAAAGCGGTGGTCAGTGCGGTGAATCGCACGCTTTAGTCAGTCATATTGCCTCTGCCTTACCCAACTATGATTGGGTAGGCAGCGGTACAGGCGGCAGCGCAAAAGGGGGCAAATCCTCTCAGGAATGATCTTGTTTCTGCCTCTGAGTCTTAAAATTCATAATTGGCGGGTTGAATATTATGGTAATTCAACTTTTATGGCGAGCCTTCGAGCTTGCTCATGCCTTTCCGTTCCCACCACATTTTCGCTTTCCTGCTTATCGGCTCTGCCGCGATAAGCTTGTGCCTGCCGATGGGCAGTGAAGCAGCAGCACCGAAAATGCGGTTGGAAATCGTGCCGATGTGGCAGGGGCAACCTCTGATCAGAGACGAGCCGAACGAACCGCAGGGTGCTCGCGTGAGTCGGCTGGATTATTTGCTCTCGAAGTTGGCTTTGAAACGCGCTGATGGCTCATGGTTGGAGTCGCGTGACTGGTTTGTGCATTTCAGTTTAGATAAAGGCAAGTCGGCGGCAGATGCCGACGGGCTGCCGCCAGAAAAGTTCACAGCGATCCGATTCGACGTGGGGGTGCCGCCAGAGATCAATGCAGGAAATCCAGCCCAGTGGGCCGCTGATCATGCGCTGAATCCCGATGTGTGCGGTCTGCACTGGGGCTGGCAGGGTGGCTACATTTTCATGGCCTTGGAAGGTCACTGGAAGAAACCGAAGGGGGAGGTCGGCGGTTTCTCCTACCATCTGGCGAATGATCCGAACGTGACGCATGTGGAGCTACCGGTGGAATTTCAGGGCGGTGGGCCGATCACTTTCAAGCTCGCGCTGGATGTGGCGATGGTGCTCAGCGGTGTGGATTTTGAAAAAGACGGCACCAGCACTCACAGTCGATCTGGAGATCCTGTGGCGACGAAAATGCGGCTGAATTTAGAGAAGGCTTTTCGTCTGGTTGAGGTCACACATGATCTGTATCAGTCCGCACCACCGACTGCGCAGGCCCAGCCAGGGCAGGGGACACATGCCTATCCGCTGGCCATCACTGAACGGTTCCCAAAAGTAGCGCTACCTGCTGATAATCCGCTCACGACCGAAGGCGTGGCTCTGGGCGAGAAACTGTTTCACGACAGGCGTCTCTCGATCAACGACAGCCAATCCTGCGCGAGCTGCCATGCGGTTGCGAATGCGTTCAGTGATCCGAAGCGCTTCAGCACGGGTGCGGAGGGGCAGGTGGGAAAACGAAACGCCATGGCGCTCTTCAATCTCGCCTGGGGTCAGGGGTTCTTCTGGGATGGCCGCGCAAAAACACTCCGCGAGCAGGTGCTGATGCCGATCCAGGACAAGCACGAGATGAATGAGACGGTCGAGCGCGTGGTGGTGAAGCTCGGAAAAAATCGAGCATTGAACACGGACTTCACTAAAGCCTTTGGCACTCCAAAAATCACCCCTGACCGAATCGCCAAAGCGCTGGAGCAATATTTGCTGACGCTGATCTCGCAGGATTCGCGTTTTGATCAGGCAGTGCGCAAGGTGGCGGAGTTGACGGAGCTGGAAAAGCGCGGTTTGCAGCTTTTTGTTACCGAGCATGATCCCAAACGCGGCTTGTTTGGTGCGGACTGTTTTCACTGCCACGGCGGCACGCTTTTCACGGATCATCAGTTCCATGACAATGGACTAACTCCAGATGAACTCGGGCGCATGGTGGTGACAGGTAATCCAGCGGATCGGAGTAAGTTCAAGACACCCTCGTTGCGGAACATTGCAGTCACAGCACCCTACATGCACGACGGTCGCTTTGCCACGCTGGAGGCGGTGGTGGAGCACTACAACGGGCCGATCCAAAAGCGTGACACGCTGGACCCAAA
Organism: uncultured Prosthecobacter sp.; assembly: GCA_964583255.1. Lineage (GTDB taxonomy): Bacteria > Verrucomicrobiota > Verrucomicrobiia > Verrucomicrobiales > Verrucomicrobiaceae > Prosthecobacter. Next base: position 16,365 of record CAZOVY010000078.1, read on the forward strand.
TCTGGCCAAGCACCCTGAGGCGGGCATTCAGCTCAGCGCAGCAGATAAGCAGGCTCTCATCGCCTTTCTCAAAACACTCACCGACCAGGCCTTCATTTCGAAAGGCAGTACGAACCAGTTCGCTAAGCAACCATGAAAAAGATCCTCGCATTCCTTCTACTCCTGACTGCCGCAGTTCATGCAGCTCTAGATGATCATGGCCTCAATGACGCACTTGCCGCAGAGGCACAAGCTTTTGCCCCAGCCTTCATCGTCGCGACTGGGCCAGCACCCGTCGCCACACAGCGTAACGTGGTCGGGACCTGGGGTTCCGTGATCAACTGGACGCCGCACCTCCCTGTCACTGCGGCGACATTGCCAGACGGGCGACTGCTGACATTTGCTTCGAATCAGCGCACGACATTTCCTGGGGGCGTCGAGTTCACTTATGCGGCGGTGTGGGACCCTGCCACGGGTGTTTTCACGGAAGTGAATAACGCGCGTCACGACATGTTCTGTGGTGGCACGGCCATGCTTCCGGATGGGCGAGTGCTGGTGAATGGCGGGCGGAACACCACGCGCCTGTGCAGCATCTTTGACTGGCGCACGAACGAGTGGACAGCGATCCCTAGCATGAATGATGGCCGCTGGTACAACACCAGCGTGGCACTCACGGATGGCAGTGTTTTCACCGTCAGCGGTGACGGTGGTATCTACACGGCTGAGCGGTGGGCTGAATCCAGCGGCTGGGGTCGGCTGACCGGGATCGACTGGACTTCGGTCATCACTCAGCCTGGCTATGTCACGAACTGGCACCCACTCATCCTCGTGGCACCGGACAATCGTCTCTTTCATGGTGGCCCCACGGATCAGATGAACTGGATCACTCCCAGCGGCACCGGCTCCATGAATGCCGCCAGTGCCAACGTGCCCGGCGCGCATTACCCAAAGGAGGGTTGCTTTGCCATGTATGACGAGGGGCGTATTCTTGTCGCTGGTGGTTCAGCCAATACCAATCCGAACCCAGGCGATGAATCCACAGGAACAAGCACGAATCTAGCCTTCACGATCGACATCCGCAACACTGTGCCAGTCGTGCAAAAAACGAGTTCGATGAAGTATGTTAGGCAGTTTGCCAACTCCGTGATCCTACCCAACGGTGAAGTGATGGTCATCGGTGGCAATAGCTCGGGCCTTAAATTCAACGACACGGGAAGCATCCTATCTCCAGAGATATGGAATCCAGCAACAGGCCAGTGGCGTGAGGTCACGGACATGACCGTGCCGCGTAACTATCACTCACTGGGCCTGCTTCTGCCTGATGGTCGCGTGTGGTCGGGTGGCAGTGGTCTTTCGGGCAATGCAGCCGATCATCGTGATGCACAGCTCTACACACCGCCGATGCTGTATAACGCAGATGGCACACTTGCGACGCGTCCCACCATCACGACCGTGCCTTTGAGCATTGGGCCAGGTCAAGTGTTTGGCGTTGGCGCGTCTGCTGGCATCACACGTTTCACGTTTATCAAAATGTCATCTCAGACGCACACGATGAATACGGATCTGCGTTTCCTGGAACTACCGTTTACCAGTTCGAGTAACGGCGGCTACTCCGTCTCAGCTCACAGCAATATCAGTGTCATGACTCCGGGTTACTGGATGCTCTTTGCCCACAATGCTCAGGGCGCGTATTCAACGGCCAAGATCATTCAGGTATCCACGGCAAATACGCCCACATTGATCAATCCAGATCAGCAGACGACGGCAACTACAGCGTCGGCTTCACTTCAGCTCGTAGCCACAGGCTCAGGCACACTCACCTTCAGCGCCATTGGATTGCCGCCGGGATTAACGATCAATGCAACCACAGGCTTGATTGCTGGAACGGTCACCGCATCACCGGCTGTGTTCGCTGTCACAGCTACCGTGCAGAATAGTTTTGGTTACAGTGCCAGCCAACAGTTCAACTGGGTGATCACGCACAACAATCTAGGATCAGGAACCATCCTGCGTGAGTGGTGGCTTGGCCTCGGTGCTGGCAATTCAATCCAAGATCTCACCGGCAGTCCATCCTATCCAAACAGCCCAAGTGGCAGTGATCAGCCTACCAATTTTGAAACCCCAACCAATTGGGCAGAAAACTATGGATCACGCATGAGAGGCTGGGTCCACGCGCCGATCAGTGGCCAGTACCGGTTCTGGATCGCCAGTGATGATCATGGCGAGCTGCGCCTCAGTTCAGATGACACTCCGGCGAATGCGACACTCATCGCGCGCGTGCCCATCTGGACAAATTCAAGACAGTGGACTTGGTATCCTGAGCAGCAGTCGGTGCTCGTCACCTTGCAGGCAGGGCAGCGCTACTACATTGAAGCATTGATGAAAGAGGGCGGTGGTGGTGACAATCTCTCGGTCGCTTGGCAGTTGCCGGGTCGAATTGGTCCAGAGCTCATTGTCGGTGCTTACCTCTCACCTTGGACGACCAATCGCACCCCGGTACTGACAAATCCAAGCGCGCAATCAAACGTCGCCAGCATGGTTACATCACTGCAACTGCAAGCCACGGATGCGGATGGTGATGCACTCACGTTTACTGCCTCTGGGCTACCGACGAGTCTCACGATCAATGCCAGCACGGGTTTCATCTCCGGCACGCCTACTGCGGCGGGCACGTTTAATGTGACTGCCAGTGTCACCGATAACAAAAGCGCACCTGTCACCGTTTCGTTTGCATGGACGATCAGTGATTCGCTCCTGCTTCAGACTCCTCAGTCGTCAGCAGCTTTGATGAATACTCCTGTTAGTTTCACTGCGGTAAGCACTGGCGGCGTCAATCCACGTTATCGCTGGAACTTTGGCGATGGCAGCCCCACGACCGCTTACAGTAGCTTTGCCTCCGTTTCAAAAACGTACGCGAATACAGGCCGCTACCTCGTGACTTTAAACGCTACGGATGACACTGGATTGGTTCGCACGGCTACATTTTATCAAGTCATTCATTCGGCGCTTACCGCACGCAAGCCAGCCATCTCATCGAGCCTCATTTTCGAAGATCGCAGTGCAGCAAATGACCGCGTGTGGGTGGTCAATCCAGATACTGATAGTGTTTCAGTCTTTGATGCGGTGACGCGCGCCAAACTTGCCGAGACCGCAGTTGGTGGTGCCCCGCGAAGTGTTGCCATGGCACCCGATGGGCGCGCCTGGATCACGAATATGGAGTCGGCAAGTATCAGCATCCTCAATGGCTCAAGTTATGCCATCGCCGCCACGGTGACGCTACCTCCAGGATCGCGTCCGTTCGGCATCGCATTCGACCCAGTGGGCACAGCAGCCTATGTTGCTTTGGAAGGGAGCGGGCAGCTTCTAAAGCTCAATCCAACAACCGGCGCATTGATCGGCAGTGTCAACGTTGGCCAGTACGCACGTCACGTTTCGGTGAATGCCGATGGTTCTCGGATCTATGTCAGCCGCTTCATCACGCCGCCTGTTCCGAGTGAGAATACGGCTAGTCCGGACACGACTGGCCGTGGTGGTGAAATCGTTGTCATAGCAGGAGGTGCGATGATCATTGAACGCACGATTATTCTCCAGCACAGCGAGAAGCCTGACTCGCCTACATCCGCTCGGGGCATTCCAAACTACCTCGGAGCTACCGCCATTTCACCCGACGGTCTTTCCGCTTGGGTGCCTTCAAAACAAGACAATATCAAGCGTGGCACACTACGAAGTTCGGTCGGACTGAATCACGATCAGACGCTTCGTGCCATCTCAAGCCGAATCAATTTGGCGACACAGACGGAAGATTACATCAGCCGCGTGGATTTTGACAATGCAGGCGTGCCTAGCGCAGCTATCCATGATCCATGGGGGGGCTACCTTTTCGTCGCGCTGGAAAGTAGCCGCTCGGTGGCCGTGGTTGATGCTTCGAATAGAGAAGTCGTGGGGCGCTTCAATGTTGGTCGTGCGCCGCAGGGACTCGCCTTGTCTCCTGATGGCCGCACGCTCTTCGTTCATAACTTCATGGATCGCTCCGTCAGTGTGCATGACGTGTCGAGTTACATCGCTGGTGGGAATGCTACACCGGTGACACTTGCCACGCTGAATAGCATCACGACAGAAAAGCTCAGCGCCACGGTGTTGAAGGGGAAACAGTTCTTCTACGATGCGCTTGATAGCCGACTCGCACTTCAGGAATACATGTCCTGTGCAGCCTGTCATAATGACGGTGGACATGACGGTCGAGTCTGGGATCTCACCGGCTTCGGTGAAGGACTGCGCAACACGATCACGCTGCGTGGCCATGGCAATCATGGGATGCTGCACTGGACGGGTAACTTTGACGAAGTGCATGACTTTGAAGGCCAGATCCGTGGCCTTGCAGGTGGCACGGGACTGATGACTGACACTCAATTCAACACCGGCACGCGCAGCCAAACGCTCGGTGATCCCAAGGCAGGTGTGAGTGCTGATCTGGACGCGCTCGCCGCTTATGTAACCTCTCTCACGGCAGAATCACGCAGTCCTTTCCGCAACGCTGACGGCACTCTCACTGCGGCGGCTATCTCTGGTGAACTGGTCTTCCGAAAACAGAATTGCGCGAGCTGTCATAGCGGTACGAAGTTCACGAATAGCGCTCTGAACGTCTTCCGCGACATCGGCACTATGAAGCCTGCCAGCGGCAAACGGCTGAATGGAACGCTGACCGGTTTTGATGTACCAACGCTACGCGGACTGTGGGCGACGGGGCCCTATTTGCATGATGGATCGGCCGCTACGCTGGCTGATTCGGTGACGGCTCACGCGGGCGTCACGCTGAGTGGCGCTGACCTGAGTAATCTCACGGCCTATCTCCAGCAGCTTGATGATGCACCCTCAGTCGCGCCATTGCCTGTGACCGTGCAAATCTCTACCACAGCCACGGCACCTGTGAGTGCATCCTTTGTAGTTACGGCTTTGTTTAGCCATCCCGTCACGGATTTTACTTTGAGCGACATCTCGATAACTGGCGGCACTGCAAGTGCGCTCACGGGTAGCGGGGCGAGCTACAGCTTCACTGTCACTCCAACTGCGAATGTGTCGATCTCGCTGGCAGCAAATGTGGCGCTGGACTCGGCTGGTCTGGGGAACTTGGCATCAAATGCTTTGGCGATCAGTTATCAGGCCGTGGCCGCGGCAGTGCTCGTCGGTCAGGATGTGGGTGCGCCGCAAGTCGCTGGCACCACATCATTTGAATTTGCCACGGGCATCTACACGCTCAGCAGTGCTGGTTATGACATTTTCTTCAATGCAGATAGTGGCCACTTCTCCCATGTCACTATGCATGGTGATGGTGAGATTCGCGCTCGCGTGCGCAGCTTTGGCAATACCAATCCATGGGCCAAGGCAGGCGTGATGATTCGTGAAAATCTCACGGCTGGGTCGCGTCACGCCACCTTATTCATCACACCGCCTGGAGCTAACAATGATTACGGCATGGTGTGGCGTCCGACGGCCAATGCAGCCACGAGCTATGCCGGCGGGCCAGCGCTGAATGCGGTGCCAAACAACTGGGTGCGACTTGTCCGCTTCGGCAATGTTTTGACTGGCTACGCCTCAGCCAATGGCAGCACATGGGTGCAGGTGAGCAGCACGACTCTCAGCGCGCTGACTTCTCAGGTGCTGATCGGGCTCGTCGCTACATCGGGGGACATCGCTGTCACGAACACGGCCACTTTTGATAATGTGCAGATCATCGGTACACAGGCCGTCGTTCCACCCTCAGTGACGCTGAGTGCGGCCTCGGCTGTCGAAACGGGTGCCTTCACCGTTCAGGCGCTTTTTAGCCAACCCGTCACGGGACTCACGCTGTCTGATTTCAGCGCGACGAATGCCACGGCTTCAAATCTCACGGGTTCAGGAAGCAGTTACGCGATCACGCTCACTCCGACTGCTCCTGGTAACGTCACCGCAAGTCTTCCAGCCGCCGCTGCGCTGAATGCAGCGAACGTGGCGAGTCTTGTCTCGAACATTGTCACCGTGAGCTACTCGCCAGCCGTGGCGGTGACGCTGCAAGGCCAGGATGTCGGTGCCGTGCAAGTGACTGGAAGCACCACTTTCAGCAGTGGCACTTACACGCTGAAAGGCTCTGGCAATGACATCTTCTTCAGTGCCGATGGCTTCCATTTTGCACTGACGCAACTCACAGGCGATGGTGAGATCCGCGCGCGTGTCACCAGCCAGACGAACACCAATCCGTGGGCCAAATCTGGCGTCATGTTCCGCGAGTCTCTCACAGGTGGATCACGTCATGCGATGATGTTCACCACGCCAACAGGTGCGGGCAATGGCTTCGGCACGGTGTGGCGTCCGACAGCCAATGCGGCGACTTCTTATGCCGGTGGTCCGGCGCTGAATGGTGTGCCGAACAATTGGGTGCGACTGGTGCGCGCTGGCAATGTTTTGACCGCCTATGCCTCAGCCAATGGCACCGCATGGACGACCGTGAGCACAGCGTCACTTAGCGGACTCGGTAGCACTTTGTATGTCGGTCTTGCCGTCACTTCGGGTTCATCGGTGCTCGGTACGACAACCTTTGATAATGTGCAGATCGTCGGCGCGCAGAGTGTGGTTGCACCAGCAGTGACCTTGAGCGCAGCGTCGAGTATTGAAACAGGATCATTCGCGGTGCAGGCACAGTTTACGCAGTCGGTCACGGGACTCGCGGCGTCTGATTTTGTGCTTACGAATGCCAATGCCTCGAACCTCACGGGCACAGGCAGCAACTACAGTTTCACGGTGACACCGATTAGCGCTGGTGCTGTCACGGTGAGTCTGCCTGCTAACTCCGCCGTCAATTCTGCTACGACTGGCAACACCGTTTCAAATACCGTCAGTGTGACTTATGCGCCGCCTGTTGCCGTGACCTTGGCTGGACAAGATGTTGGTGTCACACCCGTTGCGGGCAGCACGGCTTTCAGTGCTGGCACCTACACGCTGAAGGGTTCGGGTGATGACATTTTCTTCAGTGCCGATGGCTTCCATTTCGCTTTCACCCAACTCACGGGCGATGGAGAAATCCGTGCGCGTGTGACGAGCCAGACGAACGCTAATCCATGGGGCAAAGCAGGCGTTATGTTCCGTGAGTCGCTCACGGGTGGCTCCCGTCATGCCATGATGTTCACCACACCGACTGGCGCTGGTAACGGCTTCGGCGTAGTGTGGCGTCCGACAGCGAATGCTGCGACATCTTATGCGGGTGGTCCGGCCTTGAATACCGCACCAAACAATTGGGTGCGTCTCGTGCGAGCCGGGAATGTTTTCACCGCCTACGCTTCTGCGAACGGCACGACATGGACAACGCTGAGCGCGACGACACTCAGTGGACTCGGCAGCACTTTGTATGTCGGACTGGCCGTCACATCTTCAGAATCACTGGTGCTCGGTACGGCTACTTTTGACAATGTGCAGATCGTCGGCACGCAAGCACCTGCGGCCCCTGCCGTGGTGACGGTCTCTGGTCCCAGCACTGGCGCGACCTCCTCTAGTGTGGCGGATACGGACTTCGATGGCGATGATGTGAATGACCTCCTCGAGTACGCGCTAAGCACTCAGGACAGCTACGGCGGTGGCTGGTGGCTGACCAGTCTCACGGGTGGTCGAGTCGATGCGCATCTTGTGCATCCAGCCGTGATCAGTAATGTCACTTACACGCTCGAGACTTCCTCTGACCTTGTGAATTGGCAGCCATTGGCGTTGTCACCGACGCTCGCAGATTTGGGTGGCGGCTATATTCAGCGGAGTTGGTCGGGCATCACTAGCCTCACAGGCCAGAGTACGCAGCGTGGCATCGTGCGGGTGCGGGTGACGCATGTAAAAGGCAGCAGCGCGACGAGTGCACCTCAGGCATGGCAGCAGCTAACATTGCCTGTGGGTTCACAGACGGTCGGTGTCAGTCTTGTCAATGCACCTCTGTATGCTGGTTTTGTTTCCAGCATCTCGGGCGCGGCTGAGCTGAAGTTGTACGAAGCCGCAGGTCTGGTGGCCGATCCGCTCACGAGCTACTACTTGGAAGTGCGTGATGGCGCTCAGGCCGGTCACCGCTACGACATCAGCAGCATCGCGGGAGATGTCGTGACGCTGGCGCTGACCTCGGCTCGCAACACGCAGAATATCCTGCCGCCAGACATCGCTGGAGCGCGCATCTTCATTCGCCCGCACATGACCTTGGGCCAGGTCTTCGCCAAGGAACTCATGACGAGCGGCACTCTCAGCACCGCCGCAGATCAGGTGCTTTTCCACAACGGCAAAACCTGGGATACTTACTGGCTGAACAAAACGGCCACGCGACACATCTGGGTGAAGTCTGGCGACACCAAATTTACGCCACGCGATAGCGAGATCATCGCCCCCGCCACAGGCGTGATGGTGAAGGTGCTGAAAAGCGCCAAGTCCATCACCCTGACAGGTTACGTCCGCATGAATTCCTTCCGTCGAAAGCTAGGCATCGGCTCCAATTTCCTGGCTCTGCCACGCCCATTGGATGCGACGCCAAACCAGCTCGGTATCAAAGCCACCAACGGTTTCACTGCCACGACCAGTGTGACCACGGCAGATCAGCTCCAGCTTTGGACCGCCGATACCACACCCCGAGCGACGACTTACACGATCTATTGGCTGCGCAATGCAGGCACTAGCAGCTTCTGGGTTACGCAGACCGGACCTGTCACCCAAAACGTCAGTGATACGCTGAAACTACCCGCTCACCGCGCCTTCTTCCTCAAGGCACAAACAGCCACGGCAAAGAGCGGCTGGTTCCTGGAGTGAGTGCAGGTCGGCTCACTTTGTGCGGGCCGGGTCGCCAACTGAGAAAGATTTGAAAATCTTGATTGGCGACCCCTACGAGAATCGAACTCGTATCGCATCCGTGAAAGGGATGTGTCCTAACCGTTAGACGAAGGGGTCATGCTCTGTTTGAGCGGGTCGCGATTGTGCTCCACGACGGCGGTTCCGCAAGGGAAAAGATGGCTTTTCTCGACTTGCCTCACTGGGGCTGTGCAATAGGCCGTCTGTATGAGCAAATCGTGAGGACAAAAAAGGGCGGAGCCTTTCGGCCCAGCCCCGTGATTGATCTCGCTGTACTTGGAGCAGCGACTTCTTAGCCATCATGGCCATCAGCGCTTCGATCATGCCTGAGTTTCCACCTGCACCGCCAGTGACCAGCACGTCTGGCACGACGCGAAGGTTCTTTTCCGCGATGATTTGGAAGAGCTGCATGAGCGCATAAGTGTCCTGACCGACGGCTGAAATACCCGCGCTGTGGGCTTCGGCTTTGGCCTGGCCTGTGGAGCGGATGGCGTCGGCTTCACCATTGGCGCGGAGTCGCGTGCTGGTGGCTTCGCCCTCGCTTTTCTTCACGGCAGAGCTTGCATGGAGTTCGGCGATCTGCACGCCTTGCTCGGCACCGACGATCTGGTTTTGAATGTCGGCGAGTGAGGTCTGGCGGACGAGTTGCTGGCGCTGCTTTTCTGCCGCTTCCTGCATCTCGTAGGTCTTGCGTTGCTCTTCGGCGATCTTGCGATCTGTCTGTGTTTTCATGAGTGACTCGGGCGGTGTGATGTCGCCGATCAGCGTGTCGATAGCTTCCACATCATACTCGCGCAAAGCAGCAGCGATGTGTGAAGCGGCCTCATGCTGGCGCTCACTGCGCGCGCTGAGGAAGTCGAGCACGGTGTAGTCCTGGGCACTGTTGCGGAAGTAGTTACCGACGATAGGCTGCAAAACGTGGTCGATAAGATTTTGCAATGAACCGGCACGGCTGATCACCTTCGGCGCTTCATTGGCTCCGATGTGGATGATCTGCGAGACATCGAGATTAAAAGCAAAGCCATCTCGTGAACGCACGGTGATGGAGTTGAGCTTCTCATCAAAGCGATGCGATTCGGTGCGACTTGCCCAGTTGAGTACGATGTTCGTCGTGGGCACGAGTTCCACGCGCTGGATGCGCAGATTGATCGGGTGTTTGCCAGGGAGCAAGGGCTTCACCCAGACACCCTTGTGTCCCACTTCGACGAGGTCGCCATGCTTGAAGTCCGGCCCGCTCACATCTTCATGCGCTTTACCAACATACGAGATGACGACACCGACATGACCGATGGGGATTTCGATCATCTCCGTCTGCTCGACATCGGCGAACCAAGGATTCAAATTCCACTGACCACTCAGTAGGATCTGCTCCTGCAAGCCACGGCTACCACCCGCATTGAGGAAAGCCTGCGCGTCCTGGAAGTTGTTGTGTCCGAGGATCATCGGGCCAGCCATTTCACCCTGCTCGATAGGCACGCCGTCCATGGTGGTGACGATACCGACAAGATCTGCCGCGACATGTAGCAGGCGAAGTTTCTCCGCTGACAAACCGTGCTCATGAGCGGTGCGTGATGTGATCACCGTAAAGAGCGCTGGATTGATGCGGTAAGTACCCGCAGTGAGCACGCCGAGTTGGCGGCCTTTTTCACCACCATGGGTGAGGAAAGCACGTGCGTCCTGGAAGTGATCACAGCCGACCATGCGGCCAAGAATTCGCTCAGGAGGAATGGCGTCGCCTGCTCTTGCCACGATGAGCGCCAGCTCACCTTGGGGCACCACGAGCATGGGCACGCGCTGCACCTGATACTGCCAGATCCAGTAGCCGAAATGCAGCCCAGGCGGGAGAGTGTCAGCTTGGAAACCAGCCTCGCCATTGAGGGCGAGCATCTCACCAGGCTTGAGATTTTTGAGCGCGAAACGTTTGATGACGACGCCGACTTCTTGCTCGCCGATGCGAACGAGGCTGACAAAGCAGAAGGCGATGATGACGGCAATGGTGATGAAGGACCAGGGATGTTGAAGAATAAATATAAAGATTGGGTTCATGATGAAAATATGGATTTGAGATTTGAGTTGTGGCGTGATGGAGCGCGGGTTTTCTAACCCGACGCATCTCGATCATGCGCGATTTGAAAAACTGAAGACGCTATGCCGAGCCTATGCTCGACGCTCCTACGGCGGCGTGGCCGGGAGATGTGCCTTTAAGGCAGCGACAAAGTCATGATTCATAGATGTGGTTTCACTGTCGGCTTTTTGCCGGACGGTTTCCCGTCCTGCTCAAGCAGGTCTATCTGGGGAAACCATGGTCCCGATGCACTCGCACCGGGCAGAGGATCGCCCTCCCAAATTGCCTGCGAGGTTAGCTGTCGGACTAGGTCTTGGAAGTGACCCCTCGGACGGTTACCCGCCCTCGTGCGCCCCTTCCTGGAGTCTCTTGCGATTCTCCAGGAGGTTGGTTCCCCCGCGCCACCACTCAGGAAGGAGTGATGACTTCGGCTGCGTGACGATTAACGTGTGGGCAACCAATTTTGTCAAATAAGCCGATTGTAATCAATCCATGTGCCCATCATGTTCGAGCTATCAAAAGATCGGATTGGAAACGATCTACAACCCCAACCATCGCCAAGCCATGAAAGCACTTATCACAGCGTCTCTGCTGATCGCACACTCAGCCTTCGCATCCTTCCACTTCATGCAGGTGGAGCAGGTCATCGGTTCTGTGAATGGTGATACATCAGCACAAGCCATCCAACTGCGGATGCGCTCGGGTGGGCAGAATCAAGTGAGTGGGTCACGGGTCCGCGCCTGGGATTCGGCAGGCACCAATCCAGTGATGATTTTGGACATGGGGACCGATGTCAGCACGAGCACATCAGGCTCACGAGTGCTGCTTGCTACAGCATCATTTACGACCGCAGTGCAGACAGTCACATCTGGATTCACACCTGACTTCACCATCACCAATGCGATACCGGCAGGCTACCTCGCAGCGGGGAGGCTGACTTTCGAAAATGATTCAGGGACTATTCTCTGGTCGGTAGCCTGGGGTGGTGCTGCCTATACGGGCAGCCATGTTGGAACAACCAATGATGACAATAATGACTTCGGCCCGGCCTTTGCTCAAGGATTGCCGACCACGGGCCTTCAGGGTCTGCTTTTTCAGGGTGCAGGCAATGCGCTGAGTACAAACAATGCCGCCGACTATGCGCTCAGTGCCAGCCCTGCGACGGTGACAAAAAATGACGGGTCAAGTTCACAGATCGGCACCATTGCATCCGTCAATGCCACCCTCTCATCATCTTCGCAGTCGGCAGATACTTTGACGCCGCTGGTCGTGCATGTGACAGGAATCACCACGGGTGCGTCAGTGATCGTCGAGCGCTTCATCGATGTAGATGGTGACGGCACTGTCGATGCCGGAGAGTTTCTCGTCGAGAGATTCACGATCACGGACGGGCAGGTGACAACCATCGGTGGCATTCGCAATACCAACATCCCCGGTGATGAAGATGCTACTGCGAACGGGGAGATCGACATGCATCTGACACCCGGCACAGGGCCGGAGTTGGGGCGCTGTGCAGGCTCCCACATCATCCGCGTGTCGAGTCCGACAGCAGCCTTTACTGCCATCAATCGTGTCCTAATCACCACGCAGCCAAGTGCAGCACAGTCCATCAGTGGTACGGTGCGGGATGGCAGCAGCAATCCGGTGCCCTTTGCCGTCGTCGTCCTGCTAGATGCCGAGAAGGATGGCGAGTTCGCACGTGCGGTGGTCGCCAATGCTGTCGGGCAGTTCACGGTCAGTGCGCCGGTCGGCACTTACACGATGCTTGCCGTGAGGCCCGGCTTCGTCGGCAATATGGAAACAAGTCCTCCCGTCGTGTTAGGAGCGGCTGCTGCACTCACGCAAAATGTAGCGCTGACAGCAGCCACCACGTCCATTTCAGGCAAGGTCGCGGATGCTGGCACGAGTGTGGGACTGCCAGGCGTGCAGCTCTATGTGCAATCACAGACAGGGTTCGTCACGCTGCTCAGCACGAATGCGAATGGTAACTATTCAGCCCAAGTCACTGCGGGTCTGTGGCAGATCGAAACGGCGGATATTTCAGCGAGCCATCTTGGGTATCTGAGTGCTCGCCATGAGGGGGACGACGAGGGGGATGCGGTGGCTGATACCACAAGTGCGGCGGCCACGAATGTGGACATCAGCCTACAGAAGGCCACTGCGCTGATTTATGGCACCGTGAAGGATCAATCCAACAACCCAGTCAATGGGGTGAGAGTGAGGGCTGAAGGAGATGCCATCTTGTACAATGGTAGTGGTCAGAGTTCCGCACCCGGTGCCATCTACTCCATCGGCGTGCTGGCCGGAGTTTGGGGCGTGGGCGTGGATGATGAAGGACTCCCCGCTGGTTACATCAATGCTGGTGCTGGCACAGATGTTACGATCAGTGCAGGTCAGGCGCTGCCAGCAAATCTCACGATCAACGCTGTCACCGCACACCTGCGCGGACAGATCCGCGATGATACTGGCGCACCGATCCCGAACATGGGACTCGTGGTGCAGCCCTATCCGATGGTTTCCAGTGGTGCGGGCTCCAGCTACCCGATGACGGA
>CAZOVY010000079.1:0-29338 GCA_964583255.1 uncultured Prosthecobacter sp.
ATCAGCGTGATGAAATCGGAGTCGGTGCTGTCCTCGAACATCTCGCGGGCGGCTTGGGTGCTGACGTCATCGCGGTCGAGTCGGGCGAGGAGGTCGCGACCGCTCACCAAAGCGGCGCAGAGGGCGGCATCGGCCACGCAGCCGCGTTGGCTGGCCTCGATGAGCATGCGTGAGTAACGCGGATGCATGGGCAGGCGCAGCATTTGGCGACCAATGGGCGTGAGGTCGGCATCGAGCAAGGCCCCGAGCATGGTGAGCAGGCGCTCGGCGCGTTCGACGGCCTGCGAATCGGGTTTGTCCAGCCAGTCAAACGTGGCGGCTTCCCGGATGCCGAGCGAGTGCAGCAGCAGCACGACCTCCGCGAGGTCGCTGCGCTGAATCTCCGGCGTGTTGCGCTCGTCGCGATCTTTGTGGCTGATGACGGTCCAGAGCCGATGACAGGTGCCCGGTGCGGTGCGTCCCGCGCGGCCTTTGCGCTGATCTGCACTGGCGCGGCTGATGGGCTCCTGCAAGAGCGTGCCGATGCCGCGCTCGGCATCGTAACGAGCCACGCGGGCGATGCCGCTGTCCACGACATGGCGGATGCCGTCGATGGTGATGCTGGTCTCGGCGACGTTGGTGGCGACGATTACTTTGCGCAGCGAGTTCGGCGCAAAGGCGCGGTCCTGCTCCTGCGGTTCGAGCTCACCATGCAAAGGGATGCACGCCACGCGCTCCCGTGTTCTCAGGCCACGCAAGGCATCCAGCGTGCCATTGATCTCACCACGCCCCGGCATGAAAACGAGGATGTCGCCCGGTTCATCGTCATGGATGATGCGTTCCACCGCATCCGCCGCCTGCACCGTGATCGGACGCTGATCCGGCATCGAAAGATAGCCCACCTCCACCGGATAACTTTGCCCTTCGGATATGAGGATCGGACATTGATCCAAATACGCCGCCACAGGCTCGGCATCGAGCGTCGCAGACATCACCACCATGGCCAAATCAGGCCGCAGGGTCTGCTGAAGCTGCTTTACCAAGGCCAGCGCCACATCGCTGAGCAGGTTGCGCTCGTGAAACTCATCAAAGACCACCACACCGATCTTCGACAGCGAGCGATCATCCTGAAGCCAGCGCAGCAGAATGCCCTCGGTGACAAAACAGATGCGGGTGCCGACGCTGGTGTGGTCATCAAACCGGATCTGATATCCCACCTCCGCCCCCAGCTTCCCCTCACGCTCCCAAGCCACCCGCGTCGCCACCGTCCGAGCCGCCACCCGCCGGGGCTGTAGCACCACGATCATCTTCTCCCCCGCGATCCCCGCATCCAACAACATCTGCGGCACCTGCGTCGTCTTCCCCGATCCCGTCGGAGCCACGAGCACCAGGCGATTGCCACCCCGCAGGGTGCGCAGGATGTCAGCGTGGATTTTCCAGATGGGGAGCGCGGTGGAGGCAGGCATGAAGGGCGGGCATGCTAGGACCTCCAGGTGGGAAATGCTAATGATCCAATCGCACTGATTGTTCCCATTTAACTCTTGGCGCGAGGCAGTCCTGACGCAGCGAGTGCTGTCGGCCCTGACACACGATCCAATCCAAGTTTTTGGAGTGCCGCAGTTCTGGCTGCGCGGTCATCGAAGTAGAAGTGGGCATCTATCGGATGCAGCCAGCCTTTAGCATCACGGATGACGTTGTTGACGTGCAGGTCGAAAACATCGATCTCGCCGAGCACATCGTCATCGATGATGAAGTTGCCTCCTTGTGAGCGAGGATGTGAATCACGCAAATCTTGAGCCACCAAGCCAGCTTTCAGTTCCTCCCAATCGGGGTGTGTGCCATCCACATAGGGCTGAGAGATGACGAGATGCAACCGCTCGTCTTCCTCGTAGAATCCAAGGATCTGGAGATCGTCATCGAAGTAGTGATTGGAAAGCAGGAGGTCTGTCAGGTAGTCGTAGATCGACTCGGTGGCTAGCGCGTGAACGTCGGCATCTTTGATCACTCGTTCTTCATCAGGCAGGTAGGCTACGCGGTGCTCTTTGCCGCCGCGCATCGGACGGACCGCAAACAACGCTTTCACAGCGGCTGCATCCATCCACAAACTAGCCTCCGTAGCAAACTGCCTCAGGGCACGGACTTCATCGTCGCTTGATTTGCGCGAACCCGCTCCATCGTCACTACGCCCTGCGTCTGCAACGCTCTGCGCCGCGCATCGGAGAAGCCCTTGCGAACCTCCGTAATGGACGTGGGCTTTTTCGAGGGGACAGGAGTTGTCGAGGTAGAGTTCAATAGGCCAAGGGTGCTTGATCGGGGCTGTTTTGTCAAAAGCTCTCTCTCGTCAAGACTGACGCTCACTCCTTGGCCGCCGGACGAAACCTCTCAGCGATCCGCTCCACGCCACCGCGTTTGCCATCCACGGGCACGAAGCTCTTCGTGGCCGCATTCCATCCCGTGCGGGTCGGATACGGATAGATCGTCATCTCCCACGAGTGCTTGCCATACTGTGTGTGACGCCCCTGCAAGGCGAAGGGCGCGGTGCCAGTCTCGCGCCAGGCGCGGACGGCTTCGAGAAGATTCGGCGCTTGATTGATACCGGGGCCGCCGCCGTGGGCGAGGCCGGGGACGACGTAGAAGCGGAAGAAGGACTGCGCTTGGTCGAGTCCGCCGAGGCGCTCGATCACGCGCTCATAGTAGTCGATGGAGGCGTGGTAGGGCACGACGGAATCGGCGGTGCCGAGCGTCATGATGAGCTTGCAGCCGCGCTTGAAGAAGGCGCTGAGGTCGGGGTTCTCGGCGTTGAGATAGGGTGCGAGCTTCGCGGTGTAGGTGTCGATGTCCGCGCCGAAGTTGATGTCCTCCAGTTTCTTGTCTTTGCCGAAGACCCAGTGGAAAAGATAGAGGTGACCGTGCGAGGCCTCAATGGAACTGCCGAGCGGGATGCCATTGAAGATGCGTTTGCCAGTGACCGCATGGCGTGGTCCGTCGAAGAGTTTCTTCAAAGCCGCCGCGTGCTCTTCGGTGAGCGTGGCGTCCTTCTTCCGCGCCAGCGCGATGACCGCCTCGATGTCCTGTGTGGTGCAGCGCGGATCGGAGAGGAACTTGCCCGCGGCGATGGGAATCTCGCGCGAGGCCATGAACTCATTCGCCGCAGCGATGACGCTGGCGTCCTGCGATTTCGTGAAAGGGCACTTTTTCAAAATCTGCTCGTTCCACAGGAAGTAAGCGTGCAGCGGCGTGCGGCAGTGCGCAGCGACGGCTGCGGCGATGCCATCGTAGTCCTCGGGATAGCGCTGCGCTTCTTGGAGCGCCTGCTGGCCGCCGGTGGAGCCACCGCTGAAATACGAAAGCTCCGGGTCTTTGCCATAATGTGCTCGCACGAGTTGCTTCCCAACGACGGTCATGAGATGCGTGGCTCGGTAGCCGAAGTCCTTCCACACTTCTTCATTGCCGATGCCGGAGTCAGAGTTCGGCGCGGTTCCCATGTCAGTGGTGGCGACGGCGTAGCCTGCTGCACTCGATGCCGCGAGGCCAGCGGGATTGATCTTGCCCGCCGCGCCGCCATTGCCGAGGCCGAGAAAGCGGGCGTTCCACTTCTCCCCATCGGGCAGCCAGACCTCGACGTTGATGTTCGAGCCCTTCGCGGGGTTGAGCACCACTTTCACGATGGTCCGCGTCGCCGTCGCATCGCGCTTAACGGTCGTGATCGTTGCGTCGTCGATCTTCAGCGTCCGCAGAGCGGCTAGCTTTTCAGCTTTTACAGGCAGCGTCTCGGCGTGTGCCGAAAAACAACTGAGCAGAACAGCAATGCCGAGGGAAGTGAGCTTTCGATTCATGAGAGTGTGCGAGAATGAGTAAGTCTATTCGGACGTGTCGTGAGTCTTCGATCAAACTAGGAAGAATATCATCGCTAGACCGACTTCTTGTGAAGGACTGAGAGTTGCCAAATCAGGCCGAGCGAGGGTAAGTTTTCTCATGCACCTATCGACCGATCAGATTCCCCTGCCCCAAGGTTTGTCCGTGAAGCATCATGCTTCGGGAGTCACGATCACACGGCTTTGGAGAAACATGGCGTCATGGGCCTTGCTGCCGCTGGCACTGGTGGTGGTAGGCGGTGTGGTGGCGCTGTTTCGGGCAGTGCATGGGATCCGGTGGGATGATCCGATCCTAATAATCCCGCTGTTCTTTGGCATCGTGGCGATCGTCTTTTCCTACATCGTGATTCGACGACTGCTCAATGTGACGCGACTGGAGATCACGCCGCAGCGCATCACCGTGAGTCATGGCCCGATTCTACGGTGGCGTAGTTTTGAAGTGTCCTCAGAGACGATTCGCCAGATCGAGGTGAGGCCCTATCGCTGGCGCTACAATGGCAGCGAGGTGACTTATCATCACGTCTGGGCCGTGCATCATGACGGCCTGGAAACTTGCCTGCTAGAGCGTGATGAAACGAAGGAGCAAGCCGGCTATGTGCAGATGGAAATCCAGCGTGTGCTCGGCCTAGCTGCAAAAGGTGTGAACTAACCTCAATCCAAGACAGCGAGATGAAAAAGGAGCTGACATCAAAACAACGCGAAGAACTGCTTGGCACCTTGAAGGTTCGCTTTGAACACCACATGAAGCGTCATCAAGGTCTTGAGTGGTCGCAAGTCCAAGCACGGCTGGAAGCCAATGTTGATAAACTTTGGTCACTCCGTGAAATGGAATCCACAGGCGGCGAGCCAGATGTGGTGAGGCATGACAAGAAGTCGGGCGAATACCTTTTCTTTGATTGCTCAGCGGAAACGCCCAAAGGCCGCGTGAGTGTGTGTTACGATCATAAAGGCTTGGAATCGCGGAAGGAAAATAAACCAAAAACCTCGGCGATGGATTTGGCTGCGGAAATGGGCATCGAGCTTTTGACGGAAGAACAATACTTCGAGCTGCAAAAGCTGGGAGAGTTCGATACGAAGACGTCGAGCTGGGTGAAGACTCCTGTGGACACCCGTAAACTCGGCGGTGCGCTTTACTGCGAACGTCGATATGGGCGTGTCTTTGTGGGGCACAACGGCGCGCAATCCTACTATGCCGCGAGAGGGTTTCGTGGATCGCTGAGAGTGTGAGTTGGGTTCACTTTCCGAGCATTCACGTTGAATCAGCAGGTCACCAGCGGTTAAGGCGGGTTTCCACACCTTACCCAAGCTCAATTTTCATGAAGCCATTCACCATCGTCTTTTCCTCCGCGCTAGTGCTCCTCACTGGCTGCCAAACAGCACCTGAGATCGCTGCCGTTCCCCTGCCCTCGCAGCAGTCAATCCAAGAGACGCCGGCAAGTTCTCCGACTCCTGCTTTAGCCTCCATTCCTGATAGCTCGGGTAAGGTGACCACGGCCAGTGGCCTGCAATACCGAGTGCTGACCTCAGGTCCCGCTGGCGGGCGCTCGCCGACTCATTTCAATTCTGTGATTGTACACTACCGCGGCACACTCACGGATGGCACGGTCTTCGACAGTTCCTATGATCGCGGTCAGCCTGCGTCCTTTGGCGTCGGCGAGGTCATTTCAGGCTGGACGGAGGCGCTCAAGCTCATGAAGCCGGGTGATAAGTGGATGCTCTACATCCCCTCCCAGCTTGCTTATGGCAGCCGGGCCGTCGGTAGCAAAATTCCACCGAACAGCGATTTGATTTTCCAAGTCGAGCTGCTCCAAGTGGTGGGTGGATTTTGAGAGGCACGGACGGTGAGCCAGCCAGCCTTGTGTACACTTCAATCGGGGGATAGAGCCAGGGCAAATCGTCCGTCATAGTAAGCCCCCCTTTTGAAGCTCAAATCCACTCAACTCCGAATTCCCCGCCGTGGCGTGATGCCGCTGCTGTGTCTCGCGCTCGCCATCATTCCGCCTTGCCGGGCGCAGACCGTCGAAGACAAGGAAGCTGCCGCTCTTCAGACCGATGCCCAGAAGTCCTTCCAAAAGGACGTAACTCCTTTCGTGAAGAATTACTGCCTCGAATGTCACGGGAACCGGCGGACGAAGGGCGGGATCAACTTTGAACCGGCTCTCAAGAAGCCTGGCGACTCGGCATCCAGTAAGAAGTGGATGCAGGCTTTCGCGAACGTGAACGCCCACGACATGCCGCCGGACGATGAGGACAAGCAGCCGTCTGACGCGGAGCGGCAACGCTTCCTGGACAGCATCGAAAAGATCAAGTTCCTCAGCTCGCGTGATCCGGGGCCGTTCGTGATCCGTCGCCTCACGAAGGTGGAGTATGGCAACACGCTGCACGATCTCTTCGGCGTGGAGGCTTCAGTGGCACAGGAGTTGCCGGATGAAGTGTCGGGTGAAGGCTATCTCAACTCGCTGTCGCCGCTACAAACAGAGCAGTACCTCGGCATCGCCAATGAGGTGCTTGAGCGGACACCTGCGGCGGTGCAGAATCGTTTGTTCGGCGAGTCGCCAGCGAAAGGAGCCGAGCTGAAGGAAGCTGCGAAAACGGTCGCGCGCTCCCTGGCTCGCAGTGCCTATCGTCGTCCGCCATCGGATGCGGAGGTGGACACTCTGGTGAGCGTCTTCGATCTCGGACGGGCGAACAAACTCGACTACACCGAGTCGCTGCGCCTCATGCTCAAGGCTTTGCTCGTATCGCCGCAGTTCCTCTTCATCACCCCGGCAAAAGAGGCCGCAGCAGGCGAGAAGATCGTGCCGCTGGATGACTACCAATTCGCATCACGCTTGTCGTATTTTCTCTGGGCAACGATGCCTGACGCAGAGCTGTCCGCGCTGGCTGATCAAGGCAAGCTACGCGAGTCGGCCGTGCTCAAGACTCAGGTGCAGCGTCTGCTCATTGATCCTCGATCTCGGGCTTTGTTCGACGGCTTCGGCGCGCAGTGGCTCGGAGTCGGAGAGCTGAAGAGCCAGACCTTTGACAAAGAAAAGTTCCCCCAGATGACCGGAGAAATGCGGTCGGCGATGTATGACGAGGCGCGGCTCTTCTTTGAAAGCATCGTGCGCGAGAACCGTAGCGTCGTCGGCTTCGTGGACAGCGACTACACTTTCCTCAATGGCACGCTCGCGAAGATCTATGGCCTGGAGAAAACCGTCACAGGATCACAGATGCAGAGGGTTAAGCTCACCGATACGAATCGCGGCGGCATCCTCGGCATGCCTGGCATTCTCGCGACGACCTCCTTCCCTAATCGCACCAGTGCCGTGAAACGCGGCGTATGGGTGCTCGAACAAGTGCTGGGAGAGCATGTGCCCCCTGCCCCACCGAACGTTCCCGCTTTGGAAAAACAGGATAAGAAAACGGTCGCGAATCTGACCCTGCGCCAGCGCACCGAGCTGCATCGCACGAACGCCGTGTGTAACAACTGCCACAAGATCCTCGACCCCATCGGCTTCGGCCTGGAGAACTTCGACGCCATCGGTCGCTGGCGTGGTCAAGACGACACTGGCGGCAAGATCGACGCCGCGGGCGAACTGCCGGGCGGCAAACATTTCTCATCACCCAAAGAGCTGAAAGCCATCATCGCCGAACGCAAGGATGACTTAGCGCGCAACCTGACCGAGAAGCTGATGTCCTATGCCCTGTGCCGCCAACTCGAAGGCTACGATCGAATCGTGGTCGATCAGATGATGAAAACCATCACCAAGGACGGTTATAAGATGCAGACGCTCATCGCAGAGATCGTCAGCAGTTATCCTTTCACCAACCGCAGCATCCAATAACACCGTCCCATGAGCCACAACGTCCTCATTGATCGCCGCACCTGCCTGAGAGGGATCGGTGCCTCACTCGCGCTACCGCTTTTAGAGAGCATGGGCTGGGCTGATGCCGCTAAAGGCAAGTCGTTCAAGGCACCGGTGCGCATAGGATTCATGTACATGCCGCACGGGGTCATCATGGATCAGTTCTGGCCGGCAAATGCAGAGAGCTTCTTGAAGTCGCCGCCGCCTGCTTTGGAATCGCTGCGCCCTATCCTCGACCAGTGCCTGCTGATGAAGGGCATCTCGGGCGTGCCGATTTCTCCATTCAATGGTGCGCCTCATGCGCTGGAACTTTCGACTTGGCTCACAGCTTGCCTGCCGGATGCGGACACGCGGAGTCAGATCAACATCGCTATCTCTGCCGACCAAATTGCCGCCAACTATGTGGGTGGACTCACTTCCCTCCCCTCACTGGAACTCGCGACGATGCCGCAGACGCACAAAGAAAACCAAGAGGGACTCAACGAAGGCTACTACTCGCATTGCAGCTTCCGCTCGCCCACCCAGGCCGTGCCTGCTGAGACGAATCCACGCAGCGTGCTGAATCGTTTGTTTGGCAAGTCCAGCACAACGGGACAGGCTGCTCAAGCGGACCCGCTGGATCGGCAGATGCTGGATTTGGTGATCGGTGGAGCCAAGGACCTGCGTCGGAAGTTGCCGCAGAGCGATCAGCACAAGCTGGATGAATACCTGGACAGCGTGCGTGCCGTGGAGCGTCGCATCGCCGCCATTGAGTATCGGCAAAAAGAGGCCGCTTTGGAGAAGGCTGGTGTCGCCTCAAGCAAGCGCAAGGCCAGCGACTCACCACCCATCGAGATCAAGATTCCCGTGGGCGAAAAGCGCAGCGAATACATGCAGGTGATGTGTGACCTCAACGTGCTGGCCTTCCAGACTGACACGACGCGCGTCAGCACCTACATCGGCTCCACCCCGAACGGCGTGTCTTATCCCGAACTCGGGTTCAACGACGCGCATCATTCCCAAACCCATCACAACAACGAGGCAGGCAAGTCAGGCAAAGTGGCCGCCATCACGAAGTTCAACATCGACCAGTTCGCCTACATGGTGAAGAAGATGGCTAGCCTGCGGGAAGGCGACGGTACGCTGCTCGACAACTGCATCATGATGTGGGGTAGTGGTCTCGAAGATGGGAATAAGCACAGCCGCGAGAACCTGCCCTTCATCATCGCTGGTAAAGGCGGCGGGTCCGTGAACACGGGGCGCTTCATCGCCAACACCAAAGGCAATCAAGGCGACCTGCTCACCACCTTGCTCGCGTGTGCTGGCGTGCCGCTGGATCGGCCCATCGGCATCTCAACGAAGCAGTTGAAGGAAATAATGCGAGGCTGAGCGTAGCTCTTCGCGCCGCCAGATGGAAATAGCCTTGTATGTTTGGTATTACACGGAAATACCAGAGTAAAAGGTCAGCCTGATTTCTGGAGGGGCAATACGATCACGCCTCACGATCTCGCCAAACGACTGACGCAATGTGTGGCAACGAACGAGGACGCATCTATTGCATATGGCTGGCTTTGCAGAATGATGCGTTCATTCCCATGAGTTCCTACCCAGGCTACCATCTGATCAAACCGGACGACCTCTCTTGGCGTCCCTCGAATCTCATGAAGATTCCTAACGCGGATTACCTCGAGCGCACCGGCAGCGAGAACCTTGGAGCCCGCCTGTGGCGGATGCCGCCGATGAGTGCGAACACACTGCATAAGCACATCCGCTCTGAGGAGTTTTATTTTGTTCTGGAAGGCACCGGGCGACTACGCGTTGGCAATGAAACACTGACTGTGCCGAAGTATGGAGGCGTGCTCGTTGAACCGGATCAGCTTCGACAAGTGTTCAACGACACAGATGAAGAAGTGCTTTGGCTCATCATCGGTGGACCGGAGGAACTGGAGTTTGTGCAGGGATCGAAGTCCAAGATCGATCTCTCACTGTTCTATCCGACGGACCCCACGCAACTCCCCAAGGAACTCGATGGTGTTGTGTGGCCGCCGAAAGTTGCCTGAAGGAATGCTTCGCCTAGTATTTCCATCACAAGCAGCGACACATTCACTCATGCCCTACGTTCTCATCATTCACGAAGTCGCCGATTACCCAGCTTGGAAAAAGATCTTCGATACCGCCGCTGGTATTCGCAAGGAGGCGGGCGAGCGATCCTATCAAGTTTTGAAATACGAAATGGATGCGAACAAGATCGTCCACTTCTCGGCTTGGACTTCCATCGCGGATGCGAAGGCATTCTTTGAGTCGCCACGGCTGGTGAGGATTCGTGAGGAAGCGGGCGTGAAAGCTCCGGAGTTCATCTATTTGAATCAACTCGAAGCGGGGACGCTGTAAATTGTGGCGGGCTGTATCCCGTATTCTCAAACCTTCTCCCAAGCCCGCTCGGCGACCGGGTCACGGCCCTCGTCATACTCGATGTGGTCGATGATCGTCTCGACCGTCTTGCCGGTGAGGCCGCTGTCGATGATGCGCTGAGGGAGCACGGAAGTGCGTTCATCACGCCAGCCCAGTTTGGCAATAAAGCGGTTCCAGACATGGCATTCCTCATCCGTGCGCGGAGCACCGCGCTCATGCACCCAGGCCAGAATATCCTCATCAGAGCCACCACGGAGGGTGCGGTCTTTGACTTCCGTGTAGGGCACCCCGAGGAATCGGCAGCAGCGTCCGTCGAGGGTATAGAACTGCGTGTCGCCTAGCAATGGGACGTAATCCTCGGGAAACTGCGCTACGTCATGCAGGCGGATTTTGTCGAGCATCCTGCCGAAGTAAATGAGGCGCCCGACCTTGGCGTAGCAACTGCGCAGTGCGGGGATGTGAGGCATGACGCGAGCATCCGCCGCTCCTGCGTCATTGCAAATGCTGGCACATAGTCACATCACAGCCCTTGCCACAGCTTCACGTCATCGATCTGGCAGGTGCCGAAGTCGAGGGCCTTGAAGTCGATCTGCGCCTGGCCGGTCATGTCGATGTTCTTGCTCTCGAAGCGATGCTTCTTGCCGTCGATGGAAAGCAGCAGCGTGCCCTTCTTCAGCTAGATGGCGATCTCATGCCATTGATTGAGCGAGAAGAGCGGCGACTCCACGGGGAGAGTCTCGACGTTCTTTTTGATGGTCAACGTCGTGGCTTTTTCGCCAAAGCTGATCGTGTGAATGTGATGGCCGAGGTCGAGCAGAGGGAAGCCTTTCGCGAAGGACTTGCCGTCGTAACGCACGCGCATGGTGCAGACGAAGTTCTCCGGCACCTTCCTGAGCCAGATGACCGGCTTCAAACCGGCATGAGATGGGTCATCGCTGGCCTTCTTCTTGTCTTGAAACTCCTTCGACGACTCGCTGCCGGTCAGCACGCCGTCCTTGATTGCCCAAGTTGTGTTTTGGCGGACTTCCCAGAACTCAGTATTTAACGCGCCATCAAAAGTATCTGCATAGATGAGCTTGGTGGACTTAAACAACTCAGGCTGATAGTCTGCGCCACTCACTTGCATCAGGGGATTCAGGGCAAGAGCGAGAAGCGTGAGAGGGAGGCGGAGTAGGCGGGAAGAACGAATCATGGTGCCCCGTGTGAACGTGGCTATTAGCCTTGTCTTTCAGCGCGTCGGTTGACACATCAAGCCCTGGCCACCCAGCCAGGATTGAGGTGAAAATGACCTGGCCGATGCACGGAATGTGCCAGTAGCAACATGGGCCACAAGACGGACAAGAATCCTGGGTGCTTTTAGGGACACCCGATCCACGCTGGAAGCAACCGACAGAACCGCACTCCATGACAGGACGGTAGTGACCAGTTTCCAAATCACTTACTCTTTTTAGCCATTCCAAACAAAGGTCACTGGCTTATCGATGTCTGGGTGAACGCTGTGATGAACGGGGCAGCCGAGGGCGGTGGCCTCTAGCACTTTCCGATCGGGGTGATCGGCAGGCAGGGGGATTTCGATCGTGATGGGCAGGCGCATGATGCGGCGCGGGGAGTCCTCACTCATGTGCTTCTCGACACTGACTTTCATGCCGACGATGTCGTAGCCTTTCTGCTGAGCTTTGATGTTGATCACCGTGGCCATGCAAGTGGCGAGTGCAGTAGCGACGAGATCAGTCGGGGAAAACGACTCGCCTTTGCCGTGATTGTCCAGAGGCGCGTCGGTGATGAGTTCATTCTTCGAGGGTCCATGAGTCGCGCAGCAGCGCAGCCCACCAGTGTAGTCAACGGTGATAGAGATAGCCATGCCCATTTCCTAGCGGCTGATGCTGAAAATGCCAAGTAAAGATGTCATTGCGCGGGCAGCCAGCGCAACGCACCATCGGCGCAATCATGGAAATGGAATCTCTACTAAGGAACTCGGACGATCACTTCATGCGTGAGGCCCTGCGCCTAGCGCGGAAGGCTGCGCGGCTGGATGAAGTGCCCATCGGTGCCGTCATCGTTCATGATGGAAATGTCATTGCT
Source organism: uncultured Prosthecobacter sp. (assembly GCA_964583255.1). Classification (GTDB taxonomy): domain Bacteria; phylum Verrucomicrobiota; class Verrucomicrobiia; order Verrucomicrobiales; family Verrucomicrobiaceae; genus Prosthecobacter. The sequence goes on from CAZOVY010000079.1 coordinate 12,176, forward strand.
CGCTCATGGAATCAGGTGGAGACGCTGAAGGATGCGACGGCTCATGCGGAGATGCTAGCTTTGACCCAAGCCGAGAGTGCACTGGGTGACTGGCGGCTCTCTGAGTGCGATCTCTATGTGACAAAAGAACCCTGCCCGATGTGCGCCGGAGCCATCGTTCACTGCCGCGTTCGGCGCGTGATCTTCGGCTGCCCAGATGTCAAAGGTGGCGCAGCAGGCGGCTACTGGAATCTGCTTCAGGCTCCGAATCTCAACCATAGCTGCGTGATCACTCCTGGTGTGCTGAGTGATGAATGCGTGCAGGTGCTGAAGGACTTCTTCAGCGAAGCGCGCAAGCGCCGACAGCTCGGCCTACCTCATGTCAAAGGCGCAGCCACCGCCACAAATGAAGACGCCGCGATCTTTGATGGGCCGTAAGTCTGGATGGCATTTCGTTTTAATCCGCCGATGAAGACTAATTCAGAAGGCACCCACCTCAGCTAGCGTTTATTAGCACCCCCTGACCTCATGTTTCTCTCCTACACCTCGCGCATGCTGCGCACTGTCGATCCCCTTTGCTTGGCCAAGGTTGGCTGGAACTTTGGCTACAAAGGCGCGCGCTCGGTGCTGCTTTTCAAAAAGCGCATGGAGCAGGGCGTGTTCTTCCCACCCTTCCTCTACATCTCCATCCTAAACTCCTGCAATCTGCGCTGCCAGGGCTGTTGGGTGGACGTGGATAAGCCGCGCGAGGCGATCAAGCTCGACGATCTGAACAAGATCGTGAATGACGCCAAGAGTCACGGCAATGCCTTCTTTGGCATCCTCGGCGGCGAGCCATTCATGCACCCGGAGCTGTTCGATTTCCTGGCGATGCACCCGGACTGCTACTTCCAAATTTTCACCAATGGTCAGTTCATCACCGAGAAAGCCGCCACCACTCTGCGCAAGCTCGGCAATGCCACGCCGCTCGTCAGCGTCGAAGGAAACAGCACCGTCAGTGATGAACGCCGTGGCAACAAAGACGTGCTCAACCGCACTCTGCGCGGTCTGCAAAACTGCCTGAATGCCAAGCTGCTCACCGGTGTAGCCACGAGCCTTTGCCAAACCAACATTGATGATTTGCTCAGCCGTGAGTGGTTACAGAAGCTCATCGACATGGGCGTTCACTACACCTGGTATCACACCTACCGCCCCGTGGGTCCGAAGATCAATGATCAGCTCGCACTGACTCCAGATCAGATCACGAAAGTGCGGCGCTTTGTCACCGACATGCGCGCTGAGATGCCCATCGCCATTGTCGATGCTTATTACGATCACAATGGCAAAGCCCTGTGTCCCATGGCCACCGGCATCAGCCATCACATCGGGCCAACAGGTGGGCTTGAGCCATGTCCCATCATCCAGTTTGCCACGGAGAATGTGAAGACCGACCGCGACCTCTACGATGTCTTCACTCAGTCGGCTTTCCTCAAAGATTTCCGTGAGACGGCTGCCCAGCACACACGCGGCTGCATCGTTTTAGAGCGACCCGATTTGGTGAAGGAGCTAGCTTTGAAACATGGAGCGAAGGACACCACCATCCGCCAGACGGCTATGGCCGAAGTGGAGGCCATGCACCCGCGCACCAGCCAATGGCGTGAGGAGGAAGAAATCCCCGAGAAGCACTGGATGTACAAGATCGCCAAACGCTACTTCTACCACGACTTCGGCGTCTATAAGCAGCTCGATCCCAAAGCACACTCGCCAAAGAACTAAGTCCCACACACTTCTGCGTTTGAAATCATCGTCTGCGACTTGCGGACATTCGCATCGCCTCCATCATCGCGCCTTCCATGCCTGAAACCCCGCCCACACTTCTCTACTGCCGCTGTGCCTACGCTCAGGTCGTCCCGACTGGAGTGAAGAATGAAGTGCTCCAGCGCCTGTGTGATTCTGGCGTCAGTTTTGAAACCGTGTCCGATCTTTGTGAGATGGCCGCGCATCGTGACCCACGTCTGCAATCCCTCGCGCAGTGTGGGAAACTCCGCATCGCCGCCTGCTTCCCACGAGCGGTCAAAGGTCTCTTCCATCAAGCAGGCGCTGCACTCGCTGATGATGCCTTGATCCTCAACATGCGCTCTCTCACTGCTGAAGAAATCACCGCACAGATGCTCCACTCTGGCGACGTTTCACCACCTGTTGAAAACTAATCTCCTATGATCACTCACACGCATCGTCCGCTCCGTGTTGTCCTTTATGAGGGCATCGGCTCCATCCCCTTGCCTGCTGAAGCCCGCGCCAAAGTCATGGCTGCGCTGCTCGACAAAGGTTACGCCGTCACCCGCGCCGCAGCAGGCGCTCCGGCGATGCCGCACGATGATCGCAGCCTGCTGCTTCTGGGTTCTTTTCCTGAGCAAACAGCCCCCGAGATCGAAGATGCCAATGGCAAAATCAGCATCGCCGCGCGTGACATCACGGGACTCGATACTGAAAGCATCGTCGCCCTCGTGGACAAGACCCGTGGTGACAAAACTATGAACGAACCCGGCAAGTGGAAGCCGTGGTTTCCAGTCATCGACTACTCACGCTGCACCAATTGCATGCAGTGTCTCAGCTTCTGTCTCTTCGATGTCTATGGCGTCAGCGAAGACCACAAGATCCAGGTGCAGAACAACGACAACTGCAAGACCAACTGCCCAGCCTGCTCCCGCGTCTGTCCAGAGGTCGCCATCATGTTCCCCAAGTATCAAGCCGGCCCGATCAATGGCGATGAAATCAACGAGGCCGAAGCAGGACGTGAGAAGATCAAAGTGGACATCTCATCTCTCCTCGGAGGTGATATTTACTCCGCGCTCAAAGATCGCAGTGCCGCCGCCAAGAGCCGCTTTGGTAAAGAACGCAGTCCTGATAAAGCACTCGACGAGCGTAAAAAATGCCTCACCAAACTCGTAGATAATGGCTTCATCCCAGCCGATGTCCTGGCCTCACTTCCATCGACAGAGGAGATTCTGCGCAAAGCCCAAATCGCCAAAGCACGCGGCGCTGCGGCACTAGCTGCGCAGGGATCATGAAACGCCTCATCGCCTGTTCACTCATCGCTCTGACGGCCCACTCAGTAGAGCCATCCAGTCATTCACTGACACCACCCGAGTGGGCAGGAAAGATGGGCGAGTATCGCTCACCACTGCTTTTTAAAGATGGGCGGGAAGTCAAAACAGCCGAAGAATGGAAGCAGCGACGAGTGGAGATTTTGACCGACTGGCACCGCATCATGGGTGAGTGGCCGCCAGTCATTGCGCAGCCAAAGATCGAGGTCGTGGAGACAACACATCGGGAGACATTCACTCAACAGAAGATTCGAGTGCAGATCGCTGCCGATCAGATGGCGGATGGCTACTTACTCATCCCCGACGGAGCAGGCCCCTTCCCCGCTGTCTTCGTTCCCTACTACGACCCAGAGACCAGCGTGGGACTCGGAGCCAAGCCACTGCGCGACTTCGCTTATCAGCTAACCAAACGTGGTTTCGTCAGTCTAGCCATCGGCTCACCGGGTGGTGATGCACGTCTCCCAGTCCTCACGGCGAATGCCAAATGCCAGCCCTTATCTTATCTCGGCTACATCTCAGCGAATGCCTGGCAAGCGCTGGCCAATCTGCCGCAGGTAGATGCCAAACGCATCGGTATCGTCGGCCACTCTTATGGCGGCAAGTGGTCCATGTTCGGTGCCTGCTTGTGGGACAAATATGCATGCGCTGTGTGGTCCGATCCTGGCGTCGTCTTTGATGAAACTCGGGAAAGCATCAACTACCAAGAGCCATGGTATCTCGGCCTCGACACCGCCTTGACCCGCAAGCCCGGACTCGTGCGCGCTGACAGCCCGCGAACCGGTGCCTACAAAGCCCTCATCGAGCAGGGCCATGATCTCGTGGAGTTTCAGGCGCTGATGGCCCCACGCCCCTTTCTCGTTTCCGGTGGGGCCGAAGATCCACCAAAGCGCTGGGTGCCACTGAATCATCTGCGGGCGGTCAATGCTCTACTCGGTCACGATGACCGTGTGGCGATGACCAACCGCGAAAAGCATGATCCGAACCCTGAGTCGAATGACGTGATCTATCGTTTCTTCGATCATTGGCTAAAGCCCTAACTGAAGCCTGCTACATACCTCATGCTTTCCAGCGCCCCCTTGTTTCTTGCCCTGCGCTATCTGCGCCCAAAGCGCTCGCTCGTCTCCATTATCACGCTGATCTCCGTGCTCGGCGTCATGCTTGGTGTCGGCGTCCTTGTCGTGGTGATGTCCGTCTTCAAAGGCTGGCAGGTCGAGTTCAAACAGATGCTGCTCGGCTTCGAGCCGCACATCGTCCTCATGCAAGAGCCACGCTTCACGGGCGAACTGCCGCAGGGTTCACCGCCGCCTTTTAGATCGAACTGGCGTGATATCCTCAAGCAGATTCAAGCCCAGCCGGGAGTCGTTTCCGCCACTCCCATGGCAGAGGGCATGGTTGCAGCACGTTTTGGTAAATCTGATCCCGAAGGTGTGGAGCTTTTCGGCCTCAAGCAGGGCACTGAAAATGCACTCCTCACCAAACTGAGTAAGCACCGACTCTCGGGTGAATTTGATCTCAAGGGCGACAACATCATCATCACCGATCGACTCGCGAAGAAACTCAAAGTGAAGGTGGGCGATGTTCTCTCGATCCTCGCCAGTGATACCATCCGCCAGATGATCCGTGACCTGCGTCAGGTCGAAGAAGAAAAGGATGCGACAAAAGCAGCAAGCGCACGCGAGGAGATCGTCGTGATTCCCAAAGATCTCACCGTCACCGCCATCATCCGCGCAGATACCGCTGGCGAGCGCTGCTACGCGCCGTTGCACATCGCGCAGGAACTATTCAATCTGGAGGGAGATGTCAGCGGAATCGAAATCGAAATCACAGATCCCGATGCCGCAAATCTCCTGGCCATGAAGTGGATCGAAATGTCCACCCTGCCGAATGATTGGCGACCACGCACTTGGACCGACATGCATGGTTTCATGCTCCAGAGTGTGGAGAATCAGCAGTCGCTCATGTACTTCTTGCTCATCTTCATCATGCTCGTCGCAGCCATCTGCGTGATGAATACCACCATCACCGTGACGGTTCAAAAGCGTCGAGAAATCGGCATCCTAACCGCGCTCGGAACACGCGCTGGACAGATCATCAGCATCTTTTTAGCACAGGCGGGAATCGTCGCCGTTATGGGCATCATCGCAGGTCTTATCGGCGGTATGACGGTGCTGCATTTCCGCAATGACCTGCGCGACTTCATCACCGCCCAGACTGGGCGCGACTTCTTCCCGCAGGACATCTATTTCCTCAGTGAGATCCCCTCTAAAATTCAGGCCAGCGACCTGACCTCCATCTGTGGATTAGCCATCATCCTCTGCCTCATCGCCGCGCTGATCCCCGCCTGGTTCGCCGCCCGAGTCGATCCCGCCGTAGCGCTGCGTGACTGAAGACACTTGATCAAAGTCTCCTCAGTCCATCCTCCGTCATCGGCGTTGGGATGGCCTCATCGATAGCATCAATACGCGCCAGTGTTTCTGCACTCAGCACCAGTTCAGCCGCTTGCAGGCTTTCCTCAAACTGCGCTACCGTCGTGGCACCAACGATGGTCGATGCGACAAAGTCATGCTGCTTGCTCCAAGCCAACGCCAGTGCTGTCACATTCACGCCAAGATCAGCCGCGATGACTTGAAGCCGTGCCGCCGTCTCTAAACTCCGCTCATTCACAAAGCGTGCCGCCATGCGCTTCTGACGCGGGCCACCATTCTGAATGTAATCCGTGAAGCGTGCGCCTTTCGGCAAAGCACCCTCGTTGTATTTACCGCACAGCACACCGCCGCCCAGCGGCGAGTACGGCAGCAAGCTCACACCTTCCTTTCGGCAAACTTGCGCCAGCTCACTCTCGCAGCGGCGATTGATCAGCGAGAAATTATTCTGCACCGAGGCCATGCGAGCAAGACCGTGCTTCTCCGCTTCCCAGAGATTTTTCATCACGCCCCAGCAGGTTTCATTGCTGCTACCCCAAGCGCGGATTTTCCCCTGATCGATCAAGTCCGTCAGCGCACCCAGCGTCTCCTCCTGTTCCATGCCATGATCTGGCCAGTGCGTCTGATACAGGTCGATGTAGTCCGTTTGAAGACGGCGCAGACTGTCCTCACAAGCCTGAAAAATCTGCCGACGATCCAGTGCTGTGAAGCCCCCACGAATCGGCGAGCGGAACCATCCGTGACCTGGTCCAGTGACCTTACTAGCTACGATGATTTCACCCCGCGTGCGGCCTTTCAGCCACCTCCCCACGATCTGCTCCGTCACCCCAAACAACTCCGCACTCGGCGGCACCGGATACATCTCCGCCGTGTCAAAGAAGTCGATCCCCGCATCAATCGCGCGGTCCATGATCGCAAACGATGTCTTCTCATCTGCCTGAAGACCAAAGGTCATGGTCCCCATACAAATATCTGTGGCGACGATGCCCGTCCGGCCAATGCGATTGCGTTTCATGGACCGAAAATAGAGAGCAATCAGGAAAGCGCCAAGCGAGAAGAGCAGAAGACAACAGGCAATGTCCACTACTACTCACCCATGTACTTTAAGAAAAACGCAGTAAGGCCAAGACCTTAAATATTGTCTATGCAGACATGAACGAACTCATCCGCGCTACAGAAGAGACGAAAATAGGCGATGGCTACGCCGTCCACATTGTCGCCAAGCTCCAGAGCTTAGATTACTTATACCCAGTGATGATGGCGCAAGAGGTGTCAGTTTGCTTGCCGGATTCGGCTTCGCGTATGGTGACGACATAGACGCCGGTCTTCTTAGGCTTGAAGAAAAGCAGGTAACCCCAGCCATCCAGCACGGGTTGGATTTCACCGACTGGCTTGGCATCCAGGTCGAGCACGGCACCCGTGATATGAATGCCTGAAGCTCGCGGCACGGCCACGCCGATACAATATTCGTTGCCCTTAAAAAGCTGCATTCGCACGGCTTTGCCGATGCCTTTATTTAATTCACCGACCCAAGCCTCAGCTCGGAACATGTAGCCTGCATTTTCTTGATCACTCGCCAGAGCCAAAGCGGCTGCCTCAGCTTCCTGGGAAGGACTCGCATGGCTGATGAGGGAGAGGCATGAGGTAGCCAGCAACAAAAAGCGGCGAAGGGGAAGGCATTGAAGGGCTGAAATCATAAAACTGATGTTACGCAAAGAATGCATTTATGCGAACATTGATATTGCATGAAGAAAAGGCCAAGCCTTCTTTAGCGGAACAGTAGGCAGGTATTCTGCTCTCTCAGTTTTAATCACCCCCACTACTATGGCAGCCCTTGTTTTCTATCTCGATGATGGTGTTTCAATGACCCACGCGCTGGAGTCAGGTATTACGACAGTTGGCCGCCACCCTGACAGTGTGATCGTGCTTGATTGCCCTTCTGTCTCGGGTCACCACGCCATCATTGAACTTCAGGATGATGGCTGCTTTGTGAGCGATCAGCAGTCGAGCAATGGCACACGTGTGAATGGTGTCGGCGTGGAGGAAGCCAAGCTTAAAGAAGGGGATCGAATCGCCTTTGGCGACATCCAGGCCGTCTATTATAAAGATCAGCCACCTGCGGCGGGCGCAGAAAAAGTGCCTGCTGTGAAGGCGGCCCCAAAGACTAACTATGTACCGCCGCCCGTTGATGACATTAGAGATGCTCAGCCGCCCAGGGCACCTGCACCCAAGAGTCCTGCACCCAAGAGTGCTCGACCGCAGCCACAGGCCGTACGCCGTGTTTCAGGCTATCCTGACACGAGTGAAGGCAGTTGCGCTACGGCACTGATCGTGATTTTTCTATTCATCGCGGCTTTCTTCACGGGTCTCCACATGCGCCACAACAAGGAAACAGAAGGTGGTAATTTCTTCTCAGACGTGATGAGTAAAATAGGCGGCAATATTCCGAAGATTAAGGTGGAAAAGTGAGTCGCGCTGCGTGCGACATGGAGCATTCAACCTGATCATTGCAGTCATGGCAGGACTGCTTTCTTCATCGTTCAATGATTGAGCCTTTTTCAAAAGACAGCGCACTGCTCGCCGATATAGCCAATATCACTGCGGACGATGAGCGCCTGCATCTCTGGTGGCTGGGGCAAAGCGGGTTCCTTTTAAAGCAGCAGGGTTCAATCCTGCTGCTGGATCCTTACCTGTCGGATTCATTGACTCAAAAGTATGCGGCTACAGATAAGCCACATGTGCGCATGACCGCGCGTTGCGTGGCACCTGAGCGGCTCACAGGCATTCATCTCGTCACGGCAAGCCATATCCACACGGATCATCTGGATGCTGCGACGCTGCTGCCACTGTCTCAGGCCAATCCTGGAATCAAACTGCTGCTGCCTCATGCGATCCTGGATGAAGCACGGCTGCGACTGGAAGATGCGCCGGTTCAACTCATCGGGCTAGATGATGGTGAGACGTATACTGACGAATGGCAGATCACAGGCCTGGCGGCTGCACACAATGATCTCAAACGTGATGCCTTGGGCCGCTGCCATTACTTGGGCTTCATCATCCGACGCGGCGGATTCGTGATCTATCACAGCGGCGACACTCTCTTGCATGATTATTTGTTAGCCAGCCTGAAGCCGCACGCCTACGATCTCATGCTGCTGCCGATCAATGGCAACAAGCCTGAGCGCCGCGTGTCTGGGAATCTCAATGGGGCCGAGGCAGCCACGCTCGCCAAAGCCTGTAACTCACGACTCGTGGTGCCCTGCCACTACGACATGTTTACTTTTAACACGGTGACGACGGATGAGTTCACCAGGACTTGCCAGCATCTTGGGCAAGCCTTTCAAGTGATGCAGTCTGGCGAGAGGCTGACACTCGACAAAGCACCTGAATAACGAAGCTGCATCTTTTGCTGGAGCACTCCCGCATTCACGATGTAATCATAAGCCACGATGAAACCCATGCCCCCTGCCCTGCTTCGCTGTCTCTTATGCCTGCTTTGCCTCACCGCGCCGATGATCCAAGCGCAGGAGACTGAACTCCGTGCCACACTCGAAAAAGCCTACAAGCGCTGGCGCGTGGCCGTCGAAGCTGGTGATGCATCTGCATGGGCCGCGTCCATCACCATGTACCGCCAAGTGGTCACACGGAACCAAATCGTCAGCCAAGGACTCGCCTTCCCGAAATCCGTCTTCGAGACACCCCTGAATCCAGCAAACACCACCGGTCTGCGTCTGCTAGAAGCCCAGGCTGTGGGTGACACCGCTCATCTGCTCTACTTTGGGAAAGTGAACATCGGCGGCGAGCCAGAACAGATCCCTGACAATCTACTGATGCTCAAATTTCTCCGCGAGGCCAGCGGCTGGAAGTTTGATAGCAACAAGCTCATCCACCTGCGCACTCAGCCAGAGCTACGCGCGCAGTTGCTCAGTGGTGAAGCTCCCGACTTCCTCGATCAACCTGAGTTCACGCCTCCTGGCAAAGCGCCTGCCGTGCCACCCGTGTGTCCGGTGCCTGATCATGTGACTGGTTGCACCCTGCAATCGCTCGGCTTTGAAACGGAGCTAATAATCAATGGCTACGAATACTTCGCCGAAGATCGGTCGCTAAAATTCTTCGTCATCGGTGGGGTGAAGAATGGTAGCAATGAACTGACATTGACGATCAAGCCGGCTGATGTGCCAGCCGACGCGGAACGTTTAATCCAGGTGGATCTCTTTGCTCAGCCGAGCAAAGCGGGGCAAAAGGGCGTGCGTCTTTTCCACTATGAAAACAAAGATCCGAAGTTCTCCGGTACCGTCAAATTGCCCTTCGTGATCGATGCAGAAACGCTCTCGAAAGGTCGCTGATCACTCAATGATTTCCCTCTCCACCTGCTGGAACAGTCGTCATCACACGGATGGACGAGCCATCGTTCGTGAAGCCTGCGAGCTGGGCTTTGAATGGATCGAGGTAAGCCACGGCACCAATGTTTCCTTGGTGCAAGGCGTGCTTGAAGCCTTTAACGCAGGCGAGATTAAAATCAGCAGCCTGCATAATTTCTGCCCGGCTCCGGTCGAGGTCATGATGGATGCGCCTGATGTTTATGAGTTCACTTCACCCGTCCCGTGGCAGCGTGAGCGTGCCATCAGTCTTACCCGCAAGACCATCGAAATGGCTGGGCGCTTTGGAACAGATCGTGTCGTGATTCATCTCGGCTGCGTGCCCATGAAATCCATCACAGATCGTCTCGAAGCGATGACGCTCGCAGGCGCACTTTACTCTCGCGACTACTGCGACCTGAAGCTCAAATTGGTGACTCAGCGCGAAAAGGAAAACAAGATCCCGCTGGACCGCATCCGCGCTGCTTTGACCGCGCTGCTTCCCGACTGTGAAAAGCACGGCGTGCGACTCGGTATCGAGACACGCAGCCACTACGAGCAGATTCCCAATCAGAGTGAGATGCTCATGCTCTTGGACGAGTATCGCGACTGCCCATGGATTGGCGCGTGGCATGACTTCGGCCATGTACAGCGGCAGGCCAATCTAGCTTTGCTCGATCATGAACTTTATTTAAGCCAGATCGCCCCGCGTCTCATCGGCTGCCATGTCCATGACGTGCAATGGCCTGCGCGTGATCACCGTGCGCCGCTTAGCACTGGCGGTGTCGATTTAAAACGTCTGCTCACTCTCGTGCCCGCGTATGTCCCACTTATTTGGGAGATCAGTCCCAGTCAAAAATACGAAAAAGTCGCCGCTGCAAAAGTCATGTGGGAGCAGACCTTTAGCTCCAACTTATAGCAACTCGTCCACAAACTTTTTCGAATCGAAAGCCTGGAAGTCTTCGACTTTTTCTCCGAGGCCGATGAAGCGAGTGGGGACGCCGAGTTCTTGCTGGATGGAGACGAGGATGCCGCCTTTGCCGCTGCCGTCGAGCTTGGTGACGATGAGTCCCGTCAGAGGGATGGCTTTGTGAAACTCACGGGCCTGCTGTAGCGCGTTTGAGCCAGTGGTGGCATCGACGACGAGGATGACCTCATGCGGTGACGTGGCGTCTTTGCGACCGAGGATGCGGTGCACCTTCTTCATCTCCTCCATGAGATTGTGCTTGGTATGCAGTCGCCCAGCGGTATCACAGAGCAGAAACTGCGCGCCCGTGCGGCAGGCGACATCGTAGGCCTCAAAGCAAACGGAGGCAGGATCACCGTTCGGCGGACCTTTGACCATGGGGATGTTGAGACGCTGCGACCAGACTTCGAGTTGCTCGACAGCGGCTGCACGGAAGGTGTCAGCAGCAGCAAGCACGACCTTATGCCCGCTATGGTGCAGGACATGCGCGAGCTTGGCGACTGAGGTGGTCTTGCCGACTCCATTGACGCCGATGACGAGCAGCACTTTGGGTCGTCCATCAGTAAAAGGCATCAGCGTTGGTGTGCTCTCGGGTAAGATTTTCCGCACATGTTCACGCGCTACTTGCACGATGTCCGCCCCGTGGAGTTTGCGCTGCTGGGCCTGGAGATCGGTGACGATCTGGAGCGCTAGCTTAGGCCCGAGATCGCCACTGATGAGCATGGCTTCGAGTTCATCCCAGTCGATGTCGGGCTTGGTGAAACGCTGGAGGAGAGATTTAAAAAAGCCGGCCATGAATGGAAATGTCGAATGACGAATGAATGCGTAAGACCGAAGAGATGTTTAGGTCGTGGGGGCTTCCTCCGGTTTGACTTCGACATTCGTCATTCGGGTTTCGTCATTCTTCCTGGGCCGCGCGGTTTGTGCGATCTTGTGCAGCACGCCGTTCACAAAGGAGCCGGACTCGGTGCCGCCGAGGTTCTTGGCGATCTCAATGGCCTCATTCATGGCTACAGGCGTGGGAACTTCGGGAACATGGAGAAATTCATACACGGCCAGGCGCAGGATATTGCGGTCCACCATGGCGAGACGCTCGATGCGGAAATTTTCCACCACGGGTCCGATGACGGCGTCGATCTCCGTCAAATGCGCGAGCACGCCACGGATGAGTTTTTCAGCATACGTTCGGACAGAGGTCTTGGCGTTATGGATGCTCCAAAAGGCCTCCTGCTCTTCGAGTGTGTGCTCGGCATGGAGTTCATGAGCGAATAAAAACTGAACGGCGGCCTCTCGGCCTTCACGGCGTTTTCCCATAATCTCAGGCGTCCTCCAGGGCTGAGTTACCTGAAAAGCTTGCGCGCATTTTGCGGAAGAGAGAGAGCATGTTGACCGCTGTCTGGGCGGCTTCTGTGCCGCGATTCATGGTAACGCCGAGACAGCGTTCCTCAGCCTGCTCTTCACTACTGACGAGTAGCACTTCATGAATGATCGGCGTGACGTGGCGCACGGCCATCTGTTGCAGCGCGTCAGTGACGGTGGCACCAACGAGATCGGCGTGCTCAGTAGAGCCGCGGATGATGACGCCAAAGGCGATCACGACATCGGGTTCGCTGCTCTTCAGCACCAGTTCAGCGCAGACGGGAATTTCAAAAGCACCCGGCACGCGATAGACGGTGATGCTGGCATTCGGGGCCAGTTCTTCGAGTTCTTCACGACCTGCATCGAGGAGTCCCTGGACGAATTGGTTGTTATACAAACTGGCGACGATGGCGATGGACACACGGTCCTGAATCGGTCGGGGGCGGCTGGGGCTGTGTTGTGACATGGATGAAATGGCGAATGACGAAACTTGAGGCTTAGAGTTTATGGCCAAGCTTCTTCTTCTTGGTTTCGAGATACTTTTTGTTGTGCGGATTTGGCTCGGAGATGACGGGGACTTGCTCCACAATCTCCAGCTTGTGACCTTCGAGGCCGACGACTTTTCGTGGGTTGTTGGTGATGAGGCGGATCTTTCTCACGCCAATGTCAGAGATGATTTGAGCACCGATTCCATAGTCGCGCAGATCCATGCCAAAGCCGAGTTTGATATTGGCTTCTACCGTATCGAGTCCCTGCTCCTGGAGCTTGTAGGCCATGATTTTGCCATGCAGGCCGATGCCGCGGCCTTCATGTCCGCGCATGTAAACGATGATGCCGCGCCCTGCTTCGGCGACCATCCTCATGGCGGCATGCAGTTGACTGCCACAATCACAGCGGCGGGAGGCAAAGATGTCGCCCGTTAGACACTCACTATGCACCCGGACGAGCGTCGGCTGTTTGGCATCGATATTTCCCATGACGAGGGCGATGTGGTGCACGCCATCGAGCGAGCTTTTGTAGAGATGAAGTTTGAAGACACCAAAGTCGGTCGGCATGTCCACCACCTCGATCTTTTCAATGAGCTTCTCACTGCGCCGACGCCAGGCGATGAGGTCGGCGATGGAGCAGATTTTGAGTTTGTGCTTCTTGGCAAACTTCCGCAAATCCGGCACGCGCGCCATGGTGCCATCTGGATTCATGATCTCGATCAGCACGCCTGCTTCACGCAGTCCGGCGAGTCGGCAGAGATCCGTGGCTGCTTCCGTATGACCTGCGCGCCGCAGCACGCCGCCGGGCTTAGCCACCAGCGGGTTAATATGACCGGGTTGAACAAAGTCGGCCTTCGAGCTTTTGGCGCTCGATAGCAGTTTGATCGTGCGGGCACGATCGGCGGAGCTGATGCCTGTGGTGATGCCTCTTGCGGCATCGACCGTCACGGTGAAATCAGTGCGGAAGGCCTCACGATTTTCTGGCACCATGCTCTCCAACCCGAGTCCTTGAGCGATGCCGAGTGAAACCGGCACGCAGAGCATACCGCCACCTTCACGCACCATGAAGGTGACCATCTCCGGTGTGATCTTCTCGGCAGCACAAATTAGATCCCCTTCGTTTTCACGATCTTCGTCATCGGTAACGATCACCATGCGTCCGGCACGGATGTCCGCGACGATGGACTCGATGGGATCGCAGACTTGGGTCTTGGGGCGCGGCATAAGAGGTGGGGAAAAGAGCCATGCCCGAACCTGAAACGGTCGGGCGGGGGGAGGGCGATGGTAGAGGCGAATGCTGGCATTTCCAGCACGGATTTAAGGTTTTCGAGCAGCACCAAAATAGCAAAAAGCCCGCGTCTCCAGGCGGAAACGCGGGCTTTAGTATTGGATGGGCAATCAGTTTGTGCCGACCATGAAGAGCATGGTGTCACCTTTGCGCCAGACTTTGAGCAGCACCGTCTTCGAGCTGGCTTTTGCCATCTCACGAGCCTCACCGACGGCGCGGACAGGCTTGCGATTGACCTCGGTGATCACGTCGCCTTCCTCCACACCCATGGCAGCGGCGCGGCTTTCGGTATCGACTTTCGTGATGACGACTCCTGCAATCTCTGCTGGCACTTCATGCCGCTCGCGGGTACTTGGGGTGAGATTCTGCACCGTGACTCCAGGGATGATTTCAGCAATGCTGGCACCACTCGCACCACCGATCACCGGATCTTCCGTTATTTCACCACCCGCAAGGATCTCAGGCGTAAGCTTGGCCAGCTTCGCGGTCATGGTCAGTGGCTTGCCTTCACGGATGACGCTGAGGGTGATTTCTGTATCGGGCTGATGAGTGCTGACGATCAGTGGCAGCTTGGAGGCATTCTCGACTTTTTGACCAGACACACTGGTGATGACATCTCCCACTTGCAGGCCTGCCTTGGCCGCTGGGGAGTTCTTCTTCACCGTTTTCACCAGAGCACCGCTTTCATCGCTCAAGCCCCAAAGCTTCATCGACTCAGCATCGACATCTGTCGGAAAGATCCCCAGATAGCCGCGCGTCACCGTGCCATCATCGATCAGATCTTCAGCGATGCGCAAAGCCAAGCTGATCGGAATGGCAAAGCCGATGCCTGCACTCATGCCAGAGCGCGAATAAATGGCGGTATTGATGCCGACCACACGACCTAGCGCATCCACCAGCGGGCCGCCCGAGTTGCCTGGATTGATGGCAGCATCTGTCTGAATGAAGTCTTCATAGCCCTGCGAGTTACGCTTGCCAATGATGCCCATGCCACTGCGCCCTAGAGCACTGACGATGCCCTGTGTGACTGAGCGGCTAAGCTCCATCGGCGCACCCGCTGCTAGCACGATGTCGCCGACGCGCAGCTTGGTACTGTCTGACAGCGTGGCCGGGATCAGGCCTGTCGCTTCGATTTTGATCAAAGCCACATCGGTCTGTGGATCCGTGCCGATGACCTTGATCAGGTAGCGCTTTGAGCTGCCATTCATATCGACAATGGCTTCCAATTTATCAGCCTCACCGACGACATGATTGTTGGTGAGGATGTAACCATCAGCCGAGATGATGACGCCTGAGCCAACTCCATTGGGCTGGAGATCCTCTTCTTTGGACTCCTCCTGCTGACGAGGAGCGCTACGGCGTCCGCGTGGATTAGGGCGCTGCTGCTCTTCCAGTTCCTTCTGCTCCTGCTGATTGCGCAAGTAATCGTAGAATTGGCGCAATTGCGGCGGCACATCTTCGATGTCTGGCATCTCATGCGGGTCAGTCGCCTTACCATAAGAGAAAATGGTGACCACGCTTGGCAGGATCTTTTCCACCACATTGGCATAGCTCATCTGGAGTTGGCCGCCATTGGGCAGAGCTGCGTCATCGCGGGTCAGACGTGTGTGGAAATCCGCCGGGGCTAGTTTCGGCGCGTCCTTATTTTCCAGTCCGTGAGCCGGACTCAGGGCCAGTATGCTGGCAGAGGCGAGAGCGAATGTGAAACGGGTCGTGTTATTCATGGTTGGGTGTGTTTGTAAACGCGGTATTAACGCAGAACCTATGACGGGAACGTTCACCGAATGTTGAAAACTATTCTACATACAAAAACGCCCAGCAGCGGCGTTTGGGCGCACTTCACTGGACGAGTTGCGAGATGCTTGTGCTGCTATTTGCGAGCTTCAGCCATGGCTTTGTCCATGACTTCTTTGATAGTGACTTCGGCTCCGTCACGGCGCTTACTCTCATCAGCGGCTTCCATGAAGGCATAGATCTCCAGCGTCTCTTCAGGTGTCACCGGAGCCACGCCAGTGCGGAAGAAATGCACGGCGGCATACAGCAGCGGATCATAGCCATCGTATGAACCGACAGGAGATTCACCTTTGTCGCCGATGGCTTTTCCACCGTAGCCTTTGCTCTCAGAAAAGGTGCCGGTGCGGCCCCCCTCCCAGGTGCCGGTGACCATGATCTTGCCATCCGCAGTCGTGCCGCGTTTGACTGAAACACAGCCAGTACCCATCGTGGTGAAAAGACTCTCCACGCCATGGATACCATACCAGAATAGATCAGGATGATGCGGTTCAAGTGAGGCCGGGCTGGTGGTCTCCGCCTTGCTCACTTTGCCGATACAGCCGCCACGCACGGCCTGAGTCGTCTTGCCGAAGCGCAGTGACGAGGATGAAAAGATCGGCACGCCAGCCTTCTTCGCTTCATCAAAGATCTTGATCGCATCTGACAGCGAAGCGGCGATGGGCTTGTCGATGAAGACCGGCTTATGCGCGGCGAGACATGGGCGAATCTGCTCCAGATGTGGGCGGCCATCATTCGTCTCCAGGAAAATCACGTCCACCTTGTCCATCAGCGCTTCAATGCTCGGCACGATCTCCACGCCCAGCGCCTTCACCTTCTCCGTGTACTCCGGCACACGCGCCGTGCTGGACTCGATGTCTTTCGATCCTTGTGGATAGGCCGCCACCATACGCACACCCATCACCTCCGGCTTCTGGGGCGTGGCATTCAGCGTCTTGCTGAAAGCCAGCACATGAGATGTATCCAGCCCGATGATCCCTGCGCGGATGTTTTGAGCCTGAATCTGGACCGCCAGAGTGAGTGCAGCGAGTGAGATGAAGAAAGATCGTGTCATATACTTTATTAAACGCTCACGTCAGTTCCGCCTTTGCATCTCCGCGCGACGTGATGTGGACTGAATGTGTCTGCCCACCCCTGCAACTTGACACCTTAGGCAGGCACCACAAACTCGCCATCATGTCTTCTGCTGATCTACTCATCACCGCCGCCAAACGTCTTCGCGATGACTTGCGCCCCTTGCGATTCGCCGCACCGACGACGCATGTCTATTGCCCGCTCGACTACGCTTGGGCACCGCATGAGGCCTATCTGCGGCGCTATGGCAGCAGCCGGAAAAAAGTCGTATTCATCGGCATGAATCCCGGCCCTTGGGGCATGACACAAACCGGCGTGCCGTTTGGCGAGATCTCGGCTGTGCGTGATTG
>CAZOVY010000080.1:0-28788 GCA_964583255.1 uncultured Prosthecobacter sp.
TGTCGTTGCCGCATCAAAAGTTAGCGGGATCACCGTTGCCGTGAAATCCTGACCTGAGGTGGCTGTGCCTCCGAGCGTCACATTCACCGTCACCGGCTGCGTCGGCGTTGGTGTGATCGTCGCCGTCACGACCACTGCAGCGCTGCCTTCAAAGACCGTCTGACTCGTCGTGGTGAACTGTACCGAGCGCACCTTCAGTTCCAACTCACGCTTGTAGCCGATCACCAGACCAGACCCTGCTGAGTAGTAGCCATCGTTCGCCAAGAAGCTCACATAGGAATCACCGCTGCGCACAAAAGTCTTCGACGCATACGTTGGCGGACCAAACGAATTGATCAAAGGCGCGTGGTCGGGATAAAAGCGCCGCGTCACACCGCTGGCAGGATCATAGGCCTGGAGGTAGTCGAGCTGATAGCCGCCGATCCATAGCCGTGAAGCACTGTCCACAGCGATCGATCCTGAGGCATCCGCCTGGAAGATCTTCTGCGCTGCACTCACCGCTAAGGGTGCTGCGCTACCACTGAGGCTGAGCACGGTAGCATCCATTTGATTAGCCGTGAACTTGATCACCTCACCATCAGGCGGACCAAAGGCAGAGCGGACCAAGTACACATCGCCATTGCTAGTCACCGTGAAGCCGCCGCTGTAGTCGCTGATCGTTCCTGTGACAGCGCCGACGACGCTGCCATTGGTTGAGATGAAGGTCAGATCACTGCTGCCATCTACACCATTAGCACCGACTACCAGCCAGCCTTCACGGCCTGAGGTTGGGTGCTTCCAAAACGCCGCATTGTAGTTTTGCAGTGTTGCCAGGGCGGGTGTGGTGATCGCCGTCGATGGGGTCGAAGGATCAAACAAAAAAACACCTGATGGGCCGCTAGATCCACCCGCGCCGACAAGGCCCTGAGTGGCAGAGCGCAGCGCGACGAATGATGGATCAAGAAAAGCTGCGCCAGTGTTCGCGACCTCCGTCATCGCTGCTGCGCCAAAGGTGTCCTGCACATACACCTTACCGATGGTGCCAAACACAAAAAGCCCGTCATCACGATGGGCATGGGTAAAGGAATAGTTATTGAGAGTGCTGACCTGAAAGCTGGTCCACTCCTGGGAATACACTGCGCTGGTGGCGACGGCAAAAGCCGATGCACACGCAAGCGCAGCCTGACGAACAAGGCTGAATTTCATGGGATGATGTCTCTAACGGATAAGTGGCGAGAGACGATTCACCCATGCCTTGCGGTCACAGGATCTGCGCTCTCACTCTTCATTATTGCGATGAAGTGTGAACCCGCCCGTCTCCACATGGAGCGGCGGGAGTGAGCATTCGGAGAGAGATATTCGGACTCCGGGTTTCTGTGTGGTTGCCCACAGCGCCTTTCTCACTCGCCTTCACCCTTGGTTGCCCTCAGATTGACTTTGCCCGCTGATCATCACTGACCGGCGCGTTGTGAAATTGTGACCCGTTACCGCAGCGCGACTGTGGCCGATTTTCACGGCCTTCCCTGCATCTACGAATGGCTGCCAGTGTCATCATGCATGACTCTGGACTGGATAAAGAAAACGCACTGCGGTGAAGCCCTGCGCCATTCCTTCTCATAGAGGCAGGCTTTCCCATGTGCAAATAGGAATACCTTTTCGCATCATCGACGCTAAGCTTATTTTCATGGACTCCGCTAAGCTCACACACAGCGCTCAAAAGCAACTGCCGGAAGCTCTCAACTGGCTTCGGCGCATGGTTGAGATCAATAGCTTCACCACGAATGTCGCTGGCGTGAATGCGCTCGGTCTGCTTACAGCCGAGTGCTTTGAACCGCTCGGTTTCAAGGCTCAATTCATGGCCTCATCTGATCCTGAGCATGGCAACCATCTCTTTCTGAGTCGTGGTCCAACAGGTAGCCAACCCATCGTGCTCGTCACCCATCTCGACACCGTTTTTCCGCCGGAAGAAGAGCTGCGCAACGACTTCAAATGGCAGTCCGAAGGCGAGCGCATCTACGGCCCCGGTACGGTCGATAATAAAGGCGGCACAGCGCTCATTTGGCTCATGCTGCGTGTCTTGCAGGAAATGAATCCAACACTCTTCGAGAGCACCCATTGGCTCATCGCAGCAAACTCGGCTGAGGAGGTCATCGGCTCCGACTTTGCCGAGCGTACTCGTGATCTTTGCAGTGGCACAGCACGCGCTGTGCTCGTCTTTGAAGGCGGACCGCGTGATGGCAGTGACTGGCATCTCGTCACCTCACGCAAAGGCCGTGCTGAATACCGAATCACCTGCACGGGCCGCGCTGCCCATGCTGGTAGCAATCATTCGCATGGCATCAATGCCGTCGTCGAACTAGCACGCGTGCTACCGCAGATCGCGGCACTCACGGATGCAGCTCGCGAATTAACCGTGAACGTCGCTAGCATCCACGGCGGCACCGTTCTCAATCGTGTGCCGCATGAAGCGGTGTCTGATCTCGAAATGCGTGCTTTTGATCCCGCTGCGTTGAACGACGCAGGGACAGCGCTTGAGAGTCACGGCGGCATCACTGAAGAAGGAGCCACTCTCCACATTGAATGCGTGGGTCAAACCCAAGCCTGGCCTGGCGGCGCGGGCACTCATGCGCTCTTTGAAATCTGGGCCAGACATGCCGAGGCGCTCGGCATCCGCACCCTTTCCATGAAACGCGGTGGCCTGAGCGATGCGAATTACCTCTGCCACCTCGGTCCCACTCTCGATGCTCTCGGCCCAGTCGGCGGCAACGCTCACTGCTCAGAGCGCAGCGCAGATGGCAGCAAGCTTCCTGAATACGTCGAACCCGAAAGCTTCGTGCCCAAGTGCGTGATGAATCTGCTGGCCCTTGATGAAGTTTGCGGTGGTTGGCAATAGTTGGCTATGGTTTGCAGTGGCTTTTCAAAACAATGCAAACCATTGCAAACCATTGCAAACAACCGCCAACCACTGCAAACCTCTACACTTATGGATCAACCCCTCGATACTCGCCAGCTTCGCGCCTTCATCTCTTTGGCACGCACGGGCAGTTTTACGCAGGCTGGGCGCGAGTTGCATCTCACGCAGTCGGCCATCAGTCATGGCATCAAGGCGTTAGAGACGGATCTCGCCTGCCAGCTTTTTCATCGTCAGGGTAAGAGCGTCCACCTCACCCATCACGGGCGTGAATTGCTGCCTCATGCGGAGATGATTCTCAATGAAATGAGCCAAGCGCGTGCCTCACTAGGTGCCTTAGATAGGACTCCGCGCGGCAAGCTCACCATCGGCTGCACACCCGCCGCTTCACAGTTCATTCTGCCCACCGTTTTTCGCGAGTTTAAAGAAAGCTTTCCTCAGTATGAGATCCGCGTCGTGCCTGGTGAGACACCGCACATCATCGAAAGAGTACTCAATAACGAAGTCGATCTCGGCGTCACTTTACGTCCACCAGATGTCACTCGCTTGGAGTGCCACTCCATCTTTGAGGATGAGTTGGAGTTCCTCGTCTCACCGCTGCATCCCTGGGTCAAGACACCGCCCAAAACGCGCGAGGCAGGCGCAGAGACCTTCATCGTTTCCAGTCGCAGCAGTCAGAACTTCACCATGATTCAGGAGTTCTTCTTGAAGCAGGGCGTACGTCTCCAGCACTTCATCGAACTAGGCAGCAGCGAGGCTATCAAAGAACTCGCCAAACTCGGACTCGGCGTGGCCATCACAGCTCGCTGGATCGCGCGTGCCGAGATCGAGGCCGGCCAACTCGTCGCAATCCCACTGCCTAAAGCGCGCCTCAAACGCCGCTGGATCACCAGCTATCTCAAAGGCCGTCCACTCAACCTCGCCGAGCGTACCTTCATCGGCTTATGTGAAGAGGTCGGTAAGCGCATGCATTAACGATTGAGCCGTGAAGCCACTTCATTGGCGGCCAAAGATTCCTTTGAATTTGCTGAGTAAGCCTTTACTCGGCTGTTCGGGTTCGGAGCGTGCGGCGGGATCGGGTGAGACATTCGGAATGTTGATGGCGGGGCTTTGCTCCCAGCCGCCGCCGAGTGCCTTGATGAGGGAAACACTGGCGACGAGGCGCTGCCCGGCGATTTGTGCCGTGGCGCGCTGAGTGATAAGGGTGGTGCGGTTGGCTTCGATCACATCGAGGTAGGGGCTGGTGCCGGATTCATAGCGTGTTTTGGCGAGAGATGCGGCACGCTCTGAGCTTGCACGCGCACGTTGCTGGGCTGCGGACTGAGTGCCGAGATTGCGCAGGCTGGAGAGGCTTGTTTCGACATCGGCCACAGCTCCGAGAAAGGCCTGACGATACATGGCCAAAGCTTCATCATGCATGGCCTTGCTCTTTTGCAGATTGAAGCGGTTTTTCCCACCAGCAAAAAGTGGCACGCTGATGCTAGGACCCATGCTCCACATGAGAGATGTGGGCTCCATGAGAAAGTCGATGTCACCACTCTGAAACCCGCCGCGCCCGATGAGCTTGATGCTCGGGAAAAACTGCGCCTTAGCGACGCCGATGCGTGCGGTGGCAGCCGCAAGTTGACGCTCAGCCTGTGAGATGTCGGGGCGTCGTTCTAGCAGATCGCTCGGCACACCTGCGGGTAAGCTGGGCGGGCTGGTGAGGTTGCTTGCATTCACTGGCACTCGAAAGCTCGCGGCGCTGGTGCCGATGAGGATGGAGAGCACGTTTTCAATTTGATCGCGCTGGGCCTGAAGAGATGAAATCTCTGCCTCGGCGGTGGCGACTTCAGTCTCTGACTGGGCCTGCTCCAGCTCACTGCCAGCTCCTGCTTGAACACGAGCCTTGGCGATCTTGAGTGCCTCACCACGCCAGCTTACGGCCTCTTTGACCAAACGCATTTCGGTATCGAGCGCGCGCAGCTTGAAGTAGTTAGAAGCAACGTCTGCCTGAATGCCTAACAAGACATTGTGGATGGCATCGGCAGAGGCGGCGGCATTGGCTTTATCTGCCTCGACACTGCGGCGGATCTTGCCCCAGAGATCGAGTTCCCAGCCAAAATCCATGAGTGCATTGTAGGCAGGGCCGTCATAACGCACGCCATTGAGAGGGAAGGGGGTCGGCATCTGCGCAGAGGTGCCCTGATGCTCAGCCGTCAGCGGCAGGCTTATCGTAGGAAAGAAGTCCGCACGACTCATTCGTGCAGCGGCACGCGCCTGATCAAAGCGGGCGATGGCGGCTTTGAGCTGTTGGTTATTCTCTGTGGCTCGGACTTCCAGCTCACTGAGCTTCGAGTCGTGATATACCTTCCACCATTCGCCCTTAGGCAGATGGGCGGCAGGCGTGGCCGCTCGCCAAGTGACGTTCTTGAATTTGGCCGGCGTTTCGGTGGCCGGGCGCTCATAGTTTGGACCGACTTGAGCGAGCGCGCAGGTGCTGAAGAAGAATGGGATGAGAAGGCGCATGAGAAGGTAAATATTTTAGTGCTCAGTGTTGAGTGTGGAGGGTTTCTTTTGTTTGCCCAATTTCATCATCAGAACATAGAACACAGGCGTGAAGAACAAGCCGAGGAAGGTCACGCCGATCATGCCAGCAAATACGGCGGTGCCCATGGCACGGCGCATTTCAGCTCCAGCTCCGGTGCTGACGACAAGAGGGTAAACGCCAGCGATGAAGGCGATGGAGGTCATTAAAATGGGGCGCAGGCGCAGGCGGCAGGCTTCGAGGGCGGAGTCGAGAATGCTCTTGCCGTGATCGTGGTTCTCTTTGGCAAACTCGACGATGAGGATGGCGTTTTTGCACGCGAGTCCGATCAAGACGATGAAGCCGATCTGCGTGAAGATATTGTTATCGCCATGCGTGATCATCACGCCTGCCAGAGCAAAGAGTAGGCAGAGCGGGACGATCAAAATGATGGCTAGAGGCAGGCGCAGGCTTTCATACTGCGCGGCGAGCACCATGAAGACGAGCAGGATGCAGAGCGGGTAGATGTAAATGGCGGTGTTGCCGGCGATGATCTTTTGATAAGTGAGATCGGTCCACTCGAACTCGAAGCCTGCGGGGAGGACTTTTTTGGCAAGTCCAGCGATGAGTTCCTCGGCCTGGCCTGAGCTGAGTGGTGGGAGTGGAGCACCATTCAAGTCGGCGGCGAGGTAACCATTATAATGTGTGACACGATCTGGGCCGAATCCTTCCTTCACATGCACTAGGGAACCGATGGGCACCATGCCACCAGCAGCATTGCGGGTTTTGAGTTTGGTGATGTCGCTAGCGTCATCACGGAACTGCTGCTCGGCCTGAGCGACGACCTGATAGGTGCGACCGAAACGGTTGAAGTCGTTCACATAAAGACTGCCAAGATTGATTTGAAGTGTCTCAAAGAGATTGGCGAGCGGCACGCCCTGCATCTTGGCTTTTTCACGATCCACATCGGCTTCGAGCTGCGGGACGTTGACGGTGTAGCCTGAGAAGACCTGCGTGAGTTTTTGAGTGCCATAGGAGGCACCCACGAGTTGCTGCGTGGCCTGATAAAGTGCTGCGTAACCAAGATTGCTTCGATCTTCGACCATGAGCTTGAAGCCACCTGTGGTGCCGATGCCGTTGACGGGCGGCGGCGGGAACATGAGCACCATGGCATCTTGAATGGCCATGAACTTACCATTGAGTGCGCCAGCGATGGCGTCGCCACTCAACTCGGGCGTGGTGCGCTGCTCAAAGTCGTCGAGGCCTACGAAGACGATGCCAGCATTCGGGCTGATGGTGAAGCCTTGAATCGAGAGGCCAGGGAAGGCGATGGCGTCTTTCACGCCGGGATGATCCATGGCGATCTGCGACATGCGGCGCATCACGTCTTCAGTGCGGTCGAGTGAGGAACCTTCAGGCAGTTGTGCGAAGCCGACGAGGTATTGTTTATCCTGGCCAGGCACGAAGCCTTCGGGCACGATTTGGAAACCTTTCCAAGTGGCCCACACGAGTCCGCCATAGATCAGCAGGGCGACGATGCTGAAACGAATGATGCGTTTCACTAGGCCGACATAGACATTTGATGACCACTCGAAGAAGCGGTTGAAGGGCCGAAAGAACCAGCCAAGCAACAGGTCCATGAACTTGGTGAGCAAATCTTTTTTGTCGTGATGACCGCGCAGCAGCAAAGCTGAAAGGGCAGGGGATAGCGTGAGCGAATTGACTGCCGAGATGACGGTGGAGATGGCGATGGTAACGGCGAACTGTTTGTAGAACTGGCCGCTGAGTCCGCTGATGAATGCGGTGGGTATGAACACGGCGCAAAGCACGAGCGCGGTGGCGACGATTGGCCCAGTGACCTCCTTCATGGCCTGTTGCGTTGCCTCTAGCGGCTTGAGTCCGTTGCGGATGTTTCGCTCGACGTTTTCGACCACCACGATGGCATCATCCACGACGATGCCGATGGCTAAGACGAGACCGAAGAGTGAGAGGTTATTGATGGAGAAACCCAGCAGATGCATGACCGCAAACGTGCCGACGAGTGACACGGGAACGGCCACCAGTGGGATGATGGAGGCCCGCCATGTTTGCAAAAAGATGATGACCACAAGCACGACGAGTAGGATGGCCTCGATGAGTGTGTGAATGACGGCATCGATGGACTTGCGCACGAAGACGGTGGGGTCATAGGCGATGGCGAAATCGACGCCTTCGGGGAATTTGGTTTTCAATCCAGCCATGCACTCACGCACGGCTTCTGAGACGGCTAGCGAGTTTGCTCCTGGAAGCTGAAACACTCCCATGCCGACAGCTCTTTTGTTATTCAGCAGGCTGCGCAGCGAGTAGTCGCCCGATCCCATCTCGGCGCGTGCGACATCACGCAGACGGAGCTTTTCGCCATTCGGGCCGGTTTTGACAATGATCTGCTCAAACTCGCTCTCGGAGATGAGGCGTCCCTTGGCGTTCACGGTGAGTTCATAGGCGGCTTCTTTGACGGGCTGCTGACCGATGGTGCCTGCGGCGACTTGGATGTTCTGCTCGCGGATGGCATTCACGATATCGCCCGAGGTTAAGCCGCGTGCGGCGGCCTTGTCGGGGTCTATCCAGATGCGCATGGCATACTCACCGCCGCCGAAAACCTGCACCTGACCGACGCCTGCCAAGCGCGAGAGCTCATCCTTCACATTGAGTGAGGCATAGTTGCGCAGGTAGATCTCGTCGTAGCGGTCGTTGGGTGAAAGTAGATGCACGACGAGCGTCATGTTTGGCGACGACTTCACCGTGGTGACACCAAAGCGCCGCACTTCCTCTGGCAGCTTCGGTAAAACCTGCGCGACACGGTTTTGCACCTGCACCTGGGCTAGATCCAGCGCTGTGCCGATCTTGAAGGTGATGGTGAGTGTCATCACGCCGTTCGCGGTGCTTTGCGACGACATGTAGAGCATGTTCTCGATGCCGTTGATCGTCTGCTCGAGTGGTGATGCGACTGTTTCAGCGATGGTCTTCGGGTTGGCTCCGGGATAGGTCGCCGTGACGATCACCGTGGGCGGCGCGACTTCCGGGTACTCCGAAATCGGGAGCTGAAAAAGTGAGATCGCGCCGAGGATAAAGATCAGCAGCGACAGTACGCCCGCGAAGATGGGACGCGTGATGAAGAAGGAAGAAAAGTTCATGAAGCGAGTGGGGGGATGAGACGCTTCAAGCTTATTTCGCAGCCGTGTCTTTGACTGGCGATGCTTCAGTCGGTGCGACTGGCATTCCTGGCTGCGGCAGGCGAGCTTGGCCGTTGATAATGATTTTTTCACCCGCCTTGAGGCCACTACGGACGATGCGTTTTCCGTCGATAACGGGACCGAGAACGACGGGCTTGTACACGCTGATATTCTTGTCATCGATGCCGAGCACATACTTATTTGCTTGGTCGGTGAGGATGCTTTTTTCGTCGATGAGTAGTGCGGAATATTTTGCTGTCATCGGCAGGCGTATGCGGGCAAAGAGACCGGGTGTGAGCATGCCGTCGCTATTCTTGAACTCTGCGCGCAGCACCATGCTGCCGGTGCCGGCGTCGAGGCGATTGTCGAGGGATTCAACATGGCCTTGATGCGGGAAGCCTGTCTCATTGGAGAGTTGGAGTTCCACGGGCATGAGGCCTGCGCCATCGGTGAAGGTCTTCTTGTCACGCTGCAATGCCTGGAGCTTGAGCAGGCTGTTTTCGTCGATGTCGGCATACACATAGACGGGATCAATGGTGACGATGGACGTGAGGAGTGTGGTGCCTGCTGTGACGAAGTTTCCTGCCGTCGTGATCGCTCGACTGATGCGGCCTGAAATGGGCGCGCGGACTTCGCTGTGCTCGAGTTCGATCTCGGCGCTGTGCTCGGCGGCGAGCGCGGATTCTAGAGCCGCCTGACCCTGGAGATTCATGGACTCACGCATTTCAGCCTGCTCGGGAGCGATGGCTTTGGCTGCAAGCAGTGATGAGACACGATCAAACTCGCGCTTGGCCGATGTTGCGTTGGCTTGTGCTCGTGAAACCTCGGCCTTGGCAGCGCGCAGTTTGGTTTGGAATGGGCGCTGGTCGATGGTGAAAAGGAGGTCCTCTTTTTTCACAAGTGCGCCTGATTTGAAATGCACTTCAGTGATGTAGCCAGAGACGCGGGGCTTGAGCTCTACGGTCTCCAGGGCTTCGACACGGCCCGTGAACTCTTCCCATTCGACGAGTTCTTTCGACTCGACGGCGGCGAGTGTGACTGGAGCTGGAGGCATTTGCATACCGCCGCCATGACTGGCCGAATCATTTTTGCCGCAGGCGGTGAGGATGAGTAGCAGAGGGAGTAGGTTAACGGGTTTCATCGTTTGAATGGAAAGTGGCAGTGAAGTTGACTGGTTGGTTTGTATAAGGTCAGAAAATTAAATCTTGGGGATTTGTGAATCGATTTTGGCACCCAGGATGAGCATGGCTCCAGACTCGAACTCGTCGAGGTGGCTGAGATCATTCCAGATGCGGGCATGAAGAAGCAACCCCTCACTGTATGCAAACACGATGCGTGCCAGGGCGTTCGCGTTTGGAGCGATGATGACACCGCTGGCATGGGCATCACGGATCGCGCTCTCGTAATAGAGAATGAATTGTCCGAGGATTTGCTGAAGCCTGTCACGCAGGCGATCATCGATGGTGCTGATCTCCGCGCCCAGTGAATGCACGGGACAACCGAGCACACGACCATGTTTCTTCTTGAGTTCTTCCTGCTCTTTTCGGAATTGGCGGAAGCAGTTCAGGATGCGTTCTAGCGGCGGTGTGGTTGGAGAAAAGATTTGGTCGAGTAGCTTGCGGTGCTCCGCCCAGCCGTGCTCGATACCGGTGATTGCGAGTTCGGTTTTTGATTCGAAGAAGTGGTAGAAGCTGCCCTTCTTGACGCCAGCTCGGTCACAGATCTGATCCACAGACGTGCTCCCATAACTGCCGGTCCAGATCAGTTCGATCACGGCTTCGATGAGGCGTTCTTTAGCGTCGCTGGTTCTTCCCATAGGGCCGTGGTCATCGGATATTGAGACGATTAGTCAACAATTATTTCAGGCTGAACTCATGCGCTATCTGCGCTGCGAGAACTGCAAATGAGCCGCGTGGCTTCTTGACGCTGTGGAGGTCACTCCTATGATGGCGCGCCTTCACCGGCAGACTTAGTTTTAGAATCCCCCTCCTCATCTCCACTCATGGCCATCCTCGTTGACATAAACACACGCATCCTCGTCCAAGGCATCACGGGCGACTTCGGTTCCCGCCACGCTAAAGCCTCTCTCGACTATGGCACGAAGCTCGTCGCTGGCGTTACGCCAGGGAAGGGTGGGCAGAATTTTGAGCATGGCAGTCACAAGGTGCCAGTGTTTGATACGGTCTCTCAAGCTGCCAAGGAATCTGGCGCGACCGTCAGCGTGATCTTTGTGCCGCCGCCGTTTGCAGCCGATGCGATCCTTGAGGCGGTGGATGCTGGCCTCGACCTCGTGGTGGCAATCACTGAAGGCATTCCAGTCAATGACATGATCCGTGTGAAAGCAGCGATGAAAGGTAGCAAGACGCGCTTGATCGGTCCGAACTGCCCAGGTCTAGTCACACCTGGTCTGGGTGAGAAATCACATGGTGGCTGCCGCATCGGCATTGCTCCAGGGTATATCCATAAGCGTGGTAATGTGGGCGTGGTCAGCCGCTCAGGCACACTCACTTATGAGGCCGTCTGGCAGCTCACGACTCGTGGTTACGGTCAGAGCACCTGCGTTGGCATTGGTGGTGATCCGGTCAATGGCACCAACCACCTCGATGTCTTGAAAATGTTCAACGAAGATCCAGAGACCGAGGCCATCATCATGATCGGCGAAATCGGCGGCAATGCTGAGGTCGAAGCCGCACGCTGGGCTAAGGACAACTGCAAGAAGCCCATCTCCGCTTTCATCGCTGGTGCTACGGCACCTCCAGGACGCCGCATGGGTCATGCGGGTGCCATCATCGGTGGCGAAGACGACACCGCTGCGGCGAAGAAGCGGATCTTGTCCGAGTGCGGTATCTCGGTCGCTGATTCTCCTGCGGACATGGCCGCTGCGCTGCTCAAAATTTGGGGCAAGTAACACCGACGCCTCCTTGAGTTTGGTTTTAAACACCCGGCATCTTTGCCGGGTGTTTTGCGTTCAGTGCCCAGGCGCTAATGGAATCCACTATGCCACGATTGCGGTCAGTCCTCATCAATTGTGCCGTAGCTGACCACAATAGAGGCGCAGTCGGTGGTGCTCTAGCATCGGGGTGTCAACAAACACTAACCACACGACACCATGCAAACCAGCACCTCCAAGCATACCGGCCAGCAGCGTTTTATTGAAACCCTCGCAGAGAGCGATCTCTTTCGGCAGTATCAGCACGCCTTTCACACGCTCACAGGTTTGCCTCTGAGCTTGCGTGCTCAGGAAGACGAAGAGTTTGTCGAAGAAGTTATCACCCGCAAAGGCGTGGCAGGTGTGGTGGAGACATTCGTTCCAGTTCGCGTCGGTAAGACGCCTGTCGCTCTGATGGAAACTGGTGGCGTTCGCCTTGAGGCAGCTAATGCGGAGACCTTCGCACCGCTAGCTACCTCCCTCATCAACGACGACCGCAACGCTCATGAAGTGCGTGGTGCTCAGGTCCACTTCCATCAGGTGCCAGTCATGGAGCCTGCTCGCTATCAGGCCGCTCTCGCCATCCTTAAATCCTTTGCCATCCAGCTCGGCGAATGCGCTCACCGCATGTTGTTTGCTCAGGCCACCCATGAGCCACAGGCGGTGAAGAATGCCAAGATCTACATCCATGCCAACCTCGCTGAGCAGATGACGCTCGAAGGCGTGGCCAAGGCCGTAAATGTCAGCCCCTTCCACTTCTGCAAGATCTTCAAGCGCGCCACTGGCCTAACCTTCACTGACTTTGTGAATCGTGCCCGCGTCGAGAAAGCCAAGCGCATGTTGATGAAGCCCGCCGCTCGCATCACAGAGGTTGCCTACGACGTCGGTTTCCAGTCGCTCTCCCACTTTAATCGTAGCTTCCGCCGCATCGCCAACGAATCCCCCACCGAGTATCGTGGCCGCATGAAGAGTGATCGCGGCATGGAAATGATCGCCGCGTAAGACGATGCAAGATTGGCCCAATAGTTGGGTGCCCCTTCATCAATCCCGAACATTGCTCTGCGGTGTTCGGGATTGTGTTTTCAGCCATCGACTCCTGAAGAAATCAAACGGTCATACTCGTCTTGAGGCCCGATCTAAAACCAAACCATGTGTTTTACCATCTCAAAGGCTAGAGCACGGTGATCAAGGCCCACTCTGGCGGAGTAGATGTCTGCGGCTATATTCTTGAGATGCAGAGATGGGTGTCGTGGATTGGCCTTCAGTAATTCGGAGTTCTTGTCAGCCAAGGCTTGCATACGAACAGGCAGGTGGCTGTGGTGCTATCAGAAATCGGGAAGGGCTTGCTCGCGCACTGTTTTAGCGGCGCATCAGGGCGTCTTAGGAAATAGGACTTTTACGCCGGGGATCTGGGCGGCGAGCTTTTCTCCTTCGACTTTGCCAACCACACAGATGGCGGTGGCGAGGGCATCACTGGTGGTGCAGTCGGGGGCGAAGACGGAACAGGCGATGCGCTGGGTGAGTCCGAGTCCGGTCTTGGGGGAGATGATGTGGGAGTAGCGCTGGCCTTCGATCTCGGTGTACTGGTAGAGATCGCCGGAGGTGGAGACGGCGCTGCTGGCGAGGCTGACTTGGGATTCGTTTTTGGCATCGGTGCGTAGGGTGACGGGCCAGCCGGTTTCCCCTGGGGGTGGCTCACCCACGGCGGTGTCGCCACCTGCAATGACGACGGCGCGCGTGATGCTGTGCTGCTTCAAGACACGCACGCATTCGTCCGCCGCGTAGCCTTTGGCGATGCCGCCGAGATCGATCAAGGTGCCGGGCTGCAAAGTGATGCTGCGGCTTTCAGGGTGAAGCGTGATGCGCCGCCAATCGGTGGCGGTGATGGCTTGCTGCAAACGATCCGCGGGTGGCAGTTTACTCTGACGTTTGGCGCGACGCCAGAGATTGGACAGGTGGCCGCAGGTGGGATCAAAGGCTCCGTGAGTGGTTTTAGCAAATGAGCGGGCGCGCTGAAGGATGTCGAAGAGTGGCTCGCTGACTTTGAAGGGGTATTTAGCTTCAGGAGCGCAGAGGCGCATGAGTTCGCTGGTGGGATCGTAGTCGGTGAAGATAGCGTTCAGCTCGGCGATGCGTTTGAAGCAGGCTTCGGTGGCTTTCTCTGCTATCGCTTTGTCTTCTGCATAACAAGCGATGCGGAAGGTGGTGGCCATGCCTGGACCGGAGAAGTCGTGACGAGTGAGATCGGCACCATGAACTAAGTTTAATGCCATCAAGACACACAAGAGGAAGGGCAGGCCAAGTGCCCGCCCTTCTCGTGTAAAAAATCTGAAGCTTTGGTTATTCACGGGCGACGCCGTTGTTCCAGGCGGCGTGCATTTCTTCGACGCTGGGGATCTCAAGCTGGCGGACGAGGCGGAAGCCGAGCCAGGTAGCGTCGGTCAAATACCAGATGCTCTTGGGGAGCTGAGGGTCTTGTTGCTTCCAGCCTTCTTCGGATGGCTTACGGGCGGCGCTGCGGCACATTTCGGCATCGTCATCATAGGTGCCGCCACGGGCGGTGTGTGGATAGGGTGTCTTGGATTTGATCCAGGTGCCGCCGAGACTGCCTTTGGCGGCATCGGCGGCCCAGGTCTTGTAGGTGGTCTCGGAATACTGGTCCATGCACCACTCGCAGACGTTGCCGTAGATGTCGTAGAGGCCCCATGGGTTGGGCTTCTTTTTGCCGATGAGGCTGTATTGGAAGTTGGGGGCGTTTTCAAAGAACCAGGCATAGTCCTTGAGCTGAGCGACATCGTCTCCCCAGAAGAAGGCGGTCTTGGTGCCGGCACGGGCGGCGTATTCCCACTCGGCTTCCGTCGGCAGGCGGTAGTAGTGACCGGTCTGGGCGCTGAGCCACTGGCAATACTTGTTAGCCGCGTGCTGGGTCATGCAGATGGCAGGGAAGCCGTTGCGGCCCATGCCGAAGTCCATCGGCTGGTAAGGTGGTGTCGGCTGACTGATGAGGTCTTCAGGCTTGTCATTGGCGGTCCAGACTTTGCGGCTGCCGTCTTTGTTGCGGCCTTCGCTGGTGAGCTGGAAGGGTTCGTACTCATCCCAGGTGACTTCGTATTTGCCGAACCAAAAGGGTTTTACGGTCTTCTTTACCTGCGGGCCTTCGTCATCAATGCGGCCGGCTTCGCTGTCAGGGCTGCCCATCAGGAACTCGCCGCCTTTGATGGCGACCATGGAATACGCTGCGCCGGTCTTTGGCACTTTGGCGTCGTAGGACTTCATGTCGGCCTCGGCTTTTTCTTTGGAAGTCTGCACGATGAAGGCGTGGATCTTCTTTACGAGTTCCAGCGTGTCGGGATTGTTCGTGGGGGCTGCGCCTTTTTCCTTAGCCTTGAGCTTCACGGCATCAGGCCACACGGCACCTTGCTCGATCCAGCCTTTGAGCATGGCCACTTCGGCCTTCTTCAAAGGACCGCCGCTCTTCTTCGGCGGCATGAGATCGTCGTCGTCCTCAGCCAGTGCAGTCGAATGATAGATGGCGCTCTTGGCGAGTTGGAAGGGCACGATGTTGGGTGCGTTTTCACCAGTCTCGAAGGCTTCCTTTCGGCTGCTAAGAATCCAGTCGCCCTTGGCCTTTTCGGGATTGTGGCAGCTCAGGCAGTTCTGCTCAAGGATGGGCTGGATGTGCTTCACGAAATCGATGCGTGGCTTCACTTCGAGCGTCACGCCTGCGGGCCAGTCAGCGCCTTGTTCGACCCAGCCTTTGATGACTTCGATCTGTGATTTGTCGAGCAAGCCTTCCTTCTCCGGCGGCATGACCATGTCGTCATCATGCGGAAGGAGTAGGGTGGAGTAGATGGCGCTCTTCTTGAAATCCTTCGGCGTCAAACCGGGGCCGTTTTCGTTGCCTTTGATCATGTCTTCCTTCGTGTGCATTCGGAAGTCGCCTTTGTCCTTCTCAGCGCCATGGCAATGGGTGCAGGCAGCTTCGAGAATGGGCTTCACTTGAGTGTTGAAGTCGATCTTCTCTGCGGCAGGAGCCGCGAGCGAGGCGAGTGCAAGGAAGGCGGTGGTCAGGGAGCGGTGGTCTGGCATGGAGTGATGAGAGTTGCGAGGGGGATTTAATAGGCAGCGACGAGAGACTGAAAACTGAAAATTGAGGACTGGAAGTATTAAATTGAGGGTTAAAAGACGGCTCAAGTAGGCGAGTTCGTTCTTTTGCATTCAGAGAAAGACCAAGGCTGTGACGATGACGCTGATGATCGCAGCAATGAGCACGGCTCCAGCAGCTACGTCTTTGATTCGGCGGATGGACTCGTCCTGTTCTTGCGTGATGCGGTCGCAGAGCACCTCCAGGGCGGTATTCAGCAACTCAGCGACCCAGACGAGGGCGATGCAACCGAGGACGGCGCACCATTTCCAATCAGGGAGATTTACCACCAGTCCGAGACTCACCACGGTGAGTGTGGCGGCGGCATGAATCCTCAGATTTCTCTGTGTCCGCAGAACCCAGCCGATGCCGGAAAAGGCACAGCGGAAACTGCGGAGCAGGTCAGCGAGCATGACTTAGTTGGCAGCGGGCGGCGGCGGAGCCTCACTGCTCACTTGAGTGGGGGAAGATTGATTGACGAGCATTCGCAGTTCCTTCACCCATTTGGGTGCATCGGCGTGAGCAGGATTGTCTTTGATGAGCTTGAGCATGTCGGCCATGGCATTGATTGCGGACGGCCCTTTCTCATACAGATAAGTGGCTCTTTCCCAGCGCAGAGTCGGCAGCTCATTTTGACCCCAAAGAATGAATTCAGGCTCTGTCATGTTCTCTTTGCGGAATGCACCATCGGCATTGATCCGGGCATCCCACAGCGATGGGAGGTTGTCTATGGCCTCTACCGCAGCGATCGGCAGGATGGTGTTGGTGTACATACCTCCGATGTTGGTCGGGTTTTTGTCCCAGCCTTGGCGGTTGAGGTAGCGCTCGAGCTGGAAAGCCTCAATGACGGCGCTGTTACCGCTGCAGACTCGACTAACCATGCCAAAAGCGCGGCCCTTGAGTTTGGGTGCCGCTGCCACCAAATCATTGATGTAAGACTGAAGCTTGGGCACCATCTTTTTAAATTCCTCCTCTTTCGCTTCATGGGCTTCCAGGGTCATGATGAGGTAGCGCAGACCAAATCGGATGCCGAGCGCCGCGTCACCATCATCGTCTGCTTTGCTGCCAGCCTTACTTTTGCGTTCCAAAGCCTTCTCCACCTGCTCAGCTCTAGCGCGGGCTTCAACCTTGCTTTCCCCTTTGCGCTCGCTGTTGACGATGAGTTCGCAATCGGTGTAAAGCTTGGCCGCAGCTTGATCACTGCCCACGCCCTCATTCAGCCTAGCCAAGATGGAGGAGAGATTGGACCCACGCTTGGAAAGGATATCCGCTTCGAGTATTTTGAGCTGTCCGAGCACATTGTTGACTTGGGCTTCCGTCAGCTTCGGCACCTCTGCCGCCGGTGGCGCAGTAGGAGTGGTTTGAGCGTTGAGTGAGAAAGGCAGAACGGTGAGCAGGAATTGCAGGATGGGTTTCATGGTTGGATTGAGGGTCGGTTTATCAACGGATGAACGCAGGGTTTAATGGAAAGTTTCTTATCAGCTATCAAATCAGTGTCACTTGGTCAATGCGGGACTTCCTGCCGCCGCTCAAGGCCGAGCTGACCACGGCGGTCACGACGCAGGCGGAACTCCTCGCGGGTCAGGCTCGCGGAAATGGGCGCACCATACTCCACCGTGATCGTCACCACCTGCGGCATCGCCTCCAGCGTCACCACTCGAAAGACTGGTTCCCGCTTGCTGCGGAAAAAAGCATGCAGCGGTATATGCGGATGCCCCGCATTCCACAACCAGCGCGCTGGGTGGAAGTCATCGATCTCAGAGAGCGCCTGTAGCACCTCACGGATCAGCGGCTCCTGGTGCTTCTTCAGCAGCTTCGCAGCAGCACGGCGGCAGAGCATTTGCTCCATGAATGCCTGCACCGGATTGAGATGATCCTCCTCCATCTCTTCGATGATTTCCTGCGCGTTGACCTTCATCGCCTCACGGAACTCGGCCAGGCTCATGCGTCCTGTATCGAGCAAGTGAAAAAGTTGTCGTGGGCTGTGAGGAGGAGTTGGCACAGGCGCGATGGTAGCGGCGGCAAAGCACCGTGCAAGGCTGGGTGGCAACCATGACGGAGTTTCTCCAAAACTAGCTTTCAAAGGTAATGCTACGCAGGTGCTGCTTGAGCTGGTGAATGTCTCGGCCCATGATGGGGGCGGCTCGTATCCTGGGCTGATGGTTCTTTTGATGCTATGCCCTCTGTGACTCTCCCTGCGAAATCTGCTCCGGCTCTGGCCGCGCATCTGCGGAACGTGAACAAGTCGTTTGGTGACGGTGGCTCGCGCTTGCAGGTGCTGAAGGAGATCGATCTGGATGTGCGCTGCGGGGACATCACGATGCTGGTGGGGCCTTCGGGCTGTGGGAAGACGACGCTGATCAGCATCGTGGCGGGCACGCTGAATGTGGATGAAGGATCGGGTGAGGTGACGGTCTTTGGTCAGGATTTGCGCAAGCTGAGCAAGGGAGCGACGACGAAGTTCCGCTCCACTTCCATTGGCTTCATCTTCCAGTCCTTCAATCTCATCCCGACGCTGAGCTGCGTGGAGAATGTGAGCGTGCCGTTGCTTATTCAGGGCAAGTCCACACGAGTGGCAGAAAAGAAAGCGCGTGAGGTGCTGGAGCAGGTGGGCATGGGCGACCGCATGAAGCACCGCCCGACGCAACTCTCTGGCGGGCAGCAGCAGCGGGTAGCGATCGCCCGCGCGTTGGTGCATGACCCACGGCTGATCATCTGCGATGAGCCGACGGCGGCGCTGGATGCGAAGAACGGGACGCTGGTGATGGACATCTTTGAAAGTGTGGCGCGTAGCCCTGACCGCGCGGTGCTGATCGTCACTCACGACAACCGCATCTTTCCCCACGCGAACCGGATCGCCTCGATGGATGATGGGCGAATCATCGAGGTGCATGACATCGACGCCGCGCACCCACTGCCCGAGAATCTACGGCACGGCTTTCATTCGTAGCGTGTAGAGGAAGGCGTGAGCGTTCCTTCAATGAACGCGGATAGCGCTCAGCGCCCAAAGACGGAAGGCTGACGCCGTTCCGCGACAAGATGATCGTTTTGCTGCTGGAAATGCAGGACGGGCCGCGCTTAGACTCAGCGCTTCTCGCCCCCGACCACTCTATCTGCCATGCCCAAGGAAAAGCCCGTCTCG
The DNA here is from genome assembly GCA_964583255.1 of uncultured Prosthecobacter sp. Taxonomy (GTDB): domain Bacteria; phylum Verrucomicrobiota; class Verrucomicrobiia; order Verrucomicrobiales; family Verrucomicrobiaceae; genus Prosthecobacter. Next base: position 18,824 of record CAZOVY010000080.1, read on the forward strand.
CTCAAGAATCTCAAACTGCTCGGTCAAGAGCATCTGCCTGCGGGCGGTGGCTTTCTCATCGTGCCTAGCCAGTTATGTTATCATGACCTGATGCGGCTGGAGCAGATGCTGCCGGGGCGTGAGTTTGTTTATCTCGTGGAGCAGGGCGCGGCGCTGGCTCCGCAGATGAGTGCGCATTTGGAAAAGGACGCGGTGAATGCGCTCTCCATCGCACCGAGCACGGACACGGCGATGTATCTTCAGGCGGTCTCGGCGGAGGTACAGCAGGGCCGGGTGCTGATCTATCTGCCAGCGCAGGCTTCTGTGGTGAATGCGCCGATGAGCACGGTGCCGGGCACCAAGCTGGAGTTCCTACTGAAAGCGGGCGTGCCGGTGCTGCCGCTCTACGTCCAGACCAGTCTGGACATCGCGCTCGACATCGAGCCACGCTATGATGAGAGCGATGCGATCTTTGCGTTTGGTAAACTTTTGACGGGTAGCGAGGTCAATCTGGCGGCCTATCAAGAGTCACTGCTGGCGCTGGCGGAGCAGTGCTTCTCCGCGCATCCGGCGCTGAACATGAATCTGGCCTATGCGCTGCTCTGTGGTTTAAAGAAGCATGGCAGCGGCCACAAGATCATCGACGGCAAGGACGATAAAACTTTGGGCTATGACAAGGTGCTCGCGGTCGCCATCGCTCTATCAAAGGTGATCCAATCGGAAACGAAAAAGAAGCGTGTGGGCGTCGTGTTGCCTCCGGGCATCGGCGGACTCATCGCCAACATAGCCGTGCTGCTGGCGGGTAAGGTGCCGGTGAATCTGAACTTCACGGCGGGTCGTTCCTCCATCGAACACGCGATCAAAGCAGGTGATCTGGATCGCTTCATCACGGCGGACATTTTTGTGCGGAAAGTGCAGAGCTTCCCGTGGCCGCCGAGCAAGCAACTCATCCTCGTCGAGCGCGTGCTGCCGAAGCTGAAGTTGCAGATCGGCCTCTGGCTGGCGCTGAGTAAGTTGCTGCCTGCTTCCATTCTCGCCAGCGTGCTCGGCTTGCCCAAGAAAGGCGGGGAAAGCGAAGCGCTGCTACTCTTTACCAGCGGCAGTTCAGGCACACCCAAAGGTGTGGTGCTCAGCCATCGGAACATGATGGCCAACGTGATCCAGTTTGGCAGCCGACTCGGTATGAAATCGGGTGACAGCATCCTCGGCAGTTTGCCGCTCTTCCACAGCTTTGGTTGCACCGTCACGCTTTGGTATCCCATCATGTGCGGGGTGGATCTGGTCACCTATCCGAGTCCGCTGGAGGTGAAGAAACTGGCCGAGCTGATCGAGAAACATCGCGTCAGTTTGATGATCTCCACGCCGACCTTCCTGCGTGGTTATCTGCGTGGCGTAAACAAAGAATCTCTCACCTCCATCAAGCTCTGTGTCACGGGCGCTGAGAAGTTGCCAGCGACGGTAGCCGATGCCTTTGAGTCCAAGTTTGGCAAGCGTGTCTATGAAGGTTACGGACTCACGGAAACCTCACCCGTGTCCAACGTGAACCTGCCCAATCCGCTGCCGCTCGGTGATGAATCTGCCGGCTATGTTTGGCTGCCGAGTCACCGCCAGGGCAGTGTCGGCCAGATGGTGCCGGGCCTGGCGGTTCGCATTACTCATGCAGAGACATTCCAGCCGCAGTCGATCCACAGCAGCGGCATGATTTGGTTCAAAGGAGCCAACATTTTTGCAGGCTACCTCAACGATGCTAAACGCACTGCCGACGTGATGGACGAGAACGGCTGGTTCCGCACGGGTGACATCGGTCGTGTGGACATGGACGGATTCCTTTACATCGAAGGTAGGCTCAGCCGCTTCTCCAAGATCGCCGGTGAGATGGTGCCGCATGAAACCGTGGAAGATGCGCTCATGAAAGCCATGGGCCTGGAGAATGAAGCCTCACGCAAGATCGCCATCGTCGGCGTGCCCGACCCTGATAAAGGCGAGGCACTCATCCTGTTAACCGCTATCCCCGGCGGACCCGAGCATCAAGAAATCCTCGACCTGCGCTACCGCCTGCTAGAGAAAGGTCTGCCGCCGCTGTGGATTCCGAAAAAGATGATCCGAGTCGCCGACATCCCCATCCTCTCCTCCGGTAAGCTTGATGTGCAGTCCTGTGAAAAGATTGCCCGTTCTGCGGTGGCGTGAGTTGCGCTGCCTTTATTAAAGACTTGATGAATCTGACGAAGGATGAAACCCTTGAGACATGAAAACACTCTCCATTTCAGAAGCTCAAGCCAGCTTACCCCAGATAGCGCAGGAAGTTCTGGATGGAGAAACTCTACGCATTAATTTTCATGGCAAGGTGCTCATCATGATGACTGAAGATGAAAGCTGGCCTCAGATGCGCCCTCCGGGTTACTTCGCAGACTGTTTAACACCAGAAGAAAACGAGCTGGAGAATCGGCTGGCCTTGGATTGCCCCACCTGCATCGTGCCATGAAACAGTGGGAAATTCGACTCTTCCAATTCAGCCAGGAAGGGCTGCACCCTGCTGTCATCATTTCAAACGATGAGCGATGCTCTCATGCCGACACGACTCATGTGAACGCTCTCTTTTGCTCCACACTCCGTTCCGCTCGTCCAGCCAAAGTAAATGAAGTGATTCTGAATGGTTCCGATGGGCTCGACTGGCAGACAGTGGTGAAGTGCGATCTGATGTATCTACTTCCAAAATCTGGCTTTTCAGAATTGAAAGGCACGGTAAGTAGGGAGCGCCGTCGCGCCATCAGCCGAAGAATCGTGGACAGTTTCAAATTGTCGATGTTTTGAAAAGGCGAGTTGTAACCTCCAGCACCCTTGCGCCCAGCTTATCCCCGCCTTGAATAGGCGACCTTCCATTTCTGATGCATATCTCTGACATCCTCAACCAGCAGCGGCCCACGCTGTCCTTTGAATTCTTTCCGCCCAAGTCTGCCGAGTCTTTCGAGGCCCTCTATCAAACCATCGGCGAGCTGGAGGCCTACAAGCCCTCGTTTGTCAGCGTGACCTATGGCGCTGGTGGCTCCACTCGCGAACTGACGCATGATCTCGTCGTGCGTATCAAAAAGACCACCACGCTCGATCCCGTGCCGCATCTCACCTGCGTTTGTCACAGTGAAGCCGACATCTCCAGCATCTTGGAGCGTTATGCTGAAGCTGGTGTCAGCAATATCCTCGCGCTCGGCGGTGATCCACCACGTAATCTCGAGGGATATGACCGCGGTAAAGATGCTTTCCAACACGCGGCGGATCTCGTGCGCTTCATCAAAAAATTCAACGACAGCGGCGCGCACGCTGACAAGCGCGGCTTTGGCATTGCTGTGGCGGGCTTCCCAGAAGGCCACCCGACCACGCCAAACCGTGTTTTAGAAATGGAGCATCTCAAAGCCAAGTGCGATGCCGGAGCTGACTACATCTGCACTCAGCTCTTCTTTGATAACCACGACTTCCTCGACTTCCGAGATCGCTGCCGCCTCGCGGGTATTACCATTCCGATCATTGCCGGCATCATGCCGATCACGAGTGCCAGCGGGATGAAACGCATGGCCGAACTCGCCGCTGGTGCGCGCTACCCTGCTAAGCTTCTGCGCGCCATCCAGCGCTGCGGTGGCGATGAAGAAGCCGTGCAACGTGTGGGTGTGCATTACGCCACGGAGCAGTGCCGCGACCTCCTCGAAAACGGCGTGGACGGCATCCACTTCTACACGCTTAATAAATCCCAGGCCACGCGCGAGATCTACGCCAGCCTCGGCATTCGTGACTCTTCAGCCGTACGTCACGCATGAGCGACAAAGCACCTCTCATCGCCGCCATTGAGATGGGTGGCACGAAGATCGTCTGCGGCATCGGCACAGGGCCGCATGACATGTTGGCCGTGCATCGCATTGAGACGACCACGCCTGAAGAAACGCTGGAAGGCGTGAGCCGTTGGCTTTCGCGAGCCAAGCAGGAGCATGGACATTTTGCCGCAATCGGTATCGGTAGCTTCGGGCCGCTGGATTTGAATCCCAATAGCGAGGCGTATGGCTTCATCACCACGACGCCCAAGCCTGGATGGCAGCACACCGATGTGGTGATGTTTTTCAAGCATCGCTTCAAGGTGCCCATCGGCTTTGATACCGATGTGAATGCGGCCGTGCTGGCTGAATATCTCTGGGGCGCAGGGCAGGGGATGGACCCGCTCGTTTACATCACCGTCGGCACCGGAGTCGGTGGTGGCGTGCTGGTGAATGGCCAACTTTTGCATGGGGCCTTGCATCCTGAGATCGGTCATTTGATCGTGCCGCCGCCGTCGAATAGTCTTGCTGTGCAGCGTGCCTGTCAGTGCCCATTTCACAAGAGTTGCGTCGAGGGTTACGTCTGTGGTCCTGCCATTTCTCGACGCTGGGGCGTACGAGCGGACTCGCTGCCACTGGATCATCCGGCCTGGGAAGAAATCGCCGATGTCATGGGCCATGCGTTAATAAATCTCACGCTCACTTTGTCACCACGCCGCATCATCCTAGGTGGTGGCGTCATGGATCAGCCGCAGCTCATCCCGCTCATCCGTGGCCGACTGATGCATCAGATGAATGGCTACCTGCTCGTTCCACAGCTTGGTCGTGACATTGATCAATACATTGTTCAGCCCGGACTCGGCAGCCGTTCCGGCATGTTGGGCGCTCTCGCGCTAGGTCGTATGGCCTTGGACCAAACTAAAAACGTCTCACCATGAGCACCTCCGCCGCGCCACTGATCGCTACTGATGTCCACCGCACCTATCACATCGGCGGGCATGATCTGCCAGTGCTGCGTGGTGTGAATGTCGAAGTCGCGGCGGGTGAAAAAGTCTTCCTCTGTGGCCAATCCGGCGCTGGCAAAACAACCCTGCTTTATGTGCTCGGTGGACTGGAAAAACCCACGAGTGGTGATGTGCTCGTACATGGCAAGTCGCTCTACCACGGCAGTGCCAAAGAGCGCGCCACGGCTCGCAACCGCACGATGGGTTTTGTCTTCCAGCACTACTTCCTGTTGCCCGAGCTGACGGCTTTGGAAAACGTTATGCTTCCCGCCATGATCGGCGGTCGCAGTGGTGAGGCGCGCGCTCGTGAGTTGCTCGACCGAGTGGGTCTCACGCCGCGTCTCGATCACTTACCCACCGAACTCAGCGGAGGCGAGCAGCAGCGCGTCGCCATCGCCCGTGCGCTCATCAACGACCCCGGCATTCTTTACGCCGACGAACCCACCGGCAACTTGGATGCGAGTACCGGCTCGGTCGTCATGGACATGCTCATGAGCGTTGTCGAAGAATCGAAGAAAACCCTCGTCGTCGTTACCCACGATCAAACCCTCGCCAAGCGCGGTGATCGTCGCCTGATCCTGAAACAAGGCGCGCTTGTAGAAGTTTAAACTTTGCCCATGTCTGCTTCCATCCTCCGCGTCCATCCTGCTGATGACCTCATCGTCGCTCTTCGTGATCTCAAAGCCGGGCAGGTGGTGGGCGAGTGGACGCTGAGGGAAAACATCGACGCCAAGCACAAGTTTGCAGCGCATGACTTCGCCGCAGGTGACCTGATCACCATGTATGGCGTGACCGTGGGCCGCGCCATGCATGACATTCCAGCGGGCAGCCTCGTCCACACGCATAACATCAAGCACGAGACCGCCGCCTTCTCCGGCAAGAAGTCCGACTACTGCTGGACTCCGCCAGATGTGAGCCGCTGGCAGCAGCGCAGTTTCATGGGCTATAAGCGCAGTGACAGTGTCTCTGGCACAGCGAACTACTGGCTCGTCATCCCGCTCGTGTTTTGTGAGAACCGAAACCTTGCTTTCATGCGTGAGGCCCTGACTCGCGCGCTCGGTTACGGACGCACTTCACCGTATGAGCGTTATGCGCAAACACTCGTCGAGCGGCATCAGCAGGGCTTGGCGCTTGAGGGCGATATTGAAGAACTGCTGCTCAAAGAGCCCAAGCCGCTGTTCCCAAACGTCACAGGCATCAAGTTCCTCGAACACGGCCTTGGCTGTGGTGGCACGCGACAAGATGCACTGGCTTTGGTGCAACTTCTCGCCGGTTACATCGCCCACTCAAACGTGGCAGGTGCCACGGTGCTCAGCCTCGGCTGTCAGCATGCGCAGGTGAGTTTGCTGGAAGACGCGATCAGTCGCTTGTATCCGCGCTTCAATAAACCGCTGCATATTTTTGAGCAGCAAAAGTGTGCCTCTGAGCGCGATATGATGGCCAGCGCCATTCGAACGACCTTTACCGCTGTGGCGAAAGCCAACGAGCAAGTGCGCGAACCCTGCCCGCTGAGCGATCTCATCATCGGTGTCGAATGCGGTGGCTCGGACGGCTTCTCAGGCATCTCTGCGAACCCTGCTATCGGTCATACGGCGGATCTGCTTTCTGCACTCGGCGGTGCGCCCGTGCTCTCAGAATTTCCCGAACTGGCAGGTGTAGAGCAGAGCTTGTGTGATCGCTGCACGACGCCCGAACTTGCCGACCGCTTTGTGCATCTCATGCGCACTTATGAAGGCGCGGCCAAAGCCTGTGGCTCCGGTTTTGATGCCAATCCATCTCCAGGGAATATCCGTGATGGTTTGATCACCGATGCGATCAAGTCGGCTGGTGCCGCCAAGAAAGGTGGCACGGCGCCGATTGTCGATGTGCTCGATTACAGCGAACCCATCACCAAGCACGGTGGACTCACGCTTTATTGCACACCGGGAAATGATGTCGAGTCCACCACCGCCATCGCAGGTGGCGGCTGCAATCTCATCCTCTTCACCACGGGCCTCGGCACACCCACGGGCAATCCCATTTGTCCGACACTCAAAATCGCCACGAACACCACACTCATGCAGCGCATGGGTGACATTCTGGATTTCGACACTGGACCCATCATCACTGGCGCGCAGACGGTGCCGCTGATGGGAGAGGCCATCCTCGAACTTTGCATCGCTACCGCCAGTGGTGAGTATGTACCAAAATCTGTCTCGCTCGGACAAGATGACTTCCTGCCCTGGAAGCGCGGCGTGTCGCTCTGATCTTTTGATGTCGAGTCAACTCAGCGATCTACTTCGCTGGGAAGGGACTCTTGATGAGAGCCGTGAACTCGGCGGTCACTTTTGCCACGGCGTCTTTTGGGCCGGTGAGCTTAATGAAGACGGGGGCATCTGTGCCGGGGACGATGGCACCGAGCAGAGTGTAGTTTTCTTTGGGCGTCTTTGGACCAAACATGGCTCCATCATTGTAAGTGCCGTGGGCCGTCACGAGAGTGACTTTGGTGCCGTTGACGTCGATGTCTTCCGTCTTGGATTCTGGTGGGCTGGCAAACTGCCCGAGCCAGCGGTCCACGTTGGCTTTTGTATCTCCACCCTGTCCTGCGCCGAAGTAGTAGAACACGGCCTCCATGGGTTTTTCCGCGCCTTCGACGGCAATCTGCAAGGTGCCAGCGCGCATCGTGCTTGTGGGTGGCACGGAGGTCCATGCCGTGGGGTAAGCAAAGTTAAGACCAGCGACGGCGAGCTTGCCTTCTTCAGCCTGAAGGGCGGTGGATAGTGCGGCGACGGCGAGAAGTGTGAGAAGCGTTTTCATGATGGATTTGAGTCAGGGTAGGGGATGGAAAAAAGAAGGCGGACCTGAGTCCGCCTTCGAGAAATAGATTACTTCGTGATATGCATGACGCCTTTCATCAGCAGCCAGTGACCAGGGAATGAGCAAAGGTAAGGATAGTCGCCAGCCTCAGCAGGTGCGGTGAACTCGATGGTCTCAGTGCCGTTTGGCATGACCAGCTTGGTGTGGGCGATGATGTCATCCTTGGAGGCGTCCGGGATGTAGCTCTTAGCCATCGCCGTTGGATCAGTCATCATGGCATTTGCTTGCGCGCCGACAGCCATTTCTTTGCCTGGCTTGACGAGAATAAAATTGTGCGGTTGCGGGGCGATGCTGCCCGTGTTGTTCATCGTGAGCTTCACCTTCTGGCCGGCTTTCACGGTAAGATCGGTCTTGTCATAGCCGAACGCATTGGTGGCATTGGGCTTCAGTTCGATGATGGCAACATCAGCCTCCTGAGCGGAGACGGCGGAAGTGATCAGGCAAAGGGCGGTAAGGGCAGCTAGTTTGTTCATGGGGGATTTAATACGGAGGGGAATGCTAATCGGGCGTTGTCCGGCAGTGTTTTCAACCTTTTTTACGGTCGAGAGCGAGAGCGCAGGAAATGATCATCTAGAAAGGTTGCGCCAGCGTAGCTCGTACTTTGAGTCCCCCCTATGAATCCCTTTCACGATACCGCCACAGCCTCACACCAGATGAGCCGCCGCAAGGTCTTGCGCGGACTCGGCACCCTGATGTCGCTGCCTTTTCTGGAAACCTTTGCTGGTCGTGCAAGCGCGGCGGCTGCGCCAGTGAAGGCTCCGCTGCGCGCCGCCTGGCTGTATCTGCCAAACGGGGTGAATGTGAATGAGTGGTTCCCTACGGGTGATGGCGCTGGCTATCAGCTCAGCGCCTCGCTCAAGGAACTGGAAAAACATCGTGACGACTTCATGGTCGTGTCCGGCTTGGCTCAGGACTTCGCTCGCTCACATGGCAATGGCGGTGGCGATCATGCGCGCGCTACGGCCACTTATTTGACGGGCTGCATGCCAAAGAAAACTGCGGGAGCAGACATCCAGCTCGGCGTTTCTGTGGATCAGATCGCGGCACAAAAAATCGGCCATCTAACACGCCTGCCTTCACTGGAACTCAGCGCGGATGGTCAGCGCAGCGCGGGCCGCTGTGATAGCGGTTACTCCTGTGCTTATCAGTACAACTTGGCATGGAAGAATGAGACGATGCCGATGGCACCTGAGATGGACCCGCGTCTCGTTTTCGAGCGGCTGTTTGGCTTCGGTGCCTCCGGTATGAGAGGTGAAGGTGGCGCACGTCGTCAGCGTTTGCAGAAGAGCATTCTCGACACCGTGCTGGATGAAGCGAAGACGCTGCAAGGCAAGGTCAGTGGCGGCGATAAGCGCAAGCTGACCGAGTACTTTGATTCCGTTCGCGACATCGAGCAGCGCATCGAGCGCAGTGAAAAATTCACCGCTCAACTGCCGCCAGACATGAAGGTTCCAGAGGGCATCCCGGAGAGCTATGAAGAGCACATCCGCACGATGTTTGATCTCATGGCACTGGCTTTTCAGACCGACACCACCCGCCTCGCTACGTTCATGCTCGCGCATGATGGCAGCAATCGCAGCTTCCCAGACATCGGCGTGCCAGACGCGCACCACAGCATATCGCATCATCAGAAAGATCCGGTGAAACTCGCTAAACTCGGCAAGATCGACCGCTTCTACCTACGTCAGCTCAGCTACTTCCTCGATAAGCTCAAAGGCATCAAAGAAGGCGCAGGTACACTACTGGATAACAGCATGATCGTCTGGGGCAGTGGCATCGGTGATCCAGATCGCCACAACCACGACAACCTGCCAGTCATTGTGGCAGGCCGAGCTGGCGGCACTTGGACACCCGGCAAGCGCATCGTCTTGCCCGGTGAGACGCCGATCACCAATCTCTATCTTACGATGCTCGATCGCATGGGCGTCCGCGCCGAGAAGGTCGGAGACAGCACCGGCGTGCTCGAAGTAGGATAGGCGTCCACGCCTGTCATCGGCCTGAGGCTTGTAGCCTTCAGGCATTATCTTTCAATCGCCAGTCGCAGCAGCGCCAGCACGCTCGGACTGTCTTGAATGCGACCATCCAAGGCCATCGCAATCGCCTCGCTCAAAGGCACACGCTTCACGTTCAGCTTCTCGGTTTCTTCCGGTGCAGCCTCACCAAACGTTAGGCCGCGAGCCACGAAGAGATCGCACACTTCATTCGTGGTCGAGTTTGAAAGCTGCACCCCCATGAGCAGCGGCTCGATGATTGCAGCGCGGATGCCCGTCTCTTCCAGCAACTCACGTCGCGCACACTCCGCAGGCTCCTCCCCCGGCGGGCAGCCACC
>CAZOVY010000081.1:0-28366 GCA_964583255.1 uncultured Prosthecobacter sp.
ACCGTTGACACCACCGTTGACACCACCGTTGACGCCACCGCCGCCAGCTCCACCAGTCGGGTTCGGCAGGATAGGAGGGATCCAGAAGACGGCGCGGGTTTCAAAGCCGTCGTCCAGGCGCAGATTCATTTCAGCCATGAGTGGTCGGCGACCCTGCTTCCAGTTATTCTCCCAGCGGTTCGTGGTGGGATCGTAGAACTTCCATTCAAAGCGGCTCACATTGTCCAGTAGTGGCAGCGTGATCTGATCACGACTGTAGCGCACCGTTTGGTTCGAGCGTAGAGCCTGAGTTTGTTTTTGATCCAGCACGCGCAGCATGACGCGTAGATAGCCGCCGGGCCGCTCTTCAGCATAGACATCCATGCTGGTATCAGGTGCCAGGGAAAGGCCGGGTGTGAAGGAACTGCCGCCATTCACGAAATTCATCGTGGGCACATAAGTGCCGCCGCTCTGCTTCACACTCAGCCGCACCTCAGCCTCCCCCGGCAGACTGCGAAAAGAGCGGCGGAGAAACTCGATAAAATTCAGCCGGATCTGAGATCTCTCTTGAGTGATGGAGATGCTGTCCGTTAGATCCAGCGTGGACTGGGAGATGGAAAAAATACCCGTAGTTAGCAGGACGAACATCGACAGTGCGATGACCATCTCAAACAGGGTGAAAGCAAACACGCCGCGCTCTGCCCGTGAGTGCTGAAGCGTTTTGTGTTTCCTGGAGTTTAGATTTTTCATCCTTCAGCCTCGGTTCGTCATCATAGAGGTAGGAAGGCTCCGGCGTAGCGCAGCGAGTCCGCCTTTATTTCGATGACGCCGCCGCCATCATTCCACCGAGCCGCTGCCTCAATTCTGAACATGTCCTGCAAGAAGCGGCCTTCTTTATTCTTGAGATCCTTCACTTGTTCCACCTTCACATGGTAGGCCACGCCGTCGGCTCCGGCCTTGATGTTTTCCTCTAAATTTCGCATCTGCGGCATCTTGCCATATTCGTCGATGAGTGACTCTAGCGTCTGCTCTACTTCGAGGTACTTCTGTGAATCCGTGGCTGTATCAGCGATCTTGTTGATTGTGCCCACGAGGGCGAGTGCAGCGATTGAGAAAACCGCGAGAGCCATGACGACTTCGAGCAAGGTCATGCCTCTGTGGTGGCGTTCTGCTTTCGTCATGCTCATTGCGTGATTCCTCCCGTCAAAGCGTGAAATTTAACCTCACGAAAGCCGCTCTGGGCTTCCTCGAAACGCACGGTTATGGGTTCGCAAATACCCTGCTCACCGAAGCGCCAGATTTGCCCCTCGGCTTTATCCCAGCCTCTGCCTCCCCAGCGTTTGATGAGAACTTTGATATTCTTGCCGTGGGTATAGTTGGCCATGCCACCACTTGTAGCGCCCACTACGCCGAAGCTTTCTTTATCAAAGGCGATGATCATGCCGCGATGCTGAATGACCGCTGTGTTCATGGCAAATTTTGACATTTGGCCGAGCTGCTGTGCGGGTTCCTCCAGCGGGTCCACCTGATCAAAATAGGCGAAGCTGCCCACTCCAACTCCGATGACCAGAACCATGACGCTCATCACCAAGATGACTTCCAACAAAGTGAATGCAGCAGAAGCCGATGGAGGATGGATTTTCATAGGCTCGCCTGCTCACTCAAAAGATCGGCTTCTGACGGATCTCAATGCACGTCGTCATCAGTACCCTCACGTTTGTCAAAACCAGCCGAATAGATTTCATAGGCTTTGCCATCTTTACCAGGACTCTTGTAGATGTACTTGTTGTCCCAGGGATCAACGATGCCGTCCTCCTCGATGAATGGCCTCTTCACCAGGGCGTTTGCAGGCGGCTTGACCAGAGATTCAAGGTTGGAGGGAAGATTGCGATTATTGACCTTATACATTTTCACCGCTGTGGAGATGGTGCCGATCTGGGCACGCGCGGCGGTGATATTTGCCTGCTCTTCAAAGTCGCCCAGCGTGGCGGCACCGATGGCGATGAGGATGGCGATGATGGCCAGCACGAGGATCATCTCCATGAGGGTGAAGGCGGCGCGGATGCTGCGGGCGAGCGGGCGTGTGGTGAGGTGAATTTTCATGGTTGGGTGTCAGGTGTTGGGCTTAGATAGTAATGCTGGCAGATTGTTCGGAAGTCGTCATCACGAAATCTCATCCGATCAGCGCCGCGTGTTCAAGGTGGCGACGGTGTCGTAAATGATGGTGATCATCATGTAGGCCATGACACCGACGAGTCCTGCCATGGCGAGGATGATCACGGGCTGGAGCATCGCCATGAGCTTTTCCAGACTCTTTTCTAGCTCACGCCCGCAGCGGTCAGCAGCACGGCGCAGGGTGCCGCTGATGTCTCCTGTGTGCTCGCCGATGCGCACCATTTCGAGGAGATTGATCGGGAAGAGAGATGTTTTTTCGAGCGAACGTGAGAGCGCTGAGCCATCGCGGACGCCGTCGATCACGTTGACGAGCTGCCTTTGAATAAACAAGTTCGCTGAGATACGTGAGGCAAGTTCCAGGCCTTTAAGCAGAGGTAATCCACCACCTGTGAGTGAGGCCAGTGTTTCGAGAAACTGGGTGTGGAAGTTCGCCATGAGAACGCTACCGAAGAAGGGGATCTTGAGCTGTATCTCATCCCAGACGGGGCGTCCTTTCTTTGAGCTTTTCCAGACCCAGAAGAGCAATCCCATTAAAGCAGCACCCGCGAGCAGCATCCACCAGTAGCTGCGCATGAAGGCGGAGATATCGAGGATGAACTGCACGCCCTTTGGCACGCCGCCTTTCATGCGTGACATCATGCCGCTGAGGCGTGGGATCAGGAACGTGGTGAAAATGATCGTCACGGCCACAGCAGAGAAAGCAAGGAAACCGGGATAGATGAGTGCCACGGCCACTTGGCTTTTTAGCTCACGCACCTTTGCTAGATACTGACCCTGGCGCTTCATGGATTCAGAGAGCGAGCCGCCAGCTTCACCCGCTGCAGCGACGGCGCAGAAAAGCTCGTTGAAGCTCGGCGATGATTGCTTCAGTGCGCTGCTAAAGGGGTGGCCTTCGCGGATGAGATTACCCAATCGGTTCGCGATGCGACTGTGCGTGCCACTGGTGCCTTTGCCCTCCAAGAGTTTGAGCGCTTGCTCCAGCCTCATGCCAGCCTCCAGCAACTCACCAAGTTCTTCGGTGAAAAGTTGGAGATATTTGCCGCTGAGTTTGATCGGTCCATTTGCTGCTTCAACAGCAGCCGTCTTGCTTTTGCCTTTGGCTGTGGTCGGGTCTGCTTTGACTCCGCGCACAGGCGTTTTTACCGCACCTTCCTTCACCTGGAAAGGCTGCATACCTTTCCCTGTCAGCGCACGCACGGCACTGGCACGGTCCGGGGCTTCGATGGAGCCAGAAACATCACGCCCGGTGGCATCAGTGGCTTGATAGGCAAATGTGGGCATGGCTTCAAAGTCTATTGCTCTGACTCAGCGACAGTGACGCTGATCACTTCGTCGATCGAAGTTAATCCAGCCAGGATCTTGCGGACGCCATATTCACGCATCGGGCGGTAACCATCTTTGTATGCCTGCACATAGAGCTGCGAGTTGCTTGCTTTATGAGTGACGAGTTCACCCATCGCCGGGGTGAGGCGCACAAGTTCGTAGATGGACATTCGGCCTTTGTAACCTGTGGCACGGCAGGCTTCGCAGCCGCCTTCCTTGGCACGATAAACCGGGCTGTTGATTGGCCCCATGTGCTGAAGTTGTTCCATCAAACGGGTTTGCGCGTCGGGATCGACTTCGCGGCATTCGTTGCAAAGCACACGCACGAGTCGTTGGGCGATGAAGGCACGCACGGAACTCGAAACGAGGAAGGGTTCCACGCCCATATCAATGAGTCGCATGATGCCACCAAGCGCGTCATTGGTGTGCAGCGTGCTGAAGACTAGATGCCCCGTCAGAGCGGCACGAATGGCGATCTCAGCCGTCTCTAGATCGCGCATTTCCCCGATCATTACCACGTTCGGGTCGCCACGAAGAATGGAGCGTAGTCCTGTAGCGAAGCTGAGATTGATCTCAGGCCGCACGGCGATCTGTACCACGCCGGGCAGTTTGTTTTCCACCGGATCTTCAATCGTGACGATGCGGCGGTGCTCAGTGTTGAGCTGACTCAAGAAAGTGTACAGAGTCGTCGATTTACCAGAGCCCGTCGGACCCGTGACCAGGATGATTCCATTGGGCTTTTTCAGCAGTGTTTCTACCTCGGCGCGCAGATCGGGTTCAATGCGGAGTTTATCCAGATTGAACTTCTCTTGACCGAGGAGACGCAGGCTGACGCTTTCACCTTCTACCGAGGGAATGGTGGCGACACGCACGTCGATGAACTGACCGGCGATTTGCAGGCTGATACGACCATCCTGCGGCAGTCGTCGCTCGGCGATGTCGAGCTTGGCCATCACTTTCAGACGCGCGATCACGGACTGCTGCAGCGCCTTGATGTTCTCCGGCACGGGAACCTCACGCAGACGACCGTCGATGCGGTATCTCATGCGCAGCTTGTCTTCCATCGGCTCTACGTGGATGTCCGTCGCATGCTGCTCCAAGGCTTCGCGGATAACCGTATTCACAAACTTCACCACGGACGCTTCTTCATCATCGGCGTCGATGATGTTCGCTTCATCGCGCTGCTCCAGATCGGCGCCGTCCACATCGCGGCCTTTGAGGATCTCTTCAAACGTGTCCGCGCCCACGCCGTAGAAGTCGCGCATGGCATTGAGCATGCGTTTACGCGGAGCGATCTCCCAGCGCACGGCCACATCCACCTCACGCGCCACGGCTTGGCGTCCGATCAAATCAAAGGGATCGTAACCGGCGACGATCAGTTTCTTGGTTCCGCCTTCCTGCTCCTCGATCTTCAAAGGCAACAAACGATGCTTCAGCGCCACACGTGGCGGCAGCAGGCGCTTCATCTCAGCCGCATCTGCCGAGTCGGGCAACGGCATGGACACATAGCCGAGACCGACATGCACGGCGAGATGGGAGAGGAAAGCCTCTTCATCCAGAGAGCCGAGATCGAGCAGTTGATTGATCACCGAGGAACTCGGCGTCGAGACGGGCAGGGGAATGCCCGTGCCACCCGAGGCCTCCAGACATTGCACGAGAGCTTGGCGGATGTTTTTCATCAGTCTTTGGCTGCCTCTAGTGTGACCGGTGGGAAAAGGCTGGCATCAATGAGTGATGTGTCATCCACCGTTGCTTCAGGCGGCACTGGCACTGAGCCGACATCGGGCGCGTAGCCATACTTTTCTAGAAGCTCCACGATGTAGCTCGTGGCTCCATTGAGAGTCGAGAATAGCTTCGTGGCCTGAGCCGTCAGGTCCTCGCGCAGAGCACCCGTGATGAAGGCACTGCCCACCATGCCGAGCGAGCCATCTGCTGCCGGACCTTTGTCTGATTCATCATCTGCCGCCATCAGCCTACCATCCAGAGATTCGGCGACGCGCAGTGAGCGTGTGCCAGACGGGCTGTCGAGAAGCAGTGAGCGATTAAGAGGTCCAGAAGCCGTGTAGAGCGCCTGTGAATTGCCAGAGATGGCAGCCGCTGAAAACACCGCCTTCCGAGTGCTCGCATTCGCGGCCACAAAGAACTTCGCGCTGCTGTCCGCCACGGCATACACATTGCCACCATCTTCCGTCGTCAGGACCATCGTCGCCTTGCCGCCCTGGGCTGGAGCAATCAAATAGGCGCTCTTGTAGCAACTGAAGTTCACCGACTCCTCTTCCGGTGTGAAAACCAACTCATAAACGAGCCATTGTGCCGGAGCGCAACCAAGCACTCCCAGCCAGAGCAGAGCAGTCAATAATAAGGGGTGAAATCGGGCGGTCAGGAACATGCGGGCTGGTTTGTAGGCGTGACAGACCCGATTGTCGAGCGGCGCGTTGAAACGTCCTTTTCACAAGCCGACCTAATTTCTCAGGCCGCCTTTTTCTTTGGCGCAGCCTTGTCCTTGGCTTCTTTGAGTCTCTTGAACTCATCGGCCCGCTTTTGCTGAGTGGCTTTGATCTCTTCCTGGCGCTTCGCGGCTTGGGCTTCGATACCATTTGGGTTCGCTGGATCGGTGATCATCGGGAAGGCATCGGTGCGGAAAGGCGTCACCGGCAAGCCTTCGACGGAATAGACATTGCAGACGGGATTGTCACTCCAGGCATAGCGCACGGCCACGGGTTGCGCGACCTGCGGGCTGCTGACTTCGATCTGGTTCGTGCCCTGCTTGGAGCCGCCGATGATGCTGGCCTTGGCCCACACCCATTTCTTGTCAGCACCGCAGATGGCGAAACCTTTGGCCTCATCCACATCGACGGTGCGCAGGCCTTTCGGGGCGTGGTCAAAGGTGAGCAGGGCTTGGCCGCCGTTGATCTTGATGTCTTTGAACTCGGGGCTGCGGTAGGGCAATGGCAAACCGTAGTCCTTCACCAGAGCCCAGCGGGCGAGGCGCTCGGCGACGTCGCGCTTGTTCTTCGGGTGGATGTCATTGGCTTCACCCAGATCGGTGATCACGCACTGGCCGGCATTGGGGATCATGCCGATGGTCTTTGTCTGGCTTTCGCGCAGCTCAGCCCAGTCACTGTCTCCAGGCTCAGGCAGCTCGGGTTTGAAATCGGCGAGTTGCACCCAGTAGAATGGGAAGTCACCCTGCTTCCACTCGCTGCGCCAGTGGCTGATCATAAGTGGGAAGAGGTAGCTGTATTCAAACGCACGTCCGGCATTGCTCTCACCTTGATACCAGATGGCTCCTTTGATGCCATAACCAATGATGGGATTCAGGCAGCCTGCATAAAGATTACCGGGACGCGCCTGACCACGCAGCACGTTTTGTGGCGCACGCGGCGGGAGCGGCGGCGCAGGCTTGCCAGCTTTGGCAGCTTCCTTTCGTGCAGCCGTCCAGGCATCGACTTTGGTTTTGTGTTCAGCCGTCTGCTTTTCAAAAATAGCGTCTGTGTAGGTCGCCTCGGTTTGCTTCCACTTTGCGATCAGGGCTTTGAACCGTGCGTCCTTTTCCAACACATCGCGGCGCACCCAGGCCTCACAGGCGGAGCCGCCCCAGGCATTATCAATCAGACCCACGGGCACGCCGAGCATCTCATGCAGCACACGGCCATAATGATAACCCACAGCGGTGAATGAACCCGCCGTCGCAGGTGAGCACTCCTCCCACTGGCCTTTGAAATCATCTTGAAGCTCCTGTGTGCCGACGTTTGGCACCGAGATCAGGCGAATCTGCGGATACTTTGCCGTGGCGATGTCGAGATCGGAATCCCAGACGCTCGAAAGATTGAAGCCCATGTTTGACTGGCCGGAGCAGAGCCACACCTCACCGACAAGAATGTTTTTCAGCTCGCGAGCTGTCGTGCCCTGAATCTTCATCGTGGCAGGCTTCGCATTCGCCGGCAGCGGATCGAGTTTGATCGTCCACTTACCCTTGTCATCCGCCTTGGCCGACTTGCTTTGGCCGCCCAGCGTGACTTTGACTTCTGTGCCGGGCGTGTCCCAGCCCCAGATCGGATTGGTCTGCTTCTGCTGAAGCACCATGTTGTCTCCGATGATGGCGGGCAGTCGGAGTTCCGCATGAGCACTGAGTGCTGCGGAGAGAAAGAGGAGGGCAGTGAGATGACGCATGGGTGGAAGGGAAAATCTAAACGCAGAAAACTAGCGCGGCATTGCACTCGTGTTCGCCATGACTCAACATCGCCGCATGAACCGTCTCTGCCTCATCCTACTTCTGGCCTGTCTGCCTGCACTCGCCGCCGAGCCATCACGTCAGGTCACTTATAAAGAACTCAAGTGGCAGGACGATGTCTATTTTCTCGATGGCAAGCCCTACAACGGCATCGCCCGTGACCAGCACAAAAACGGCAAGCCCAAAGGCGAGTACACTTTCAAAGAAGGCCGCCTGCATGGCGTGGTGAAGGAGTGGTGGGACAACGGCCAGCTCTCCACCGAAACCTATTTTGAAAACGGCCAGCGCCACGGCCTGAATCGCTATTGGACGCTGAAGGGCAACCTCATGAAGGAGCAGGTCTATGATCACGACAAATCCGTGAGCACGAAGCACTACGACGTGGAGTGAGGCGAGAGCCGTTAGCCCAGAAACTTTCCTGGATTCAGAATCCCATTCGGGTCCAGCGCGGCCTTCAATCGGAGATGCGTCTGATGCGCGGCAGGTGACACGGCTTCCTGCCACCAGCGCTTCTTCGCAATGCCGACGCCGTGCTCGCCGGTGATGGCTCCGTTCCAGGCGATTACCTGGCGGAAGAGCTGATCCAAGGCCTGCTCGGCGCGCTCGCGAATCACTGGGTCGTCCATGGTGGGGACCATGATGTTGACGTGAATATTGCCATCGCCGGCATGACCGAAGCAAGCCACAGGGAAGCCGTGCTGGGCTTGCAGATTCTCCGCAAAATCCACGAGATCGACGAGACGCCCGCGCGGCACGACAATGTCTTCGTTGAGCTTGATCAGGCCCGTGTTACGGAGGCTGTAGCTGAACTCGCGGCGCAGTTTCCAGAAGGCTTCACAGGCTTCATCGCCCATCGCCTCTTGCAGACAAATGCAGCCGAGTTCACGCACGAGTTTTGACAGCATGGTGATCTCACCACGCACAGATTTTTCCTGTCCGTCGATCTCCACCAGCAAATGTGCATCACCCTGTGGCGTGACGGATTCGCCGAGATACTCACGAGCAGCACGCAGTGTGAATTTGTCAGCAATCTCCAAGGCACTCGGAAGGAAGCCGCTGCCGAGAATGCGCTGCACAGCATTCGCCGCTTCAGCAAAGGAATTGAAGCCGGCGGAGATCATCGCACGCATCGGCGGATGTGGAATGAGCCGCAGCGTCGCCTCCGTGACCACGCCGAGCATTCCCTCGCTGCCAACCATGAGACCGACGAGATCAAAGCCCGTCTTGTTTTTGTGACAACGACCACCCGCTTTTACAATGCTGCCATCTGCCAGCACCGCCTCAAGACCGAGGACATAATGCCGCGTGACGCCGTATTTCAAACAGCGCGGCCCACCGGCATTCGTGGCCACATTACCGCCGAGACTGCACTCTTTTAGCGAGGCCGGATCAGGCGGATAAAACCAGCCGAGCTTTCGCACGGCATTCTGCAAGTCTCCGGTGATCACGCCCGGCTCCACGACGGCGACGCCATCTTCCAAAGCGATCTCTTTGATGCGGTTCATCCGTGCTACTGACAACGCGATGCCGCCATTCACCGGCACACAGCCGCCGACATAGCCGACACGCGATCCTTGCGGGGTGACGGGAATGCGATGCTCATTGGCATAGCGCAGCACTTTTGACACCTCTTCCGTGGATTCCGCATGAACCACGACCTGCGGCGGATTCGACGCGAACCATTTATCCGTGCTATGCGTGGCTATGTCAGAGTCAGACATTGACACGCGGTCAGGTCCGAGAAGTGAAATGAGATCGTCTGCCAGAGAGGCCATGCACGCATCCTGAATGCAGATGGGGGCATGGGCAAGCAAGCACACAATTCACCGTTCCAATGACAATCTTCGTGCGTTGCCGCCGTAGTAACAAACTCTCACCTCATGGATACACCTCTTTTTCGTCCTTCCATGGATCGCCGGGCCTTTCTCACAGCCTCGACGATGGGACTCGCGTCGCTGCGTTTTGCGCCCGGAGTGCGGGCATCGACAGGGCCTGGAGTTGCCGCGCCAACGCTGGCCAAGCCGGCGAAATCAACGGTGCTGTTCTTCCTCTGCGGCGGTGCCTCGCACATCGACATGTGGGACATGAAGCCAGAGGCACCGATGGAGTATCGCGGTGACTTCAAGCCCATCCGCACCACGGGCGACGACATCCGCCTCTGCGAACATCTGCCGTTGCTGGCCAAACAGGCGCACAACTTCGCGCTCGTGCATGGCGTGACGGATGGCGGGCTCGCCACGGGAGATCATCACGCGGGCTACTATTACAATCTCACCGGCCACGC
The DNA here is from genome assembly GCA_964583255.1 of uncultured Prosthecobacter sp. Classification (GTDB taxonomy): domain Bacteria; phylum Verrucomicrobiota; class Verrucomicrobiia; order Verrucomicrobiales; family Verrucomicrobiaceae; genus Prosthecobacter. The sequence goes on from CAZOVY010000081.1 coordinate 9,996, forward strand.
GCCTGACATCACCTTCAAGCAGCAGGGCAACGACCGCCGCCCCTATCCTGAAGACTGGCCTTACATGGGCAGCGTGATCGGCATGAAGCGTCCGCAGCATCCGACGCTGCCGCAGATCATTTCGCTGCCGCACAAGCCGAGCAAACTGCCCTTCACTCGCCCCGGCCAGTTCGCCGGACGCATCGGCATGGAATACGATCCGTTTTATCTCAATGGCAGCTTTGATGAACCGCTAAAATTCAGCGCACCGACGATATCGATGAGCGGTGGCATGTCGGCTGCACGGATGCACGATCGCAAAGGACTGCTCGCCTCAATGAATGATGCCCGCCGCGAACTCGATCACGAGGTGGCGATCCAAAACTACGCGAAGCAGCAGGAGCGCGCCTTTGATTTGCTCTCATCAAGCAGCACGGCAAACGCCTTCGACATCGCTTCCGAATCACAGAGTCTGCGCGAACGCTACGGGCAGGACATCAATGGCATGAGCCTGCTCATGGCGCGGCGCATGGTCGAGGCCGGAGTGCCTTTCGTGACGGTCTTTTGGAAAGAAGACGAAAGCACCGCCAAGCAATGTAAGAGCGCCGGCGGTTGGGACACGCACGGCGACAATTTTAATTGTCTGCGCCAGTATCTCCTGCCGAAATTCGACCGCGCGTTCTCCGCCTTCCTCGAAGACCTTTCCTCGCGTGGTCTGCTGGATGAAACACTGGTTCTCGTGACCAGTGAAATGGGCCGCATGCCAAAGGTTGGCGACCGCCGATCCGGCGGCACCATTGGTGCCGGGCGCGATCACTGGACAGCCTGCATGAGCGTGCTCATGGCTGGCGCAGGCATTCGTGGAGGACAAGTCATCGGTGAAACCGATGCGCGAGCCGAGCTACCCAAAGACCGCCCGATCCGCCCTGAGGACATCACGAAGACGGTCTATTATGCCATGGGCATTCACGACCTCGAAGCCAAAGACAAACTCGGCCGCGCCTACAATCTGCTCGATGAAGGCAAGCCGCTGACCGAGTTGTTCGGATAATTTATGAAACTCGCCACCGCCTGCATCCTCCTCACTGTGTCCCTTCACGCCGAAGACTGGCCGCAGTTCCGGGGCGGCAATGCAAGCGGTGTTTCCTCCAGCAAAGCGCTGCCTCTCGACTTTTCGGCGGAGAACAAGGTCGCCTGGAAAGTGAAGGTTGGTGACGGCATCGGCTCGCCTATTATCAAAAATGGCCGCGTCTTCACCACCGCGATGGTTGGCGATCAAAAGCTAGGCGTTTTCGGCCTTGATGCCACAAGCGGCAAGCAACTCTGGCACACCGAATTTGAGACTGGTGCGCTGCCACGCATCACGCCACCGAACAGCCACGCCTCATCCACCCCCGCCGCCGATGGCGAGCGTGTGTATGTCTATTTCAGCACCATCGGTCTCCTTGCCCTCGATGCGAACACCGGAGCCGAACTGTGGCGCTATACGATGCCGAAGCCTGCTTACCTCATGGACTGGGGAGCGGCTTCCTCACCCATCGTGCATGACGGCATGGTCATCTTTTGCCAGGACGACGACCTCGCGCCCTTCGTCGTCGCCGTCGATGCGAAGAGCGGCAAAGAGAAGTGGAAGACGCTGCGCAAAGACATGCTCGCCGGTTACGCCCTGCCCGTGATGTGCGAAGCGAATGGTCGCACCGATCTCGTCATCGCCGGCAGCGGCAAATTGAAAGGCTACGACCCCGCCACTGGCAAGGAACTCTGGACCTGCAACACGCTGCTGCGCACCATCATGACTTCACCCGTTGTGAACGACGGCATCATCTACATCGCCGTGCAAAGTTATGGCGATGCCACGCGCACTCTAAAGCACGCGCTGCTCGAATGGCTCGACACGAATCAAGACGGCATCCTTGCGCGCGCAGAAACGCCGAAGGAATTCCACGAGCGCTTCGACACCTCCGACAAGAACAAAGACAAAGTCATCGGGCCCGAGGAGATCGACACCGCCTTTCAAAGCCCTGACAACATGGCCGCAGGCGGCAACATCATCCAGGCCGTCAAAGGCGGCGGCACAGGCGATGTCACAAAAACACACCTGCTCTGGAATCGTGACCAGAAGACACCCTCGAATCTTTCCTCGCCTTTGTTTTACAACAACCGCCTCTATCTCGTGAAGAGCGGCGGCATGTCGAGCTGCTACGACACAAAGGATGGCAAGACGCTCTGGGAGCGCAGCCGCATCGGCAACTTCGGCGACCACTTTGCTTCGCCCATCGCTGCGGATGGTAAGGTGTACATTGCGGGAAAAAACGGTTTCATCGTCGTGCTCGAAGATGGCCCCGAACTGAAGGTCCTGAGCAAGAATGACATCGGCGAAGAAATCATCGCCACGCCAGCCATCGCCGATGGCCGCCTCTTTATCCGCACGCGAGAAAACATTTTCTGCATCGCCTCTGGTGCACCGAACACCGCCTCAACTGCCCCCGATGCGAAAATACAGCATCTCGATATTGTCTCCCTTCCGGTGAGCAAATCGCGCGTCTGGAATGGCTACACGGGCAGCGCCCTTGGTCAGGAGTCGTGGAGCGATGAAGAGCTGGATAAACGCCTCGATCAGCTCAAGAGACTTAACTATACCGCTATCGCCATTCCGCTGGCGATAAGGCCTTTCACTCCGATCCGAGTCGATGGTGATACTGCAGGTCGCAAAGCCTTTGACGGAGCCAAAACTTTTGGAAATCCAGATGTCGTTGCAATCACCGAACGCCTCCGAAAAAAAGCCGCTAAGTTAGGATTTGAGATCATCAATGCTAAATCCGTGGAAGGCTCAGTCCTGCCGCAAATGGAGTTCACTGATGAAAAGTCACTCAGCGATCTTGTTACCCCAACGTGTGGCGAAGGCGTGTCCGAGCGCATGTGGCTGGGCTTTCAAGAGATCGATAAAGCCAACCGACTTCTCGCCAAACACGATCCAAAGTTTGGCCTGCCTTCGCCTGAGATTTTACTTCGTCATCTTAACTCCAAGGAAGCTCTTCCCGAATGGCTTACACAGGTTAAAACGCACTTTCTTAATGCCATGAATGAGATGTATCGCGCCAACACTCGCGCGCGAGAAGGCAGTCGTAGCCTAACGTTGTATCATGCGAAGAGACTGGAATTCACCTTCCACTTTGTCAGTTGCATCGAAAGTCTTTACAAAGCTCATGATCCAGATGCTCGCTCTGATTCGCTCATTGCTGCCGTTGAGTCCATTTACAATGCACTCAACTCCTATGCCGACGCTGCTCGCGATTCAAGCGACCGGGGAGCCATCGCGTTACTGAATAAGCATGGCTATCGTGTCTTGCGGGAGGCCAAGTGATCCGGTCATGTCTGTACTTGACCGTTTCAACCTCACCGGACGCCGTGCCTTGATCACCGGAGGATCACGCGGACTCGGATTGGAAATGGCAAGAGCACTCGGTGAAGCTGGCGCGGAGCTGGTGATCGTCGGCTCCGATGAATCTCATCTCAAACGTGCCGGCACGGAACTGCACGCCGTCACGATTCAAGCCGATCTCTCGAAGCCGGAAGAGGCCGAGCGCCTGTGTGATGTCGTGCTGAGCGATCACGCACCTATCGACATCCTCATCAACAATGTCGGCGGACGCCGCATCAACACACCGACGGAAGATCTCGCGCTCGAAGACTGGCAGCGCATCCTCGATTTGAACCTCACACAGGCCTTCATCCTCACCAAACGAATCGGTGGCGCGATGATCCCGCGAAAATGGGGCCGCATCATCAACATCTCCTCCATCAACGCCCTCTGGCCAGGCAAGGCGATGCGCGGACGCAGCTACGAGACCTCGAAAGGTGCGCTGACGATGTTCACGAAAGCCGTCGCCGCCGATTGGGCTGCGCATGGCATCACCGTCAACGCCATCGCCCCCGGCCCGTTTTTGACCGATGCCAACCAACGATGGATCGGCGAACGGCCAGAGTTTGAAGGCGAAGTCGCCACCAGCATCCCCATGGGCCGCTGGGGTCGCCCCGAAGAGATCGCTCCTCTCGCCCTCTACCTCGCCAGCGACGCCAGCAGCTACATGACCGGCAGCGTGCTTGTCATTGATGGCGGAAAACTACTGTGGTGAAATCCGAATCGAATATGACTTCTCCAAATCACGAACTCCGCGGTGTGCTGCCTGTTTTTCAGACGCCGTGGCTCGACGATGAAACGCTCGACCTTGAAACGCTCGAACGCGAGATCGCCTGGCTTTACGGCAGCGGTGCGAATGGCATCGTGATGGCGATGGTATCCGAAACGTTGCGCCTCGACAGTGAGGAACGCGAGCAACTCGCCGCCGCTGCGTGTCGCTTTGGTAAAGATCGCGGCGTGGTGGTCATCAGCGTCGGTGCGGAATCGTCCAAAGTCGCCGAGCGCTACGCCAGACATGCTGAAAGCGTCGGCGCGCATGCGTTGATGGCGATTCCGCCGATTTCCATCGGCATCGGCGAGAGCGAGTTGCTCGCCTACTACACGCGCATCATCAACGCGATCCAGATTCCCGTCATTGTGCAGGATGCGAGCGGCTACGTCGGCAAACCGATGCCCATTGCGATGCAGGCAAAGCTATTAGACGAGTTCGGTCCCGAGCGTGTGCAGTACAAGCCCGAAGCCTCGCCCATCGGCCCAAAATTGAGTGAGCTGCGCGATGCGACGAAAGGCCGTGCGCGTGTCTTTGAAGGCACCGGCGGCATCGCACTGGTCGATTCCTTCAAACGCGGCGTTGTGGGCACCATGCCTGGAGCTGATTTAATTCGGGGCCTTGTCCCTCTGTGGAATGCGCTACAGGCTGGTGATATTGAAAAGGCGGATCGCATCCACGGCCCGCTTGCCGCGCTCGTCTCGATGCAGACGAGTCTGGATGGATTCCTCGCCGTTGAGAAGCATCTCCTCGTCCGCCAGGGCATCTTTAAAAACACGTTGGTGCGTGGACCTGTTGGTTTCGCACTCGATGAAGAAACGAAGCGCGAGGTGGATCGGCAATTTGATCGAATGCTCGCAGCCGCAGAATGATGTCAGAAGTCATGGTGATTCTTCTTTCCGAGTCCCTAATTTCTGATGCAGGGTGATCACCTCTTTGAGCGCGCTTTCTCCCAACACTCCTTTTTTCATCACTGGCCCCACGGCTTCAGGTAAATCAGCCATCGCGCTGGCTCTGGCGGAGCGTGTGGGTGGAGAGATCGTGAATGCAGATGCGTTTCAGCTTTATCAAGGGCTGGATCTGATCACAGCCAAACCGCCGCTAAAGGATCGGCAGCGCGCGCCTCATCATCTCTACGATGTGCTTTCTCCGACGGAGAGTTGTGACGCGCAGCGCTATCGCGAAATGGCCCTGCCCATCATCGCCGACATAGCCAAGCGTGGGAGAGTGCCCATTGTTGTCGGTGGTGCAGGTTTGTACATCAAAGCGTTGTCACACGGCTTGGCGGATTTGCCGCGTGGGGATGAAAAGCTGCGCGCTGAACTGAATGCGCTACCGTTTGAAGAGATGGTGGCCAGGCTGCTCGCGCTCGATCCACACGCTGCGGAGAACGTGCCGCTGTCGAATCCACGCTATGTTCAGCGTGCTCTGGAGATATGTCTGCTCACAGGCCAGCCGCAATCGGCGTTGAGGCAGACTTTTGCTCAAACTCAGCCGCTAGGGCAGGGGATCGTGCTGCGTTGGGAGCGCGAGACTTTATATGAGCGGATCGATCAGCGTGTGCATGAGATGATCACGGCTGGATTGCTGGATGAGGTAGGTACTTTACCTCCATTGGGGGGCACAGTTGAAAAAGCCATCGGTCTGCGAGAAATGCGCGCGCATCTATTAGCTGAAATGACGTTGGCAGAGGCGATCAGCGCCATGCAGCAGGCCACGCGTCGCTATGCCAAGCGGCAAATCACTTGGTTCAAACGCGAACGCTGGCTGCAAACGATTTGCCTCGATTCGCAGCAGGGGGCAGAATCAGTGGCCAGCCACATCCTTGATCTCTTTCCATGCCTGACTCCACCCAGCCCGCCCATACAGTCCCCGTCAATCTAGGCCCACGTAGTTACCGCGTGGATGTAGGTAGCGGTCTGCTCAAGACGCTGGGCGCGGTGGCGAACGAAAAGTTTGGTAGTCGCGCCAACTGCGTTGTGATCACAGATTCGAATGTTGGCCCGCTTTACGCAGAGGCCGCGCTTGAAAGCCTGAGAGTCGCTGGCAAGAGGCCCGTGCTTATCACCGTGCCTGCTGGTGAAGCCAGTAAATCTCTGCTCACCGCCCAGACTGTGTGTAGCGAAATGGCACGGGTGGGAATGGATCGCAAAAGCTTTGCCATCGCGCTCGGCGGCGGCGTCATCGGTGATCTTGGCGGATTCTGCGCCAGCATCTACCAACGCGGTATTCCCTACATCCAGGTGCCCACGACCGTGCTGTCTCAGGTGGACAGCAGTGTCGGTGGTAAGACAGGTGTCAATTTGCCCGATGCCAAAAACATGGTCGGAAATTTTCATCAGCCTGCCCATGTCCTGGCTGATGTGTCCACGCTGAATTCCCTGCACAAACGCGAGTGGAATGAGGGCTTCGCCGAGATCATCAAGCACGCCTGCATTCGAGATGCATCGATGCTGCCACTGATTGATCAAGTGGCAGCCGGTAGTGGTGACCTTGCTGAACTCATTCGCTGGAACATCGCCATTAAAGCCGCCGTCGTGGAGGAAGACGAATTTGAAACGCTCGGTGTGCGCGCCCTGCTAAATTTCGGGCACACGCTCGGTCATGCCATTGAAGCCTCTGCCGGTTATGGCGCACTCCTTCATGGTGAGGCCATCTCGCTCGGCCTGCGCGCCGCTGCCCTGCTTTCCGTGAAGCTCTCCACGCTATCTGTCGGAGATGCCGAACGCATCGTCGAACTCCTGCGTCGGTTTGATCTCCCCGTGCAGTTGTCCGCCAGTTTTGAAACCGACGAACTCCTGCGTATCGCCCGCATGGACAAAAAATTCGAGCACGGCAAGATCCGTTTCGTCCTGCTCAGCGCCCTCGGCAGCGCGCACGTCAGTCATGACGTCACCGAAGAGCATTTACGAGAGGTGATCGTCGTCATGCGGGAGCCAGTCTAGCCCTGCATCTTTTCAACTAGAGAGATAGTGTTTGCGGATGTTTCCGAGGCTTCTTAAGGTTGTAAGCCCCTCACGAACTGACTAAACTCCAAAGCCTTTGCCTGCCAGGTTTCAGAATCGACAAAGCGGGCCGCGCCAAGCCGATCAAAGGAAAGTTGTTCTTTTGAAGCTGCGATGACCGCTTCTACAAAAGCCTGCCGATCTTTGGCGACGTGGACAAACTGTGAAAGCTTTTCAGCCTCTGGAAGTGCCGTGGAGATCACTGGGCGTTCACAAGCCAAGTACTCTTTTATCTTTAGCGGACTGCAACTGCGGGAAAGCGCACTGAGCAAAAAGGGTATGATGAACAAGTTCGCTGATCTCAAAGTCTCTGGCAGATCCTGATAGGGTACGGCTGACTCAAGATGAATGTTCGCGATTCCCGCGAGCTTGTGCAGGGAGATCGAAGCCTGGCCGATGAGGCGGATCGTGGCTTGAGGTACGCATTGGGCGATCTCCACTATCAGATCGAGATCGAGCCGCTCATCAATCATGCCAAAATAGATGACCTCGAACCCCTCGGAGGATTTCTGCGGCTGAGAACGTAAAAAATGATCTGAATTTACTCCCTGGGTTAGAACGTGAACTGGTTTACCCGAAAGTCTAAGTTGGGCTGCCAGGAAATCGGAAACGGCCACGATGGCGTTTACACGTTTTAGCAGCATCTGCTCCATTTGCCTTACATGCTCTTGATTCATGCCAGGCCAAAGCGCGTACTGATCTAGGCAGTAGTAAAGACTGAAAGCCTCACCTAGCTTACCGACAAAGTCAGCTTGTGTAGGCGTCGTGACGACTAGTGTATGTTTCTTGAAGTTGAGTTGGAGTATCGCTTTTTCAACACTCCGGCGCACCTGCCAGAGATTGAATTGCCTGATGAATTTGAAGCGTGTGAAAGGCAATGTTGTGGGGCAAATCACCGTCAGGCCATGTCTTACAGAGGCAAAACAGCGACGACGGCCAGAGATAAAATCGATGACCTTTTGCAAAGAACGCCAGAGATCACGCCTGTTCCACTGAGGCACACGCAGCCCGACTGTTTCGACCCAAAGCACGGGACTGAAGCCCAAAAACTCACTGAAGAGATGCTGACTAGACGAGGGGTGACGAGCCCAGTCAGTGCCGAAAACCACCCATTGGTGACCGGCAAGGGGGTGGCGGCTGGATTGAGATTCGTCGAGCATTATGGAAAGGTCTAGCTTTTAATCTTTGGGCTTATGATGGTCAACATCTGGTTCGGCAGGAACTTGTAAAAGGCAGTCAGAATGGCTTTACCGAAAAGGCGGAGGCAATCCAGTGCTCCAAGAATACCAAAGTGAGAAACTTTAAAATAGATGAGACCCGGCGCATACCACCAGACTTTCGGGTTGCCAAATCCTAGCATAATTGCTGGCCAAGACAGCCTAACATCTGCCCAGGACCAATAAGTAGGTGATTCATTCCGATCCGCCACCCCGAGAGCGGAAGGCACCAAAAGAACGGAAACACCAAATCGCTCGGCACGCAGGGTGTACTCGACGTCCGCAAAGTTGTGTTTCATCCAGTGACTCTCTGGCAGGCCTATTCGACTGCAGACAGTGGCTGGAATGGCTACCATGTTTCCGTGCAGCCACTCCACTGGAATAGGTGCTGCTGCGGCCTCTGGAACTGGGATCAAATGCTGTGGCCAACGGTGGCGTATCATTCCGCCCGAATATACAAATGCCCCATCCGGTGTCCTACAAACCCCGCCACAGATGGCAGAGCTTTCGAGAGCAAGTTGAACGAGTCGCTCCAAGCTGCCAGAATCAGGCAGGCTATCATCATTCAACCAGCAAACGCAGTCAGCTCCGCTGCCTATCGCCACCTCCATTCCTAGTCGGATGGCGCCGCTCCACCATAAGCTACCGTTACCACAAATTGTATGCGCCCAGGGGAAATCCTCTCTCAGCATTTCATGGGTGCCGTCAGTGCTTCCATCCTCAATAACCAGCACATTTGCCCAAACGCGGATACCCAGAGTATCCAAGTGATTCAGGCAACGACTAGTGGTTGCCTTCCGATTGTGAACGGGAATGACAAGCCAAACTGAATGCTGAAGGTTTGCTTTGTCTGCAGTGGTCGCCATTCCGCCCAAATACGAGCTTGCTACTAAAGCTGCAAGCAATGATTAATCGTCTGCTTATGACTCTTCTTGAACGCGCGATTCATCGTTTTCTGCCCCGGATAGGTAAGGCAATGCGAGTGATGCAAACACTGATGTTCAGGCGTGCGCTATGGCAAAGCATCCTCACAGGATTGCCGGCAGATGCGAAGGGTGGCCCGATTCCTTGGATTACTTATCCAGCGTTTGATTACCTCTCCCAGCTCGATTTTTCACAGGCTTCAATTCTCGAATACGGCGGCGGTCAAAGTTCTCTTTGGTGGGCACATAGAGCTAAATCGATCATTACGGTGGAAGGAGAGGCTGAGTGGTCGGAGAAGTTAAGACAAAGCGCGATAGCCAATATGACAGTGATCGGCCCAGTCGAAGAAAGCGCTTATGTACAAGCTCCATTAGGGGGCGGGCGCATCTACGACGTAATTGTCATTAATGGACTGCTGCGGTTGGATAGCGCGCAAGCTTCATTACCATTTCTTGCAGTAGGAGGGATGATTATCTTGGACAATTCCGACTGGTTTCCCGGCATTTGCTCATGGTTAAAGTCGCAGAGTTTAGTGCAAATCGACTTCCATGGATTTGGACCGGTTAACGACTACGCATGGTGTACTTCTGTCTTTATTCGTGCCTCCAGTGTGCTTCCTCATTTGGGCAGACGTTGGCCTGCAAGTGTTTATGGGAGTTTAGAGCAAGAGTTTTAAACATGGACAACCTTCCCTACAACTCTGTTTCCTCCCGACGAGAGCGCCTCCTAAATCTGCTCAGGCCTATTTTCGAGTTCTTGGGTATTGCCTGTCTCTCACGCCCCTCTTTGAACGGACTCGATATCGCACTCGAACGACTGCTGCCAGAAAGTGGCGGCTGGTATGTGGAGGCAGGCGCTTACGATGTTTTTCAACAGAGCAATAGCTACTATTTCGCACGCATGAAACGCTGGCGCGGCGTTCTTATCGAGCCGCTGCCCCAGCTTGCTTCGATATGTCGGCGGCGGCGCGCAGAGTCTATCGTGGTATCATGCGCATTGGGTGCGCCGGAAGCGGAAGGCAGTACCCTACAGTTACGTCACGCAGGCTTGATGACTATGGCTTGCGGAGTCTTGGGGGATGATGACAAAGAGCGGAAACGTGCAATAGAAGGTCTTGCCATACAAGGGCTTCCGGTAGCTGAACAACTCCTTGAAGTTCCCGTGAGGACACTGACATCGGTTCTTAAAGAGACAATGACCCCCTCCGACTTTGATCTACTCAGCCTTGATGTAGAAGGTTTCGAGGTAGATGTGCTTCGAGGTCTGGATCTGCAGCTTTATTGTCCAAAGGCCATCTGCATCGAAGTTCGCCATGAAAACCTCGTTGCCGTCACGCGCCTACTTCAGAGCCACTATGACAAGCCGCTTCATCTCACTTCCAATGATGATTACACAGACTGCTTCTTCAGACGAATCCAAGTCGAGCCAATAGCTTAGCGCACGCCTCACGGATTTATGAACACAGCGCCTCACTGCCCCATTTCGCGAATTCCAATGGACTTCGCTTTTGAGGAGACCGTGCTCGGGCAATTCAAGGTCCATTACTATCGCTGCACACACTGCGGCCTCTTGCAGACCGAGGCTCCTTACTGGCTTGAGCAAGCCTACCAGGAGCCGATTACTTCTGGTGACACAGGCTTGGTGGCTCGCAATATCGGCAACAGTCGCTTTTTGGAGATCTTTCTATCACTGACCTTCTCCAGCAATGCACGGTTTGTGGATCTGGCAGGAGGATACGGGTTGCTCACAAGGCTATTGAGAGACAAGGGCTTTGATTGCTTTTCCACCGACCCTTATTGCCCAAACCTTTTCGCGAGTTCGTTTGAACCACAAGACCCATTCAAGGCAGATGCTCTCTTTGCCTTTGAAGTTCTTGAGCACATTCACAATCCCGTCGAATTCATCGAACAGCAATTCAATAAGTTTGGTTGCCGGACTTTGGTTTTTTCTACGCTAACTTTTAATCCCTCAATTCCTCCTAGAGAATGGTGGTATTATGCATTCGATACTGGTCAGCACATTACATTCTATCAAAGACGGTCTTTAGAGTTACTCGCTAAGCTGTTGTGCTGTAGCTATTTTCAAATCAATCCTGGCCTACATGTTTTCAGCGACGTCGATATGCCTATCACAGCACGGCTTGCGATAACAAATAAGTGGGCGCGCTTTTGTTTATCTGTTTACGCTATGCTAAGGCTAAGAAAAAAAAGTCTTACATGGCACGATCATCTTTTGGATAAGGAACGCTACACCAATGCTTCAGCCGATTAATTCCCTCCATTTTTTCTTCAGTTCATCGAACAGCGTACAATGCAGATGCAATCTCACGGGGGTCAATTTGCGTGACGCAATAAGGTTCAGTTTGAGTGCAGTTCCATCGACATTGGTAGCATTCCGTGGCGTGGTTCAACCATCTCTGACGCTCACTTTGTCTCCAAGGAGCGAACATGCCGAAGTGTCCTCCGCCCAGTAAAAAAACACCTGCCTTATCCAGCGCCGTAGCAATGTGAGCTGGTGCAGAATCAGGAGCTAGCACGATACGTGCCTCGGCGATGAGCTTGACAAGAGACTCGACGTCATTCGGGAAATGCCACTGAACATTTGTGAGTCCCGAAGCCATCAAAGCATCTTCCCAGGGCGTGCAATCTGTGCCTGGAGGCAGGCAGAAGTGAACGGGAATGTCGGTCAATTGCTGCAAAAAGAGACAGATAGCTTCAGTAAGGCGATCTACTGGATACTGACGGATAGGGCTTCCTGAAACCGGGCACACAAGCAACGAGTCGCCTTCCATGGTCGCGACCTTTGTGAAAAATGGTAACATTTCAGCGAGGTCAGTGCGTGAACGCAAAACTTTCTCCACTACACGGCGGTGCGCCTCTAGTTCCAGGCAGATGTTGGCTGATGCGGTTGGGTAAGCGCAGAGGTCACATTTAGGAAGTGACAGACTCGTGTGCTCCTCATTGTCCTCCCATCTCGAGGCATAGCACAGCTTGTAATTCAGCATTAGCGCAACAGCATAAAGATAGTCCGAATGTTGATGACGCAGGCAAACAAGCGTCTCCGTGGTGATCGCTCGAAGTAGATATGCATGCCGAATCATGCATATCAGAAAGTCTGGCCAAAACCGTTCACAAAATGCAGGCATTATCAGCAGAGTTATCCCAGGAAACTCAAGGTGATAGATTGGCGCGGCTATTCTGGAAACGATCAAAAGTGTTTCTTCCTCGCGGAAGCTCGAAAGCAGCTTTCTGACAGCTCCTAGAGACAGCACAGCATCTCCAAGTCGATCTAGTTTAAGAATGGTCAGGCGATAAGATATCCTGTGGCGAGGACGCACCAAAGTCATCAGCACGGTAATGACCGTGCGATAAATCAGCCAACGAGCTGCCATGATTGCCCTATTCATATCAGTTTTTATTCAAAAGCCGGAGCAACTTATTCATTACTCGTCTCACCAGAGATGGCGCACGACAGTATTTGGAAAAATAACTCTGGTCAGCTTCATCGTGTGTCCCCATGGTTTCAACATGTCGCAGGGGGAAATCGATTGAAACTATCGTCATCTGCGAACGCGGGTCATTCAGATCAAACGTGTGGGTAGCCTCCGCTCCCCACCCAAGATTGGAAACAAGATTGACGCATGGAACTAAACTGACTCCGCAACGAACCTGCTTGGTGAATTCCCACGCTGTATCCCACGTGTCAATTGCTCCGGAATGCGCTGAATTGTAGATGCCTTTTCTCCATACCGCCTCTCCGGTAAAGCTACACGAATTCTTCCATGATTGCGAGGATCTATATGCTGGCCACGCAGACATGCGCGCATCGTTTTGAATCCACGCTCTTCGCCAACTTGCCCAACCCCAGATTGTGGCGAAGCGCGAACAATAATAGCTGCTACCGTTTTGTGCTTTATGGCCGCTGAGATTGCTACCGCAGATTTGCATGACCTTTTCTTCGTATTGATACCGCTCAAGAAGCTCTGTACAAAAACGAAAGAAGGAGGGATCAGGTAGGCAGTCATCCTCAATTATGATTAAGCGTTCATGAGCCGTAAAACCCCAGTCCAGCGCTTGTGAAATTGCCTGACCGCAGCCGAGTCGCTTTTCGGAAAAGCGCGTCTGCAGGACGCAAGGCCAGTCAATGCCTTCCAGAACTAGCTTCCGTGTCTGCTGACACCGTTCGTCATCCTCCGGCCCATCTGCCGCCACAAGAAGATGAGCAGGCCTAGCCCTTCGTATAGCCGCCAGTACCAGCTCTGTGAGTTCAGGACGACGCTGAATCAAGAACAAAACAGGGGTGGGGCAACAATCTCGAATAACTTCCATACATGGAGAGCATCCGATTGATTTTGCGCCTGTCAAAGAACCCGCGCTTATTATGTGTTTCTCTGACTTCAGCGCCGGATCGAATGGCTAGAGGCGATGATGATGTGATCAGGACAGCCTGGGCACCAGCTTCTAGCCATTGACCTGTTCAACACTGGCAAGGTATCCCCGTGGGCCGCCGTATCGTTTTCATGCGCCTACTACATCTTTTATTGTGCCTAACCGTCAATGCGTCACTTTTGGCCGCTGATCTACCGAAGCTGGATTTTGGCAGCGTGCGTGAGGAGCATGTGATGATCCCGATGCGTGATGGGAAGCGCTTGTCCGCCTATGTCTTTTTTCCGGCGGGCGATCAAAAGTGGCCAGCCATTTTTGAGCAGCGCTATGCGGACATCTCCAGTGCGGGATCGCGCAAGGCGGCGGCAAAATTTGCCGAAGGCGGCTTCGTCATCGCGCTGGTGAACTATCGTGGCACTCATGAAAGCGAGGGCGTGTATCGCGGCTATCGCGGGCTGCAATGGGGTGAGCTTCGCGATGGCTATGATGTGTGTGAGTGGCTAGCCACACAGCCATGGTGTACGGGGAAGATCGGCACTTACGGCGGCTCGCAGGCAGGCTACGCGCAGAACTATCTCGCTGTCACGCAGCCACCACATCTCGTCGCGCAATACATGACCGATACAGGCTTGAGTCTGTATCATGAAGGTTATCGCATCGGTGGTGCCACGAAGCCGCAACGCTTCATCAAAGGCGGCGCGGTGGCGCGTGAACTCAAGGACAACGAGGACATGCTGCGCGAGTGGGACCAGCACCCAGACTATGATGAGTATTGGAAAGACGAAGATGCTTCACTGCACTTCGACAAGATGAACTACCCATGCTTCACCATCGGCAGTTGGTTTGATTTCATGTGCCAGGGCAGTGTGGCGAGCTTCATCGGCCGCAACCAGCACGGCGGCGACAACTCGCGCGGCAAGCAGCAGCTCATCATCGGCCCGTGGCTGCACGGCGGCTATCCGAAGTCGAACAAGATCGGTGAACTCGTATTCCCTGAGAACGCCTTTTTCGACGTGTATCCGCACATGACGAAGTGGTTCAATCACTACCTCAAAGGCGAGGACAACGGCATCGAAAAGGACACGCCTGTGAAATACTATGTGATGGGTGCGACTGGCGAAGCTGGCGCGCCCGGCAATGTCTGGCGCGAGGCCAAAGACTTCCCGCCAGCCAGCACAGCAGCAGACTGGTTCCTGCAACCCGATGGCAAGCTGGCCCCCAGCAAGCCCACCGTCCCGAACGCCAGCACCTCATATGCGAGCGATCCCACGCACCCGATGATCCTCAATGCAGTCGGCTTCCCAGGCGCAAAAGATGCACGCACGTTTGAAGAGCAGGCCGAAGTCCGCACCTGGACCAGCGAGGTGCTCGCTAAACCGCTCGAAGTCACTGGCCGCATCAAAGCCGAAGTCTTCGTGTCATCGACCGCGAAGGACACTGACTTCGTCCTGCGCGTGACCGATGTGTATCCCGATGGGCGCTCCATCCTGCTGGTCGATTATCCTCTGCGCGCGCGGTATCACGAAGGCTTCGATCATCAGAAACTGCTCGTGCCCGGTCAGGTGACGAAACTTGCCTGGGACATCGGCTGGGTGAGCATCATCTTCAACCAAGGCCACCGCGTGCGCATCACCATCGCCAGCACCGGCGCGCCGTATTTTGAGCCGAACACGCAGACCGGCAGCCCGATCACGCACTTCGTCACCGAGTCTGGTGTCGCAGCGATCAACACGATCTGGCATGACACGAGTCACGCGTCACGAGTCATCCTGCCGATTAAACCGTAAGTTGATTCGGTCGATGCTAGAGGCTTGGGTGCGGATGAACTTCCCATGATCACACGTCGCACTTTTTTCATTCTAGCCCTCGTTGCCAGCCCATTGATCTTAACCCATGGAGCGGGCGTCTCTTTGAGTCAGGCTCAGCTCCAGCGTGTGGGTCTGAGGATCTGGCAGAATGAATGCGCGGGGTCGGTGGCGGGGCTGACGAGCTGGAATGCAGGGGAGGCTTTTGCGTCGTTGGGGATCGGGCATTTTATTTGGTATCCGAAGGGGCAGCGCGGGCCGTTTGAGGAGAGTTTCCCTCAACTCGTGGCCTTTGCGGAAGCGCGTGGGGTGGCGATGCCGAGTTGGGCGAAAGGGCCGTGTCCGTGGAGCAGCAAGGCGGCGTTTGAGTCCGAGAGCGGTGGTGCGCGGCAAAAGGAGTTGCGGGTGATCCTGTCGAAAAACGTGTCTCTACAGACGGACTTCATTTTAGTTAGGCTGAAAGCTGCACTACCCAAAATGCTGGCGGAGTCGCAGCAGAAGAAGCGCGTGCAGGCAAACTTCGATGGCCTCTCGGCGACTCCGGAAGGTGCGTTTTGTCTGATCGACTATGTGAATTTCAAAGGTGAGGGCACGGTGAAGACGGAGCGTTACAACGGCCTGGGCTGGGGGCTGCTGCAAGTGCTGGAAGGTATGACCGCGCCGACGCCTGCGCCGACGCCTGCGGCTTTTGCGGCCTCAGCCAAAACCACGCTGTCGCGCCGAGTGCAAAACGCACCCGCTGCCCGGAAGGAACAGCGCTGGTTGGCTGGATGGCATAATCGCTGCGATGGCTATCTGCGGAAGCTCTGAGCCAGTAGTCGCCCGCCGAATCCCTTGACTCTCCAGGGCGGTGCGCCACTGTGCGCGCCCTTTTCATCCCCCCGAAAAAACACCATGGCTCAAGAAACTTCCCTGCTCCTGCTGAAACCCGATTGCGTCGCCCAAGGTCTGAATGGCGAAGTTCTGCGCCGTCTGGAGGCTGAAGGCTTCCGCGTGCGTGGCATCAAAATGATTCTGCTCACGGACGAACTCCTGAAGGAACATTACTCGCACATCGCTGATAAGCCTTTCTTCCCTGACGTGGCCAATTTCATGAAGAGCAATCCCGTGATCGCCGTGGCACTCGGTGGTGACAATGTGATCGCTCATGTTCGCGACCTCCTTGGGCCGACGGACTCGAAAATCGCCCCGAAAGGAACCATCCGTGGTGACTTTGGCAGCGACAAGATGACTAACGTCGTGCACGCCTCGGACTCCCCTGAAGCTGCGGCAGTCGAACTGAAGCGTTTCTTCAAGGACGGCGAAATTTTCAGCTACTAAACCCCACTGGAAAGGAAAAGTCCTATTCCGTGGTTGACGACTCGAAGTCGTCGGCTACTTTCGGACCCCTTTTCCCCCAATCTAACGAACCTTTTTATATGGCTAAAGTCTGTCAAGTATCCGGAGTCGGCGTCACGCGCGGCCACCACATTCATCGTAGCGGTAAAGCTAAGAAAGAGGGTGGTATCGGTAAGCACATCACGAAGCGTGTGAAGCGCGTCATCTTCCCCAACCTCCGCACGAAGCGCATCTGGATTCCCGAACTGAACAAGTTCGTGACCGTGAAGCTCACCGCTCGCGCCCTGAAGACCGTGAACAAGAACGGTGCTTACACAGTGCTGAAGACCGCTGGTCTGATCTAATTTTAATGGTGATTGTGTTGTCAAAAGGCAGGCCTGTGAGGGCCTGCCTTTTTTCGTAGCGTGCGGATACTGTCTTTCGCTGATAGGTGCTTGCCGTTTTCAGCCAGGACACTTGCCTGATGCGATTTCGCTTCTAGAATCGCCCTTCTTTTTAACCAACCTACAATACCTCATCGACCTCTCATGAATCTCGGACGAACCGCCTACGGCACCTGGAGTGGTGGCCGCTTTATGCATTACGGAGAGCAGCTCTCTGAAGAGCAATACAAGAACCTCATGCGCCTCTCCTTTGAAAAAGGCGTGCGCACCTTTGTCACCGCTGATGTCTATGGCGCGGGCCGGGCCGATGCGCTTTTGGGCGAGGCTTTGAAGGGAATCCCACGCGATGAATACTGCCTCGTCGGCATCGTCGGTCACGATTTCTATGAAGGCCTGCGTGCTGGCTCCAAAGGCTACCCGCGCTTCACCGATCCGGCGCTGCGCGGTGCTGACGGCTATTATGACTACCTCAAAATGGCCACGGAGAAGTCTCTGGAACGTTGTCAGACCTCGAAGTTTGATCTGCTCATGCTGCACAATCCTGACAGCATCGCTTATACCAGCGACAAAGTTTGGAACGCCTTCACCAAACTGAAGGACGAAGGCATGGCGGATCGTCTCGGCATTGCCCCTGGCCCGGCGAATGGTTTCACGCTGGACATGATCGAGTGCTTTGAAAAATTTGGTGATCGCATGGACTGGGCGATGATTATCCTGAATCCATTCGAGCCTTGGCCCGGCCAGCATGTGCTAGGCGCGGCTGAACAGAACAACGTTGATATCCTTGCCCGTGTCGTGGACTACGGCGGCATTTTCCATGACGATGTGCGTCCTGGTCATCCTTTCCGCGATGGCGACCACCGCACTCACCGCCCCGGCGGCTGGATCGAGCATGGCGTGGAGAGGCTGGAGAAAATCCGCCCGATCGCCGAGAAGCATGGCCTCACCATGCTGCAACTCGCCTGTCTGTGGACCCTAGCCAATACCGCCGTGAAGAGCGTGGTGCCGACCATGATTCAAGAACACGGTGAAGGAGCTCGCAGCATCGAGAGCAAGCTCGACGAAGTCGCCAAGCTGCCGCCGCAATGTTTGACTTCGGAAGAGGTCGAAACCATCCGCCAGATCGGTGACAACACCGGCTGCAT
>CAZOVY010000082.1:0-26828 GCA_964583255.1 uncultured Prosthecobacter sp.
ATTACCAGTCGAATCTACGATGAGAGCGATTTGCAAGTCTTCACCGCCGCGCAAATCGTCTCCTTCACATCCTCCCAGTCCTGTGCCATCAGCAACTCGGGATCATTGTCATCCTCGGCATCGTCAAAGTAAATCATGCTGCGCAGCACGATCATGGGATCATGGCTGGGGTATTTTTGGCGGTAGATGTCGATCAGTGCATCTACTCCGAGATGCTGGATGAGCGCATGAAGGTCGTAGAAGTCCTTGCGGGCACCACGATTGGTGATCGCGCTCAGTTTCATGCCAACGATGTCCGGCAGGCTAAACATGCGGATGCCATCCTGCGTCTCAGGCTGAGCAAGTAGAGGATACCGGTAGGTCACAAAGTCCACCTTCAGACCGTCGATAGTGGCATTCAGTCCGACCTTGTTCATCCCGGTGGTCTCAAAGCCGCTCACTACTCGACTCAAGATGTCAGCGAGGCTTTCCACATCAAAAGGCTCTGGCGTGAAGAAGTCGAAATCAATGGAGCGACGATGCCCGAAACGAAGCGCCAGCGCTGTGCCGCCCACCAGTGAAAACTGCTGCAGGGCCGGATGCTTGGTCAGGTCTTTCAGGAGACCCAGGGAGCCATCGGGAAGGGTCTCGAAGTGCAGCATCGAAAGTTTTCTTTTTTTAGGTTCAGCATCAGACAGAGAAAATTCACAGTGCGCGGCTCCAGCGTCCGCAGGCTCGTGGCGACCTGCCGCAACTTGTCATCGCCATAGTGATGGCGGAGTTTGTGCCAGCCTTCCAGTCCACCGCGTTCGACGACACGAGCGATGATCTGCTTCTCATGTCGCGCTAGGTCCAGCGTCGCTAGATCAGTATCCCAAAACAAAGCCTTGGGCAGACCAAGGGGCGTGGGAGGGCTGGCTTGAGTCAAGTTCACATCCTGACACTATCCACTCACCTCCAAAGCTCAATGCGGAATGCGACACATGTTTTGCCGGGAGAATCGAGAATTTGCATCGTTACAAACGGAGCCATGAAACGCTTCGCTTTCCTCTTCGCCCTTTGCCCGACGCTCTTCGCTGCTTCTCCCAACGTCCTCGTCATCATCGCTGACGATCTGGGCTACGCGGACATCGGCGTGCATGGCGGAAAATTGGTACCGACACCGAATATCGACGCGCTTGCGACCTCAGGGGTGCGCTGCACGAATGGCTATGTCACCGCGCCGTATTGCAGCCCATCGCGGGCGGGGTTTCTCACGGGCAGGATGCAGACGCGGTTCGGGCATGAGTTCAATCCACATGTCGGCGACGAAGCAAAGCTGGGGCTGCCGCTCGATCAGCGCACGATCGCTAATGTGCTGCATGATGCTGGTTACGCCACGTCACTCGTCGGCAAGTGGCATCAGGGCTTTGATGCCGCGCATCATCCGCAGTCGCGGGGGTTCGACGAGTTCTTCGGCTTCCTCGTCGGCGGGCATAATTTTTTACTGCACAAGGACGCCGAACCTGAATTCGGCTCTGCGCATTCGCATGACATGATCTACCGGGGCCGCGAAGTGCAGCACCTCGACGGCTACACGACCGATCTTTTTACCGATGAGGCATTGGGCTTCATGAATCGCAACGCATCGAAGCCGTGGTTCATTTACCTTGCCTACAACGCCGTCCACACGCCGCTCGAAGTTTTGGCCAAATACAGTGACCGCGTGCCCGCTAGCATCACAGAGCCAAACCGGCGTGGCTACCTCTCGCTCTTACTTGGTCTCGATGACCACATCGGTCGCCTCACGGCAGAGCTCAAAGCCAAGCATCCGAACACGCTCGTATTCTTCTTCAGCGACAACGGCGGCTCCGGACGCAAGCCGTTCTTCGCCTACAACACAGGCATCAACACACCGCTCCGAGGCGACAAAGGCCAGACATTCGAAGGTGGCATCCGCGTGCCGTTTTTCGTGAGCTGGCCGGGGCAACTACCCGCAGGCAAGACCTATGATCACCCTGTCAGTGCCATGGACGTGCTGCCGACGGCGGTCGCCGCAGCTTCTTCGATTAGCGGGCAAAGTGACGTGGAGGGCATCAATCTTCTGCCCTATCTCCAAGGTGAAAAAACCAGCGTGCCACATGCAACACTCGCATGGCGATTCGGCCCACAGAAAGCCCTTCGTAAGGGTAACTGGAAGATTGTCGATGTCCGCGACATGGAAGCCAAAACGCAATCCGGCTGGCAACTCTATGATCTGAGTGCCGACCTCGGCGAAACAAACAATCTCGCCGCCGAGAAGCCTGAAATCGTCGCCGAACTAACCCGCGAGTGGGAGGCATGGGACAAGAAAAACATCGCACCCCTTTGGCATGGCAGCCCCAACGAAGACCCAACCTCGCCGCAAAAAACCACAGGAAAACCAAAGAAGAAAACGCGATGAACGCCGCCACAAAAATGAAACTCCTTTTAGCGATCCTCTTCACTCTTCACAGCTTTGCCACGGCCCAAACCATCGTCAGTATTGAAGGCGAGGATTTTCACATCAATGGCAAGCCCACCTATGCACGCCGCGAATGGAAGGGCCATCGCGTCGAAGGTCTGCTGCTGAACTCACGCATGGTGCAGGCCACTTATGACGACCTAAACTCCGAAAGCGCCAAACGCTGGGCCTACGCCAACACGGGCAAATGGGATGCCGATCGCAACCTTAGCGAATTCATCGCCGCCATGCCCGAGTGGCGCAAAAAAGGTCTGCTCGCCGTCACTCTCAATTTTCAAGGTGGCTCACCGGAGGGCTACTCAAAAACACAACCCTGGATTAGCGGTGCCTTCAATGAAGAGGGTACCCTTCGCCCCGAGTTCGCAGGCCGAATGAAGCGCGTACTCGATGCGGCGGATGCCAACGGCATGGTCGTCATCCTCGGCTACTTTTACTTTGGTCAAGACCAGCGCCTCAAAGACGAAGCAGCCGTCATTCGTGCTACCGATGAAGCAACGAAGTGGCTGCTCGACGGAGGCTGGCGCAATGTCCTCGTCGAAGTGAATAACGAAACGAATGTGAAGGCCTATGGCCACGACATCCTGCGCCCAGGCCGCATTCATGAACTCATCGAGCGCGTGCGAGAAACCGAGCGTGATGGCCGACGCCTACTCGTCGGCACCAGCTACGGCGGAGGTGCTATCCCAGAGGGAAAAGTCGTCCGCGCATCTGACTTTCTTTTGCTACATGGCAATCGCGTCGAAGATCCCGCGCGCATCACTGAGATGATCAAACAAACTCGCACTGTGGCTGGCTACAAGCCGGTGCCGATTCTCTTCAATGAAGACGATCACGAGAACTTTGATCAACCTGCGAACAACTTTGCCGCAGCCATCGCCGATCACGTTTCCTGGGGTTGGTTTGATTACCGCCGCAAAGGTGAAGCACTCGAAGAAGGCTACCAATCCCCACCTGTAAACTGGGGCATATCATCCGCTCGTAAGCGCGCCTTTTTTAACTACCTCGCCGAGATCACTGGCTCAAAATGAACCTCGGGCTTCGATCAACCAACATCATGCAGATGCTCGTGGGCATCGCTGTGGAGCAGTGGGTCCGCTATGCACTCTTCGCCGGCATCGCCTGGCTGCTGGCCTATGTGTTCTTCAAAAAGCGTTGGTGGCGGAGGAAGATCATCCAGCGTGATCCAGCGGCTGCTGATGTGCGGCGTGAGATGCTGTGGTCCCTGCTCACGGTGGTCATTTATAGTCTTGTGGGCACAGCCACTCTCCTGATCGGGAGGCAGGGTGGAATGCAATTTTACAAGAAGATCGACGCACACGGCTGGCTCTGGTTTTTCGGCAGCATCGTCATCGCCATCATCGTGCATGACACCTACTTCTACTGGACGCACCGACTCATGCATCATCGGCGGCTGTTCCGCTGGTTCCACCGCGTACATCACCAGAGCACCAATCCAAGTCCCTGGGCCGCGTATTCATTCGCACCTCTGGAGGCAGTCGTGCAGGCGGGCATTTTTCCGCTGCTGGCTTTCACATTACCCATGCATCCGCTGGCTTTTTTCGCCTTCATGATCTGGCAGATCGTCTTCAATGTCATCGGCCACACCGGCTATGAATACTTCCCGCCATGGCTCATGAAATCGTGGCTTGGCAAGCTGCTCAACACGCCGACGAACCACATCCAGCATCACGAAAAAATGCGCGGCAACTACGGCCTCTACTTTAATTATTGGGACCGCCTCATGGGCACCAACCACAAAGACTACGAAGCCCGCTTCCACGAAGTCACCACACGTTCCCACACTCACTCATGAAACTCGCATCATTCCTCCTTGCCGCATTCGCCACATCCATCTCCGCCGCCGATTGGCCTGCCTGGCGCGGTCCCACTGGCGATGGTCATGCCACAGCGGGACAAAAACTGCCGGTGAAATGGAGTGAAAGCGAAAACGTGCTCTGGAAAGCCGAGGTGCGTGGTCGTGGGCATGGTTCGCCGATTGTCGTGGGTGGTCAGGTGCTGCTCGCCACGGCGGATGTGGAGACGGAGGAGCAACTCGTGCTCTGCTTTGATCGTGGCACCGGAAAGCAGCTCTGGGAGGCCGTGGTGCATCGCGGAAACCTGAACACCAAAGGCCACAAAATTTCGTCGCAGGCCTCCTCCGATGTCGTGAGCGATGGCGAGCGGCTCTTCGTCAACTTCCTCAACAACGGAGCCATATTCACCACCGCGCTCGATTTGAAGGGCAAGCAGCTCTGGCAGCGCCGCGTGTGCGATTTCCAGGTGCATCAGGGCTTTGGCTCGTCGCCGGTCATTTACCAAAGCATCGTGCTCGTTTCCGCCGATCATCGCGGCGGCGGCAAGATGAGCGGACTCAACAAACTCACTGGCGAGATCGTGTGGCAGCAAGATCGCCCACCCGTGGCGAACTACGCCACGCCTGCCGTCCTCACCGCCGCAGGCAAGCTCCAGGCCGTGCTCGCGGGCTGCAACAAGGTCGAAAGCTTCGATCCGCTCACCGGCACAAAACTCTGGAGCATCGACGGCAGCACCGAGGAGACCGTCGTCACCGCCGTGACGGATGGCAGCCGCGTTTTCCTCGGCGGTGGTTATCCAAAAAATCACACCATGGCGCTCGAAGCCGATGGCTCTGGCAAGATCGCGTGGGAGAACGTCACCAAGACCTATGTGCCCTCCTTGCTCGTCAAAAATGGCCACGTCTTCGCCGTCGGCGATGCAGGCCGTGCCGTCTGCTGGAACTCGGCCACCGGCGAAGAACTCTGGAACGAAAAAGTGGACCGCGAGTTCTACGGCTCGCCCGTCATGGCCGACTCACGCATCTACGTCACCAGCAAAGCCGGAGTCACCTCCGTCTTCGAGGCCACACCGGAGAAATTCACCCTCCTCGGCCAAAACCAGCTCGGCGACGAATGCTTCAGCACCCCCGCCATTTGCGACAACCGCATCTACCTCCGCTCCGCGAAAACCAGTCCGACAAGACAGGAGTATCTGTGGTGTGTAGGTGAGTGAATAAAACAAAACCCACCCCAGCAACTCAATGCCGGGATGGGTTTGCAGATTTCGGTAGTCGTTCCTCAGATCACTTCGCCAGATCGAAGCGATCTAGGTTCATGACCTTGGTCCAGGCGGCAGCGAAGTCGGTGATGAACTTCTCTTTGGCATCAGCGCTGGCATAGACTTCGGCGGTGGCGCGGAGCTGGGAGTTTGAGCCGAAGACGAGGTCCACGGAGGTAGCCATCCACTTCGCTGCGCGGCTTTCGCGGTCGGTGCCTTCATAGAAGTGCTCGCAGCGGGGCGAGACCTTCCACTCGTTCTCGATGCTGAGCAGGTTCACGAAGAAGTCGTTGGTGAGAGCACCTCGATTCTTGGTGAGCACGCCGAGGTCGGGATGACCGACGGTGGTGCCGAGCGCTCTCATGCCGCCGATGAGCACGGTCATCTCAGGAACGGAGAGCGTGAGCAACTGAGCGCGGTCCACGAGGTTCTCGGGCGCTGGGCGGTCGAGTTCGTGGCCGAGGTAGTTGCGGAAGCCGTCGTTCTTGGGTTCAAGAACGGCGAAGGATTCGACATCGGTCTGAGCCTGCGTGGCGTCCACGCGACCTGGGCTGAAAGCAACCTTCACATCGTGACCAGCCTTCTTCGCGGCAGCTTCGACAGCGGCGCTGCCACCGAGCACGATCAAGTCCGCGAGCGAGATCTTCTTCTTACCGCTGTTGAACTCTGTTTGGACCTTCTCAAGCGCAGCGAGCACTTTGGCGAGCTGCTGCGGTTGATTGACCTCCCAGTCCTTCTGCGGAGCGAGGCGAATACGGGCACCATTGGCACCGCCGCGCTTGTCGCTGCCACGGAAGGTGGAAGCGGAAGCCCAGGCGGTGGAGACTAGTTCGGAGGTAGTGAGGCCGGAGTCGAGAATCTTGGCTTTGAGCTGGGCGATGTCCTGCGCGTTAACTAATTCATAGTCCACAGCAGGAAGCGGGTCCTGCCAGATCAGCGCTTCCTTCGGCACTTCAGAGCCGAGGTAGCGAGCGAGAGGACCCATGTCGCGATGAGTGAGCTTGAACCAGGCTTTGGCGAAGGCGACCTCGAACTCCTTCGGGTTATCGAGGAAGCGCTTTGTGACCTTGCCGTAGGCGGGGTCCATCTTCAAAGCGATGTCTGTCGTGAACATGATGGGCGCATGGCCTTTGCCTTTAACATGTGCATCAGGCACGGTGCCCTTACCTGCTCCGTCTTTGGGAATCCATTGTTGAGCGCCTGCGGGGCTCTTCGTCAGCTCCCAATCATAGGCGTAGAGGTTCGAGAGATACATTTGCGACCAGCGGGCCGGTGCACTGGTCCAGGCGCCTTCGAGGCCGCTGGTGATGGTGTCCTCAGCGTTGCCTTTACCGAGCTTATTCTTCCAACCGAAGCCCATTTCTTGCAATGGCGCAGCTTCTGGCTCGGGGCCGACGTTCTTCGGATCACCAGCACCGTGAGCTTTGCCAAAGGTGTGACCACCAGCGATGAGCGCGACGGTTTCCTCGTCATTCATGGCCATACGGCCAAAGGTTTCGCGGATGTCCTTGGCAGCAGCCAGCGGATCAGCTTTGCCATTGGGGCCTTCCGGGTTCACATAGATCAAGCCCATCTGCACGGCGGCGAGCGGCTTTTCGAGCTGACGGTCGTCCTTGTAGCGCTTGTCACCCAGCCATGTGCTCTCAGGTCCCCAGAAGATGTCCTCTTGCGGCTCCCACACATCGGCACGACCACCGGCGAAGCCAAAGGTTTTGAAGCCCATGGATTCGAGAGCGACGTTGCCGGTGAGGATCATCAAGTCGGCCCACGAGATCTTGTTGCCGTATTTCTGTTTGATGGGCCAGAGCAGGCGACGCGCCTTGTCCAGGTTCCCATTGTCTGGCCAACTGTTCAGCGGTGCGAAGCGCTGAGTGCCGTATCCGGCACCGCCACGACCATCGCTGGTGCGGTAGGTTCCTGCGCTGTGCCAGGCCATGCGGATCATGAAGGGGCCGTAGTTGCCGTAGTCGGCTGGCCACCACTTCTGCGACGTGGTCATGAGTTCAGTGAGTTCCTTCTTCAAAGCAGCGAGATCGAGCTTCTTGAACTCCTCGGCATAATTAAAGCCTTCGCCCATCGGGTTTCCTTTCGGTGAGTTTTGGTGAAGGATTTTGAGGTTGAGCTGGTTAGGCCACCAATCGCTATTGGTCATGGCTCCGGCGGCGGTGTGGCGGGCCGGGCTGGCCGCTGCGCCCATCACGGGGCATTTGCTGATGTCTTCCATAGGTTTGTCTGATTTGGGTTTGGCTGAGTCGCCCTGAGCTAAAGCCAACGCGACCGGAGTCAGCGTCAGAGTGGTTAACAGAATCCTGAGCTTCGATGTTTTCATAGCATGTGAGGGTTGGGTCTCGTGTATCAAGCTGCGGAAGTGGGTTGTGCAGCAGAGGAACGTTATTTCGGTCAATACGACAATGCATCCAATGCATTGTCTGAATGCTTGCGATGCGCTCAGTGCATCGCTAAATTGCCGGAATGAAGAGCGAACTCAATCTCCACCTGCTCGAACAATTCGTGGCCTTAGCGCGGACCAAAAACTTCACCCGTGCCGCCGAGGAGCTGCATCTTTCCCAGTCTGCGCTGAGCCGAGCTATTCAAAAACTCGAAGAGCAACTCGGCCAGCCGCTCTTTGAGCGCAAGCCGCGCGAGGTGGTGCTGACCGATCACGGCGAGCTCCTGCTCGAACGTGCCCAGCAGATCCTCAAACTCATGGAAGACATTTTCTCCGAGCTTTCAGAAGCCGGACGTCGCGGGCGCATCCGGCTCGGTGCCATTCCGACCATCGCGCCTTATTTGTTGCCCAGCCTGCTGAGCAGTTTCGCCAAAGCGCACCCAGACATCTCCGTCATCGTGCAGGAAGACACGACTGAGAATCTCATCAAACGCTGCAGCCACGGCGAGATCGACCTCGCCATCCTCGCCCTGCCGATCATCGCCAAGTATCTCGAAGTCGAGCCGCTCTTTGACGAAGAACTGCTGCTCGTGATGCCTGTCGGCCATCCGCTAGCCGCAGCGAAAACTGTCGCAATCGATGCCGTGGAAAGTTACCCCTTGGTCATGCTGAGTGAAGCGCACTGCCTGTCGGACAACATCGCCACCTTTTGCCGCCGAAAATCCGTGCAGCCCGTCACCGTCGAGCGCACCAGCCAGCTCACCACCGTGCAGGAACTCGTGACGCTGAACCACGGCGTCTCCATCGTCCCCGAGATGGCGCGGAAGACCGATACCAGCGACCGGCGGCTCTACCGCTCATTCAGCGGTGAAAAGCCCACTCGCACCGTGGCGATGATGTGGAACTCGTATCGCTTTCAAAACAAAGCGATCAAAGTGCTGATGGAGCATGTGCGGCTTCATTCCACCACCAATGCACGCAAGCGCGGCTGAGAATCCCTCGCCGTTCGCACACCTCTCACGTTGAATTCCAGGCGATAATCAGATGAGCGATTCGCGCATGCTTCGACGTTTTTAAAACCATGAGAGCTACCTTCCTCCTCGCTACCCTTTTTCTCGCCACACTGATCACCCGCGCAGATGATTTGCCGCCGCCGATCACGACAGGGCAACGCGTCGCGACCTGCGGGCACAGCTTCCACATCTTCACCTATCGCCAAGTCGCCGAGATGGCGCTCGCTGCTGGCCTCAAGCACAAACTCGCGGGCATTTCGAGCATCGGCGGCTCCACGTTGCAGAAGCATTGGGACGTGCCGGAAGAAAAGAGCGAGGCCAAAAAGGCTCTGAAGGCTGGAGCAGCCGATGTGCTCACGCTTTCGCCCATCTGGCTTCCGGACGATGCCATCGAGCAGTTTGTTAAACTCGGCATCGAGCACAACCCCGCGCTGCGGATCCTGGTGCAGGAATACTGGATGCCGAATGACGAGTATGAACCCATCTATCCGCTGCAAACGAAGAAAAAGGTCGATCACAACGCCACCGACATCGCCAAGCTCCGAGATGCCACACTGCGCTATGCGAAAGACATCGAAGACTACGTCAAAGGCATCAACCAGCGCCTCGGCAAAGACGCCGTGCTCATCGTGCCCGTTGGCATGGCAGCGGTGACTCTTCGTGAGAAGATCGTCAAAGGCGAAGCTCCCGGCCTCAAGGCCCAAGCCGATCTTTTTCGCGACAACTGGGGCCACGCGCAAGCACCACTGCAAATCCTCTCCAGCTACTGCCACTTCGCCGTCATCTACCGCAAAAGCCCAGTTGGACTTCCCGTGCCGCTGGCGTTCAAGGTGCTCAAAGACATGAGTGACGAGGACAAAGCGAAGCTCAACACCCTGCTCCAGCAGATCGCCTGGGACACGGTGAGCCAGCACTCGATGTCTGGTGTGATGAAGCCTGCCGCCGCAAAGTGAAATCACGAAGCCATGGATCTCTTCCCGCCCGATCCCAGCTTCAATTTGCTGCCTTGTGATGGCACAGTGAACTATCATGGGCGGATCATCTCTCTGCCCGATGCAGACCGCTACGCCACTGCTCTGCTGAATGAAGTGGCTTGGCAGCGTGATGAAGTTGTCATCTTTGGAAAGCACATCACCACGGCGCGAAAGGTGGCTTGGTATGGCGACTCTCGCTTCTCTTACGCGTACTCTGGAATCACACGAGAGGCATTGCCATGGACCGAGTCATTAGCGGGTTTGAAAACCATCATTGAGCGGCATTGCAGCACCACGTTTAATTCCTGCCTGCTCAATCTCTATGAACATGGGGATCAAGGCATGGCCTGGCACAGCGACGATGAAAAATCTCTGGCTCAGCACGCTGCCATCGCCTCCGTAAGCTTCGGTGCAGAGCGTCGCTTTTGCTTCAAGCACAAGCGTACCTCGCAGACAGCCGAAATTGTTTTGGAACATGGTTCACTGCTCGTGATGAGGGACACCACTCAAACCCATTGGCTGCACAGCATTCCCAAATCCAAGCGGATCACCGAGCCGAGGATCAACCTCACTTTCCGCACCATCGTGGGGCAGGGGAGTGTCGCTTGAACGTGCTTTCAACAGCCCTGCAAGTCAGTGCGGACTATCGCGTTTCATCACTCCATGAAACTTCTCCTCTCTGCACTCCTCTGCGCCCTTGGCGGTTCACTGTTTGCCGCATCACAGCCAAACATCGTGATCATGCTCGTCGATGACATGGGTGTGATGGACACCTCGGTGCCGTTTTTGACCGATGCAGACGGTAAACCGAAGCGCTATCCGCTTAACGACTACTACCGCACGCCGAACATGGAGCGACTCGCCGCACGCGGCATTCGCTTCAACAACTTCTGCGCCATGAGCGTCTGCTCGCCCACGCGCATCAGCATCATGACGGGTCAGAACGCCGCGCGGCATCGCACCACGAACTGGATCAATCCTGACAACGACAATGCTGGCCCCCAAGGCCCTGCCGAGTGGAATTGGAAAGGCCTCAAGAAAGGCGACGTCACACTGCCAAGCCTCATGCAAACCAATGGCTACCGCACCATCCATGTTGGCAAAGGACACTTTGCGCCGCGTGAGTTTGAAGCGGCAAATCCGCAGACCATCGGCTTCGACATCAATGTCGCAGGAGCTTCGATAGGTGCGCCAGGGAGCTACTACGGCACGAAGAACTTTGGTGGCATGACGGATAATCCGAAGGCCAAAAAGAAGCCGGGCTCTGCGGTTCCTGGATTGGAGAAATATCATGGCCAAGACATCTTCCTCACCGAAGCACTGACCCTTGAAGCCAAAGCGCACGTCAGTGATGCCGTGAAGGAGAAGAAACCCTTCTTCCTCTACTTCGCGCAATACGCCGTGCATGGCCCCTTCAATTCAGATCCTCGTTTCGCTGATCATTACAAGGACAGCGGCAAACCTGCCCCTGCACAAGCATTCGCGACTCTCGTGGAAGGCATGGACAAGTCCCTCGGCGACGTTCTCGATCACCTCGACGCCCTCGGAGTCGCCGATAACACGCTCATCCTATTCCTTGGAGACAACGGCAGCGACGCTCCGCTAGGCAACGAGCACGCAGTTGCCTGCGCCGCTCCTTTGCGTGGCAAAAAAGGCTCGCACTACGAAGGCGGCATGCGCGTCCCCTTTGTCGCAGCATGGGCCAAGCCTAACAGCGAGAACGCGCATCAAAAACGCCTACCGATTACCGCTGGAGCCATTCAGAGCCAGCAAGCCGCCGTGTATGACATGTTCCCAACCCTGCTCGGCCTCGCTGGCATCGAGTCGCCAGCACAACACGTCGTCGATGGTAAAAAACTCGACACTCTATTAACTGGAAAGCCCGACACCACGCGCAGAGAGACTTTCCTCATGCATTACCCGCACTCACCGCATCGCACCGACTACTGGACCAGTTTCCGCGATGGCGAATGGAAAGTCATTTACCACTACTTCCCCACCGAGGTCAGCGGCGGCAGTCACTACCAGCTCTTCAACCTCAAAGCAGATCCCTTTGAGCAAACCGACCTCGCTACGACAAACAGCGGCGAATTGAAAAAAATGATGCAAGCCCTCATCGCCGGACTTGAAGCGCAACACGCCGTCTATCCCGTCAAAAAAGGCAGCAGCACGCCGGTAAAACCAATCCTCCCCTGATTCATTCTCAGGATCATCAGAACCTGGATTCCTGAGGGCTAATTTGACCGAAGAAAACGGTCAAAACGGCGTATTCAAATTCAATGCTTCCAACGCTCGGGTTTATGCTGTTTCAGACCAGATTCTATCCAGTCGTCATTCTATCCATGATGACGGTCGTCGTGTCATCATCGCTTGCCGCACCGACTGCTTCAATCGACCCCAAAGTGCAGTCGTACATGGAAACCCACTGCCTCAAGTGTCACGACGAGGATGTGCAGAAAGGTGACTTCCGAATCGATACGCTCTCACCAAAGGTCGGACATGAGAATAATCCGCAGTGGGTGGAGATCATGGAGCGCATCAACTCCGGTGAGATGCCGCCGAAGAAGGAGAAGGTGAAGCCCACGGCGGAAGCGAGTGCACGAGTGGTGGAGTGGATCGCAGCGAAGATGAAGGAGGGCGAGTCGGCGCGCATGGCTACGAGAGCTAAGGTGACCTTTAATCGGCTGACGCGTGACGAGTATGTGAACACGATCCGCGATTTGATTGGCGTGGAATACGATGCGAAGGACCCGGGTAATTTGCTCGAAGATGCGGAGTGGCATGGGTTTGAGCGCATCGGCTCGGTGCTGACTCTATCGCCCTCGAACATCGAAAAATATCTCGCTGCAGCCGAGACGATCTTGAATGAGGCCTATCCTGAGATCGTGCCGCCAAAGAAGGGCGCGAAGCCGGTGGAGCCGTTTGGTGGCTCGAAGCCGGTGCTGTATGAGGAACAGATCAGCGAGCGACATCGCGAGCGTCTGCGCGAGATGGGTCTGCTGGATAAAGTGCGCTACGACATGTGGCCGGGTGACATTTTTCGTTATTCCGCCTTGAAGGATCCACTGCCCGAGGCGGGTGTGTATGAGATCAGCTACACGCTCAGTGGTTTGAAGCCCGAGAACCGCCGTGCCCCGCGCATCAAGGTCTATGAGTCGAAGTTGGATCGTGTGCTGTTTGAGCAGGACATCGTCGCCGATGAGGATAAGCCGATCACGGTGACCTTCCGTGCTCATTTGCCAAAAGGTCGGCCGAACATTGATGTCTATAACGACGTGCCTGGTCCTTCAAACCTGCCGCGCTCTGGCCGCCATGGTGACACGCCTTTCATTAGCACGAAGATAGGCCGCATCCCGTGGCAGATGAAACTGACCGATGAAGCGGGCAAGCCACGCTATCCCTTCCTCATCATGGATTCGATCTCGTGGAAGGGACCGATCATTGAGGATCGTGAAAAACAGCTCCGCGCTGACTACATGCCGCGTGAGGAAGGCAACATGCAGCAGGTGCGCGACTGTCTCGCAACACTGGCGACACGAGCGTTTCGTCGTCCAGTCACCGATGAGGAAATCGACGGCTACATGACCATCGTGAAGAGCGAACTCGATGCGAAGGAGAAGTTCCGCGATGCGGTGAAGGCCGGGATGCTGGCGATCTTGAACTCGAAGAGCTTCCTCTTCCTCGCGGAGGGTGACGAGAATGCGCAGCGCCACACGCTGAACGATTGGGAGCTAGCCTCGCGCTTATCCTACCTGCTGTGGAGCACGATGCCGGATGCAGAACTCCTGTCGCTGGCCGGGCAAGGCAAGCTGCATGACAAGGCCGAACACTCGAAGCAAGTCGCCCGCATGATTGCCGATCCGCGTTCGGAGCGATTCACGGACTCCTTTGCTTCGCAATGGCTGCGCTTGAGAAAAGTCGGCATGTTCCAGCCCGACAAGAAGCTCTACCCCGACTACGACAAGGCGCTGGAAAACAGCATGATCAGCGAGACGCAGACCTTCTGCCGCGAAGTGCTCAACAATGGACTCACCCTGCGCGAGTTTCTGAACTCCGACTGGAGCATGATGAATCCTTTGCTCGCGCAGTTTTACGGTTTGCCGACGGCTGGCAGTGGCGCTGATCAATTCGTCCGGGTGAGCCTCCCTGCGGAAAGTCATCGCGGTGGATTGCTCACGCAGGCGTCCATTCTCTCGCTCACCAGCGACGGCGTGCGGCATCGTCCGGTGCATCGCGGTGTGTGGGTCAATGAATCGATTTTTGGCAAATCTCCGCCACCGCCACCCGCGAACGTCAATCCGATCCCCACGAACCCGACTGGCCCCAAAGCCACGCTGCGTGAGAAGCTCGAAGCACACATCCACGACGCCAACTGCGCTGCCTGCCACTCGAAGATCGACCCCCTCGGCCTCGCTTTCGAGAATTATGATGCCATCGGCCGCTGGCGCACCGAGGAAGTCACCGACGGCATCGGCGCGAACCCGAAGGTGACCGCTGCCGGCAAATTGCCTGATGGTCGTGAATACAAAGACGCCGAGGAGTTCAAGAAACTGCTCCTGCATGACCTTGATGCCTTCAATGTCACCTTCATCGAGAAACTCGCCACCTATGGCCTGCGCCGCAGCATGAGCTTCAGTGATCGCGATGAGCTCAAAACCATCGCTGCTGCCAGCAAAGCGAAGGATTATCGCCTGAGAGACCTCGTCGAAGCGCTGGTATGCTCGGACTTGTTTTTAAAGCGGTAGCCGTTGTAGCTTCGAGTGGCACTCGAAGCCGTCCGATCTCTGATTCGACTGCCAGTCGAGGCTACTCGGTCACTCCACGTGGTTCCCGTGTGTTCTTCACGCCGTGTTTGCGGCCATTGTCGATCATCCAGGCGACGTAGCGGTAACGCTCCATCAGCGGCAGCTTGCTCACACGGGCAATCTCATCGCCGAAGGCATGGCGGAGGTAGTCCTCGAAGATGGAGGGCTTTTGTTCGGTGGTGACAAGAGAGTTCATGCAGAGCAATGACATTGAGGGACACCCAATGCCAACCAGAACTCCGCTTGCCCGCCGCCGACTTCCCGAACAAAGATAGGCTCATGATCGCCTACGCCGAACTCGAAGCCTTCTTCTCCGACCTCGTGACCACTGCACAGTCGCGCGGTATCACCTGTGCGATCACGAGCGGCATGGCCTGTGTGCATTTTGGCGTCGCTGCAACGACGAAGGATTGCGATTTGCTGTGCGACGCGGACAAGGCGGATGAGTTTCGCGTCATGATCGATAACACGGAACTGCGAGGGCTGCGCCCACAGTACCGTGGCTTCATCACGCCACCCCTTGATGGCCGCTGGCTCCATGGCGGCTGGACATCTCATGTCAGATGGAAGACCCGACCAGAGGAAACTTGTCTCGATGTTTTTGGAGTGGCTCCACGAGGAAGTTCCGCCTGGGAAAAGCAGCTCGCCGGAATCTATGCATTGCCGAATGTCGTCGCGGAAATGAAGCGGACCAATCGGGAGAAAGACTGGCCGTATGCCACCGCCCTCGGAGGGCTGATGCTGGAGGCTGGAGAGATGAATGGCTGGCTGCATCTCCATGACCTTGAAACGCTGCGTGCCTTCACGTCGCAATATACCATCCCGGCCCAGGTTTCAGCGATGCGCCCGCTGCTCAGGCTCGCTCCCTTCGACGACACACTGCGAATGAAGCGCCTCCTGATGGCCGAGCGCGCCTTTTGGGGGGAACTCGATGAGATCCGCATTCACATCTATCAGGAGTTTCTCCGGCCCTATACCAGCGCCGTGCGCCGTCAGTCGAAAGGCAGGCGCGACATGTCGCTGGCCGAGTCCCACGAGATTCGACTGCGCTGTGCCATTGAGCATCTACCACAGACACCGCTGCGTGATTTCGGTTTGAAAAATATGGTGCTGGAAGCTCAAGGCAACGTAAGCTCCACCATCGGCCCGGATGTCGCTGAATGGCTCCCTGCCGCTGAAAATAACTTCTTCGGATTATGAGCACTCTGGCTCAACCAACTGCCACATCGCCTACTCCAGCCCAAAAAAGGCGCTGGCGGAAGATCATGTGGGACTTCCACGTTCGCGCCTTCGGTGAGGAACTCGCGCGGATCAATTTCCTTCCGTTAAAGCAGCGCAAGAAGGCGGTGGCTGAGATGATTGATCATGCGCGGATGAAGGGCGTTGATCTCAGCCGTCCTGCGCTCGGCGTTACGATTTGAGCTGGCAAGGACTGGGGTTCTGATGACGTTTTAATTCGCTCATGAATCTGAACCTTAACAAATGGCAAATCAGCCGCCGCCAGATGCTACGTGGCCTTGGCGCGTCCATTTCGCTGCCCTTGCTTGATGCGATGGCCTCGCTGCCTGCACCATCAAAGCCAAAGCGCAGTGTCTTCCTCTACATCCCGAATGGTGTGAACACGCTGACGTGGCAGATCGAGAAAGCGGGTGCGGATTATGAGTTCACGAAGCCGCTGATGTCTTTGGAGAAGCATCGCGCAGACATCACGCCGATCAGCGGCCTGCATCACCCGATGGTTCTCGGCAAACATCACAACTGCGAGAAGGTCTGGCTCACCGGCGCGAACGTGCCCGGTGATGGCGGTGCCTTTCGTAACACCGTGTCTGCTGACCAACTCATCGCTGAGGTGCATGGTGCAGCCACACGTTTCTCTTCGTTGGAAATGGCTATCGAGGGCACTTCACTCGCGTGGTCAAAAGACGGCATTCAGATTCCTGCAGAGCGCAACACACAGCAGATTTTCAATGCACTCTTTGGCGTCGAGAAAGACAGCAAAGAAACCATTCGTCGTCGCCTCAGCCGACGCGGCAGCATCCTCGATCTCGTGGCCGATGATGCCAAGCGCGTGAACAACAAGCTCGGCAGCGAAGACCGCAGCAAGCTCGACGAATATCTTACCGCTGTGCGTCAGGTCGAAGAGCGTACACGCCGTGCCGACGAGTGGCTGAACGTGGCCAAGCCCGCCGTCCCAGCCACCGATGCAGCTCGTCTCCAGCGCAAGCTCAGCATGGCTGAGGCCGGTGAGTATTACCGCCTCTTCTATGACCTCATGCTCATGGCCCTGCGCACCGACTCCACCCGTGTCATCACCTGCGGCATCGGCGGAGAAGGCAATGCCAGTGGCATCCCTGAGATCGGCATTTTGCAGACACGCCACGGCCTCAGCCATCACAACGGCGACCCCGAGCAGCTTCGTCGTCTCACCGAGACCGACACCTTCCTCATCGGCCAGCTCAGCTACTTCCTCGACCAACTCAAAGAACACAAAGAAGGCGACACGCCACTGCTCGACACCACCCAAGTTCTCTGGGGCAGCGGCATGGCCTATGGTCATAGCCACGGCAATGCTAACCTCCCCACCATCCTCGCTGGTGGCAAAGCGCTTGGCTACAAACACGGCACGCATGTCGATTTCAACCTGCCCAAGATCGGCAAATACGACGTCACCAACGCCCAAGGCCACTACCAGATTTGCAGCCGCCCCGTCGATAGCGACGCACGCGTGAGCAATCTATTGCTGACAATGCTGCAACGCGTCGATGTGAAGGTGGACAAGTTCCAGGACAGCGTGGGAGCGATCTCGCAGATCGTCGCTTAACTTTACTCACTTAACTAGAGTTCGTTCATGCGCTTCTTCATTGGCCTATGCCTCTCTGCTTCGCTGCTCAGCGCTGAACCACTGAAGTTCCGCACCGACGCCGATGGGCCTGTGAGGGCTGATGAGAAAAAGAAGAACCCGAAGGACAAGAAACCCGACGACAAGCCCGACTGGTTCCAACTCGTCGAAGGCCAATTCCCGCCCGAAGGCTCGGCGCATGTGGTCACGGGGGAACTCATCAAGGTGGATCATTTGGAGCGGCGCTTTCAGATTCGCGTTGATCGCAATGATAGTCAGGATCGCGGCATGTGGGACTTGCCACTGGATGCGGGGATGCTGCCGTATGGTTCGATCTGGTATCACGGAGCGCCAGCGGCGCTTCAGGAGATTCCGCTCGGCACCCATCTGCATGGCCTGTTTTATTTGGCCTCCCCCGATGACAAAACGCCGCCTCCAGACACTTGGTATCGCCGCAAGACGCCAGAGTTCGACTTCCGCCGCTGCTTCCGCATTGAGGATGACTTTACTTTCAATGCACGGCAAAAGCAGCTTTGGAAAATCGACAGCGTGGACCTCAGCACGATGAAGCTCACGGCTTCTTTGTCTGGCGGCGATAAACCCAAGATCTTCGATCTGCTCAGCAGCACGCGCGTGTTCAAAGGCGACGGCTTCGCCGATCTCAAAGCCCTGCAACCCGGCCAAAACATCTTCTTCAATCTCACCTGGGTCACGCTCTACGGTCCTGGTCGCATCACCGATCTGTGGCTGGATGAAACCGCGCGCTCACTCGCCACAGCGCAGCAACTCGAACGCCACCGTATCTACATTCGCGAGCGTGGCCTGCCCGGTTGGGTCACTGCTGTCGAGGATGAGCCGCAACTCGTCACAATCACTTTCTTTGGCAATGTGGACGCCAAGCTCTTCGACGAACTCACTCGCGTGGACCCCAATGCCCCGCCTCCAAAAGAACCACCGCCGACCAATGATCCACGCGGCGGACTCGCCGTCGCCCGCGAGAGCCTCATGACCTACGACCCTGTGAATGACCGCAAAACCGGCGGCATCCTTGAAGTCAAAAAGAACCCCATCGAACCCGGCAGCAGCGGCATTCAGATCAAGCTCAAGATGGACATGATGCTTGAAGGCTACCGCCCAAAGCGCATCGTGCGCTTTTACCCGCCGACTTGGAAAGTGAATGCGCTGCCGAAGGAAGAAGAGTTCTTCGGACGCGAGTAACCATCACATCGCTCACCCATCATCCCCACTCATGAAACCAGCCATCCTTGCCATTCTCGCCCTGCCGTTCGCAACCAGCCTAGCGCTTGATC
The DNA here is from genome assembly GCA_964583255.1 of uncultured Prosthecobacter sp. GTDB lineage: Bacteria > Verrucomicrobiota > Verrucomicrobiia > Verrucomicrobiales > Verrucomicrobiaceae > Prosthecobacter. The sequence continues at coordinate 18,864 of CAZOVY010000082.1, forward strand.
CTCACGTCGAAGCCGTCAGCCGCATCGTCGAAGGCGCGAAAGGCAAAGTCGAGAAAACCGAGGACGGCCAAAGCCTCAAGCTCGTCGATCTCCAGGTGCCCAATGCCGGACCGCATGACCACCGCAAAGATGATCCGTATGACGCGGCCTTCTTTGAGCACCTCAGCCACATCATCACGCTCGAATCGCTGAACGTCATCTCGACGAAAGCGAACGACGAATGGATCGCGCCGCTCGGGAAGCTTACGAATCTCAAGACGCTTCGTTTCACCAACAACGGCAAACTCACCGATGCTGGCATGGAACATTTCGCGGGATTGAAAAACCTCGAAGCCTTCTCTTTCGTCGGCACGCAGATCACGGGCAAAGCCTATGCTAAATTCGAAGGCTTCACCAAGCTCATCAAAGTGAGCCATCGCGGCAGCAGCATCAACGATGAAGGCCTAAAGGAGCTCTTCGATCATCTACCCAACCTTGAGAGCATCAGCCTCGCTCACGCCAAATTCACCGATGCCGGAGCCGTACATCTAGCCAAGCTCACCAAGCTCAAAGGCCTCGAAATAGGCACTTCCAAGGCGACTCCACAGGCGCTGATTCACCTGGCCAAACTCCCACTCGAATCCCTGCAACTCGGCGAAGGCTTCGACTCTATCGAATGTATTCCTTTGATCAAAGGCATCGCCACACTGCGCCGCCTCACCCTGACCAACGCCACGAAGTTGACCGATGCTGATTTGAAGACAATCGCCAGTCTCACACAGCTCGAACACCTCGAACTCGGCAAGGTGCCATTCCCCGATGAGCGTCTTCCTGTGCTCAAAGATTTTGCCTTCCTCAAGTCCATGCGCCTTGTGCCGGTGAAGGAACCTTTTAGCGATGAGGCACAGGCCAAAATCAAACTTCTAGTGCCGAAGACAGCGTTGCAATTCAAATAGGTGCGCGAGCACGATTAGCAGACCCATCATGAGAAATCTGTGCTTCATCCTGGGCCTTTTGTGCCCGTCGCTTTTCGCAGCATCGCCGCCAAACATCCTGCTCATCTTTGCCGATGATCATGGCTATGGCGATGTCTCCGCCTACCGCGCCTCCGATGTGCGCACGCCGAATATCGACCGCATTGGCAGCGAGGGCATTCTTTTCACGGCGATGCGAGCAAACTGTACCGTGTGCTCACCTTCACGCGCAGCTTTGCTCACGGGACGCTACGCGGATCGTGTCGGCGTACCGGGTGTGATCCGTACCAAGCCGGAGGACTCCTGGGGCTACTTCAAACAGGGTGTGCCGACGATTGCAGATGAATTGAAAAAGGCGGGCTATCACACAGGCATCATCGGCAAATGGCACCTCGGCCTGGAATCACCGAACACGCCGAACGAGCGCGGTTTTGACCACTTCCACGGCTTCCTCGGCGACATGATGGACAGCTACACGACGCATCTGCGCGGCGGTCAAAACTTCATGCGCCTCAACAACAAAGTCATTGATCCGCAGGGCCACGCGACAGACATCTTCACCGATTGGGCCAGCGATTACATTCGCGAGCGAGCCAAGACAAAGGACAAGCCGTTCTTCCTCTACCTCGCTTACAACGCGCCGCATTTCCCCATCGAACCGCCTGCCGAATGGCTGACGAAGGTGAAAGTGCGAGCTCCACAACTCGACGAGAAACGAGCGATGAACGTAGCCTTTGTGGAGCATCTCGATAATCGCATCGGTCAGGTGCTTGCTGCGCTCAAAGAGTCCGGTTTGGAAGAAAACACCGTCGTGATTTTCAGTGCCGACAATGGCGGCTCGCTCCCACACGGCCAGAACAATGACCCCTGGCGTGGTGGCAAGCAGGACCACTACGATGGCGGCCTGCGCGTGCCCTTCATGATGCGCTGGCCCGCACGGATCAAAGCAGGATCACGCAGCGACTACGCTGGCCTGAACTTCGATCTCTTCCCCACCTTCCTCGAACTCGCGGGAGCCAAGCTCTCGCCTGAACTTGATGCTGTGAGCCTCGTGCCCATTCTCAAAGGCGGCACCACCACCACACCGCCCGATCTTTATTTTGTCCGACGCGAAGGCGGCGCTGCCTACGGCGGCAAAAACTACGAGGCGCTCATTCGCGGCGACTGGAAGCTCATGCAAAACGATCCCTACAGCCCTCTGGAGCTCTACAACCTCAAGAACGATCCGCAGGAAAAGACGAACGTCGCGACCAAGGCCCAGAAGGTCTTCAACGAGATGGCCGAGGGCCTGCGAAAGCACATCCAGCGCGGCGGCAGCACACCGTGGCAGAAGCCTTGATGCCTCGGTAACATGACGGCTGAACAATCGCATTTGCGTTCTCTCTGGAGGCGGTGTCGTCTTGGGCACTGTCATCCTATGCGCGTACAACTGCTCCCACTCCTGTTTGTCATCTCCATCGCTGCGGCAGAAGAAAAGCCCTTCACCATGCTCACCGACGAACTCGTCGCGAAGCTCCCCGAAGCCCAGCGCACCGAATGGACCGCCTACATCGCCAAATCGCGTGCGTTTGCCGCTGAGGAGCACCGCCTTCTCGATGAAGAACGCACCAATGCCGAGGCGAAGCCCGCGCCGGGCAATCGCGCCGAGTTTGAGTTCGATAGCGACACGCCTGCCGAGTGGTTTGCCAGCGCGGAGAACCAGAAGCTCGCCGAAATCGTCATCAGCTACCAGACACCGACCGGCGGCTGGTCAAAGGCCGTCGATTACACCCAAGGCCCGCGCCAGCCCGGCACGCACTGGACCTCTCAAACCGGCGACGCCTGGCACTACTGCGGCACCTTTGACAACCGCACCACGACCGAGCAGATCAAGTTCCTCGCCGGTGTCTTTACCGCCACGAAGCGCGAAGACGTGAAGGCCGCGCTCATGAAGGGCCTCGACTACCTTTTCGCCGCGCAATATCCGAACGGCGGCTGGCCTCAGAACTACCCCATCGAACGCGGCTACCATGAGGCCATCACGCTCAATGATGACGCCATGGTCCACATCCTAGAGGTCCTCCACGACCTCGCCGACGGCGACAACCACTTCGCCTTCGCCGATGCCGCACTGAAGCAGCGGGCGCAGGCCGCGTTCGACAAAGGCATCGCCAACATCGCCGCCATGCAGGTCCGCATCGACGGCCAGCCCACCGTCTGGTGCGCCCAGCATCATCCGCTCACGCTTGATCCCGTCAAAGCCCGCGCCAAAGAGCCGCCGTCCCTCAGCGGCGGCGAATCCGCGAACCTCGTGAAGTTCCTCATGCGCAGCGGCCCCACCACGCCCGAGGTCGTCGCGATCATCGAGGCCGCGCTGAAGTGGTTCGACGCCCACCGCCTCACCGGCCTGCGCAAAACCAAGAACGACCAAGGCAAGACCGACTACATCGCCGACCCCGCCTCCACCGACATCCTCTGGTCCCGCTTCTACGACCTCCAAACCGCCAAACCCATCTTCGCCGGCGCCGACGACGGCATCGTTTATTCCACCTTCCAAGAAATGGCCGCCAAAAACAAAGTCGCCTACGACTTCTTCAGCACCCGCCCCGCCGAACTCCTCGGCAAGGAGTTGCCGCGCTGGCGGAAGAGGCTGGAGAAGGTGAAGTGAAGCGATATTTCCCAAATCAGAATCGATCAGCCACCTCAAACTCATGCCTCCCTACTGGTTCTCATTCGTGCAAAGGCACGGCTTGATTGGTCGCGAACTCTCCGTTCCAGAGGAATGTGATTGCTCCGGTGTTGGTGCTGAGATCGAAATCCTCGACGAGTCGGGCATTCAATCCGAACAAAGCGACCTCTATCCGGGAATTGCCGTAGCTGAGGCTGGTTATGTTCCAGTCGGCGGATGCAATATCGGGACTGGTGACCCCTATTTCATCAACACCCGCGATGGAGAAGGAGGGCCATTGTATCGAATTTATCATGATGAGGTCGTTGATGAGCACTTTGACGCGACCAAGGCGATTGCTGTGGTTCTCAAAGACTACAGAGAGTTACTGGACTTTATAGGCTAGTGAGTTCGCCCATGCGCCTCCTCCTTCTTTCGTCATTCGCCATTCTGGTTTCGTCATTGGCGGCAGAGCCGCATAGCATGCTTCTCGGCACGCAGGCCATCGGCGGGCAGTATCAGTTCACGCAGGACGAGCCCTTGCTGGAGAGCGCGAAACTCATCGCGGAGCTCGGGTCGGGCATCATGAAGTTCTCGATCTCGAAGCAGGCCTCGTTTGGCCAAACGAAGGCGAATGTGCGCGGGGGCAATCCCGGCCTGAAAACGCTCGCCGAGATCGCGGAGAAGGAGCCGACGCATCGCGCGGTGCTCGACATGCCGTTCACGCATGTTTTCATTTGGGCCTATCCCTTCACCACGCACGGCAGCGCAGGCACCTTCAAGCCCGCCGAGCGCGATCTGGAGTATCGAGAGATTCATGACCTCGTCGCGCACCTGCTGCGCACTTACAGCGGCAGCGGCAAAAAATTCTACCTCGGCCACTGGGAGGGCGACTGGCATCTGCGACCGCATTTTGACCCGAAACAGCCCTTCCCCGAGAACTTCGGCGAGAACTTCATCGCCTGGCTCAACGTCCGCCAGCAGGCTATCGACGACGCGAAGCGCGACACGCCGCATCAAAACGTCGAAGTCTGGCATTACACCGAGGCGAACCTCGTCGAGCCCTTCCTCAAAGGTGGCCAATGCCTCGCCAACGACATCCTCCCGCAGGTGGACGTCGATTTCGTCAGCTACTCCTGCTACGACAGCCTCCAGCGCGGCATCCGCGACGATCTCCACGCCGCTCTCGACCATCTCGAATCGAAACTGAAGCCCAAGCCCGGCATCTCCGGCAAACGCGTCTTCATCGGCGAATACGGCTTCCCCGCGCGTCGATACTCGCCCGAGGTGGCAAACCGCAAGAGCATCGAGGCCATGATCGCCGCCATCGAATGGGGCTGTCCCTTCGTGCTCTACTGGGAACTCTACGACAACGAAGGCACACCCGAAAAACCCGGTGGCTTCTGGCTCATCAACGAAAAAAACGAGAAGCAACCCATCTGGCACACGCATCAGCGCTACTTCGAATGGGCGAAGAAGCACATCGCTGACTCCCAACAACGCACCGGCAAGCCCATCACCGATGCCGAGTTCCGCACCGCCGCGCTGGAATATCTCAGGCGATAGACCAACTCAGTTCTTCGCGAGCGCATGGAGCATCGCGTCAAAAGCATTTCCGGGCCTGTTTTTGCCAAGGTTCTCGCTCGAAACCACTTTCAACAACGCGTTAAGTGAGAGTCCAAGCTATGTCCGCCTTCTCTGATCCCTTTCAAAAAGCTCGCGCCGAATCCGGTGTGATGCAGTGCCCATTTCACGGTGAAAACATCACCATGATTCTGCGTCATGAAGACGTGCGGAAGGCGGCGAAGGATTGGCAGACTTTTAGTTCGGACGCACCCTTCCGTGTGCCGATTCCATCGGAAGAGGATGTGCGCTCCATGCGACAGCTCCCCATCGAAACGAATCCGCCCGAGCACACGGATTACCGCGAGATCGTGGAGCCGTTTTTTCAGCGCGCCAAAGATCCCACGATGATCGCGCAGGTCGAAGCTCTGATCGGCAGCATGATCGCTCAAGCACTGGAGCGCGAGTCCATCGAGATCGTGAACGAGTTCGCACTGCCGGTGCAATCACGCGCCCTGACCTACCTGCTCAACGTTCCGGAATCCGAAGGCGAAACTTGGGTCGGCTGGGGCATCCATGTTTTCAAAGTCACGGGCGGTGAGTTCAAAGCAGGCACGGCGCTGGAAAACTACCTGCACGCCAAATTCGACCAAGCTGAAGCCAATCCTGGCCCCGACTTTTTTAGCGCCCTCCCTCAAGCCACTTTCCGCGACCGCAAGCTCACGCGCGAAGAATGCATGGGCTTTGCCAACCTCGCTTTTGCCGGTGGTCGCGATACGATCATCCACACCATTTCCTGTGCCCTCGGTTATCTTGCCGAGCATCCAGAAGCACTGGAATACCTCCGTGCTGATCCAAAACGCATCACTCTGGCCAGCGAGGAATTTTTCCGTGTCTTCATGCCGCTCACGCACATCGGCCGCGTATGTCCTGCCGACACAGATGTGAATGGTGTCACCGTGAAAGCTGGCGAGCGCATCTCTCTCGCTTGGGCCTCTGCCAATTTTGACGAAGCCGCCTTCCCTGCCCCGCAGGAAATCCGCCTGGATCGCAAGCCCAACCCACACATCTCCTTTGGCTTCGGCACGCATCTCTGCCTCGGCGCACCTCATGCACGACTCATCCTGCGCACGCTATTAAAACTCTGCTGTGAACGTGTGAAGAGCATTACCATCATTAAGGCGGATGAGCGCGTCGAGTATGAGGCCAAATTTGACCGCACTCTTGGTTATGACTCACTGGTGGTGAAGTTGGAGGCGCTGTAAGCCTTACCACCCGATCAGCCGCGTGATCGCCGCACGCATGGCAGTTTCGAGAATTGAGGCCTCGGCATGTGTGACTGGGATCGTGACCTTCTTCAGGCTTTTCGTGGCTCCATCCTGACGCGACATACTCATGAAGAACGGCGCTTTCTGCGGATCGTCGCGGCATGTGAGGTCAAAGGCGCTGTTGGCCTTTTCAGACTGGTGGAAGAGCTTCGCCTGCTCCTGGCGGCCTTGCAGCGTCGCCAAAACAGTGCCTAGATCGTTGAGGCCCCATTTCATGGTGATCTTTTGTTCCCAGTCGAACTGCTTCTCACCGCTCTGCGTGGCGGCATCGACGAAAACGGCTCCTTTGGTGCGATTGAACTCAAAGCGAATCACGCCGCCGTTGCCGCGGCCATTCGGCTTATAGATCGCGTATTCGGCATTTTGTTTCGTCGTGGATGGAGCGGAACTGGTGGTCGGTTTCGAGTTCATAGCGGTAGGAGGCTAAAACAAAAGCTCACGATCGGTAAAGACCAATTTGCCAGATTCGACACCGATTTTGCTGAGATGTCGGCACGGACCGCTTCGTTACACACGCACCACCATGAAGCTCCTCGTCACTCTCTTTTCGTCATTCATCATTCTGCATTCGTCACTCTCGGAGCAGCCGAACATCGTCTTCATCCTCGCCGACGATCTCGGGCAGATGGACATCGGCGCATTCAATCCAAAGACGTTTTATGAGACGCCGAACATCGACGGGCTGGCGAAGCGTGGGATGAAGTTCACGCAGGGCTACGCGGCCTGTTGTGTGTGCTCGCCCACACGCGGCAGCATCATGACGGGGAAGTATCCGCCGCGTGTTGGCATCACGAATTTCATCGGCGGAAGCCGTGCTGGGAAGATGCTCCCAGCACCGAACACGAGAGAATTGGCGCTCAAAGAAGTCACCATCGCCGAGTCCCTCCGAGATGCAGGTTACGCGACTTTTTTTGCAGGCAAGTGGCACCTCGGCAACGAGGGCTTCATGCCGCGTGATCAAGGTTTTACATACGACGAAGGCAGCGACACTGGGCCAAAGGGCGACAAGTCCAAGCGTCAGGACGACCCAAAGAACACCGACCGAATCACGGATGCCGCCGTGAAATTCATCGAAGCAAACAAGGACAAACCTTTCTACGCCTACCTGCCCTTCAATGCGCCACATGTGCCTACCGGAGCACGGGCTGACTTGGTCGCGAAGTGGGAAGAAAAAGCAAAGCAAGCTCCGGCGGACGCCTGGGGGCAAGAGCGAGCGAATCAGGTGCGTCTCGTGCAAAACAGCGCGGTTTATGGCGCGATGCTGGAGCAGTTCGACACGGCCATTGGCCGCGTGATTGCCGCTTTGGAAAAGAACGAACTGACCGAGAAGACGATCATCGTCTTCATGTCTGACAATGGCGGTCTTGCCACAGCGGAAGGCCACCCCACATCGAATCTCCCGCTCCGCGCAGGCAAAGGCTGGCCGTATGAAGGCGGCGTGCGCGAGCCGCTTATCGTCGTGGCTCCAGGCGTG
>CAZOVY010000083.1:0-26574 GCA_964583255.1 uncultured Prosthecobacter sp.
ATAGCGTGAACACGCTGCCACCCGGAACCCCTGCCACGGTGGGCGTGAGTTTTGATGGCAGCAACGTGCACTTCGTCTTCAACATCCCCGAAGGCGCGGGCGGCGGTGAAGGCCCCCAAGGCGATCCAGGCCCACCCGGAGAGGTGACCAATGCGGCCCTGGCGGGAGCGATCAGCAGCACCAGCAGTAACTCGAATGCGGTGCCGACGCTGGACACACCTTTTGTGAATGACCCGCCGACTCTGGCGGACCTGGAGGTGATGCGCCTGAAGATGAACGAGCTGATCACCGCCCTGCGGCGCTGAGTATGTTGTTCACGCTTTAGCGTGCTTCTTTGAACCCAAGCACACGCTAAAGCGTGAACAACGAACACCAAGCCCGATCCTCCACCCACAGCCTCCGGTCACGAATCCCAGGCGAGTAGGCTGCGCCATACACGCGCTCCAAGGGCGCTGCGGCGGTAACGGAGCGCGAGTATTCGACGCGCCTAACTTTCCTGAAGTGTGGCAGAACCGCAGGAGGGTGTGTCGCGGGAAGGCGTGGAGCGGCGGTGCCGTGGGTGCCGCAAGTGGCGAGTAGGCTGAAGCCATACTCGCGCTCCGTGTGCGCTGCGGCGGTAACGGAGCGCGAGTATTCGACGCGCCTAACTTTCCTGGAGTGTGGCAGAACCGCAGGAGGGTGTGCCGCGGGAAGGCGTGAGCCTTCGTGCTCGGCATTCACAGCGTCAATACCACCCCCAGCACCTCACACGCCAGAGCGCAGGCAAGGCTAGCGCTTCCATCATGCATCAAGGGCATCGTGTTTGAACCGCTCTGTCAAGAATCGACCCCTGACCCGTTCCTGCTAAAGGAACGGGGAGTCCCCGAATTGAGACGGCCCTGCCGCGATAGCGGCATCACTGATGCGAAGCCAAACCGCCGAGCCGACGCAGGAGGCAACTATCTGGCTCAAGCTGCATCACCGAGACAAGGCGCGAGCCAAAGCTCAATGATCTGACTGGAACCGCCCGGTGCGGACCCGCACGCCGGGTGGTGTGGGAGGGGTGACAGGCGCAATCCTGTCACCTCGACCCGATTTCGCCCCGTTTCGTTCGTGGGTCATTTCCCAGTCTCCCGATGTAGGCGCTGCTCCCGAAGCTTAGCTGCATCCTCGCGGGACATCGCCATCACTGCTGCCTTGGACTTTAGATCTACGGTCTCGGCCTCGGAGAGCCGTCTTCCAAGCCGCTGCTCAGACATCGCAGTGAGATCCTCCAAAGTCGGAACAAACACGAGTTCGTGGCCACGGGGATTCGGCAACTGGCTCAGCTCTGCAAAAGTGCCCACCTGAGCTGCTCGCAGTCCACCATCCTGCGGTTCATTGCTCTCAACTGGCTTCTGCGTAGGCGCTGAATCTGCGAGTGTGGAGAACTGAGCAATCGTGAGGCTCTTGATGGCAAGCAAAGGGTCCGTAACTCCTGCTGCTCTGTTGATGCTGTTGTCATCGATAGATACTTTCAGCTCCTCTTCTGTGGCCATCACGATCTCGACGAAGTCTAGGTCGTCTGCCCCGAGGGACGCAAAGGTGGAGTCTGGTCGCACATCTGAGGGCTGCTTCCCAAGCTGCTCGGCGACAATCTGCGAAACACGCTCGAAGGAACGTGGTGCTGGGGGCACATGAGGCTTTCGCCCGCAAGCACTCGCAAACAGGCAGGACAGGACGGTTAGAAATCGAGTAATCACGACTGGCTTGGTTCTTTGGGCGAACTTGTTGATCATTCACAGATCGTGAGGTTTGTCAGCAGCATTATATCCGACGGATTGGTGGGAAAAGTACGGGGTGTGGTGCTCATGTGTATGGTTTTACACGCCTATAGCCAGAATCAGACACCAAAAACATGGAATAGCTCCGACATAGAAGAGTAAAATCTATGTGTTCATCTTACAAACCGCGAACCAAGGAGAACCTGAAAAGGAAGGCTTTCCGGCCACACCGAGCGCTCACCTTCTGAATGGATGATCCAAGAGGACGCAAGGCTTTGATTCTTTAGGTTTACCGCAGCTTCACAGCCACGAGGTGCTCGGAATCGCGGGCATAAAGGATGCCGTCTGAGTAGGCGGCGTGCGAGCGGTGGCCGGCGCGGAGGATCTGGATGGCGGCAAGCTGGGTGAACTTTTCAGGCGTGGCTCGGACGATCCATAGCTCTCCCCGCTCGGTGACGACGAGCAGCTTGTCACCGACGGCGATGAGCGTGCCGCCGGGGACGCCATCGGGATCTTCCCAGGCGACTTTGCCGGTGGCGATCTCGATGCAGCGCAGATTCATGCCTCTCTCCTGTCGGCCATGGAAGCCGTAGAGATGATCGCCGACGCGGATGGGCGTGGCGTAGTGGCAGTCGAGTGTGTCCTCCTTTTTCCAAAGCGTCTCCATTTTGCCATCGGCGATGTGAAGCAGATGCGCGCCGACGCCGTAGCCTGCGGAGATGAGATAGCGAGCGTCCCCGCAGTCCATGGGCGTGGCTGCATTCACGGAGGCGTCCATGCTGGAACGCAGGGGCTGGGAGGCGAGGACTTTGCCTGTGGGATCGAGCAACCAAAGTTGGTTGCGCATCCAAGATAGTAAGCCGCCTTTGACCAAGATGGGCGAAGCACAGCCAGCCTCATCATCTGCAGAGTTCCAGGCCAGTTTGCCGGTCTTGGTATCGAGCGCGACCAGCCCAGCGGGCTTTCCGTCTAAACTGCCGCCAGGGGCAAAGATGACGTTTTCTCCCATGACTAATGGCGAAGGCGCGCGGCCAAAGAAGCCCTGCTCGGAGCCGAGAGCTGCGGCAGCATCGTAGCTCCAGAGTTCTTTACCGGTTTTCAAATCCATGGCTGTGGCGCGTCCCTCAGGGCCGTAGGTGAAGACGCGACCATCGGCCACGGCAGGAACGGCGCGTGGGCCGTTGTCGAACCCAAAACTGTCGATGTAATCGGTCGTGTAAACCGTGCGCCAAGTGGGTTGGCCGGTCTTGGCATCGAGCGACTCAGTGGTCATGTCGCTGCTTTCGCGGTGGATGATGATGACCTGCCCACCCACGACGACTGGCCCGGCGAAACCGGAGCCGACGGACTTTTTCCACAGCGGAGTTAGATCGCTGGGAAAGGAGTCTGGCAGGGCTGGCTCGGATTTGTCCGCCACACCATTGCGCTGCGGACCCAGAAACTGCGGCCAATCGGCAGCGGCGGCAGAACCATGGATGAGGAGTAAAAGGGCGAGGAATCTCATGCACCATGCTACGCAATTCAAAGCCTGCGCGCAATGCATCAGAGCGACTTACCAAGATCAACTTGGGTTTTTCGCCTTGGCGGTTTACACTGACAGACTCATAGCGCCTCATGCCTTCTTACCCTCGTCACCGACTCCACCTCTGGCTTCGATGGACGACATTTGCCCTGACTCTGGCAGGCGTGCTTTTTCTGCATTTTGAGATCGCTCAACGCACGATGAATTCGGCCTCGAAGGAGTCGCTGAGCGCGCTGGAGGAACGGCATCTCAAGCTGACGGAGCAGACCGTTTTAGATTTGAATCCGCAGTTCACTCAGAGCATCTCCGAGCCGCTGAAGCGGATGGTGCCGCACCGCACCGATGGCATGGCTCAGCCCTTGTGGCCGTGGGTCGCGGCTTGGATGCACACGGCGGCAGATCTTCCTGGATCACTGCGTCGTGCGGGTGTTTTCCGTCTTGGGTTGGTGATTGGTTTTCTGATCCTGCTGAGCGTGACTTGCGCGCGCAGTTTCACCCTGCCGGCGGCGCTGCTGGTGCTGACGATTAGCGGGTTTCACGGCTTTTTGCCGACGCTGGCGAGCTACTCGGGGGCGACGTTGTTTCACCTCTTTTTCCTGATTGGTTGGATCGCCTGTGTGTATGGACTGCAAAGAAACTCGCTGTGGGTTTACGGTCTCATCGGTGCATTCTCTGCGCTGGCTTATCTGGCGGAGGATCGTGCGCTACCGCTGGCTTTGGTGTTTCTCTTTGTCAGCACGGCGCGTGCGATCTGGGGCTGGCTGCACATGCACTGGGTGAAGAAAGAGAGCACCAGCCTCTGGGTGTGGCGGAATCATTTGTTCGGCCTGATTCTGTTTGGCTCTATGTTTGGCTTCATCGCCGGACCTCGGCTGGTGGAGGCGCAGGCGCAGTTTGGCCAGGGACTTTTCAGCTATGTGGATCAGGTGCGCTGGCTCGACGATGCTCCGGCGGCTCAAGCCTGGGTGGCCAAACACCCGGATGCCGCCAGCCTCAAAGCCATGCCGATTCAGGAGAGGCTGAATGCACAGATCTATCTGAGTGGCCACACCAAGTTAGAAATCCAAGAGCGGTCTTTGAGTGGGCTGAATACGCTGTGGCTGCGCTATGCTCAAGACGGCGGCTGGCAGCTCGTGGTCCTGATTCTCCTGCTAGTGGCTCTCTCTTCAGCCGTGCGCTGGGGCACACCCAAGGCAAGCCATGCCGGACAGCGCCTGCACCCTGAGACAATCACCACGGTGCTATTCATTCTCGGCGCTAGCGCGACGACGATTGGCATCGCTGCGTGGGATTCAGCGGTGTGGGAGACGGATCATGTGCGGGCGCTGCTGGCACCTTTGGCGCTGAGTTTAATCTGGGCCTGTGAGAGTGTGCTGCGCCGTGCCAAACGCCGCAAAGCTTCGCGGATCATCACGGTTGGTTATCAAGTAGCGCTCTGGGTCATGATCGGCACGGATGTGGTGCTGCACTGGCAGGAGCGCTGAAGCCTTGACTCGCAGCCGTGACAGGGTGAAAACGTCCGCCTCACTCATGGCAGCGCGCAAGCCCACTTTCATCCTCTGCTTCGACTTCGATGGCACTCTGATTCATCCAGACAGCGATCCAGTCTTTCATCCCACACTCGGGCAGATGATCCAGCAGCTGCGTGGTCAAGGTGCGGCTTGGGTGATCAATACCGGGCGCAGTTTGGCGCAGACGCTGCAAGGCCTGGCCCAGCACGGCATCTACATGGAACCGGATTTCATCATCGCTCAGGAGTGCGATATTTATAAGCCCGGTCTCTTCAGCAAATGGACTGACTACGGCCGCTGGAATCGGCAGGCACGCAAAGCGCACGATCGCTTTGTCAAAGACCACCAAGCCTCTCTCAACGCGATCCGTGAAATGGTGAAATCGCAGACCAATGCGAGCTTTCTGGAAGGCGATGCAGGTGAGCTGGGCATCGTCAGTACGACTGAGGAGGAGATGGACATGATCGCGACCTTTATCGACACCCATGCTTCCCAGTTTCCAGACATCGGCTATCAGCGAAACAGCATCTACCTGCGCTTTTCCCACAGTGGTTACAGCAAAGGCACCGCGCTCAGCGAGCTGGCGCGCCTGCTCGGTCTCGATGCCGCACGCTGTTTCGCGGCGGGGGATAATCACAATGACTTGTCCATGCTCGATCCGCGCCATGCGCGTATGATTGCCACGCCAGGAAATGGCTTGCCGCCGATCAAAGCGCATGTGCTCAAGTACGGCGGCTTTGTCGCTACCAAGCCCGCGAGTGAAGGCATGATGGAAGCGCTCGGTCACTACTTTGGCGGTCAGGCATAAAGCCCGTGGCGGTCAGGCTCAAAGCCCGCGCCGTGACTGCGCATCACACATCCTTTCTTGCGCCCAGTCTCAACTAGCGCTAGCTAGTCTCAACATGGATCAACGAGTCAAAGATCGTCTAGAAGCACACCTCGCCAGCTCAGGCCTGCGCCGCACCAAGCAGCGCGATGTCATTGTCGAGGCGGCCTTCGCCACGGACGATCATTTTAATGCCGACGAGCTTCTGGAAAAAACTCGCAAGCTGGACCGCACGATCTCCCGCGCCACGATCTACCGTACGCTTCAGTTACTCGTGGACTGTGACCTCCTGCGTGAGGTGGATCTGGGCCGTGACCAGACTTTCTACGACCCAAACTTCCTGGATAAGCCGCAGCACAACCACCTCATCTGCCAAGACTGCGACCGCGTGGTCGAGTTTGAAGATGACCACGCCGCGCTGCTACATGACTGCATCACGCGCCGCCTCGGCTTCCAGCCCCTAATGAAGTCCATGCGCATCCAAGCCAAGTGTGACGAATTTGCCCGCACCGGTCAGTGCAAGTTCAAGCAGCAGCGTGAAGAAGCACTAGCGAACTGAGATCAAAAGTGCGGCGCTGAGACGGTGCCTTCTTCGATCTCTAGCTTCTTCCGGCGGACGATGCCGTCGGCGATGTCGAGGACCATTTCCTCAAGCAGTAAACGCAGGTGACTGCCAGCGCGATAGTCCGCTGGCGCGATATGCTTCACTCGATCTGCGAGCGCACTGAGCTGGTAGCATTTGCGGAAGCTGGAGCGGTTCGTTTCGTCCGAGTTGTAAACGGCGATGGCATGTCCGCCATAGCGTTTCATGAGCGTGAAGCATGGGACATCGGTGGGGCCATCGCCGATGTAGATCATGTTTTGAAACGGGATCGGACGCAGGTCGGGGTCCATGTGATCGTTTACATCCTCATGCGGTTCGAGCATGCCTTTGTTGATGCGGAAAAGGTACTGCGTTTTGGTCGTGTGACTGATGACACGCTTGGGGAAGCTGATACGCCCATCTTTGTCCTGGCCGAACTCACAGCCAAAAATGCGCTTCACAAAAGGAGCCAGCGAACTGCCATCAAGCAAAATTTTCAGGCCGGAAGAAACGATGTAATGCTCGATCTTGATACCGAGCAGTTTGTGCTGACTGCTGAGCACGCCATGGAGTTCTTGGAACACGTCGGGCACGCCTTTGTAATAGCGGAGCTTGGCTCCGAGTTCGCGCAGTTCATCATTGGTGGGGCGGTCCATGCTGAGGTAGTCGAGCATGCATTTGAGGTAGGCCAGCTCGCCATCATAGCCTTCTTGATCTACCAACTCGCGGCTGCGTTTCCAGAACTCCGTGGGGTTAATGCCGAAGTGCGGGAAGAGTGTCTCGTCCTGCATGTAGGTCGGACTCAGCGTCTGATCATAATCGTAAATGACGGCGATGGTGGTTTGGAGTGCGGCCATGGTGGGAGAGTTTGCAGTGGTTGGCGGTAGTTTGCGCTGCGCGCTGTTGGCAGTGGCTTGCGATCAATAGCAAACAATCGCCAACCATTGCAAACAATCGCAAACTTCAGCCTCAGCTCAACACCGCAAAAGCGTCGCTGAGATTTGGATAGGCGAACTTGTAACCTAAATCGGTGGCGACGCGAGGAAAGGCTCGCTGGCTGCCGAGTAGCATCTCATCAGCCATGCCTGGCATCAGTAGCCGCAGAGCAAAAGCTGGCACATGCATGAAGGCAGGCCGGTGCAGATGGGCGGAAAGCAAGCGCGTGAAATCTGCATTCGTCACAGGCTGCGGCGAGCACAGGTTCAGTGGCCCGACGACGGCTTCGTTTTCCAATGCCCAAAGCATGAGCGCCGCCTGATCTTGCTCATGAATCCATGACATCCATTGCTTCCCCGAGCCGAAACGCCCACCAGCTCCGAGCTTGAAAGCCGTGCGCATCTTCGGAAACGCACCGCCATTTTCTCCGAGCACGACACCAGTTCGCAGATGCACGACTCGGATGCCCATCTTCGCTGCCTCACGCGCGGCAGCTTCCCAGTCACGGCAAAGATCGGCGAGGAAGCCGCTGCCTTGGTTGCTGTTCTCTTCCAAGATCGCATCACCTCGGCTGCCATAGAATCCAATGCCGGAAGCACATAGCAAAACTCGTGGACGATTCTCCGCTGTCCAAGTTTTGAGCTGTGTGACGATCTGCTTGGTGAGGTCCACACGACTATGCCAGATGCTTTCGCGCTTCTTGGTGGTCCACAGGCCAAACAAATTTTCTCCAGCTAGATGTACGAGTGCGTCGAGCTTAGTTTCAGGCAGCACATTGGTGGCAGATGAAACCAGAGACTTCGTGACCAAAGGCACTTGAGCCGATGACCGACGGGAATAACCAATGATTTCATGCCCAGAACTCATGGCCAAAGCACTCAGGCCTTGCCCAATCATCCCGCTGGCTCCGGTGATTCCGATTCGCATGACGAGTAAACGCTTGTCACACGCTAATCAGTTCAGCGATCTCAGGCCAGACGGGGCTTGATCAGTGTCTCTAAACGGTTCACGCCACGGCGGATACGAGCTTTCACCGTGCCCAGTGGCTCGCGCAGACGCTCGGCCACTTCGGCTTGAGTGAGACCGCTGAAGTAAGCGAGTTGAATGGCCTCTCTTTGATCGGGATTGAGCTTCTCAACGGCACGCATGACGATCCCGTCCCGCTCTTTGCTTTCAAGAATGTCGTGGGCCGATTCATCGAACTCAGGCTGCACGTTTTTGTTCTCCACTTCAAAGTCGCCATTCAGACGTGACCGGCGCTGTTTGGAGCGGATGCGGTCGATGGCGCGATTGCGGGCCATCGTGGTCAGCCAGGTGAGCGGCTTGCCTTTACGCGGCTCATAGAGGTGGGCCTTGTTCCAGAGTTGAACGAGCACCTCCTGCATCACGTCCTCCGTGTCGTGGTGGTCATTCAAGACATTGGAGATGGAGGCAAAGATCAGCCCCGAGTACTTCTTGTAAAAAGTCTGGTAAGCGGCCGAATCTCTCTCCGCGATGCGCTGCATCAGGCGGGTGTCTTCTTCCACTTGGCTATCAATCACGGTTTCAATCTGAGTCATGGCGATGGGGACGTTAAAGTTATACAAAACCAATTCCTAACTGAGACAGAACAACGGTGGTTAGCCATCTTTGTCAAACTTTTGTCTCAATTATTTGTCTAACTTCTTCGCCTTCTCGCTCTTCACCTCTTTGGGTGCAGGCGGAGTCACGACCGGCAGCCAAGCCTCTGGTGCACCAGCTTTTGACAGCACATCACGCAGTAGGATCAGCTTCCCCGACTGCTTTTTACTCTCCTGTGCTGCTTCCATGAAAGCGTAAATCTCCAGCGTCTGCTTGGCTGTGACCGGAGCCTGTTTGGTCTGGAAGAACTTCACGATTTCACGCAGCAGTGGGGTGTAGTCGCCTTGGTTCTTTTGCTCGGTGATCGCCTCCTGACCAAAGCGGATCAGCTTATAATCGGTGGAACCCATCGGCAGCGTGTGCAGGGCATGGACGGTGCCAAGTCGTCCGCCTTCCCAGATGCCCGTCACCACCGAGGTGTCAGGAACGGATGTGCGCTCGACGCTTTGGCAGCCGGACCCCATGACGGTGAAGAGTGCCTCGACGGAATGAATGCCATAAAAGAATAGGTCGGGATGGAAGGGTAGCTCGGGAGCAGGACCATAGACAAGGGCCGAGCGGGCAGGGAGTTTGTCTGAGGTCGCTACTTCGACAACACCCGGCCACCAGCGTGTGGCAGAGGAGCTGAAAAAGGGCACTTTTGCCCCTTCAGCGAGTTTGAAGATCTCGACCGCGTCCTTCAGGCTGGCCGCAACCGGTTTGTCGAGAAAGAATGGCTTGCCGGAAGCGATGACGTCCTTCGCTTGATCCAAATGGGGGCGGCCATCCACGCTCAAGATCATGACTGCATCAACGGCGGTACAGACCTCTGGGATGGAGGCCATAATCTTCACCCCATATTTATCCCGCAGAATCGCCGTGAAGCCTGCCACCCGAGTGGCGCTTTCCGGTAGATCGGGACTGCCGCCAGCAAAAGCCGCCACTACTCGTGCTCCAGGGATGTGGTTTGGATTGGCCGGGTCATTCAGCCGTAGCGTGAACTGCTCGGAGTGGGAGGAATCCAGACCGATGATGCCGATGCGGAGATTGTCAGCCATAGCAAGTGATGGGAGCAGGCCAACGAGCGCGACGGATGCGATGCGCTGATGCCAAGGTTTTAAAATCCCATTCAACATGTGGGTTTAGTTCAGCGGCTTGAGTTCAGGCAGCAGAAATTTGCCATCCTTGCGGATCAGCACGCCATCGAACCAGATCTCCCCTCCGCCATAGTCAGGGCGTTGGATATTGACGAGATCCCAATGGACCTGGCTACGATTGCCGTTGTCCGCCACGCCTTCATAAGCCTGCCCCGGAGTGAAGTGGAAGCTGCCCCCGATCTTTTCATCAAAGAGAATGTCGCGCATCGGCTCCTTGATCTCGCGGTTAAAGCCGATGGCGAACTCGCCGATGAAGCGGGCACCCTCGTCACTGTCGAAAATCTTATTGATGGCTTCTGTGTTGTTGGCCGTGGCCTTCACGATCTTACCTTTGGAAAATTCCAGCTTCACCGAGTCGAAGGCGATGCCCTGGTAAATGGTCGGCGCATTGTAGCTAATGACACCTTCCACGCTGTCCTTCACTGGCGCGCTGAAGACTTCGCCATCGGGGATGTTGTGCCGCCCGCCACAGACGACGGCTTTGAGGCCTTTGAGGCTGAAGCGCAGATCCGTGCCGGGGCCTTTGATGTGAACGTCTTTCGCCTTATCCATCAGCTTCTTGAGCACATTCATCGCAGGGATGAGAGCTGCGTAATCGAGCAGGCAGACCTTGAAATAGAAATCCTCAAACGCCTGCGTGCTCATGCCCGCCTGTTGTGCCATCGCAGATGTCGGCCAGCGTAGCACGCACCAGCGTGTGTTGTTCACTCGCTCATTTTGCAGCGGGCGCAGTTTCGCCATGACCATCTTCATTTTCTCAGCGGGAACGTCACTGTTTTCGGTGATGTTGTTACTGCCTCGAATGGCCAGGTAGCAGTCCATCTTCTTCATCAGCTCGAGCTGATATTCGCCCATGAGAGTGTACTGCTCCACGTCCCCATGCAGCATCAGTTCACGAGTCACTGTGGTGTCATGCAGCTGCACAAAAGGTCGCGCTTTGGCGGCCACCACCGCACGAATCAAAGCCTGGGCGACATAGCCGGGCACATCATAACAATCGATCCAAACAAAATCCCCCTTCTTCACTTGGGTGGAGTAACGGACAAGCTGCGTGGCGAGTTGGTCAATGCGAGGATCGTGCATGGCCGCTTATAAACGAGCGCGGAGCCATGCCGCAAACATGTTTTTCGCTGAGATGTGCTTTCCTTTCAGCGTCCGCGCTTCAAGCCCGCCACCAGCTTCTCTCCTGCCGCGTGCAGCGTCTCTTCTTTTTTGGCAAAGTGAAAGCGGATGTAGCGGTGCTCGGGCTCGCGGAAAAAGCTACTGCCGGGCACGCCCGTGATGCCGATTTCACGGGTCATCCACTCGGCTGCTTCGGTGTCGGTTTTGAAGCCTAGAGATGAGATGTCCAGCAGCGTGTAGTAGGCACCCTGCGGCTCGGTGAATGGCAGGCCAGTCTGGCGCAGGTAGTCGAAGAAGACATCACGCTTCCGGTCATAGAGACGCTGAAGACCCGTGTAGTAACTGTCGGGAAACTCCAGCGCGGTGACCGCAGCCTCCTGCAAAGGCGCGGCGGCTCCGACGGTGAGAAAGTCATGCACCTTGCGTGCCCGTGAAATCAAATGCTCTGGCGCGATCACATGACCGAGCCGCCAGCCCGTGATCGAGTACGTTTTAGAGAGCGAGCCGCAGCTCAGCGTCCGCTCCCACATGCCCGGCAGCGTGGCGAAGTAGGTGTGCTGATGCGGCGCATAGACAATGTGCTCATACACTTCGTCCATCAGCACAAACGCATCAAACTCCTCCGCTAGCCCAGCGATGAAAAGCAGTTCCTCGCGCGTAAAGACCTTGCCGCTCGGATTCGCCGGATTGCAGATCACGATCGCCTTGGCTCCAGCCGCAAAAGCGCGGCGCAGTTCATCGCGATCAAAGCTGAAGTCAGGTGCGTGCTGCGGCACATGAACGGGAATAGCGCCTGTCAAAATCGCATCCGCCGCGTAGTTCTCGTAGAAGGGTGAGAAGACGATCACCTTGTCCCCAGGATCACAGGCGGTCATCATCGACACCATCATCGCCTCAGTGCTACCGCAGGTGACCACCAGATGCCGATCAGGATCAATCTCCAGCCCGCTGAAGTGCTGATGCTTCTTGGCCAACGCTTGCCGGAAACGCGGCGCACCCCAGGTCACTGCGTATTGATGAAACGGTCCACGAATGGCGACAGCAAGCGCATCGATCAGCGCCAAGGGCGGATCAAAATCAGGAAACCCCTGCGCCAGATTGATCGAACCGTGACGGTTCGAAAGGCGCGTCATTTCGCGAATGACGGACTCAGTGAAAACTTCGAGGCGGCGGGCAGGCTGGGGCATGGGAGGAACGCAATGGACAGATTCTAGAGGCGGCTGCCGGTGATTCTAATCTTGTTGAAATCAATGGCCTCGAAGCTGGTGTACGAGTCGTTGAAGGTCAGCACAGCTTTGCCACCTTTGCGTGTGAGTTCCACGACATGCATGTCTTTGATCTTAAACTTTGCTACAAAGTGCGGATGCCGAAAAGTGCCATCATCCATGAAGACACATTCCCGGTCCGGCACTCCTGAACTCACATTGCGCCACGACCACCTGGTGGCCAACAGCAACAGCCGAAAATGTTCCGTGGTGCCAATCCTACTGGGGACTTCTGGCGTGCGATCCGCACTCACCAGAAGTGGAGATAAGAGAGCGAGGGCGAGAAATGAGAGGCGTTTCATGCGAACTTCGATTCTTCACAAGACGCCGATCTTGTCAGCCCAAATAACAGTGAAGGCGTAACATTCTAGGCGAGCACTTCTCCTTTGAGCATCAGGAAACCATCATCCGTCGTGGTGAGACTCGAGGCGGTGAGGTATTCATCAAGCTTGGCCTGACTTGCCGCGCCGGGGAGTAGGCGTCCGAGTGATTCGGCGCGGCGGCCCAGTTGGTTTCCTTCCTCTCCAACAGGCATCGGAGGATTCGGCACGCAGATGGAGATGAGATCGCCCGTCTTTACATCGAGCAGGCCGCGATACACGTCTGGCGATTCAGGTGCCGGCACGGTGGCCGCATCCCAACACATGACAAGACGGCCCACGCGCTCCCAATCAGGAATGGCGGTGACTTTATACATGTCTGCCGCACTACCGACTGCGATGACGCTGGCTTTGGCACAGGCTTGAACCGTGTCTATTGAGGCGACGAGATGGACCTGGGGTTTGAGCTTGGCATAAGCGGTCAGCGTTTGATGGATCGCGCTCCCAGCGGGTGCAAGGCAGAGCAGCGTGTCGCCAGATCTAGCCCACTCGACTTCCAGCAGACGCAGAGCATTGGCCATTGCCTGCGGGCTGATGCCGGGCATGGGTGGAGTCGCGGCAGCACGGGCAGCGAGAGCCTGCGCACTGAGGTCGAGCCACTGGCCACGAACAGCGGCAGCAGTCGCTTCACGCGCTGGCATCGGCTTGCCATAATGAACGGTCACGGGATAGCGCAGGGACTTCGGCCATTTCTTGAAAAAGGTGCCGCCTTCAAAGGAAAAGATGGAGCCGTAAATGCCTTCTAAATAAACCGGCAGTACCAGTGCGTCACCCTGACGGGCCATGAGTTCGTAACCCTTGCGCAGCTCATTGAACATGCCGTGGCGAGTGATTTCACCCTCAGGGAAAAGACCGACGATTTGGCCTTCCTTCAGCGCTCCAGCGACACTGCGGATCGCGTCTTTAGCTCGCGTTTGGGAGATCGGCACAGTGCCGACGATGCGCAGGAACCAGGTCAGCCATTTCACATTATAAAGCACGTCCCACATCACGAAGCGCAGCTTACGCACGGTGGCTGCGCCGAGCACGACGGCATCGACATAGCTCACATGATTTGGCAGCAAAAGAACACCGCCAGTCTCCGGCACATGCTGCGGATTCACGGCCTTCACATGGTAGGCCATGCGCACAATCGTCAGCAGCAGGAAGCGCAGGAAATCCTGACTCAGTAACCGCGTCATGTAGATCGCGGCGATGATGGCCAGTGGGGCTAGCACGATGAGCTGCCAGGAGGCAGACACATGCAAAAGCAGCATCACTTTCACCACCACGATGTTCGCCACGATGGAGGCGATGCAGTCCATCAAATTCATCGCCGCGAGCACACGCGCGAGTTCGTCAGGAGGGCAGCGGCTTTGTACAAAAGCATACAGCGGTGTCATGAAAGCCCCGCCCGCTAGTCCGATGCCGATCATGGCGAAGAATACCTGAGGCCCCACACTCGGTGCCAGCCCAGCCATGAGCGTGGCCAAAGCTAGACCGATCCCTGCAATGGGCACGATGCCCAACTCGACCTTGCGCCGTGAGACGAGGGATGAAATACCGCTGCCCAGGATCACGCCCACGCCGAGCATGGCCGCCATCAGTGAGAGATCTTTGGAAGCGGCTGCTGCATCGCCGACATGACGCTCATGACTCAGCGTCACCAAGATGGAACCCACCGCATTCGACATGAACCAGAAGTAGCTCACACCGATCGCCGCCAGCTTGATGGGCCGGTTTCCAAACACGAGATTCAAATGCGTGAAATGCTCCCCGAGTACACCGCGATGAAACACCACCGACTCATGCTCCGGTGTGCGCTGGATCATCAGCGCGCCCACGATTTGCAGGAGCGCTAGCACCGTGACGATCAGCATCGGCACCCACACCGCCGCCCACGGGTCATTCGATTCCGCCAGTCGCGCACCGAACCACGTCCCGCCCGCCCACATGCCGCTCAGGATGCCCAGAAACATCGTCATCTGTAGCGCTCCATTGGCCGAGCCGAGCCTCCGCCCGCCGACGAGTTCTTTAATGATTCCCATCTTAGCCGGACTGAAAAAAGCCGCTTGTGTGGCTAACAAAAAGAACGCTAGAAGACTCAGCCACAGCGTCAAAGTCGTCTGATGCAGCCACAGCGCGGCGACGAAGCAGCCAAACACGGCCACCTGGGTAAACTGCATCCACACGATCACGCGCTGCTTTGAGTAGCGGTCGCTCAGCCAGCCAGCCAGCGGAGCAAAGAGGATGTAGGGCACCGAAAAAATCGCCCCGAGGTACACCTGCATCGAGTCCCCCAGATCCGTCCCATGCGCCACCGCTCCGGCAAAGGCGATCAGCAGCATCTTCACGAAGTTGTCATTGAAGGCATTCAATGACTGCACCAGCAGCGTCAGCGTCAGCGACAGCCGATTTCGCGGCGGCAGCACAGGCAGATCGTTGAGTGAAACAGGTTCAGCGGGGGAAAGGGGCATGAGCGCCGAATCAGACAGAGATCAGACGATGTTTCCAGCGTGGATGTCAGCACAAAAAAAGCGTGCGGCCTTCCCGAGTACTCGCCATCCCATCTCCACATGAAAGAAACCGATCTCCTGGAAAAGCTTCGAAAAATCGAGCGGCTGTACGCAGGTGCTGCCACCGCTGGGGAAAAGGAGGCCGCCGCCGAGGCCATGGGCCGCATCCGCCAGCGGCTGGGTGATGTGGCCAAGGTGGACAAGCCCATCGAGTTCCGTTTCACGCTCATGGACGGCTGGGCGAAAAAGCTCTTTCTTGCCTTGCTTCGTCGCTATGAGTTGAAGCCCTATCGTTACGCACGTCAGCGGCGGAACACGGTCATGGTGCGTGTTCCGCGTAGCTTTGTGAATGAGACCCTGTGGCCCGAGTTTCTAGAACTCAGTGAGGTGCTGAAAACCTACCTCGAAGACGTCACCAATCGTGTCATCGCTGATGCCATTCACAAAGATGACGGTGAGGAAGAAGTGGTCGCTGGCGAGTATCTAGGCGGGTGAAGCGTCTCATTTTTCTCAGCGACTGTTGGGAAAATCCTCGTCACAAGGTTGGACGCTGCTAGCGTTCGCGCTTGTGATGAAATTCGACACTAGCATCAGGATGATCGCGCTCATGGCGTGCATCACCACCGTCAACGCGGCAGACGCGATGCGCGTCGTTTTGAAAAATGGCACAGAGATGCAGGGGCAACTGTTGCGTGAGCGTGAAGACGCCGTGTTGCTCGATCTCGGCTTCACCGTGTTGAACGTGCCGCGCGCTGAAATCGCTACGCTTGAGAAACTTGCGACCCAAGTCGCAGCCTCGACCGCCGCTATCGCTAGGGGCGAGGACATCTACTATGTGGAGCCTGGGCGTGAGCCACTGACGGTGGAAAAGAATGTCGATCGTGTGGCAGAGTCTGTGGTGCAGATCCAGACGGCGTCAGGCCTGGGCTCTGGCTTCATCATCAACAAGCTCGGCTATGTGATGACAAACCAGCACGTCATCGCTGGCGAGCGCGAGATCACCGTCGTCGTGTATCGCAAAAGACCCGGCGGTTTGGAAAAGCAGGCCTTCACCAAAGTCAAAATCATCGCCATGAACGGCTTCCTCGATCTGGCGATTTTGCAGATTGATGATCCGGCGGCGGACACGTTGCCTTTTGTGCCGATGGGCGACTCCGATGCACTCACGCAGGGCCAGCAGGTCTTCGCCATCGGCAGTCCGCTGGGCTTGGAGCGCACGGTGTCTCAGGGCATCGTCAGTGTGAAAGCACGGGAAACGCGCGGCACTTGGTGCATTCAAAGCACCACGCAGATCAATCCCGGTAACTCCGGCGGACCGCTCTTCAATGCACGCGGTGAAGTTGTCGGCGTGAACAACATGAAGATGGCCGGTGTCGGTGTGGAGGGCCTCGGCTTCTCTATCCCCTCCAACGTCTTCAAACCCTTCCTCAAAAATCGCGACGCCTTCGCTTTCGATCCGCGTAATCCGAACGCCGGCTTCCGCTACCTGCCGCCGCCCGCGCCGGAAATAAAACCTGAATCTCCCCAAGCCCCCTGATCCATCCCACGCATGAAAAAATTTGCCCTCTCAACTCTCACCGCACTGGCCCTGCTGGCGCTGCCTGCCCACGCTGATAAGCTGGACGCTTGGTACAAACTTTTGCCAAAGAACACGGTCGGCCTGATCGCCATCAAGAGCGCGCCTGAGCTGCTTGCGGATTGGGAGAAGGGCGGCCTCGGCAAGATGATGAAGGATGAAGAGTTCTTGAAATGGACAGCGCCCTCTCGTGTCGACGGGCAGTATGCTTTGGACAAGCAGTTCAAAGAAGAGACCGGCGAAAGCATGGAGGATTTTTTGAAGCGCATTCAGGGTTCCGTCTTGGTCACGTTCGCCGGAGATTCTGTGGCTGACTTTAGTGCGAAGGGTGCGCCCTTTGTCATGCTTGTCGAAGTGGGTGACCAGCAGGCTAAAATCGAAGAGCTACTCAAAAAAGACGAGGATGAAGACATTGAGAAAAACAGTGCCCTCAAGAAGATCACCAAGGATGTCGCCGGCGTACCGTTGCAGATCCTTGCTGAGTCCGAGGCAGCGGATGCGCCCTGGAAGCAGGCCCATGCGTTTGTCGATGGTGTCATGGTCATGGGTGATCGGCCTGCCTTGGTCGAGCACTTCGTCGCCGCGCTGAAAAGCGGCACCAGCGAAACATCGGAAGCGGTCACGAGCCACCTCAGCCGCCTCTCCCAGCTCAGCGAAGGCAATGCCGACCTCACCGTTTATCTCAATGGTGAAACCCTCATGAAGTGGATGCAAGGCGCTCTCGTCGATAGCATGAAGAACGGCAAAAGCGCCATGCCGATGGACCCTGGCATGATCTTCGGGGCGCTAGGCGTCAGTGAATTGCAGTCCATCGGCTTCATGATGGATTTGTCCGACACGCAGTCACGATTGGACATGGCCATCCTGCATCCTGACAAGGTCAGCGGCATCCTCAGCCTCTTCCACGGCAGCAGCACTGAGGTGTCCTTGCCTAGCTTTATCCCAGCAGATGTTCTTGGCGCTCAGGTGATGCGTCAGAGTTTGAGCCAGGTTTGGGATGGACTTCTGGGCATGGTCGGCAAGCTCGGCCCCCTCGCCATGATGGCCACCATGCAGGTCGGTCAAATGGAGCAGCAGATAGGCTTTAAAATCAAAGAAGACCTCCTCGCCAGTCTCGCTGATGAATACATACAAGCAGAGGATGGCACGGCGCTGGAGCCTAGCCAAGTGATCGGCCTCAAGATCAAAGATCGCCCGCGTCTCGTCGGTGCGCTTGATGGATTGAAACGCTTTGTTGGTCAGGGCTTTGGTGCCTTTGAAGAGTCCGAGTATCTCGGTCAGAAGATCAGTACTTTCAAAGCCTCGATGACTGGCGCTGCTGCTGGTGGCAAGACGCAGGAGATCGCTTATTGCGTCACGGATAACTATCTTCTCTTCAGCATCGGCAAGCAGGAGCTGCTGAAAAAAATGCTCGCTCGAATGAAGGAACCGAGTGGCCCGAGCATCTGGGATGCGCCACGCACGCAGGAACTCATCGGCATGTTACCCAAAAACTATGTCGGACTCGGCGTCTCCGATGCCAGCAAGCAGATCGAAATGGTCATCGAAGCCCTGACCACGGTGCAAAAACAAACCGGTGGCCCAAAGAAGTCAGCGACCAAAAGCAAGAAAGGTCCGGGCAAAGGCCCCAAGACAGACAGTGAAGAATCGATCAGCGCTGTCGCTAGTGGCACCTGGTTTGATCCCAAGGCCACGCCCTCAGCCGACATGTTCAAGAAGTACTTCGGCAGCACCATCAGCGGCACCTATTCCAATCCCACCTCGATCCACATCCGCGCTCTTTCGAAGCCGGTCGAGTAAAGTGGCCCGCACAGTCCTCTGTGCGGAACGCAGGCCCAAGACTCCAGACCGCACAGAGGACTGTGCGGACCACTTTTCCCCATGCGCTCGCTAGCCCTCGCCCTCTTTGCCACCACGTCCGCTCTCTCCGCCGCCAGTCTCTACTTCGATGGCCCGGAGGTGGTGAAGCTCGACTGGAACACGGCCTGTCCGCGCTCCGCTGATTTCAATGGTGACGGGCTCACGGACATCGTGCTTATCAATCAAGACCGCGCGCGCATTGAGTTTCTGCTTCAGCGCAAAGATGGAAAACGACCCGGCGAACCCGAGCGCAGCTCACGCACGGACCGCTGGAATCCGATCCTGGAAGTCTCGCGCTTTGATAAGCAGCCGCTCGTCATCGGCCACACCGCCTACGCGCTCGCCGTCGGCGACTGGAATGGCGACAAACGCCCCGACATCGCCTACATCAGCGATGAAGAGAAACTCGTCCTGCGCACCCAAGGCGTGAAGCCGGGCGACTGGATTCAGAAGCAGGAGTTCGTGCTCGACTCCACCGCTGACGACACGGAAGTCCTCAGCGCCGCCGATCTCAATGGTGATGGCCGTGCCGATCTCTCACTGCTGACGAAAACGCGCCTCATGATATGGCTGCAAAGCAAAGAAGGTTGGGCCGAGCCGAAAAGCTACGTGCTCGGCGAAGCTGGCTGCGGCGGCCTGCGCAGCGGTGATCTGAACAACGACGGCAAGCCCGATCTCTTCTACACCGCGCCAGAGGCAGACGCCCTTATGGTGCGACTTCAACGTGATGGTTCCTTTGGTGAAGAATGGCGTCTCGAAATGCCCAAAAGCCGCTGCTGGGTGCATCCCGTGAAGCTGGGAAAAGAAACCGGCCTCGCCTGGATTCACAGCGCCACGAGCATGGTCGAAGTCGCCAAACTCGCCACCGCTGAAGCCGAGCCGAATGCCGATCACGCTGCCAGCATCCGCTACGCCATGCCTGCAAGTGATGCCAAAGGCGGCGCTGTCGCTTATGGCGATCTGAATGGCGACGACATCGACGACGTGGTTTTGACTGAAGCCAAGAACGCGCGCCTCTGGTTCTTCGCCGGCGTCAAAGGCGGCTCCTTCCGTGAAGGCCGCGAGTTCCCCGCGCTCAGCGGCATCGAGTCACTTGCTATCGCCGATGTCGATGGCGACTCAAAGCGCGAACTCATCGTGCTCAGCCCTGGCGAGAAATCCGTCGGCATCGCCCGCTGGCAGAAGGATCGTCTGGTATATCCAGAAGTGATTCATCAGAGCACCGACACGCTTCTCACGCTCACCACCGGTTCCGTGACCGGCGACAAATCCGCCAGCATTCTCTGCCTCACCGAAGCCAAGAGCAAAGTGTCTCTGCTCACGCTGGCCTGGACCTCTGCCGACAAAAAATTCAAACCGACGAGCCAGGAACTCCCAAGCTCGCCAAGCAAGCCCAACGCTCTTCGCATCATCGACGCCAATCAGGACGGACGCGGCGATCTCGCGCTCTTCGCCTCACTCGCTCCGATGCAGATCCTGCTCAGTCAGACGGATGCCAAAGCACCCTTCAAGCGCGTCGAAGGACTGCCGGACACGCTCGTCAACAAGCTCATGCCCATCGCCCTCACCAGCGCCGATTTGAATGGCGATGGCAAAGCCGAGATCATCATCGCCAAAGACCAACTCGCCCGCGCCTTCCGTGTCGGAGCCGATGCCAAAGCCGTCACCGTCGAGCAGTTCAATGCGCCTGATTCCGGCTCCCAGCTCAGCGCCGTTCTCGTCAGCCAAAAAGAAGGCAAGCTACAAGTCCTGCTCGCCGACAGCAGCCAGCAGAAGCTCCATGAAATGACCGCTGGCACGGATGGCGTCTTCCGCGCTGCTCACACGCACGCCTTGTCATCACTCGCTGCTGACGAATGCCATCTTCTCGGAGATCGCTTGCTCATGATCGGCAAAACCAGTTTCGAAATCACCCCGCTGTCCGGCTCCTCCATGAAGCTCGACACCGTCGTCTCTTTCGACAGCGAACTGAAAGACACCCAGCCCTCCGATCTCATCCCCGCCGCCTTCTCCGGTCTGCCTACCGATGATCTCACTCTCGTCGATTTTGCCAAGAGCCGCGTCCTCGAATTCTTCCAGCCCGGCGACAAAACCCCGCCCACATGGAACAGCGCCATGTACTTCCGCATCTTTGAAACCGACCCGCACTTCCGTGGCAAAAGCGGCCTCGAAAACGAACCCCACGACTACGCCGCCATGGATCTCAACCAAGACGGCAAACTCGACCTCGCCCTCCTCGTGCATGACCGGCTGCTGATCTACCTGCGTAAGTGAGTTCTCGTTCGGAGTTCCGGCTTCAACCGGAACAAAGGCCGATGGAGAACGACGCGAAACCTCGATAGAGGGGACAGACACTTTATCCCGAACGCGCCGCCCTGAGCGAAAACTTCAGAGCCGAGGTTGTCGCTTCCCGTTTTGATGATTTCCATGCGTATGCCCTGGGTTCAACGACGATGTCGTCGCTCTCGGCGTGAGAAGCGGGCTGCGTGTGCTATTCTCTATATTCAAGATGAAATACGATCCCCCGTTTTACGTTCACATCTGGAAATCTATTCCCATGAAACTTTTCGCCGCGCTAGCTGGCCTGTTGTCGATTATTTCGTTAGAGGCACTGGCGCAAGGCGACGGCATTCCAAATGCTGCCGCCAACACAAAGAAGGATGTTCACAAAGCAGCTGCAGAGGGTGACGCCCAAGCTCAAAATATTCTTGGACGAAGATACGCCGTGGGTGACGGGGTTCCCAAAGACACTGCTAAGGCTGTGGAGTGGTGGACAAGAGCTGCTGAACAGGGGAATATTGAAGCGGAATGGAATCTTGGTAGGATTTACGCGATAGGCGACGGGATTCCCAAGGATGACGCCAAGACGGTGCTGTGGTGGTCCAAAGCGGCGAAACAAGGGCATGTCGAAGCGCAGGCCAATCTCGGAATAAGGTACGCAACAGGTAACGGTATTTCTAAAGATGCCAACATGGCAGTGGAGTGGTACCGCAAAGCGGCTGACCAAGGTCATGCCCAAGGACAATTCAACCTCGGAGTCGCTTATGCAGAGGGTAACGGC
Organism: uncultured Prosthecobacter sp.; assembly: GCA_964583255.1. Lineage (GTDB taxonomy): Bacteria > Verrucomicrobiota > Verrucomicrobiia > Verrucomicrobiales > Verrucomicrobiaceae > Prosthecobacter. The sequence continues at coordinate 21,636 of CAZOVY010000083.1, forward strand.
GTCGCCAAGAACGAAGCGAAGGCTGTGGAGTGGTATCGAAAAGCGGCGAACCAGAATGATACCCAAGCCCAACACAACCTTGCTGTAATGATGCTCAATGGATACGGCACCCCCAAAGATACAGTCGAGGCCGTAAAGTGGTTCACCAAGGCGGCTGAGCAAGGATGGCCTCCTTCGCAACACAATCTCGGGGTAATTCTTGGCAATGGCATCGGAGTTCTCAAAAACACCACCCAGGCTGTGGAGTGGTACCGCAGGGCGGCTGAACAAGGTGAAGCCAAAGCACAAAACAATCTCGGTACGATCTACGCCAATGGTGAGTGGGTTCCCAAAGATCTCATTCGAGCGTATTTTTGGTGGAGTCTCGCAAGTGCCAGTGGGTTAACAAGCGCTCGAAAGAATCTGGAGTTGTTCGCAAGCGACATGACTGTCTCCCAGATTGCCGAAGCAGAGCGGTTGGCGCGCGAATTCAAACGCACGAACGAAATTATTGAACGGATGAGGTGATAATTGACAGGTTTTATGCAGTTATCTGTGGGCGGGAGCATTGTCAGTCCGTTTATCACTCGCAGTCCCCGCTTTCATGGGGCGTGTCGGTAACTGCTGCGCAGGTTGATGGTGCTGGGATCGCGCCACTGACTCGAATACTGACAGCTCAATCACCTGATCTGATTTAAGCGGAGACTTGCATTTGGCTCGCTAAGCCAAACGGGCCGTGCCGGCAATTCTGCATATTTCCCTACCGCCGCATGTAGGATGCCGACCCTTGCTGAAAAGGCAATGTGCGACTGGGCTAAATAGGCGAAAAACTCTTGGATCATTCCGTCCGAGATTGTCCATTCGTCAATTGTCACCTTGGATAAAACCTTGCTGGCGAACACATATTCACAGCCTTGAGCATTATCCCCAAAGGCATCGAGAAGGATCGAAAGGCTCAGATGATCAGTGCCCAGTGAGTTGTCCCCATAGGCATATGGCGGTGGCTGGTGACCCTCATACCAACGAGGAATCAAATCTGACATGTTGCTCTGGGCTAGGACATGTCCGCTAATGCGTCGAATCGTGTATTGTTTGGGCGTCTTCATTGTGAAAGAAAATCAAAGTTCGGTTTTGCATCCCTTGATAGCAACGAGGAGAAAAAGCGAGATCAGCAGGTAAATTCCGGCCCACCTCAGTCCGGTTATCGCCCCTTTTCCAGCAGCCTCGCCTGCACTCCTCAGTTGTTCAAGGAAGTCAGATAGCTCTTCACTAGCCTGCCTTTTAGCGGCACGCACCCATTTGTTTAGCTCGGGGTCTTTGTATTGATGTGTCTCAGGCGCTTTTCCAGCTTCCTGATGCCTCTGTTCCGAACGAACCCCTTGAGTCTTCGCATTCTTTTTTGTCGTCGATGCCTTCCAAACCCTGTATTCGCGATCATATCGTTCACGCGCTTCCGAATCGGCGAGTATTTTATAGGCGGCCAACAGTCGCTGCATCATGGCGGTAGCATCAACACTGCTGTTGCGATCAGGGTGCCACACATGTGCTTTCTTGTGGAAAGCGGACTTTATCGCACCAATCGGCGCATCCGACGGTATTTCGAGGAGCGCGTATAAATCCTCAAATGTCTCCCTCGTCGTCATCTTTTCGGAGGGGCTGTATTTCAGTATCCTTGGTTGATTTGTGCTGCTGAGGCTTCCAAGCCATAACGGCGAGAACGGCGCCAATCGCTACCAAACTGATCAGGGGATTCATCGGCTGGCTCGATCCTCTGGAACGATCCGCCGTTACAGCATGGAGAAAAGCGGCGGCAAAAATAATCCCAAACGAGATCACTATTTTCGCAAGGCAGCCAGATTTGGATTTTTGGGGTTGGACTGGTGTTGGCGTTGTGCTCATGGGCTTTATTCAGTTTTCCAGATCGTTGTGAATCATCCGCAACCATATCGTTTTGTCAGGCTCTTTCTCAGGCTTAGTACATTGCGCAAAACTTGCTGAACTCCAAGAGTCAGCCTGCGGTGGCGAGAGCGCAGAGGATGAGGCGGGCTGGATGTTTCAAGGTTTGCCAGCACTGTATTTCAAATCATCGGGGACGATAGAGGGGCGATAGAGGGGCAGACACATTATCTCACGATACGAGTCTCAATAGCGGAGGGGCAAATGCTGAAGACGGGGTGCGTGATGCCTTCGGCGGGTATCTTCTTTTTCTTGAAGCGAGGGGACTGAGAGAAGAGCATTGCTTCTGCGTTTCCGGCGGCTCACGCTTCCATCGCCATGAAACGCTTCCTCCTCTCCGCAATTCTGTCCCTGTCGGGTTTCGCTCTTGCTGAAGACGCCGGTTTTCTCCTCCAACTCGGTCTGACCGACAAGGAAGGCACTGTTTGGGACGGCAGTCTCAAAGTCACGCCAGGGGAGGTGCAGGACATCGCGGGCTGGCGGTTTGAGGCCAAGGACAAGCTCGATGGAAAGTCTGGCTGGACTGCCAGCACACGCGCTGCGCCAGCCCAGAAAGGCCGCAGCAACAACCCGAAGAAAGTCGGCATGGCCAAGCGTGCCGCGCAGAATCTGGGGCCGATTCAAGAGAATGGCGTCTTCGTCCGTCTGCATGATGTGACGGCGGACTCGATGGTCGAAGTGACCACGACGCAGGGTGCCTTCAGTTTCAAAGTCGGCGATGTGAAGGACGGTGATCCACTCGACCTTTTCGACGGTCGCGTGGCCGCGCAGCGCACCGCCGTGCTTGGTCGCAAGATGACGCCGGAGCGTACCGACGATGACTTCCCGGCGATGACCATCGCGAAGGATGGCACGGGCTACCTCGTGTATCAGAGCTTCACGCCCGGCATTGATCGCGATGAACGTGCCAAGCGCTGGGACGCCGAACCCGCCGACCTTTCTTTCCTCAACAAGCCTGCTGGTGGTGATCAACTCTGGCTGCAACTGCGCGAAGGTGCTGCCTGGAAAAATGAGCGCATCGCCGTGACCGAACCGGGTCGCGACATTTATAAATCGGCGGTCGCCGTGGATGGTCAGGGCACCGCCTGGATCGTGTGGAGCGAGCGGATCGACGGCAATTTCGACATCGTCACACGTTCCTTTGCCAAAGGAAAGCTCGGCGAAATCACGAACCTCTCCAAGACGCCCGGAAATGACGTTTCACCTGTCGCTGCGACAGATGCGAACGGTCACATTTGGGTGACTTGGCAGGGCGCGAAGGAGGGTTTGTTTTCCATTCATGCCAAGCATCAAACCGAGGCGGGTTGGAGTGACACGCAGACCGTCTCAAAACATACCGGCAACTGCTGGCAGCCCAGCATCGCTGCAGGTGCTAAAAGCGTCGCCATCGCGTGGGATTGCTATGATAAAGGCGACTACGATGTGTGGGTCTGGCAATCGGCGGATGGCAAGGCACAACCCGTCGCTAACAGCCCGCTCTATGAAGCGCGGCCATCCCTGACTTATGACCCAGAGGGTGCGCTGTGGATCGCGTGGGAAAAGAGCGGCGCGACGTGGGGCAAGGACTGGGGCGCGTATGACGGACAGGACGGCATCGGCTTGTATCGCGACCGCCAGATCGGGCTCGCGGTGCTCAAGGATGGTCAATGGATGGAGCCGCAAGGTGCCCTCGCCAGCGCTCTGCCCGGCGCGCAACCCAAGGGCAAGAAAGGCAAGGCTCGTGGTGCCGATGCATCAACGCCGCCACCACCCGCTGTGCCAGAGCTTGCCGATGGCGTGAACCCAGATGCCTTCATGCAGCCAGCTCAGCGCAAAGGTGCTCCAGGCGAGCACGCCGCCACCACTGGCTGGGGCACTTACAACAACCTCGGCCGCCTCGCATGCGATCTTGAGGGGCGAATCTGGATCGTCGTGCGCAGCCGACTGAACAGCTTCCGTGGGCCCGTCGGCTCCACCTGGGCGAACTACGCCGCCTATCTCGACGGCGGTGAGTGGGTCGGTCCCATTCTCGTGCCGCACAGTGACAACCTGATCTACAATCTGCCCGCGCTGGCGACAGGTCCGAAGATGCTCTTTGTCGCGCACAGCAGTGATCACCGCATGGATCGCTATGCCGAATTTACCAACGCCAAGAGCCCCAAAGGCAAGGGTGGCAATGCAGCGTTGGATGCCAGCAAAGATCCTTTTGATAATGACATCTACATGAGTCGTCTCCAGGCTCAGCGTCCCGCCCAACCAGCTTTGCTTAAACCCGCCACCGTGACGCCTGCCGACAATCCACAGCCCAGCGCCCGCACACTGGCTGAGCGCGCCGAGGTCGAAGCCATCCGCGACTACCGCGCCACCATCGCTGGCAAAGAGCTGCGCATCCTGCGTGGCGAGTTCCACCGCCACACTGAGATCAGCGGCGATGGCGCGGGCGACGGTCCGCTCGAAGACATGTGGCGCTACGGCATGGATGCCGCCGCCATGGACTGGATCGGCAATGGCGACCACGACAATGGCAATGGCCGCGAATACACCTGGTGGCTCACGCAGAAAACCACGGATGCGTTCATGCTGCCCGGAACCTTCACGCCGATGTTCAGCTACGAGCGCAGCGTCAGTTATCCTGAAGGGCACCGCAATTGTGTCTTCGCCCAGCGCGGTGTACGCACGCTGCCACGTCTGCCGATCAGTGATGCGCGCGTCTTTGCCCCAGCTCAGGACACGCTCATGCTTTACAAATACCTGCATCTCTTCAACGGCGTCTGCGCCAGCCACACCAGCGTTGGCAGCATGGGCACCGACTGGCGCAATCATGACCCTGTCGTCGAACCGATGGTCGAGGTGTATCAGGGCGCCCGCCAGAACTACGAATACGCAGGCTGCCCACGCTGCCCAACTGAGAACGATGCCATTGGCGGCTGGGAGCCCGCGGGCTTCCTCAACAACGCCTTTGCCAAAGGCATCAAGTTCAGCTTCCAAAGCAGCAGCGATCACGGCAGCACGCACATCAGCTACC
>CAZOVY010000084.1:0-26528 GCA_964583255.1 uncultured Prosthecobacter sp.
ACGATCCCTACCCTAACGCCACTCTCCGGTGTGATTTATTGATGAGGCAATACGTTGATGTGTTTTCCCGACACAATGGCAGCCTTCAGATGCCGCCCCTTGCATTCACCAAACAGCCGCGCTAGGTGCCAACTCCTTACACATTGATGAAAGCAATTCTGGCACTCGAAGACGGACGGTATTTTGAAGGCGAATCCTTTGGCGCTCCTGGCACCTGCATGGGGGAGGCTTGTTTTAACACTTCCATGACCGGCTATCAGGAAGTCCTCACTGATCCTTCCTACCGTGGGCAGATCGTGGCGATGACTTACCCGATGATCGGGAACTACGGCATCAACGGTCTCGACCCTGAAAGCTTACAGCCGCACGTTCGCGGATTCGTTATCGAAGAACTCTGCACTGTGCCGAGCAATTGGCGCAGCACTCAGACACTCGACGCCTATCTCAAAGACCACGGCATCCAGGGAATCCAGGGGATCGACACCCGTGCTCTAACCAAACATCTGCGCACACGCGGAGCCATGCAGTCGGTCATCACCACGGAGCTGACCGTTGAGCAGGCTATCGAAGCGGCGAAGGCAAGCCCACCGATGAGTGGCAGTGATTATGTCAAAGAGGTGACCACCAAGAAGGCCTATCTCTGGGACCCTGAGGACACCGAAAGCCGCGAGTGGGAAATCCCCAGTCCGAGCCAGAATCGTGAAGGTGGCCCGCTGGGTGCCTTCCTCGATCTGCCGCCGACCAAGCATCACATCGTCGCCTATGATTTCGGCGTCAAAACGAACATCCTGCGCCGGCTCCGCCAGCATGGTTTCCGAATCGAAGTCGTGCCCGCCACGACCACTGCCGAGCAAGTGCTCGCCAAGAATCCTGATGGCGTCTTCCTTTCCAACGGCCCTGGTGATCCAGCCGCTCTCGGCTACATCCATCAGGAAATCAAAGCGCTCATCGGCAAGGTGCCGATCTTTGCCATCTGCCTCGGTCATCAGCTCCTCGGTCACGCTTACGGGGGCAAGACCTTCAAGCTCAAATTTGGTCATCGCGGTGGTAATCAGCCGGTCAAAGATCTACGCAGCGGACGAGTCAGCATCACCAGTCAGAATCACGGATTCGCCATCGACCCAGCTAGCCTGCCCTCAAACGTCGAAGTCACGCACATCAATCTCAACGACGGCACCGTGGAAGGCATGAGACACCGTGAGGCACCTGTGCTCAGCGTTCAGTATCACCCCGAAGCCGCCCCCGGACCAAACGATGCGAAGTACTTTTTCGCTGAGTTCTCGAAGATGATCGAAAGCGGCAGCAGCGCAGGCAAAAAAACGACTGAGCGCTCCCGATCATAGGTTAGCTGACAGCGATTCCCCACCACCATGCCCCTCACTCTCGACGACATCCTCAACGCTGCCGACGAGCACAAGGCCAGCGACGTTTTTCTCATGGAAGGCGAGTTGCCGCGCATGAAGATCAACGAGCAGCTCATGCTCTTTGGGGATGAACCCATGCAGCTCAATCAGATGGTCGGTCTCTGGCAGGCCTGCGGCGTCGCTCCCGAAGGCGAAACGGATCGCGACTCAGGACTCGTCTCCACCAGCCACACCCGCTACCGCGTGAACATGCATAAGGCTCTGGGCCGACTCGGCGTCGTCATGCGCCGTATCCGCACCGATCTGCCGGTGTTGGCGAATCTTGGCGTGCCCGAGTGGCTGCTCACCAAATGGGCGATGAAGACCCGTGGCCTCATCCTCATCACCGGCCCCACTGGCATGGGTAAAAGCACCACCATGGCCGGCATCCTCCAGTGGATGAATGAGAACACCGCGCGCCACATTGTCACCATCGAAGACCCCGTCGAGTTCATCTACCCGAGTAAGACTAGCATGTTCACCCAGCGTGAAGTCGGGCGTGACACCGCCAGCTATGCACGCGGCGTGCGCGGTGCCATGCGTCAGGCACCCGACGTCATCATGGTCGGAGAGATTCGTGATTTAGAGACCGCACTCACCACCCTCCAAGCCAGTGAAACCGGCCATCTCGTGCTAGCCTCCATCCACAGTGATAGCGTGGTCGATGCCGTGGATCGCCTCGCCCATCTCTTCCCGCCAGAGCAGTCGGGATTGGGCCTGCATTTACTCTCCCAGCAGCTCATCGGTGCCCTCTGTCAAAAGCTCATCCCACGCATCGACACCGGCCTGCATCTGCTCGTCGAACATCTCGAAAACGGTGGTGCCGTGAAGCAATGGATCGCTAAGCAGGACATGGACAACATCCGCACCTACATGCAGCGCGGCAATGATCCCAACTGCTGCACCTTCCTCACCAACATCATCCGCGCCTACGAGTCCGGTTACATCAGTGAGGCAGAGGCCATCTCCGCCTGTGGCAATGAGATCGAGTTCAAGCGCGCCGCTCGCGGCATCTCGTAACACACTCTATGTTTTCGGCACCGAAGCAGATAGATATTAGACTCTGTGATTGCCAGAGTAAGGCGGCTGCATGTAGCTTCGCATTCCTCTCGTATTTAGTCGCCTTACCACCACGAACCTCATGAGCCAAAAGAAAGCCGCCAAGCCCGCAGCCAAGAAGTCTGCCCCCGCCCCAAAGACCGCGAAAACCAAGGTCGCCGTCAGCAGCACTAAGTCTCACATGACCGAGAACCGGGTCTTCAAGCCAAGCGCTGAATTTTCTAAAAACGCACGCATCAGCAGCATGGCGCAGTACAAGCGGATGTATGAGGAGTCGATCAAGCAGCCTGATAAATTCTTCGGGCGTGAGGCGAAGGAACTGCAATGGACCAAGCCCTTCACCAAGGTGCTCGATTGGAAATGCCCTAACGCCAAGTGGTTCACCGGTGGCAAACTCAATGTCAGTGAAAACTGTCTGGACCGCCACCTCAACGGCCCGCGCAAAACCAAGGCCGCGCTGATCTGGGAGGGTGAACCCGGTGAGAAGCGCGTGCTCACGTACCAGCAACTCCACCGCGAGGTCTGTCGCTTTGCCAACGTGCTCAAGCGCCACAAAGTAAAGAAGGGAGATCGCGTGGTCATTTACTTGCCGATGATCCCCGAGGCAGCCATCGCCATGCTCGCCTGTGCTCGTATTGGTGCCATTCATAATGTCGTCTTCGGCGGTTTCAGTGCTGAGTCGATCAAGGACCGCGTGGTGGACAGTGGCGCGACACTCGTCATCACCGCTGATGGTGGCTACCGCCGTGGATCGGTGGTGCCACTGAAGAAGAATGTGGATGACGCGCTGAAAGGCAATGACACGACGGTGAAGACCGTGATCGTTTATCGCCGCACCTGCCAGGACGTGCATATCGAAGAAGGTCGCGATGTCTGGTGGCACCGTGAGCTGGAGTATGTGGACGCTCACTGCCCGGCGGTGGCCATGGATTCCGAGGCAGCATTGTTCATCCTTTATACCAGCGGCAGCACGGGTAAACCCAAAGGTATCCTGCACACCACGGGCGGCTATCTGCTGCACGCGCAGATGACCTGCAAATACGTCTTCGATATGAATGATCAGGACGTGTACTGGTGCACCGCCGATGTCGGCTGGGTCACCGGTCACAGCTACATGGTCTATGGACCGCTGGCCATGGGCGCGACCTCCCTCATGTATGAAGGCGCACCCAACTGGCCTGAGAACGACCGCTTCTGGCGCATCATCGAAGAATACGCGGTCACCATTTTCTACACCGCTCCGACCGCCATCCGCGCCTTCATGAAATGGGGAGACGAATGGCTGAAGAAGCATGATCTCAGCAGCCTGCGCCTGCTCGGCACGGTGGGTGAGCCGATCAATCCTGAAGCCTGGATGTGGTATCATAATAAAGTCGGCGGCGGCAAATGCCCCATCGTCGATACCTGGTGGCAGACTGAAACCGGTGGCCACATGATCACCCCGATCCCTGGTGCCACCCCGACCAAACCCGGCACTGCCACCCTGCCCTTCTTCGGTGTCGATACCGCCATCGTCGATGACCTCGGCAAAGAGGTCGGAACCGATGAGCAAGGCAAGCTCGTGATCCGCAAACCTTGGCCATCCATGCTGCGCGGCATCTGGGGTGATAAGAAGCGCTACCAGGACACCTATTGGAGCGAATTCAAAGGCTGGTACTTTGCTGGCGACGGAGCACGCCGTGATAAAGACGGCAACATCTGGATCATCGGCCGTATCGACGACGTGCTGAACGTCGCCGGTCACCGCCTCGGCACCGCTGAAGTGGAAAGCGCGCTCGTCTCACATCCCTCCGTCGCAGAGGCCGCCGTCGTCGGTCGCCCTGATGAGATGAAGGGCCAGGGCATCGTCTGCTTTGTCACCGTCAAGGAAGGCATCAAAACCAGCCGCGAACTCGGAGACGAACTCAAGAAGCACGTCCGCAAAGTCATCGGCCCAGTCGCCACGCCGGATGAAGTTCGCTTTGCCGCCGCACTGCCGAAAACCCGCTCGGGTAAAATCATGCGCCGCCTGCTCAAGCAGATCGCCGCTGGTGAAATCATCAAGGGGGACACCACCACGCTCGAAGACATCAACGTCATCGCCCAGCTCGTCTCCAGCGGAGAAGATTGATCTCGTCATCAGATCGACCATGCGAATCGCCATCTACTGCGGGTCCAGTCGCGGCCTTGATCCCATCTTTTCAAACGCCGCCGCAGAGCTCGCGCGCTACTTCGTGCAGCAGGGCATTGGCATCGTCTATGGCGGTGGCAATGTTGGCCTCATGGGCGTCATCGCCGACGCCGCACTCGCCGCAGGTGGTGAAGTGATCGGTGTGATTCCAGAGTCGCTCATGGCGAAGGAGCTCGGTCACGGTGGCGTCAGCGAACTGCGCGTCGTGCGCTCCATGCATGAGCGCAAGCAAATGATGGTGGATTTGAGTGATGGCTTCATCGCCCTGCCCGGTGGCTTTGGCACGCTGGATGAGTTATTTGAGACACTGACTTGGTTGCAGCTAGGCTTTCATGGCAAGCCTGTGGGCCTGCTCAATGTCAGCGGCTTCTTCGATCATCTGCTCACCTTTCTCGATCACATGAGTGACACCGGTTTCCTCAAAACCGAACACCGCGCCAGCCTGCTCATGGAGACAGATCCCGCCGCACTCCTCAGCGCCATGCGCAGCTTCCAACCGCACACCTGCGGCAAGTGGATCAAAGAATTGGTTTAACCTAAAACTGCTGTTGAGAGTCAATGGTTGAAAGTTGAGTGATTGTTGCGCAGCCGCGAAGCGAAAATCAACCCATTGAGTCTTCTAGGCTCGTTCACCCAAACCCTGCTGCACCCAATAGGCGAACATTTGAAACAGGTGCGGGCCGTGTTTGATGCTGACCGGAGAGACGGGGTGCCGGGCGTGTCGATGCCGAAGGCGTATGATGTGAAGAGTCCCAAAGCGGCGGAGAGCTGGCCGTGGTTTTGGTTCCTGCCATCCGCCAAAGTGTGGGATGATCTGGAGCGGGATGGCAGCCCGCGCACAGGCGAACGCGCCTACGGGCGGGGGCGGCATCACCTGCATGAGATCGCGATCACTCGGGAACTGGAGCGGGCAGTAAAGCTGGCTGGCCTGAGTAAGCGGGTGACGGCGCACGTGCTGCGGCACTCGTTTGCCACGCATCTGGTGCTCAAGGGCATCGACATCCGCTCGATTCAGCAACTTCTCGGCCACGCGGATGTGCGGACGACGGAGATTTACACGGCACTGGCGAAAGCGATGCGCGGGGAGATCACGAGTCCGCTGGATGATCTGTAGGAGCGCGTGTGTGTCGCAGACCACTCGCTGGCTTTTGAAGAGGCGAGTAGGCTGAAGCCATACACGCGCTCCGTGTGTTGGCTTTTCCGGCTGAAGCCGGGACTCCGAACTCTGCTACCGCCTGTGACATACCCCACCCATTCTCAGGCGGCTGCCCGGCGCTGATTCAGCCACATCTTGACAGCTGTTTTCATGCGGCTGAGGACATAATAAACGGTCTGGCTGCGCAGTCGGACTAGTTCGGTTCCGATGATCCGGGGCACGAAGTCGGCGGGCACGGCCATGATTTCCTCAGGCGTGCTGCCATCGAGTCCGCGACAGAGGATGGCGGTCATGGCTTTGGTTAGGGTCTGAACTTTGGGGCCGAGTTCGACGGCGAAATGGGCTTTGCCTTCGGCATCAATATTCAAGTACACGCCGACGGTGTCGGTGCATTCTTCATCCTTGCGCACGTCTTCGAGATCGAAGGTGTCGCCCTCTTTCCGAACACAGGCGGCGGCGGCATCGGAGTAGTTGATGAGGTTTTCCCGACGCTCGGATTCGGGCAGGTACTCGAAGAGCTCGATGATGTCGGTGAGGGCGGTCGGGTAAGACATGGGCGCGCAGTCTGAGGTGGAACGTTACGCGCTGCGTTCGATCGGTGTGCGCACCATGTTTCCCCACTCGGTCCAGCTACCGTCGTAATTGCGGACATGGGTGTAGCCGAGGAGATACTTTAATACGAACCAAGTGTGGCTGCTGCGCTCACCAATGCGGCAGTAGGCGATGATGTCGTCATCGGTCTTCAGGCCGAGTTCGCCACCATAGAGCGCGTCAAGTTCAGCGCGTGTTTTGAAAGTCTTGTCGGCATTTGCCGCGCGCGCCCAAGGGCAACTTTTGGCTCCGGGGATGTGGCCACCACGGAGTACGCCCTCTTGTGGATACTCGGGCATGTGGGTGGTCTCGCCGCTGTATTCCTTGGGGCTGCGGACATCAACGAGTTTGTTGCCGGCCTGGTAGTGCGCCAGTGTCTGCTGGAAATAGGCACGGTGCGCGGCGTCGTTGCGCAGAGCTGGCACGGGGTAGTCGCTGGCCGGGTAGGTCGGCACGACGCGGGTGAGTGTCTTGCCTTCTTCCTCCCATTTGTCGCGGCCACCATCGAGTACTTTGGCTTTGGTGTGACCGAAGAGCTGAAACACCCAGAAGGCGTAGCAGGCCCACCAGTTGGATTTGTCGCCATAGAAAATCACCGTGGTGTCGGGGGTGATGCCGTGACGGCGGCAGATCTCAGCGAAGCCTTCTGGACCGACATAGTCGCGAGTGGTTTGGTCATTGAGATCGCGACGCCAGTCAATGTGCACGGCACCGGGGATGTGGCTCACGTCATAGAGCAGCAGATCTTCATTGCTCTCGATGATGCGGATGCCCGGCGTGTCGAGATTGGCCAGCAGCCAGTCGGTATCGACGAGAATGTCAGGCGTGGCGTAGTCAGCAAATTTGGCGTTCATGAGATGGGTGTGGAGCGGGCGCGGACAGTGACAGGGCAGGCGGTGGATTCAAGAGATGAATCCGCAGATGACGAAGCCAGCACACTCAGTACGATGCGCGCTTGATGTCTGCCGTCCTGAATCAAGCTTTTCGATGCCCCGCTGTGCCGCCTGAGGTCATGGACCGCTTGTGGGAGGCTGGCTGGCGGCATTTTGGCGAGTCGTTTTTTCGGTACAGTGTGAGTGAGAATGAGCAGGGCGTGCAGACCATCACGCCGCTACGGGTGGATCTGGAAAAGTTCACCCTGAGCAAGAGCCAGCGACGTGTGCTGAAGAGGAACGCTGACCTGCACTGCGAGTTCGCTCCCGCGCAGCTCAGTGAAGAAGCTCGCGCCATGTTTCAGCGTCACAAAGCGCGCTTCAAAGAGAATGTGCCCGATGACTTGAACACTTTTCTTTCCTGCGACCCGGCGACGGTCCCCTGCCCCAACCATGAATGCCGCGTGCATCTGGGGGCTGAACTCGTCGCCCTGAGCTATCTCGATCTCGGGGAGTGTAGCACCTCCGCCGTGTATGGCATGTTTGAGCCTGCGCAGTCGTGGCGCAGCCTGGGCATTTACACGATGCTGAGGGAGATCGAGTTCACTCAGGCTCGTGGCTGCCGGTATTATTATCCGGGTTATGCGACCCGTGAACCCAGCGCCTATGACTATAAAAAACAGCTTCGGGGATTAGAGATGCTGGACTGGGAGAGCGGTTTGTGGGATGTCTATCGCAGCCAACCCGAAGCTACACCATGAACCCATTCCAATTCGACGTCCGCAACCTGCCTGAGGATGGTAAGCAGATCTCAGGAACTCAGCCTGCCACATTCTTCCAATTGCCGGAAACGGACACTGCACGAGCCGACACGCCTTTAACCTATGATCTGACCATCCTGCGGGATGAAGACGACATCATCGTCACAGGCAGCATTGACGTCACTTTCAGCTTGGAGTGCGGACGCTGCTTGGAGCGCTTTCAGCACCGCATCGAAATGCCAGACTACCAGACGGAAGTGCCGATTGAAAAGGAGACAACGATCGACTTGACAGAACTCATCAGGGAAGACATCCTCCTCACCCTTCCAAACTTTCCGCGCTGTGAAGATGGCAACGTTGATCTGCGCGACTGTCCTGCCGAAGGCCGTTTCAATGCCAACGAGTCATCGTTGTCACAGGAAATGCCCGGTGCAGATGACGGAGTTTGGAACGCTCTCGATAAATTGAAATAGTGACCCCTTCAGAACATGGCCAATCCAAAACGCAGACAATCCAAAAGCCGTCAACGCCTCCGTCAGGGAGCGAACCGCTGGCGCGCCCCAACTCTCAAAACCTGCCCTGAGTGCGGCACTTCCGTCCCCGGACATGTGGCCTGCCCTTCCTGCGGCTACTACAAAGGCCGTCAGGTGCTGACCGTGACCGCTGGCGAATAAGCCGCGATCCAAATTCATCTTTATAGCCAACCCCGCCTGGGCAACTGGGCGGGGTTGGTTTTTTGCTACCCCTGAGCCCGAGTTCGATTCAAGACTCGCTTGCCACGTCTATCTCTGGGAGCCACAACTCGGGACTTCCGTGCGAAGTTTCATTTCGCTGCTGCGTTTCCTTTCCAAGACCATGCCACGCCTTCTTCTCTGCCTGATTCTATCGATCTCCGCCCTTCACGCTCAAACGGCGGGGGATTGGATTCACTCACGCGGCAATGAGGCCATGACCGGGCTGTCAGCCGTGGAGCTACGTTTCCCGCTGGAGCTGGCCTGGCAGCACCAGATGATGACCAAGCCGAAAGGCCAAGCCGAGATGCTGGTGAGCAGTGCCGTCGTGCGTGCAGGCAAGGTTTACGCAGGCTGCAAAGATGGCCAATTCCGCTGCCTGGATCTGGCAACTGGTGAGAAGAAATGGGAGGCGGTCGCCAAGGGTGCCTTTGATGGTGCAGCCGCCTTTGCCGGAGAGTTGATCGTGGCAGGCTGTCAGGATGGTTTTGTCTATGCCTGGAATGCTGAGACAGGCAAAGAAGCTTGGAAGTATGAGACCGATGCCGAGATCCATGCGGCGGCCAATGTGTGGACTGATCCGAAGACGCAGGCGCAGAAGGTGCTGATCGGCAGCTACGACTACAAGGTCTATTGCCTGGATGCTAAAACGGGCAAGCAGGACTGGGCAGCGGAGACTGGTTACTACATCAATGGCGGCTCCGCTGTGGGCGAGGGCATGGTCGTCTTCGGTGGCTGCGACAGTGTGCTGCATGTGCACGATGTGACCTCGGGCAAAGAGGTGCGGCAGATTGAAGTCGGCTCCTACATTGGCAACAATGTGGCCATCGCTGACGGCGTGATCTATGTCTCCCATTACGGCAATCGTGTCGGTGCCTACAGCATGGCAGATGGAGCCAAGGTTTGGGAATATGGCGAGCGCGAGTTTGAGTTCTACGCAGCGCCGACGATCTGGGAAAAGAGCGTGTTCTGTGGCGGACGCGACAAACGCTTTCATGCCATCGACCGCACCACAGGAGTCAAGCTCTGGGAGTATCGTTGTCGTGACCGGATCGACAGCAGCGCCGTGGTTTGCGCCGGTAAAGTGGCCGTCTTCGGCAGCGATGATGGCTACCTCTACGCCCTCGATGTGAAGGACGGCAAAGAAGTCTGGCAGTATGAGGTCGGTGCGCCCGTGAAGACATCCCCCGCCATCGCTGGTGACTATGTGATCGTCGGTGCCGATGACGGCGTGATCTATGCCTTCAAGTCTGCACCGGTGAAGAAACCGTGACGCAGGTCTCATCCGCACAGTGATGGACGAGTTGACATCAGCTCGCTTGTCTGTGTGTGGTGCACCACGGCCAAAGGACGCCTAACAGAACAGCCGGACCACATCATTCTGCCCATGCGCCAGGCTCAATGAGCCGCATCACAGCGGTTTTAGACCTGCAAAGATGTCACAAGAAAGCCGAAAACGGCAGATGACGAATGACAGCCATGCGTAGGTTGATCAGGAACTCAACGACCTCATGAATCTCCATCTCTACGACTCCCCCTCCTTTCGCATGGCCGCCTGTATCCCATGAATGAATCTCCACCAGCAGTGCCCAGCATGATCCAACTGCTTGACGGTGGAGTGAAATCCAGCACACTGAACTATGATTTCCGTTGCCCAGCCAGCCTCTACCAAGCCATCACTGGCCAAAGTCAGCAGAGAAGAAGCACTGCGGCAAATGTTGCGGAGCAAAGGCAACATGGGCGAATCATCCTCAGTGTTACCGGCTTCGTGGCTTGGGCGGACACCCATGGCAGGACTCTCGTTCCAGAGGCACTCGAACTAGCCAACGGCGGAGCCACTGGCGGCGAGCACCTTGTCATTTACGATGCCGACTCCGGTCGCGTCGTGAAGCTCACCAAACCCCACTTTGTTGGCTACTACGCCGAGGATGCTGGAGCCTATCTGGAGCGCTGGGCACTGGCAAATCGGGTGTTTGGTGATGACGTAAAGATAGAAGGCATCGTTAGACTTCCAGAAGAAGGTGCGCCGCGAGTGGTCATCTCACAGCCTTTCGTAAAAGGGCGTGATGCGACTGCGGACGAGGTCCGTGACTTTTTAAATACGCATGGATTCTTCGAGGATAAAGGCCGCTGGATTCATCCCATTCTCGGAATCAATGTGAGCGATACTTTAACTGAAGGGAATGCTATCACTCGCGACGACGGCTCCGTGATGCCCATCGACTGGCTGATGGAGCAAACCAACGCTCACGACCTGCGCGAGATTCGCGAACGCACCGGACGAGGTCTTGATACAGCCTCTTAAACACCCCATTATTTTCACCTCATGAATCTCCATCTCTACGACTCCCCCTCCTTTCGCATGGCCTGCCAGCAGTTCGACCTCGTGGCCGATTTCATGGAGATCCCGGAAGCGACCCGCGACCGCCTAAAAATGCCCAAGCGCTCCCTCTCTGTGGCCATGCCGGTACGGATGGATGATGGCAGCACGCAGGTCTTCATGGGCTACCGCGTGCAGCATCACCTGACACTCGGCCCCACGAAAGGCGGCATCCGTTTTCACCCCGACGTGACCGTGGGTGAGGTAGCGGCGCTGGCCATGTGGATGAGTTGGAAGTGCGCCCTCGTAGGCCTGCCCTACGGTGGTGCCAAAGGCGGCGTGGCCTGCGATCCACGCAAACTTTCCATCGGCGAACTGGAGCGCCTGACCCGCCGCTACACGCAGGAGCTGATCCCCGTGATCGGCCCGCAGGTGGACATCCCAGCGCCGGATGTAGGCACCAATGAGCAGGTCATGGCCTGGATCATGGACACCTATTCTCTTCAAATGGGCCATGCCGTTCCCGGCGTCGTCACCGGGAAACCCGTGCTGCTCGGCGGCTCACTCGGGCGGCGTGAGGCCACCGGGCGCGGAGTCGCCTACCTGATCTCCCGCGCCATGGACACCCTCGGCATCGCCGCGCAGGGAGCCACTGCAGTGATCCAAGGCTACGGCAATGTCGGCTCCGTCGCCGCCGTCTCCATGGCCAAGCAGGGCATCAAAATCATCGCCGTCAGCGATGCCTTTGGCGGCATTTACAACGCCGCCGGGCTCGATCTCAACAAGCTCAACGACCACGTCGATGCCACCCGCAGCGTCGTCGGTTTCCCAGATGCGCAGCCGATCACCAATGAGCAGCTTTTGCTCACCCCCTGCGACATCCTCGTCCCCGCCGCACTGGAGCGCCAGATCACCGAGGCCAACGCCGCCCAGATCCAGTGCCGAATCCTGGCCGAAGGTGCCAACGGCCCAACCACCCCCGAGGCCGACGCCATCCTCGCCCAGCGCGACATCTTTGTGATCCCCGACATCCTCTGCAACAGCGGCGGGGTCATCGTCTCCTACTTCGAGTGGGTGCAGGATCTACAAAGCTTCTTTTGGAGTGAAGGCGAGGTCATGGACAAGCTCTTTCGCCTCTTGGAGCAAGCCTTCATGCAGACCCTGACACTCTCCCGAAACAAGCACATTACCCTGCGCTTCGCTGCCCTCAGTCTCGGCATCAAACGCGTGCATGACGCCAAGATGCTGCGCGGATTGTATCCGTAAGTCTTCTTCTCTGAGCGATGGGGCAACGCAGAGAAATTCACCTTCGAGATTGAGTTGGGCTGATATTTCGGATAAATTAATCAATTCAGACCGATTAATCCCGAACTCCCTTCTCATCCCTCATGGCCCAGGCAGCATCAGCTACACGTCCAGCACGTTCGCGTGACCAGCAGAAAGATAGCCCATGGAACGATCCCATCGGTATCGGGATGCTCGTTCTCGCGGCCATGTACATTCTGGCCCTCATCTCGTATGACCCGCGTGACCTGCCCTCGTGGTCGCATTTTAGCACGGCGGATCAGAGCTCGGGGGTGACCCACAACTTCATCGGCACACTGGGGGCGATCTTGGCGGGCTACTCACTGGCCTTGGCTGGGTGGTCGATCTACCTGCTGCCGATCAGTATGACATGGTTCGGCGTGTGCAAGCTGTCCTCCAACATCAAAGTCACGGGCCGGTCCTGGCTGGGTGTGTTACTCATGATCATCAGTGCGGCGGCCATCCTGGAGGTGCAGGGCATTCTTAATTCGCGAGATGACATCACGCCTCTGGGCGGCGGTGGCGGACTCGGCTATCTGATCGGCGGGAATATTTTCTCCAGTCTGCTCGGTAAAGTCGGCTCTTCGATCATCCTCGGCGGCATTTATGCAGTGGGCTTCTTTTTGGCCAGCGGACTGCACCCGCTCCAGGTTATCGAGGAAATCAAACACGAGGTGCAGATGGTCATCGAGCGCGAGCGCATCCGCCGTGAGATCGCGGCCGAACAGGCCGAACTGGAAGCCCGTGAGGCAGCGAACCCAGGATCGACAAGTCAGACCCCACGCCGGAAACGCGCCACCAAGGATGAAATCCGCCCTGATGTGACGGTGCCAGCCGGGCCACTTGTGACTCAAGAGCTAGGTCTGACCTTTGAATCGCCGAAGCCGAAGATCATCGACTCCTCGGCACCGCGTGTGCATCACGAAGAAGATAAGGACAAGCCCAAGCTATCCGAAGTCTGGGAGAAGAAGCGCGCTCAGAAGATCGAGCAGGCCCCGCATGGCTCGCTCGGCGGGCTTACCGTTCGCTTTAAAGACTACAAGCTGCCTGAGCTGGATCTGCTGCACTGGGCCGATGACTCCGAGCGCTTGCCCACGGATAAAGGCGAGCTGCTAGCCATCCAGGACACGATTGTCAAGGCACTGGCGAGCTTTGGCGTGAAGGTGGAGGCTGGCGACATCACCCGCGGCCCTGCCATCACCCGCTACGAAGTGCGCCCTGTCGATGGTCTGCGCGTGGCCCGTATCGCCGCGCTGGATGATGACATCGCCCGTGCGACCTGCGCTGAGCGAATCAACATTTTGGCACCCATCCCCGGTAAGGACACGGTGGGTATCGAGCTGGCGAATCGTGAGAAGACAGCGGTGCGCATCCGCGAGCTGCTGGAGGACGACATCTTCGCCAACGGCAAGGCCAAAATCCCGATCGCACTGGGCAAGGACGTGTATGGCAAGACCATCATCGGCGATCTCGCCGCCATGCCGCATCTGCTCGTGGCGGGTGCGACTGGCTCCGGTAAATCCGTCTGCATCAACGGCATCATCACCAGCTTGCTATGCCGTTTTGCGCCGGATGAACTGCGCTTCATCATGATCGATCCGAAGGTCGTGGAAATGCAAGCCTACGCCGAGCTACCGCACCTCGCTTTGCCCGTGGTCACTGATCCCAAGAAGGCCCTCATGGCCCTGCGCTGGGTAGTGAAAGAGATGGAAAACCGCTACCAGATCTTTGCTCACGAAGGCTGCCGTAACTTTGAAGTCTTCAACAACCGCAATCGCAAGCGCGCTGCCGACAATGAAGCGCGCAAAGCGGCTGCGGCTCTGGTGGCCAAGGCAGAGCCGATCGTGGTACTCAGCTCGGGTGTTAAACCCAAGACCAGCGCTGGCACCGACGACGTGCGCGTTTCTGCCGCCTTTGCCAAAGCCGCTGCGGCTGCCGATAATCTGGTCGATGGCACCACGCCGCCATGGGAGGAGCTGGCCCCCGATAGCGAGGTGCTGCCAGTGGAAGTGCTCGAAGATGACAGCGGCATCTGGCATGGCGACTCCGTGCCGCCGCCGCGCCGCAGTCAGGAGTTGGAAATTCCCGACACGCTGCCTTACATCGTCGTCATCATTGATGAGCTAGCCGACCTCATGCAGACCGCCCCGGCGGACATTGAAGGCAGCATCGCCCGCATCACCCAGATGGCTCGCGCGGCGGGCATTCATCTCATCGTCGCCACCCAGACACCGCGTGCGGACGTCATCACGGGAGTCATCAAGGCGAACATCCCCACGCGCATCGCATTCCAGGTGTCATCAGCGCTGGATAGCCGCGTCATTCTCGACCGCAAAGGCGCTGAGAATCTCGTGGGCAAGGGGGACATGCTTTACGTCCCGCCCGGCGGCGCTCAGCAGATCCGCAGCCAGGGCGCGCTCGTCACCGATGAAGAGCTGCACGACCTCGTGGCGCACTGCGTCTCACAGGGCAAACCCGTCTTTGATGTGCGTGTCGATGACGATGGCAACGACTTCATCGGCGATGACGAAGAAGGCGGAAGCAGCGTCAATGCCGAAGAGGAAGAAACCCTGGAGAAATGCCTCGAAGTCATGCGCCAGGAAAAGAAAGCCTCCACCAGCCTCTTCCAGCGTCGCCTGCGCCTCGGCTATGGCCGCGCCGCCCGCATGATGGACATCCTCGAAGACCGTGGCATCATCGGCCCCGGAGACGGAGCCAAGCCCCGCGAGATCTTGGTGTCGATGGATATGATCTGATCCATTCAAACCGTTCTCCTGATAGACAAACGCACTCAGCGTCGTAGATGAGGCCCCCCATTTTCCCGAGACTGATGCAATCCAACCCTGCGCATTGATTTTGGGCATCTCTATTCTTTAGTTGCTATGCCATTCCATTTACACGTCCGCTCAGTTCAGGCCCTTGCCGTGCTGAGTCTGGGACTGGCAGGCTGCACTCAGGGGTTTTATAAGAAGTGGGCAGATAAGCAGGTCTTTGGGATCATCGGCTCCAAAAAAGGCGCGGTGGCTGGGGCAGATGATGACACTCTGCTGAATATCACACCACCAACGCCCCTGAACCTTGAGGCGCTGATCAAGCAGTCCGAGTCCGCAGATTTCCTGGGCAACCGGGCCTTTATCGAGAACAAGGCGCGCGTGGTGAAGCTGGCAGATGCGCTCGACTTTGCCGTGCATCGGAACCGTGTTTATCTGGGCAAGAAGGAGCAGGTCTATCTCAACGCTCTGACCCTGACTGGGACAAGACAGCAGTATGGCCCCATCGCCAGAGGTGACGGCGGCGCAGCCTTTACCGAGCGGCAGGTGCAGTTTGGAGTGAACAATTTTGTTCGTATCTCAACCCTCACGACCAACGGCGGACTTGGGCTGGATTATCTGATGAAGACGGGCGCACGGCTAGCGCTGGATCTGACCACCGACTTCACCCGCTTCTTTACCGGTGGCGTGAGAAATCTGAGTGACTCACGAGCCGCTGTGACCCTGACTCAGCCCCTGCTGCGCGGTGCTGGTGTACTGGCAACGGTGGAGCCACTGCGTCAGGATGAGAGGGACGTGCTTTATGCGATCCGTGACTTCACTCAGTATCGAAAGGGGTTCGCGGTGGACGTCACACGCCAGTATCTACGGGCGATCCAGGCGCGGGAAGCAGCACGAAATCGTTTCGTGGCATACAAGGCGTCGCTGATCTCCATCGAGCGTGATCACGCTCTTGCAGAGGCGAATCTGCGCACCCAGTCCAGCCTGAAGCAAATCGAGCAAGGCAGCCTTACCTATGAGCGCACTTGGCTGACGGCCATCCGCAGCTATGAGGAGCAGATGGATGATCTTAAAATCACTCTTGGCCTGCCTGTGAGTGAGCGCTTCGTGCTCGACCCAGCGGAGCTGAAGCATCTGGAAATCATCGACCCGAAAGGCAGCCTCGACGAAATGGTTGACGCCGCATTGGTCACACGGCTCGACATCTACAATCAGCGTGATCAAGTGCAGGATGCTGAGAGGAAGGTGAAAATCGCCCATCAGAACACTCTGCCGACCGTCAATGCTCTGGTGAATTACCAGATGGGCACGCCAACCCCCAATGCAGGATTTGAACTCAACCCCCGTCAGCGCCGCGTATCCGGCGGACTGGATTTTGATCTCAATCTAAACACCCTCCCTGAGCGCAACGCCCTGCGCGCTACACAGATCGTGGAGCAGGCCACGCGCCGCGCGCTCGACCTGCAAGAGGAGCAACTGCGTGCCACGATCCGCAGTGACTGGCGTGATCTGCAACTGGCACGCCGCCAATATGAGCTGGCTCAAAAGGGACTCGAACTGGCTGAAAAACGACTCGAAATCGAATCCGCCCTGATGGCTGAAGGACAGGGCACAGCGCGTGACATCGTGGAATCACAAGATCGGATGATCACGGCACGCGACCTGATCATATCGACCCTGATTGATCATAATCTGGCCAGACTACAGCTCTGGACAGACATCGGCGTGCTCTTCATTCGGAAAGACGGCACGTGGTCAGACGTATTAGAAAACGAAAAGGCAAAGGGATCTACATGATGAAGGCAAACTGGAAAACCTGGACGACCATCGGCGTGCTCACCCTCGGGGTAGTCGCATGGATGACGATGTCTGGTGGCAGCAAAACTGGCGAAGAAGTGCCCACCTTTGTGGCGCAGCGAGGCCCACTCCAGGTGGATGTCCTCCAAGGCGGCGAGATCCAGGCCCTGCAAAATCACGAGGTGAAATCTGAAATTGAGATCCCTACCAAGATCATCAGCATCATCCCCGAAGGCTACCTCATCTCCGAAGAGGACGTGAAGGATGGCAAGGTGCTCGTCGAACTCGACAGCTCCGAACTTAAGACGCGCATCCAGGATCATGAGATCGACTTTCAGACCACGGTCACCACCTACATCGACGCTGACGAGGGTCGTGAAATCCAACGCAGTGAGAACCAAAGTCTCGTGCGAGATATGAAAGAGTCGGGTGTCTTTGCCCTCATGGACTTCGAGAAATACCTCGGGCGCGCACTGACTGGTCAGATTCTCAGTGATGCTAGGCTCCCCTCCACCGGTGAGGATATGGACAAGTTCGCGGCCATGCTCGACACCCAAGCCAACACACCACTTAAGCCGAGTGAAATGAAGCCAGGAAGCACCACGGCCGCCAAGAAGACTCCGATCAAAGGCACCCTCAAAGAAGTCTCCGAGCGCATCGATTTCTCCCCCTTCCTGGAAGGCCAGAACAGCGGCGATGGTGAGGCTCAGCAGAAGCTTCGCCAACTCGAAGATGAGCTGTTGCTCCGCAAATCAGAACTGGCCGTAGCCAAACAGAAAGTCGAAGCCTCTGAGCGTCTCGCTGCGCGTCAATTCATCTCCAAAACTCAGCTCGAAAATGATCAGGTCACGTTTGAAAAAGTCTCCCTCTCCGTGAAGACCGCTGAGACGCAACTCAGCTTGTTCAAGAAATATGAGTTCTCCAAACAGTGCGCCTTACTACTGTCAGCCTACCGTGAGAGTTTGACCAGACTAGAGCGCACCGTGCGTGCTAACCGCTCCAAAATGGCCCAGGCCGAAACACGTTTTCAGACCTCCAAGCGCCGCTATGAAATGGAGCTCGCCAAAACTGAGGAACTCGAACGCCAGCTCAAAGCTTGCGCGATCAAAGCCACTCAACCTGGCCTCGTCGCCTACGGCGATCTCAATGCAGGCTCATCCTACAACTACAGCAACAGCATCGAAGAAGGTGCTAGCGTGCGCCTACGCCAGACGATCCTCACCATTCCAGACATGGCTCAAATGGGCGTCAATGTGAAGGTTCACGAATCCCAGGTGAAAAAAGTTAAAGTTGGACAGATGGCGCTGATCCGAGTCGATGCCGAGCCGGGCAAAGTACTCGAAGGCCGCGTCGCCGAGCTAGCTCTCCTGCCAGACTCCAGCAGCAGCCGCTACACGCCTAACCTCAAGGTCTATCCCGCCATCATTCACATCGCCGGCACGCAGTCATGGCTAAAGCCCGGCATGAATGCCAAGGTCGAAATCATTGTCGATCAGCTCGCTGAGGTGCTGTATGTGCCCGTGCAGTCCATTGAGGTCGAAGATGATCATCACTTCTGCTACATCAGCAGCGGCAGCAAGCTGGAGCGCCGCCCCATCACGACTGGCGTCTTCAATGACGAATTCATCGAAGTGCGCGACGGTCTGAAACTCGGTGAACTCGTCGCCCTTTCTTTGCCGAAGAAGGCAGTGAGCGAAGACGCTAAACCGGACTCCGCCACGCCGAAGCCCGAGCCACTGGACAAGCCCAAAGCCAAGGAAAAAATCAAAGCCGTGGCAGCCGCCACCAAGTAGGTCCAGCCATCCAAGCGAGCGATGCCTGAACCCATCATCAGTCTGCGGGAAATCTGCAAATCTTACCAGATGGGCGGCGTTACCAGCCAAGTGCTGCAGGGCGTCACCCTCGACATCTTTCCTGGCGAGTATGTCTGCATCATGGGGCCTTCCGGCTGTGGTAAATCAACACTGCTCAATGTCCTCGGTTGCCTCGATCAGCCCACCACTGGCGACTACTTTCTCGGCGGTCAAAACGTCGCCCACCTCAATGACGACGACCTCTCCGCCGCTCGGAATCGCAACCTCGGCTTCATTTTCCAAAGCTACAATCTCATCCAACAGCTCACTGTTTTAGAAAACATCGCCGTGCCCATGTACTATGGCGGCGCGGACGATGCCAAGATGCGCACCGTGGCCGAAGATCTGGCCAATCAGGTCGGACTCGGGCACCGCCTGAATCACAAGCCCATGGAGCTTTCGGGTGGCCAGCAGCAGCGCGTCGCCATCGCTCGAGCCCTTTCCAATAGCCCCATCGTCATCCTCGCAGATGAAGCCACGGGCAATCTCGACAGCAAATCTGGCCAGGAAATTCTCGGCATTTTCGACGATCTCAATGCCAAGGGCCGCACCCTCGTTTTCGTCACCCATGACGAACGTATGGTCGAGCGCAGCACCCGCATCATCCGCCTGCGGGACGGCGTGGTCGAGGCTGATGAGCCAGGTGCCAAAGCCAAGTCAAGGTGACAGGCCCTCAGTCCATCTCGCAAGAGTCTGCATTTCATCCTGAAAAAAGCCTTGCCCATCTGTTAATCGACTCCATCTTCGTGGCCCTCTATGTCAAAAAACGCTGGTATAGCAAAAACGAGAAAAGCTGTCTCTAAACGATTCAAAGTCACTGCGACTGGAAAGGTGCTGCGCCGTAAACAAGGCAAGCGCCATATCCTGCAGAACAAGAGCCGTAAACGTAAACGCAATCTCGGTAAAGTCGCCCTCGTGGCAGAAGTGGATAAAGCAGCCGTCCTTGCGAACATGCCGTTCTCACATCGATAAATGCTCCCACGGTCCCCCTGGCGGGGACCACGATGCTCCGGACTGGTCTCCTCTGTGGGATCTATGTTCAGGTGAGTCCGGTCATCGAATCCCTAACAACAGCCTGCTCAGTTAAAAAGAAACATGTCAAGAGCCACCAACGCACCCG
Source organism: uncultured Prosthecobacter sp. (assembly GCA_964583255.1). GTDB lineage: Bacteria > Verrucomicrobiota > Verrucomicrobiia > Verrucomicrobiales > Verrucomicrobiaceae > Prosthecobacter. Next base: position 19,910 of record CAZOVY010000084.1, read on the forward strand.
CTAGCCGCAAACGCCGCAAGCGGACACTTGCGAAAGCCAAAGGATTCCGAGGCTTCCGCTCCACCCACTTCCGTTACGCCAAGGACGCTGTCCGCAAGGCGATGACGTATTCCTACCGCGACCGCAAGGTCCGTAAACGCACCTTCCGTAACCTCTGGGTCCAGCGTATCAACGCCGCCGCCCGTGCCGTAGGCATCACCTACAGCCGCATGATGGAAGGCTTCAAGTTTGCCGGTATCGAAATCGACCGCAAAGTGCTGTCCGACATCGCCATCAAGGACGAAGCCGCTTTCGCCGCCCTGGCGAATCAGGCCAAAGCCGCGCTGGAACGCAAGACCGCCCAGGCAAAAGTTGCCGCGTAATCAATACGCCATTCCTTAAACACTCACCACAGCCGGAGCAGCCATGCTTCGGCTGTTTTGTTGTAAGGTGGACCATCGTCCGCATCTCTGAACCTAAAAGCGGAGTTGAGAGTTCATAGTTGAGAGATGAGTGACTGTTGCGCAGCCGCGAAGCGAAAATCAACCCCTTGAGTCATCTGGACTCACTCACTCAAAAGATAAGTACTTGTTGTGACCTTAACAGCTTCAGGCTCTCAACTCAAAACTCTCACTCAAAACTCTAAACACCGGATTTAAGCTGAAGCCAAAGATCAGCAGGATAAATCCTGCTTAGAACAACAGGATCAACTCCCACCAAAGAATCCGCCGAGTTTGCGGATGCGTGTGGGATGACGGAGTTTTCTCAAAGCTTTCGCCTCGATTTGGCGAATGCGCTCGCGGGTGACTTGGAATTGCTTGCCCACTTCTTCAAGCGTGCGGCCAGAGCCGTCCACCAGTCCGAAGCGCTGCTCCAGTACTTCGCGTTCACGCGGATTGAGCGTGTCGAGCACGTCGCGCAGCTTGTCGCGCAGGAGATTCATCGCGGTGAGTTCCATTGGGTCACGCGCTTCTTTGTCTTCGATGAAATCACCAAACTCAGTGTCACCGTCCCCTTCACCAACTTTCGCCTGCATGGAAACAGGCTGCTGCGCCATGCGTAGAACAGCATTCACGCGATCCACGGGCAGATGGATCTCTTCAGCGATCTCATCCGGAGATGGATCACGGCCCAGTTCTTGAACGAGCTGCTTATGAACTCGCATAAGCTTGTTGATTGTCTCGATCATGTGGACCGGGATACGAATCGTCCTAGCCTGGTCAGCGATGCTTCGAGTGATGGCCTGCCTGATCCACCAGGTGGCATACGTGGAGAATTTGTAACCACGGCGGTACTCGAACTTCTCCACCGCACGCATCAACCCCATGTTGCCCTCTTGAATCAAATCCAAAAAGGAAAGACCACGGTTCGTGTACTTTTTAGCGATGGAAATGACCAGACGTAGATTCGCCTCGATCATTTCCGTCTTGGCTTTCGTTGAGTCAGCCACGCACTTGCGGGCTTCAGCAGCGATACGCCTGTATTCCTCAGCCGTCTGCCAGCCTTGCAATTCAAATTCCTGCAACGCCTCCTTTGGCTGCTGACTGCGGGGATGAGCGCGCTGTTCACGCTCTAGGACATTCAGCTCTTCAAGCTTTGTCTGGATCAGTGCCACAAAGTCTTCGTTGATCTTCTGCTTGAAGAACAATTTAGCACAAAGTTTAAAATAGGCGGTGCGTGCCGTTTGGAAGTTGTCTGTCGCTGTCTGCTTCCTTTTGCCCACAGCCAAGGTCGCAGCCTTATAGTGAGTACTGCATTTGTCATGAGCCTCTTTGACCTGGAGGATGAGTGGGGGCAGCTTACGAAAGTAATTGTCACGTTCCTCGGCCTTGCGGTCGATGACGAGTCGATCAAAACGCTCCAACCCATCCGCCAAATTCTGCGCAAGTTGCAAGTAGCTCTTCGCCACAAAGCCCATGCTTTGCAAACACTCGAGCAAGCCGGCTTCTGCTTTTTCGATTCGCTTGGAAATCAGAATTTCCTGCTCACGCGTGAGCAGTGCCACCTGACCCATTTGGCGTAAATACATACGCACAGGATCATCCAGCATGTCTGCTCGTGATGCCTCAGCCCGCTCTTCTGCCGAGGCACCGCTAGCTGCTGCGGCAGCCTTAACGGTGCTGACCAAGAGGCGTCCGTCCACAACACCGTCATCTGAGATTCGAATTTCCAAGGAGCGCAGGCGCGTGAGAACCTCCTCCATCAAATCGACCGTGACGATGCCGCTCGGCAGAGCATCATTTACATCATCCCAACTCAGATGATCCTGGTTTTTAGCCTGTCGAATTAGTGTGCGGATCCTCGACTGAATGTCAGGAGCGTTGATGTCATCATAAATCACCACCACGGGTGCAGGCGCATAGCCACTCTTCGGCGGGCGGCCGCGCCCCCGCTTAATGAGCACACCATCGGCATTCATCAGAGGTGCCGCTCCAGAAGGCTTATCAGTGATAGGATACTTACGTGGACGCCCGCGCTTACGCTTTGCGGGTGGCTCTGATAAGATCACAGGAGCAGGAACAACGACTGCCGGCAGTATGGCAGACGCTGTAGCGCTTTTCTTTCCGGAAGTTGATTTTTTAGAGACGGCCATAGGTGCCGTGATTTACCTGGGGGGGCTAAAGGGTCATCGCCGGGGGGGCGAAAGGGTGCCGACTATCTGAGAGGCTTGCCCGCGGTCAAGATGTTCTTCGTGTGTTTCAAGTCAATCTACCATTCAGGTCATCTGTCTTGGGGAAAGCGTTTGCCTCATGAAAGCCAGCGTGCTAGCAGACGCGCCCTCATTAAAAACCGTCCCCCACTATTCCTGGCCCCATGACCGCACAGCAACTCCTCGAGGCCATCGGCCCAGATCTGCGTAACCAAATTTTCACTTATATCCAAACTGACGAGCGCCCAGCCTATCGTGCTGTGATCAACTCACTGGCAGGTGCCAGAAAATTGCGCCCTCAGTTCATTCTGGAAAAATCACGCGCTCAGCAAACCGAATGGTTGCTTGCTCAGTTGGGTATGAAAACCAACGGTCCCGTCATCGAGCAGATCCTGCAAATCTGGCTGCTCAAATCTCAGGGAGCCATGCTCATCACCTTTCTTGATGCCGTGGGTATCGAGCACGATGGCAAGGGCCAAGTGGAAGAACTACCAGAAGAGATCGCCGAAGACAAAGCCACCGCAGGCGTACAGGCCCTGCTCGCGGCTTATGCGCCAAAGCAGGTCGCTCTCTATCTCCACATGTTCCGACTACAGCGGCCAGAAGGCTGGCCCGGTTTGACAAAAGCCATCGAGGCAAATCCCGCCGCTAAGCTCTAGCCCCCGCATCAGCGGCGGACCCCGCTTGGCATCGGTCTGTTTTTCATCTCCAGTTGCCATTCGATTTGCTGCTCAAATTAGTGCGCCTACTCGTTCTATCCTCTCATGGAGACCTTTCGTGAACAGAGTCTGATGCTCTTCAGTGCCCCACTCATTCTGGGAGCAATATTACTGGAGATTGCCATCACTCATTTTCATGGCGTCCGCGCCTACACTTGGCGTGAAACGCTAACGAATTTTTACCTCTCTGCGCTTAATGGTGGCCTTGATCTGCTCCTGCGCGCCATCCTTGTCCTGCCAGTGCTACTCTTCGCTTGGCATCACCGTCTCTTCGAGTGGGAGAAAAGCTGGCCCTACTGGCTCGCCCTCTTTGTCCTCGAAGACTTCGCCTACTACGTGCTCCACTTCGTTGATCACCACTGCCGACTATTTTGGGCGATCCATGTCACCCATCACTCATCTGAAGAGTTCAATCTCACCACTGGCTTTCGTTCCTCCGTCTTCCAGCCAGTTTATCGCACCGCCTACTTCGTGCCCATCGCCCTGCTCGGCTTCGCACCGCTCGACATTCTCTTCATGTATGCCGCCACTCAGATTTACGGCAGCCTCATCCACACTGAGCGTATTGGAAAACTTGGCTGGTTGGAGCATCTGCTCGTCACACCCTCCCATCACCGCGTTCACCACGCTGCCAATCCCCGCTATCTCGACAAAAATATGGGCATGTGTCTCATCATTTGGGACAAAATGTTCGGCACCTTCGCCTCCGAGTCGCCCGAAGATCCGCCGCGCTACGGCCTCACCAAATCAATCCCCAATCGCGGCCCCTTGAACATCGTCTTCCATGAATGGCACGACATGTTCCTCGACTTCCGCGCCAGCCCCCTGCCATTTCCCCAGCGCCTCGGGCACCTCCTGCGCGGCCCCGGTTGGAAACCGAACGTCACACAGGAGCAGCGCTGAAGAGCGCCACTACTTCACTTGCCAGCTTTCATCAAAGAAGTCCGCTGCGACGACCTTTCCAGCGCTCTCGGCATTCGCCGGCTGCGAGATGTCGAGAATGGCCCAATCAGGGAGCTTGGGGTTTTGCAGTGAGTTCGTTTTGTCATGTGCTTCACGAAAGGTGAGGCCGGAATTGATCACCACCTCAAAGCCGGGCGACTTCAGACAAGGATAGGTCAGCGCGGGTAGATGCGTGACTGCATCAAAGCCTGCTTTGCCATTCATGCCGACCTTCTCCGCAGTCCACTGCATTGGCAGACTGCCGAACACGGCCTTGATGCAGGAGTTCGACTCAGGTGTGCCCCAGAGGATAAGGCTCTGGGTTTTGCCCGCCTCATAAACGTCTGGCACTTCAGAGGCCTTCACCACACGGACATCACCGCGCATCAGCCCTTTCCAACGAGTGAGGAGATGGGCCGACTCGATCTCGACCCAGGCGTCGATGGCAGATGAAGATGATTTCCCGTCCGGCAGCACGACTAGGAAGCGCTTCATCAAGGACATGTCCATCAATCCAGGATGCGCAGAAGGTTTCCCGCCGACGGGCCCCTCGTGCTGGAAGGACTGATCGTTCCCGAAGTCACGCCACACGCCCTTTTCCTTGATCAGTCGGCACATGGAGCCGGGCACTTTCGGACCTGCGCTCATGAAAGTCTCAAACTGTGGCAACTCAGGTCCCACCGTGAGATTCAGCTCCGTACCATCCACGATCGTCTTCAGTTTGCCGCCGCCCTTCCGCGCCTGAGGTGGTGGATAAAAAACGATGCGTGTGACGTTGCTCGTCTTGATCTCCAAGGTCTTGCCATCGAGCACCTTCGCGTGAAGGCGCGCGTCCTTCCAACTCTCCTCCATGCCGTGAAGGTTCATCCACTTCATGCGACCATAGAAAGGAGTCTTCGTCTGGATGTGGACCTCGTCGGGGAAGAGATCACGCCCTTTCTCCACCGCCTTCTCGACCCACGCCTGCACCTCTTTGATCAACTCAGGATGATATTTATGCCCCATTCCAGGGCCGATGAGATGCGGCGGCTTGATGCCTTCCTTCGCCAGCACTTCCATCATGTACTCGGCGCTGTCACGCTGCGCGTCGATCTCACCGCTGTAGCTGATGAGCGGGACGTTCAGGAAATTCCGCGCGTAGTCCGGCACATCATAGACACCCCAGAGCTTCTGCTCATACCAGACGGGATACTTGTCCGGCGTCAGCTTCTGGTAGCGCTTCACATCCGCAAAGCCGGCACCGGTATGCACGCAGGCCCACTGGTCAGCATAGTGCGCGCCGAGATGCCAGGCCCCTGCCCCGCCCATGCTGAAGCCAGCGAGCGCGACGCGGTTCTTGTCCACCTTGAAGCGGGCGATGGCATCATCTCGACATTCGAAGACATCCGTCTCACCAGCGGACTTCCAGCCGTTGCAGTAACGACCGAAGGGATGAATGACGATGGTTCCCTTCGGCTGAAATTGGCCGGGCTTCTTTGCCATGAGGCGACTGTAAACGAAGTGCAGATCAGTGGCCGTATCACCGCGACCATGCAGCCAGATCCACATGGGGATCTCCTTGGAGCCGATCTTCACATCTTCAGGAATTTCCACGCCATAAGGCTGCGCGCTGTCGTCGATCATTGAGTAAAAGCCGAGCACCTTCTGGCCCGTGCCATCCATCCACGGCGTCTTGTTTTCTTTGAGCGCAGCGACTCGCTTCTTCGCTTCATCAAGCAGCGCGGTGGCTTTCTTCACACCGTCCTCAGGCTTCTTGTCATACCACTCATCGAAGTCGAGCGCGTAACGCACCGCTTTGAGAAAGATGGCCGCATCCGCTGAGCGCTGATGTTTTTTCACCGACTCAAACTCAGCCTTCACGACATCCAGCTCTCTCTCGATAGCCGCCTCCTGCTCGGCAGAAAGCGCCGCCGTAGGCTTCGGTGGCAGGCTGCCTTTGAAGGAGGCCGTGGCTCCATTGGCAGCTAGTTGAGCTGAGGCCGGAAGGATCGAAAGGATGAAAAAGACAGAAAGGACAACGCGCATAAGAGTGGTAGGAAGAAACGCTCCCGTTGAGGCGTTCCTTTGCAATCATCCGCCATGAAGATCACTTCCTTACTCGTTCTGTCAGTCCTCTGCGTCCTTTCGCAGAGCCAAGCCGCCACTTTCACCACCGACAAAACACCCACTGGCGGTGCCATCGTCAAACTCGATGGTGATTTCGTCACTGAACTCGTCGTCGATCAAGTGAACAAGACTTACCTGTGGCCCATCATCGGCACGAGTGGTGTCACCATGACACGCGCATATCCCATGAAAACGGTGGAAGGCGAGCAGCACGATCACCCGC
>CAZOVY010000085.1:0-26257 GCA_964583255.1 uncultured Prosthecobacter sp.
TCCAGGTGACTTGGCTCGCGCTCGGCGCGCTCAGCGTCTGCGTCGCCGGGTCATTGAGCAGCCGCGCAAAGCGGTTGCGCGTGGTCCCGCCCACAGTGGTGAAGAAGCCCCCGAGCAGAATCTGGCCGTCCGCCTGCACCGCCACGCTCAAGACGTAGCTGTTCGCATTGGGATTGAAGCCCGCATCCAGCGTGCCATTGGCCGCCACCCGGGCGATACCGTTGCGCGTGGTCCCACCCACGGTGGTGAAGGCACCCCCGAGCAGAATCTGGCCGTCCGCCTGCACCGCCACGCCATAGACGTTGCCATTCGCATTGGGATTGAAGCCCGCATCGAGCGTGCCACTGGCCGCCACCCGGGCGATGCGGTTGCGCGTGGCCCCGCGCACGGTGGTGAACTCGCCCCCGAGCAGAATCTGGCCGTCCGCCTGAACCGCCACGCAATAGACGTCGCTGTTCGCATTGGGATTGAAGCCCGCATCGAGCGTGCCATTGGCCGCCACCCGGGCGATGCGGTTGCGCGTGGTCCCGCCCACGGTGGTGAAGTAGCCCCCGAGCAGGATCTGGCCGTCCGCCTGCACCGCCACGCTACGGACGAAGTTGTTCGCATTGGGATTGAAGCCCGCATCCAGCGTGCCACTGGCCGCCACCCGGGCGATACGGTTGCGCACTTTCCCACCCACGGAGGTGAAGTAGCCCCCGAGCAGAATCTGGCCGTCCGCCTGCACCGCCACGCTGCGGACGGCGTCGTTCGCATTGGGATTGAAGCCCGCATCGAGCGTGCCATTGGCCGCCACCCGTGCGATGCGGTTGCGCCCGGTCCCGCCCACGGTGGTGAAGATGCCTCCGAGCAGAATCTGGCCGTCCGCCTGCACCGCCACGCTATAGACGTAGCTGTTCACATCGGGATTGAAGCCCGCATCCAGCGTGCCGTCGGCATTGAGCCGGGCGATGTTACTGCGCGCCACACCCAGCACGGAGGTGAAGCTGCCCGCGATGATGGTCTTGCCATCCGGCTGCACGGTGGTGGCGTAAACGGCGCTGCCGACGATGTTGAGATTGAGCGGATCAAGATCCCCAGGTGCGGCGCGCAGGCTGCGCGGCGTGTTGACGAGAAGCGCAAGCGTGGTGGCAAGCAGGACGCTGACGCGGGGAAGTAGTGTATTCATGAAGTTAGCCTCTGGCTGAGTCACCGATCACTCTGTCTTCAGATCAGCCCGGCTATGCACCTATGCAGTGACGCGCGAAAAGGAAAACACACAGCCCATGAGCGCTGCGCGGTGAGACTGACGAGCCAAAACGGCCTGTCGCGGATATTCTTTGTAAGTTTGCAGATACCTTCCCTAACCCACCGTTAGCCCATTGATTGAGTCGGTGCGAGAGAGGGCACTTTGGCACGCCGCGCGTAGCGCCCTAGAGAGCAGCGAGTTATCGTTCTGTCAGGACTTTCAATCTCCCGGTGGCCTACTGAGCCCGAGGTCTGAGGGTGAAAGAGCGAGGTCTGAGCACGCTGAATCTCCCGCTGAGGGAGAAAAAGCTGGGTCCGCAGGACTTAAAGGTGGGTCGCCAGAACCAAATCTCCTGCCCGCGAGGGGGTGCTAGGAACCTGATGAAGTTTGGTCTGATAGCAATGCCATCACTGACACTCGCCAGATTTGAATCATAGGACCTTCGACCTATCCAAACTTCCCGAATCGAGGCCGCTTTCAAAGAATCGAAAAGGCATTCCATTTGCCTTATCGAATGAAATAGATCACTATTCCCCATGACTGTCGCCGATTTATCCCCGGATGCCCTGGCTAAGCTGGAGGCCAAGCTCGTCGCTGATCTCGACATGGTGCGGAAGGTCCGGGCACTGCTGGAGGAGCATCAGTCCACTCTGGGCACACTGACGGCTTCCCTCCCTCCCGTGGAGGTGTCGCCACCCACGTCCGTCCTCCCAGCGGAGGCGAACGTTTCCGCGACGCCCCAGAAACCGTTTGAGGAAGTCCTGCTGGATTGCCTGATCGCCACCGGTGGCCGACCCTTTGCGCCGCAGGACTTTAAGCAAGCCGTGCAGCGGGTGCTCAAAAACGCCCCCCAAGACAGCTCGGTGAAGTCCTTTTTCAATCAAATGATCCGGCAGGGAAAGCTGGTGGTGCATCAGTTTCGGAAAGGCAGGCCAGGGAGTCTGTATCGTTGCCTGATTCCTCTACCCGTTGGGCCTGAAAATCCGCCTGCTCTGCCCGCAGAGTCACCTGAAGTGCTGGTAACAGCGAGCCAGACCTCCCCACAAACCTAGCCAAGGGTGCCCCCGCATCTGGCTAACCTTGTCCACACTTCGGGCCATCCCTGTTTGAAGAATTACCTCACTGGTTCGCTTGATTCGGCGGTTCCCCGTGTTCATTCAGCCAACTTTCAGGGCGGTTCGAGCTCTTTCTGCCGACAAATCCGGTGAATATCTCCATTACCTTAGCTCACCTCCCCCATTCATAGAGCGATATCAGTCCATTTAACGAGGTTGATGAATGGATTCATCCGGCCAATGAATGCATTTGTAAGGCTCGCTAAATGCATTCATTCGGCAGGTGAATCGAATGAAACGGGGTTGTGAATGCTAAATGCGGCCCGATTTATCCATTGAGAGAGATCGATGAATGGAAGAGGAAAGGTCGCTCAATGCATTCAGCGAGCTTTCTCAATGCGCAGATAAGGGTCACTCAATGGTCTATGAGACCTGTATCAATGGGCAAATTCAGCCTACAAAGTGGCGGCGGAGCCTCACAGAAGAGACGATGTAAGGTCAATTTGTCCCCGAGGTGAGGTCACTGAATGTCTGACTCCGGCAGCTTTGTGGGTAAAGGGATGTTTCTTTGTCCTAACCTCGACATCATAGAGCCGATTTATTGATCTCCATCGGTGGCCTACAAGACCCACGTCGGCACGGAAAGGAAGGTGGCGAAATGCATGCCTCGCGTCATCCATGAGGGCTGGAAGCCCTCACTCCTTGGGACGTCGTTGCCCCCTCTCTAAGCAGACGGGCTCGTGCAAACAAGGCGTGATGGCATCCTGCCGTCTTCGATGAGGGCTGGAAGCCCTCACTCCTTGATGAGCCGGGGATGTCCTCGGCTTGGAGAGATCGGAGGGATGGGTGATGGTTGCGGGAGCTGTCGAGATGCTGCGGAATGAATTCCGCGCTCCGTCAGAGGCTTCGATCGGCGGCCTTCGCTGAATTGATTCGAGTGCCACTCGAACCTACGCGAGCAACTCCGTGACCACTCGAGCTTGTGGATTCTCGACGAGGACTTGCTCGGTGCCGTTGCGTTTGTAGCTGAGCTTTTTGGCATCGAGCCCGAAGAGGTGCAGCAGCGTGGCGTGGTAGTCGTAGTGGTTGACGACATCCTTCACGGCGTGGTGGCCGAACTCGTCGGTGGCACCATGAGCATAACCAGCTTTGAAACCACCACCAGCGACCCACATGCTGAAGCCGTAGGTGTTGTGGTCGCGCCCAACACTGGCGCGGCCTTTGGCTCCAGCACGATTCTGGATGACGGGCAGGCGGCCCATCTCGCCACCCCAATGGACGATGGTGGTGTCGAGCAGGCCGCGTTGTTTCAGATCCATGACGAGTGCGGCTGCGGGCTGATCGACCTGCTCGCAGGCTTTGGGCAATGAGGTAAGGATGCTGCTGTGATGGTCCCAGGTCTGGTTGCCGGTGAAAATGGAGACGAAGCGCACACCGCGCTCGACGAGTCGGCGGGCGATGAGGCAGCGCTTGCCAAACTCTTCGGTGGCGGGTTTGTCGATGCCGTAGAGCTTCCGCGTGGCTTCGCTTTCCTGCATGATGTCGAGCGCTTCTTTGGCGGAGGTTTGCATGCGCGCGGCGAGTTCAAAGCTCTGGATACGGGCTTCGAGATCGCTCTCGCCGGGGCGGGAGTCAGCGTGCTCGCGGTTGAGGCGGTTCACGAAGTTTAGGTAGCGAGACTGCGCCTCGCCTTTCAGTGACATGGGCGGGTCGAGATTCAGAATGCGGGGCTCTTTGGAACGAATGACGGTGCCCTGAAACATGGAGGGCAGCCAGCCGTTGGAAAAATTATCCACGCCGAGCACGGGTAGTCCGCGCGGATCGGTGAGGGCGACGTAGGCGGGCAGATCCTGGTTCTCGCTGCCGAGTCCATACGTGAGCCAGCTCCCGAGGGTGGGACGACCGCCGACGATCTGGCCGTTGATCAGTGAGTAGATGGACTGGCCGTGATTGTTCACGCCGGTGTGCATGGAGCGGATGAGCGTCATTTCATCGGCGATGCTGCCCATGTAGGGGATGAGGTCGCTCATTTCGGTGCCGCACTGGCCGCGCGGTTTGAACTGCCATTGCGGGCCCATGACCTCAGTGCTAGCACCTGCTGCATCGTCGTACTTGATGTCACCGGGGAAGTTTTTGCCATCGAGTTTCATGAGCTCGGGCTTCGGCTCAAAGAGGTCGATGTGGCTCGGCCCGCCCTGCATGAACATAGAGATCATCGCCTTGGCCTGACCGAAGCCATGCGCGGGCTTGGGCGTGAGGTCGAAATGCTGCTGGCCGCCAGCGAGCGCGGGATTGGCGAGCAGGCCCTCCTTTTGCAAAAGGGTGGCGAGCGCGATGGTGCCCATGCCATAGGCACCGGAGAGGAACTGGCGACGGTCGAGGAAGGAAGACATGCGACTATCTACGCACGCTGAGGGCGATGTTTAACGATACGGGAGAAGCGTGTGACAAGATCGTCACAATGACATGCGGGCAATGCGGCGAACGAACGGAAAGATGGGAGTTATGAACAAGAACTCTCTCGCTTCATTAATGCTGTCGATCACTCGTGGATTTAGCTTTGTCGTTGCTTTGGCGGCAGCGATCCTAAGCGCTCAAGATGACGTCGGCCTGACGGCTGAAGCGATCGTAAAGCGCTACTCGGAGGGGAGTCAGTCCAAGTCGGAGATGGCCTATGTGAAGATGGAAACTCAGTTGCCTGGCGCTCCTGCGACGGAGCGCCGCATCCTGCTGGCCTATCAAAAGCAGGGCGAAGCGGAGAGCATGTTCATGCGGCTGCTTTTCCCAAAAGAAGTCGAGGGCGTGACGCTGCTGGCGACGACCTCGGCGAAGCAGGAACTGGCCTATCACTTCTTCCTGCCAGCGCTGGGAAAGATGAAGCAACTGACGCCTGAGGCGCGGCAGGGATCATTCCTCGGCTCGGACTACACCTTTGAAGATCTGCTGCGGGAGGTGCCCGAGTGGCATGAATACAAGCGTCTTGCAGATGGTGAAGTCGAGGGCGCGGCCTGCTATGTGGTGCGTGCGAGCGAGAGCCGCAAGGACGTGGAAAGTGCGTATGCTTTCCGTGATCTGTTCATCGAGAAAGGCAGCTTCCACCTGCGCAAGATTGCCTATTACGATGCGAAGGAGAGTCTGGTGAAACTACTGACAGCCACCGGCTACGACTCCAAGGAAGTGAAGGGCAAGACGACGCGCCCGCGAGTGGCGGTGATGCAGTCGGTGGAGTCGAAGAGCAAGACCACCTTTACCGTGATCGAGGGTCGTGTGAATGAAGACATCGACGCCGAATTCTTCACGCCGAAGAAGCTGGAAAACTGGCCGCTACTGGATGTGGAGGAGTTCATTTTTGATCTAGGTTTCTCGGTGGATGTGAACTGAGTCTGCCGCTTTTGAAACACGATTTCCGACCTCTGTGATCCGACTGGCTCTGCTCTCCTGGGAACGCAAATATCTCTTTCTGCTGCTCGTCGTCGGTTTGACGCTCGCAGCGCTCCCGCTGGCTCAAAGGGTGAAGCTGGATCTCGGTGTCGAGAGTCTGTATCCCACGTCGGGGCAGGCGGTGACGGAGTATGAAAAGGCGCGCGCCACCTTTGGCACGGATGAGGTGGCGGCGATCTATGCGGAGGATGCGCAGCTCTTCACGCCGGAGCGCCTCGCCGAGTTGAATGAGATCCACAAGGAGATCTCGAAGCTGCCCTTTGTGGCAAAGGTGGAGAGTCTTTTCACTCTGCCGGATTTGCGAGATCAAGGCGGCATGATCAGCACGGCACCGGTGCTGGCACGTCTGCCAAAGACGGCTGAGCAGGCGGCCAAGGCGAAAGAGCGCGCAGTGACGAATCCACTGCTGCGCGGCCAACTCGTGGCAGATGATGGCACGGCGCTCATGATGATCCTGCGCCTCTCGCCGAAGTATCGCGAGATGAAGATGGAGGACGCGGTGAAAGCGCTGGATGCCATCCTGACACCGCATCAAGCCTCGTTTGCGCGACTGTTCCAGATCGGCGATCCATTCACGCAATCATGGATGCGCGAGCGTCTCGCGGCTGATCAACGGCTCATCCTGCCACTGGCTTTGGTGATCGTGCTCGTACTGCTGACGATCACGCAGCGGAACTTTTGGGCAGGCGTTTTGCCGATCATCAATGCCGGCGTCGCCATCCTCTGGACGGCGGCGCTGATGCAGATCTTTGGCATCCCGGTGAACTTCCTGAACTCGATCCTGCCCGCCCTGATCGTCATCATCGGAGCCACGAGTGATGTCCACTTCGTGCATGAATTCCGCGATTATTTGAGGAAAGGAATGAATGGCACTGCGGCGATGCAGGCCACGGTGAAAAGCCTGTCTCTGCCGATGATGCTCACGTCCTGCACCACCGTGCTTGGCTTTGCCACCACGTCTCTGAATGAACTGCCGATCCTGCGTGACTTCGGCATGGCGGCCACGCTGGGCATGAGCGGGCGCTTTTTGATCTCGATGTTCTTTCTGCCCGCGCTGCTGCGGATGCTCCTGCCATTCATGATGCCGCGTGCCGGCAGCATCTCTGCCAATGATGGAGGCTGGGCGGCTCGCATCGCTTCAGCGCTGGTGAGCTTCCTGCTGGCACACACGCGAGCGATCATGATCGTGCTGGCAATCATCTGTGCGGCGGCGCTGTGGCAGGCACGCAGCATCCGTGCGGGGAATGATTTGCAGTCCTTCATCCGTCCTGACTCGCCAGTGCGCGTGCGCGATGCGGCAGTGACGAATAAACTCGCCGGTCTCACCATGCTCAATCTCACACTTCAGGCGGATCGTGGTGAGTTCCTGGAGCCGCGTGCGCTGAAGCAGCTCGAAGCCGTGGCTGTGCGGTTGCGTAAAGTCGATGGCATATCCGCCGTGACCTCCTTTGCCGATCTGCTGGCGCGCATGAACTCGCAGCTCCGTGGCGGTGATGCCCGCTTTGAGCGCGTGCCAGATGAGGCCGCTGCCGTGCAGCAGATGATGCTCTTCCTTCATGCCAAGGATTACCAGGCTTTCCTAACGCCGGATCACTCGCAGGCATGCGTACAATTGCGCTGCGACTTCACGGACTCCGGTCGGCTTCTGGCCCTGGAGCGTGAGATCCGCGCGATCATGGATGACCGCAGTTTCAATACCAACAGCTACACGCTCACTGGCAGCGCCTTGCTGGTGGCGACGGCGACGGAGTCGATCACCAGCGGGCAGATCTCATCGCTCGGCACGATGATGGTCATGGTCTTCCTCATCGTCTGGGGGCTCTTCCTTTCCGCGCGCTGCGGTGTCATCACACTCATCGTGAATGTGTTCCCCGTGGCGATGATCTTTGGCATCATGGGCATCGCAGGCATCCCACTGAATGTCGGCACCTGCATGGTCGCAGCGATCACGCTCGGCATCGCGGTGGATGACACACTGCACCTGCTCGTGCGCTTCAATCGCGAGGCTCGTGAACTGAAAGACGAGCGACGCGGCATCGAGGTCGCGATCCGTGAAGAACTCGCGCCGATCTCTACGACCACCATCGCTCTCGCGTCCGGCTTTGCCGTGCTCGGTCTCTCCAGTTTCCAGCCAGTGCGTGAGTTTGGCCTGCTGAGTTCCGGCGTCATGGTGCTGGGGCTGATAACCGACATGATCGTCACGCCCGTCATGTTTGGGCGGACGCGCATCGTCACCCTGTGGGATGTGCTCGGCTTGAATGTGCGGCGCTCGCTGATCGACACGTCGCCCTTCTTTGCCGGTCTGAGTAGCTGGCAGGCACGGCGGCTGATCCTGGCCTCTAACGTCGTCGAGCATCGTGCAGGCGAGGTGCCAGTGAAGGCCGGCGATGTCGGGAAATCCCTTTACGTCGTGCTTTCAGGCGAGCTGGAGGCCAGTGTCGAAAGTCCTGAAGGCCGAATCTTGCTCAAAGAGATGCACCCCGGAGACGTCTTCGGCGAGATGGCCTTTGTTACTCATCAGCGCCGCACCGCCGATGTCACCGCGCGCACGGATGCCAAGCTGCTGAAGATCAATTACGATGAACTCGGCCGCCTGCGCCGCTTCTCTCCCTATCTCGCCTCACGCTTGCTCTACAACATCTCACGCATCGTCTGCGAGCGTGCTGCAAAGCCGCAGACATCCTGACCTGGGCCTTTAGTTTTGAGGGGTTGGAGCCGGACTTACTGTCAAAGCGACGCCAATTCGGGCAAGTAACCCAACGCGCTTAATCGCACTTCACCAAAATCACTTGGCGCGAATGCTTACTGAGTGACCGTGAGCATCGAGTCCTTCCACTTCCGCGAAGGCTCGCACGATAGACTCAGACTTGGCGCAGCTCTCACGACTGAGACGTATGATGCTGGTTCGACGCTGAAACATATCAACCGTTAGGCCCGGAAAGGACTTCCCTGCCCCACCGGTCGGAAGGGTGTGACTCGGACCGGCTAGGAAGTCACCCACCGCGACGGGTGAATGATTGCCGAGAAAAATGGCACCTGCAGTGCGGATCAGGGGAAGGATTTCCTTCTCACGCTCGGTGATGAGTGAGAGATGCTCAGGCGCATAGGCATTCACAAGGCGGGCACCTTCTTCGAGACTCGGTGCCAGCAGAAGAAACACGCCTTTCTCTAAAACCGGGCTGATTTGCGCCTGACGACTGAGCGACTGACTTTGCTTTTCAACCTCAGCTATGACCGCGTTGAGCAAATCATCATCATCGGTAATGAAGCCCGCCTGACTGTCTTTACCATGCTCAGCCTGCGCGAGGATGTCTGCGGCGATGAACCCGGGATTACCGCTGCGATCTGCCAGGATCAGCACCTCACTCGGACCTGGCAAAAGGTCGATCGAAACAACACCGAAGGCCTGACGCTTCGCCTCGACGACGTAGCTATTGCCTGGACCAAAGATCTTCGTCACGGGACGAATTGTTTCCGTCCCATAAGCCATGGCTGCGATGGCCTGCGCGCCACCTATTTGATACACCTCTGTGGCACCCGCGAGTTTTAGAGCAGCGAGCAATCCAGGATTTACTGTGCCGTCGCGGCCACAAGGTGTGCAAACCACAATCTCCGGCACACCCGCTGCAGCGGCAAGAGTCACGGTCATTAAGGCCGTAGAGACTAGGGGCGCTGAGCCACCTGGCACATAGCAGCCCACGCGCTCAAAGGGGTGATAAACCTCACCCACTTCCCCACCCTGCTCATTCAGACCGGACCAACTTTGTCGCAGACTTTTATCAGCAAAATCAAACACGTTGCGATGAGAAGCCTCAAGTGCCGACCTCAATTCTGGCGATGCCTCATTCCAAGCAGATATGATCGTTTCAGCAGGAACGCGCAGGGTCGCGGGACAGAGCCTTACACCATCAAAGCGCTCCGTGAGATCGATGACAGAAGCATCACCTCCTGCGCGAACGGCTTTGATGATGTCCGACACAACGTCGCGCACGGCATCACTGGCCTCAGCTCGCCGGTCCAGAGCAGCGGCAGTGTCGTTCCAGTTGGAGTCGGTGTAGCGGGTAATCTTCATGGTGGTGTGTCTGGGTGCCAAGGGATTGTCTGAGCGTCAATCCACGATTTAAATTTTACGCTGAAATCGGATCGAAGGATGGTGGTTCTTGACCACATCATGCGTTTCTGTCTTTCTTCCCATCGTGAATCCTGATACTACCCAACTCCTTCTTCTATCCGTCGTCGCCGTCGCTGTTCTTATCGCGTTGATCGCTTGGCTGCGCATGAATGCCTTTCTGGCTCTGTTGCTTGCAGCAATGGTGATGGGCCTCGGCTCAGGCATGGACCCGATGGCCATGATGACAGCTTTTGAGAAAGGCATGGGTGGCACGCTCGGCGGTATCGCTGGCATTCTTGGGCTTGGAACGATTCTTGGCGGTTTGCTTGCCGCTTCAGGCGGCGCGGAGGTGCTGGCAAAGGCACTCATCAAAGTCTTCGGCCCCAAGAGAGTACACTGGTGCCTAATGGCTCTTGGTTTATGCATCGGTCTGACCACATGGTTCGCAGTCGGCTTAGTGATGCTGGTGCCGATCCTCGTGACACTGGCCCGTGAGACGAAGGAACCCTTTCTCAAGCTCGCTATTCCTTTACTGGCGGTGCTTTCGATCATGCATGGCGTCATGCCTCCGCACCCTGGACCAGTTGTCGCACTACAAGCGCTTCATGCAGATCTGGGTAAAGTCATGCTCTGGGGGCTACTAGCAGCAGTGCCCGTAGCAGCAATCTCTGGCCCCATCTTCGCACGCTGGGCCGTGCGGCATGTGAAGGCCGAAGTTCCAGAGCCGCCGCCCATTGATCCATCTTTAGCCGCACGAAAATTGCCATCACTTGGAATCACAGTCGCCGTGCTGACGGTTCCCATTCTGCTACTGCTCACTCAGACCCTAGCTGAATTGATCATTGTGGATAAAGGGCATCCAGTCCGCCAGATAACGACGATCATTGGTAATCCAACGCTTGCATTGGGCCTGTCAGTCATCTTCGCAGGAATCGCGTTCCGATTCACGCGCGGTGAGGCATTAAAGATCGGTGAAAAAGCCATCGCAGCTGTGGGGATGACGCTGCTGGTCGTCGGAGCAGGGGGCGGATTCAAAGGCGTCCTTGAGGCCAGTGGCGCAGCGAAGGCGATCGGTGAAATGGCCACCGCTGCTCACCTGCCACCGCTCGTGTTTGGCTGGGTATGCGCAGCTCTAGTTCGCGTAGCGACAGGTTCTGCCACGGTCGCGATCACCACCGCCAGTGGTTTAGTCGCGCCGCTTGTATTGAGTACTCCCGGAGTCAATCCTGAGCTGGTCGTCGTCGGCATCGGTTGTGGTTCACTATTTCTATCCCATCTGAATGACGCTGGCTTTTGGATCGTGAAGGAAACGCTCGGACTATCTGTGTCTCAAACGCTCCGAACATGGACCGTGACAGAGACGCTGGTGGGCATCACAGGCCTCTTTGTCGCTTGGGGTTTGGATCTCATCTTTTGATCGATTCAGTGTGATGAGTGAGATGTACCGATCATTTCACATGATGGAACAAAATGCTTGCGTTGAGAGAGGCTTCACCTATCCTCGCGGCCCGTTTCCAAACGGGAAAACGTTCCTGAGTAGCTCAGCGGTAGAGCGGGTGGCTGTTAACCACTAGGTCGTAGGTTCGAACCCTACCTCAGGAGCCACTACATGGCAGTGTAGCTCAGCGGTAGAGCAGAGGACTCATAAGCCTTTGGTCGGCGGTTCAAATCCGCCCCCTGCCACCACTTTTGGAAACCAAGAGGGCCGACAAGGGTCACTCGATTTGCCAGATTTTTTAGTATTGGCTGAATCCAAGTCGTCACCCCACACGGGCGATATACAGAGAGGCAATACCCAAACTGAGCTTATGCGTCTGCACCTCAATGTAGCCGCAGTCTTTCATCAGTTTCTCCATATCCAAGCCAGATGGGAATCGCTCAACTGAACTGCACAGATACTCATACGCTTTTCGCTGCCCTGTGATCCAGCCTGCAACTCGTGGCATAATGTTCTTCAGATAAAACAGATAAGCGGGACGAACCAGCGGAAGTGTCGGCAGTGAAAAATCGAGCACAAAGAGATGTCCCTGCTCGCTAAGCACGCGACGCATCTCTTTTAAAGCATCTGGCCATGACGCCATATTGCGCAATCCAAAAGCAACTGTGAGCACATCGAAGCTCGCGTCTTGAAAAGGTAGTGCCATGCCATCAGCAGCGATGAGATGATGGAAGTTTCGATGCTGAGCTTCACGCATCATTGGAACGGAAAAATCAGCTCCAAGAATCTTCGCTTCTGGACATGACTGCCGAAGGGTCTGCGCAAGATCACCACTGCCTGTGGCAAGATCCAGAATACTTTTCGGATGCTTTTCAGCCACGAGCCGTGCTGTCATGCGGCGCCATAAAACATCAATACCAAGACTGAGCACATGATTGGCTAGCACATAACGGCTAGCGATTCCTGCGAAGGCGTTTTTTACAAATCCAGCGTCTTGCATATCTAAAGTCATCCCTTGTTAGAGATGGTGCGCTCGAGAGGACTCGAACCTCCACGATGTGAGTCACTAGAACCTGAATCTAGCGCGTCTACCAATTCCGCCACGAGCGCAACTTTCCGAAACGGGAGTCGATCATTGACCAGCATCACAACATCACAACCAGAAAAATAGAAATTGTTCTGACTTCACCATTCTTCACCCATCGCTGTGGACAATGTTCGCTTCGTTATCGAATAAAAAGTCGCGTTGAGTGGTCTGGAAAAGGCCCAATGCTGAATCAAGAAACGACTTGATTGATTCGGGAAGTTAAGAATCCTTAATGAAATGAAAATGAACTCTCCCCTCCGACTGTCTATGGTAGTCGCCTCCATGGTTTCCTTGAGCGCTGAATGTCAGGCTCAGCAGGCTCCAGGATACGGATACTCACAGGCTCCTACTTACCCGCAGCAGGGCTACGCGCCACAAAATCAGCCTAGACAAGGTTACACTCAACAACCGGCCTATCAGCAACCTCAGAGCTATCCTCAACAAGGATATGCCCAGCCCGGACAAACCGAGTATGTGAGTCCAATGCAGTTTCTGCCCACTTTTGGTCGTAAATTTGGTAGCATGTTTCGGCGGGTCTTTTATGGCGATGCTTCGCCGCAGGGTTATAGCCAACCACAGCCACAGCAAGGAGGCCGTCTTGACCAACCGCCGCAGGCCTATTCTCAACCCTATTCAGTTCCACCGACCGCGGCGCAGCCAGGATACCCACCGCGATATGAGACAGCTCCAGTTCCACGCACCACGACTCCGGCCATGCCACCCACGAGCCGCATGAACTCTGGCTCCGCAAAAGCTCCACCAGCAGTGAAGAAGAGTCCTACCGCGCCAAACTCTAAAAACAGCAGTTCTTCAACTAGCAAAAGGAAGCACACACCGCCAAGCATCACTAGGGAGACACCGAAGGTCGAAGAAGAGCCGCCTCCGGCCCCTGACAAGACCAACACGAGCAGCGAGCCTTACCAGCTTCCAGGCTCTAAGCCCGCAGCGACACCACCAAGCGGCTCTTCAAAGGGCAACACCAACGCAGCAGCCAGCAGTGGCAACTTCCTGCGTGGTAAAAAAAGCAGCAAAGAAGGTCGAGTGATCAGCCCTTACCCACCTTATCGTGAGCTTGATGTGAGTGGTCTCTCCAGCGGTTCGCTAGCCCTTGATCCGACAACTCAGAAGGTCTTCGAGGTGCCGTAGGCTATTTTCAAAATAAAGGCCCTGCGATTCACACCGCAGGGCCTTTTTAGTTTCGATCAATGAGAGCGCTTAGTTCACGAGAGGCGCGAGGTTGTCCTTGCACCACTGACCATTCTGCTTGGTCACAGAATCTGGGTCTTCCACAGCAACATGGGCTTCATCTTCGCAAATGATCCAACCTTCGTACTGATGCAGCGTGAGCCACTCGGTGATTCTATGGAAGTCGAGCTTGCCTGTGCCCATTTGTGCCCATGGCTCGGCACCGTTGCCAGAGAAGTCCTTGTAATGAATATGATTCACCAAATGAGCCCATTTGTTCATCGTGGCGATGACATCCATACCGCCGCGGATGATGTGACCCACATCAGGCGTCCAGCCAGTTACCTTTGGATCAAGGCTGCTAAGGACGACATCGTAGTCTTCCTGCGTGCGCACGATCGAAGGCGGCGGGCTGTTTGGGTGGAAGGAACAGACAAGTCCTGCATCCACAGCACGGCGACTGACAGCATTCACGTTCTTCACCAAATTCAGACGGCGGTCCTGTAGGTTGTTTTTACGACCACTTGGAAGTGGTACCGTGCCCAGTTTGGCACCAGGAAAATGCTTCAACGTGCCGATCGCATAGTCCGCAGCAGCTCGCTCTTCAGGAGTCTCCTTGTCGGCATCCCACTGGCAAACGAGAGCTAGGCCCGCCAGCTTCATGTTGTGCTGAGCCAGGCAGTCTTTGAGCTTCGCAGGGTCGATGAGGTCACCGAGCCAATATTCAGACACACCGAGACCGCGTTTGGCGACTTCTAGCACCATGGGCTCGATCCCCGTAAAACCCGCTTCTGAGGCGACCTTGATCATGTGGTCGAGTTTGTTGTCGTAGCCTTTGCCAGTGCCCTGCATAAACCAGGTATAGACCTGAGAACCGAATTCAATGTTGCCCATGTTGGTGGATTTCTGTGTTGTTGTGGTCGTTTAAATTGTCACTTTTTGGATAAAAGTGCCCTCGCATTGGAAACGACAGCAGGCCGACTGTCCAGCTTCGATCTTTGGGATTCCAAAAAGTCGCTTTTGACCCGCCACTCATGTTTTCACGAAAAAAAGCGGTTAGTTTTGAAGGGGTTCACAGGATTCATTCCTGCCTTTCTACTGGGTAAAAAGTCGGCTTCTCCAAAAATTTAATATTTCTAAATAATTTATGCTTGCAATATTTTCCATAATTAATACAATGGCCGCGAAATCAGGAAATAAATATGAAAAAGCTCATCCTCATCCAAAACGACTACCCATCCACTGGCAAGAGCACGTTGGCTCATTGCTTCAGTCATTACCTCGACCAATACGGCGTCTCCCATCAGGTCAAAACACTGGTGGAAGAAACCCAAAAGGACGAGGACAGCCATCTGTTGGACAGCACTCGACTCACAGGTCGTTCACTCCTCAGCCTCCTGGAAAGCAGCCCAATCACCATTCTCGAAGTCAGCACAGGCTTGGGCGAATTCTTCTCCAAATTCTATCAAAATCACCAGTTGGATCAGCTACTCAGCGAGGCCAACATCAGTCTCTCAGTCGTTTTGCCCGTCACGAGCGAGAGCGACAGTTTTGATTCGGTGATTGAGGCTGCCGAAGTCTATTCGGACAATGCCGAATATCTCATCGCTCACCTGATCACCAGCAGTTACGAGGACGACGACAAGATTTGGGACCGAAGCTATGCAGCCCGGGTGATGGACATGTTTGAAGCCGTGGAATTGCACATCCCTGAAATCGGCTTCCAAACTGAAATGGAACTAAGGGCACAGCATAAAGACTTGGCCGAGGCCATCCTCGATTCAAATGCCGCTAGCAGCTACGGCAAAGACTTCACCAAATGGCACAACCGCGTCATGGCCCAGGTTGATAGTGCCCGTCAGTACTTGTTCGGTGAGTCTTTCAAGCCCACCACACAGCCAAAGCTGGTCGAGAAAAGAGCACGCATCAAAGCACGCGCAGCTTGATCGATTTCTGTTGTTTGGTTGCCTTTGTTCGCGACTTCCCGCACGTCTCACTGATGTGCGGGAAGTTTCGTTTAAACTCCTCTAGTTTGTATGGGGCAAAATCTGTCGATGCGTGAAGCCAGAGGTCGTTCTTGAACACTCCTGCCATCTGCGCCATCTGAATCGCCTTCATCTTTCCTCTCGCCGTGATTTCTACTCCGAACAAGCTCCTCCTGAGCGCCGCCATCCTTGGTATCGTTTGGGGGAAAACTACGCTGGTCTCAGCACAGGCGCTTGATCAGGCAGGACAGAATTCAATTTCAGCAAGCGCCGGTGAGTTTGTCACTCGGGCGGTTTTTTGGACTGCCGATCAGACTCCTGCGGATTTTCTGGAGATGGCTGGAAAGCATACGAAAGCACGCTGGCGTCAGCTTTACCGTCCCCAGCCGCCAGCTCCTACAGCGGACCGCACCAAGGCAGCATTCACACTTGGCAGTCTTATTGGAGAAACCTTTTTGATCTGGGAGGCCGGAGACTCACAGCAGTTCCGCAACAACAACCAAGACATCGTAACCTACTGCCGCATGTTAGGTGTCGGGGAGAAAATGATGCCACGCCTCATGGCTCAGGCCAAGATGGCTGAGTCGGATGAATGGAAAGACATGCGCCAAGAGATTGTGGCGGGTCACCAGGAGTTAATGCGGCTGCTGCGCGAGCAACGCGACGAAGACTTGTCCGTTCTCGTAAATATCGGAGCTTGGATGCGATCCTTGGAAATCGTCTCAAAACTGGTGGTCGAAACCCCTGAGGTGGACAAGCGCCCGCTCTGCATCGGTTCCCCTGCCCTGCTTGCCCTGTTGCGGCAGAATTTCTCGACATTAAGTGACCTGACTCGTCACTCACAGCTCTTGCAGCCAGTCATTCTCGTGCTCACTGAGTTAGAGAAAGTCTGGAGTGATCGACTCTCTGGCCCACCGACTCAGGGCATGGTCTCCCGCACTCAAGATCAGCTTCGAGTGCTGATGGAAGATCTCACGCTGAAGTGATCTACAGCACGGTCGTATTCACGATCTCATTGCGCTCATTCATCAGGAGTCGCTTCGGTCTGATCGGCACCTGACTTTGACCAAACGCCATGATCGTGACCATTTCACCTTTACCGATCAGATGCGCAGCGGCACCATTGATGACGATCTGCCCCGAACCTGCCGGTGCAGTGATCACATAGGTCTCAAGCCGATTCCCGCTGGTGATCGAAGTCACAAGCACCTTCTCACCCTCCCACAGATCACAGGCCTCCATCAGATCTGTCGGTATAGTAATGCTTCCTTCGTATTGAACGTTGGCATCGGTGACAGTGGCGCGGTGGATCTTGGATTTGAGGAGGTTTCGGAGCACGTTTCAGAGTGCGCAATGACCGCCGTTTTGCAAGACCTTGTGCATGAGTTGCCAAAACCAGAGTCGTCGGCTAAAGCTTGCCGATGCGGCTCCTACCGATCAGTCTCCTCGCAGCGCTCCTGCTCCCAGCCACCTCATGCAAACGCATTGAGGCCAAGTTGGATCGTCTTGCCCGAGCCGCAGGCATAACTGCAGAGCCTCCGCCCCAGGCAAAACCCAAGCCCGCTGAGCCAGTCTTAACCCCAGAACAACAGGCCATCGAGGCACGCGTGCTCAACAGCGCCATCTTTGAGGCGGCCAAGCCTGAAGAAGCCGCGCCCAAAGCCATCGCGTTTGAGTTGAACAAGTCCGCCGTTGTCGCCATTCTCGGCTATCACGACTTCCGTGAGCGTGGCGGTAGTCCGATGATCATCGCTGCACCCAAGTTTCGCGAGCAGATGCAGGCCATCAAAGATTCCGGCATCCCCGTCATCTCTCTGAGTGACGTCCTCGCTTGGCGTAAGGGGCAAAAGAATATCCCCGAAGAGTGCATCGTTATCACCATGGACGATGGCTGGGAAGGTGTACACACTTATGCGTATCCCGTGCTCAAGGAGTTTGGGTTTCCATTCACCGCCTACATCTACAAGAAGTATGTGAATATCGGTGGTCGCTCAATGAGCTGGGATCAGATCAAGGAGATGATGAAAAACGGCTGCGAAATCGGCAGCCACAGCGTCTCGCATGAGAGCCTCCGATTGAAAAAAGGCCGCAAGGAAGCAGACCATCAACTCTGGGTGCTAGGTGAACTGAAGGACTCCAAGGATTATCTGGAAAAGAACCTTGGCATCACTTGCACTTCCTTCGCTTATCCCTTCGGCATCTTTGATGACAGCACCACCGAAACCGCGCTGCAGGTCGGCTATGAAACTCTCGTCACCGTCAACAATCAAAAAGTCACCTGGGACACTCCGATGGGCAAGATGGGCCGCTACATCATCCATGGGGAAAGTGACACGAACTTCAAGCTCGCCACCAGCTTTCGTGGGCGTGGTGATGTCTCCTCCAATCACTTCCTCGTGGCCAATGCCAAGGACGACAAAGGCAATCCGCTCGTCGAACTCAAACCTTTACCAGAGGAGCTGATCACTGAACGCCAACCGCTCATCCAAGCCAATCTCAAAGGACTCGGTGAAGTCGTCCCTGAGAGCGTGCGGATGAGAATCGGCGGACTCGGTGTCGTCCCTGCCCACTACGATCAGGCGACCATGACCGTGACTTACCAGATGCCCTACAAACTCCGGCGTGAAGACTGCGCTGTGACGCTCAATTTTAAGCGTACCGCAGATCAGCAAGATGAGGTCGTGAACTGGCGCTTCAAGGTCAATCTTGCCGCAGCTTACGTGCCCGAAAAACGCTCCTGAAGACTAGAGGAATGCTCCTCTAACTTTGTGAAGCAGGCATCCTTGCCGCGGGTCGCAGGCTCAATCGCTGCACCATGCCCACAAGATCGGTGCATCCTACAGCAAGGAGCGCAGAGCGGCACCTAACCCACTGCGCTTCGTTCGGCGCACATGGAAGTTTTTGCCGTTACCATCTTCATGAGCCTCGCATTTGCGGTGCTCTTTGCCGTCCTCTTTTTCGCTGAGCGCAGTCAGCGCCAGCGCAGTTCCATGGAGCAGATCTCGCTCCTGCCACTGGATGGCGATGGAGCCAGCCACTCGACCCTGAGCCGCGAAAACTAAGCCCACCAATCTCCCATGACTAACACCGCCACCAAGCAAACCATTGAGTTCAACGACAAGGTCGTCCGCCAGTTCATGTGGGCATCCATCATCTGGGGCATCGTCGGGATGCTCGTCGGAGTTTTGATCGCCGCTCAGTTAAACTTCCATCAGCTCAACCTCACCTCCTGGCTCTCCTTTGGCCGCCTGCGCCCACTGCACACCAATGCGGTCATCTTCGCTTTTGTCGGGAACATGATGTTTGCAGGCGTCTATTATTCCACCCAGCGGCTCTGCAAGGTGCGCATGGGCTTGGACATCTTATCGAAGATCCACTTTTGGGGCTGGCAGCTCATCATCGTCAGCGCGGCGGTCACGCTGCCTCTAGGCTTCACTCGCGGACAAGAATACGCCGAGCTCATCTGGCCCATCGACATCGCAGTAGCCCTCATCTGGGTCGTATTTGCCGTGAACTTCTTTTGGACACTGGCCAAACGCAACGAGCCATCTCTCTACGTCGCCCTTTGGTTCTACATCGCCACCATCATCACGGTGGCGATGCTTTACATCGTCAATCACATCTCCATTCCGACGAGTTGGACGCACAGCTACACGGTCTTTTCGGGTGTGCAGAATGCGCTCGTTCAGTGGTGGTATGGGCACAACGCCGTGGCCTTCTTCCTGACCACACCGATCCTCGGCATCATGTACTACTTCCTGCCCAAAGCGGTGGAGCGGCCCGTGTACTCCTATCGTCTGTCCATCGTTCACTTCTGGTCCCTCGTCTTCATCTACATCTGGGCCGGACCGCATCACTTGCTGAATACATCTTTGCCGAAGTGGCTGCAAATGCTCGGCATGTTCTTCAGTCTCATGCTTTGGGCACCGAGCTGGGGCGGTATGCTGAACGGTCTGCTCACACTGCGTGGGGCGTGGGATAAATTGCGCACAGACCCCGTGGTGAAATTCTTCATCGCCGCTGTGACCTTCTACGGCATGTGTACTTTTGAGGGGCCGTTGCTTTCCATCCGCGCAGTGAATGCTCTTTCTCACTACTCCGACTGGACCATCGGTCATGTGCACAGCGGTGCTCTCGGCTGGAATGGCATGATGGCAGCGGGCTTATTCTACTGGCTCACTCCGCGCCTATACGGCACCAAACTTTACTCAGTGCCGATGGCTAACTTCCACTTCTGGATATCCGTCTTTGGCATCCTACTCTATGTCGCCGCCATGTGGGTCTCAGGTATCATGCAGGGCCTCATGCTGAACTCGACGAATGCCGCAGGCACTGCGCTGACCTATCCAAACTTCTTGGAAACGCTCACCGCCATCCGCCCCATGATGGGCTTCCGCGTCATCGGTGGTGCCATGTATCTGGTCGGTATGGGTATGATGCTGGTGAATCTCTGGCTCACTGCCCGCAGTGGCAAGGCGGTCAATGAAACCCGTGAAGTAACCGTCATCCAGCGTGGCACGATTGATAACATGGACATGAAGACCACCTTCTTGGCCGATCCCGTGACCTACTTCTTTGGCGGTCTGTTTCTACTCATGGGCTGGATCTTCCTTCCCAAAGGCGCAGACATCGCCGCGCTGATTTGCTCGTTCATCTTTGGGGTGATCGCGGTGAAAAAATTCGCTTCCTCGCATCAGTCCTGGTCGCAGTGGTATGAGCGACTTTTGGAGAACTGGCTCCCCTTCACCTTGCTCACTTTTGTTGCCGTAGCTCTGGGCGGATTGATTCAGATTATCCCCACAGTCATGGTAAACCGGGCCAAGAACATGGAGGACCGTATTCAACAACTCTATACGCCGTTGGAACTAACCGGACGCGACATCTATGTGAGTGAAGGCTGCTACAACTGCCATAGCCAAATGATCCGCACCATGCTGCCTGACGTGCTCCGCTACGGAGACTACAGCCGCATGGGTGAGAGCATTTATGATCACCCTTTCCAGTGGGGCTCAAAGCGCACCGGACCCGACCTCGCGCGTGAAGGCGGCAAATATCCCCATAGCTGGCACTTCAATCACATGAAGGACCCGCGCAGCACTTCCATCGGCTCGAACATGCCTTCCTACCCGCATCTCTTCACCGACAAGTTCGATCAAAAGACCCTGCCCAAGAAGATCGCCACCATGGTCACACTCGGCGTTCCCTACCCCGCCATGACCGATGTTGAAATCAAAGAAGATGCCATCAAACAAGGCATCGAAATCGTCAACATGCTGAAGAACGACAACCTCAGCGCCTCCCCCGATAAGAAGATCGTGGCCGTCATCGCCTACCTTCAGAAGCTGGGCAAATACGACACTCCTGAGATCGAAAACAAACTCAAAAACGCACCCGGCACGCCACAGCTCATCCCCGGCCCCGGCAATCCCGACAAGAACCGCACAGGCGGCGCTAGCGAGTAATCATCACCACAAACCATCATGTTCAAACAAGTCATCTACGAAAACTGGCTCGAATGGGTGCCTTATGTCGCCTTTGGTGTCACTGCTGCCGTCTTCATTACCTTTGTGATCCGTGCTATCGCCCTCAATAAAGATCGTGCGGCTGAGATGGCACGCATTCCTCTGGATGATTGATCAAGCAAGCAGACGATCCATATACCAGAGCATTCGCGGCAAGTGAAACGGCCCCTTAAAATGGCTGCCCTTAGCTGGCTGTGACACACCGCCATCACGGTGCAACCAGCCATACCACTCGCCATGCTCGGCGTCTGGGAAATGCTTGAAACTCCAATCATGCACCGCCGCGTGCATGTCACTGTATTTGGCATCGCCACTCACCTCATAGGCCAGTGCCGTGGCGATGATCGCTTCACAGGGAGGCCACCAGAACTTCATGTCCTGCCAGTATTCCAGAACTGGTTTGTCATGCACATCACGGAAGTAAAATAGCCCGCCATGCTCACGATCCCAGCCGCGCTGCCACATGCAGTCGAGGATCCGCAAACCTAGCCTGATGTAGCTAGCTTCCCCACGCAGCCTGCCCTCATGCAGAATGAACCAAGCACACTCGATAGCATGACCTGGATTCAACATCCTACCCTCATGATGATCCATCAGTGCCCCATCTGGTGCCACCGTTTCCATGAGCACCTCCAAATCAGGTTTGAAGAACAACCGCTCAATATCGAAAATGAAACGATCAATCCACTCCGTAGCAGTGCGACCCGACACATCCACGTGCCCCAGATTTGCCCGCAGCTCCTGCGCCGTCACGATCCCAATCATGAGTGATCCGATGCCAATCATGGGCCGCGTGTCCGAATTGATTTTCGGAGTCATCACGCCAGGCTCAAAGGAGTGCCTTAGATAGTTGGTAAAGTCCCGCAGTGCCACGTCATGATAGCGTTCATCACCCGAAGCCTTCGCATAAGCCGCATGGGCAATGCTAGCAAAGGCCTCGCTATAAACGTAACGACGCATCCGCAGTGGGCGCCCCTCGCGAGTCACTGTGTAGAAAAGTTTTCCGTCAGTCGCATAGCCATGCTTGTCCAAAAAACTAACACACGAGCCTGCTGCCTCAAAAAACTCAGGACGCTTTTCGACCGTGTTGAAGAGCGTCGCAAACATCCAACCCGCTCGCCCTTGAAACCAAATGCTCTTGTCCGAGTCCAGCACACTCCCATCCCGATCTAACGTCGTCATGATCCCGTCATGCTCACGGTCCATCCCATGCCGCAGCCAAAAAGGTATCACGTCATTTAGAAGCGTATCTTGGTAAAGCGCCCGCAGGTCGGCACGCCGAGCGGGATGATTCAGATAACTCATAAGCCGGATCAAACAGCAGAAAGAAGCCGTCTGAAATCAGAAGATCACAGATGATCCTCACTCACCAAAATAAATTCGCAATAGGTGGCAAAACTGCTTGGAGAGAGCGCAAAACCAATCCTCGGTCAAAGAATCCCAACTTGAGGATTGCGGAATTACTTAACATATATTAAGTTTAATCAAGATTATGAAAAATTTCACCCTCTTTTTTTCCAGCCAAATGACTTTGGCGGTGATCTGCCGACTGGGTTTAGTCCTCGCGGTTTCACTTCTCTCATCCTGCTCTTCGGCACCAAAATCAGAAGTCGTGGTCAGCGTCAAGGATCAGAAACTCGGCGTGTATTCAGAAGGTCATCTGAAAAAGCAATTTACCATATCGACCTCAAAATTTGGTCTTGGTGACACCCCAGGAAGCTGCCGAACACCGTTGGGCAAGCATGAAGTCATCGCCAAGATTGGTCATGGACTTCCAGCTGGTGCTGTTTTGAAAAGCCGCTCATGGAATGGTGAAGTGCTCAAGCCCAATGCACCTGGCCGTGATCCAATCGTGTCTCGAATCATGTGGCTGCGCGGGATGGAAAGTGGCAATCGCAACGCGATGAAACGCTACATCTACATCCACGGCACGCCTGAAGAAAACCGCCTCGGCACACCTGCGAGCTATGGCTGCATACGCATGGGAATGAAGGATGTTGTCGAAGCCTTTAACGACATCGGTATCGGAGCCAAAGTGGTCGTCACTCGCGGCAGCCTGCCGCTCGGCAAAAAGGAAGACGCGCCGCAGCCGACGCCCGAAGCTGAACTCGTCATCGCAGAGAAAAAGTCTGACGCAGAAGTTCCAGTCGCCATCCCCGTGACGCTCAACAAAGCAGACACAGCCGCAGCCCAGGTGAAGACAAAGAAAAAAGTCGGACCAGAGGCACCGGACGCAAAACCAACCGAGAAATCGAACGCTGATGCCAAGCCTATAGCCAAGTCAAAAAAGACAGCAGGCAAGCCAGAGAAAATCACCACCAACAGCCGCCACAGAGTAGCGATTGAACGTGCGCACGGCTAATAGGCTCAAGCCATGGCAGGCTGCACACGCGCAGGCATGATCCTTTCAAAGGCTTCACCATAGGCCAAAAGCTGCGGCTCGGTCCAAGCCCTGCCAAAGAAAGAAAGCCCCACGGGTAAGCCAGCCACCAAGCCCATCGGCACGGTTAGATGTGGATATCCGGCGACTGCCGCAGGACCGCAGGCGCAGCGCACATGCGCATCTCCTTTGCTAAGCGTGATGCTCTGAATCGGATCATTAGTTGGGCAAATAAGAGCGTCGAGCTGATGCTCCTGAATGACGGCATCAATGCCTTCAGGCCCGGCCAAACGCCGCGCGTTAGCCCTAGCCTGTTTGGCTTCATCCGTTGCTTCTGTCGTGCCTTGGCTTTCGGCTTTTTCAAATAAGTCCTGGCCGAAAAACGGCATCTCTGATTCGCGATGTTTGATATTGAAAACAATCACGTCAGCCAATGATTTTATGTTTCCACCTCGTCTTTCGAGGTAGCCGTTCAGATCCGCACGGAACTCCGTGAGCATCGCCTTCCAGGCCAGTCCACCCGCTTCACGATGATTCGGAAGCGTGACTGGATCGATCAGGATCGCACCTGCTTGCCGCAGCATTTTCAAAGACTGCTCAAACAGCGCCAAGACTTCCTGGTTCTCTCCAGACAGGTCCCGCACCACCCCCAGACGAACGCCACGCAGAGCTTCACTGCGCATCAATGCCGTGTGATCATATTCCAAGCCATCCGGCTGCTTCAGGACCGGCACATCGCTCGAATCCATACCGGAGATAACATTCATTAGCAGCGCTGCATCACGCACCGTGAGCGTCATGGGGCCAGCGGTGTCCTGCCAATGAGTGATGGGTATAATACCGTTGCGGCTCACTCTCCCCACCGTTGGCTTTAATCCAACAATACCGCAGGCACTCGCCGGACTGATGATGGAGCCGTTCGTCTCTGTGCCGATTGCAGCCGCGCAGAAACCCATCGCCACAGCGACGGCTGAGCCACTACTCGATCCACTGGCGCTGTGCGTGAGTTTGTGTGGATTCCGGGTCAATCCACCACGCGCACTCCAACCACTGGATGAATCACTGCTACGGATGTTTGCCCACTCGCTAAGATTGGTTTTCCCAAAGATCAGCGCGCCAGCTTCTCGCAGACGCCAGACGATTTCCGCATCCTGCTTGGGCTTCGGCGAATCGACCAAGGCCAGCGAACCCGCTGTGGTAAGCATAGCGTCAGCCGTTTCGATGTTATCTTTGATCAGAATCGGTAAACCACGCAGCGGAAGGCTTGTCTTCGAAAGATCACTCTGAGCTGCCATTGCCATAGCATCAGGATGCAATTCGATCACCGCGCGCAATTCTAGCCCGACACGATCCAGTCGCTCGATGCGCTCCAGGCAGTGCCGCATCAACTCCACTGAACTCAGGGAACCAGAGGCCATACGACTGATGATCTCTGTCATCGGCAGAGGCAAATCATGCGGCAGCACAAGTCTCTGAGAACAACCTGTCAGCAGGCTGGCCGCACTGGTCTGAAGGAAACGGCGTCTCTTCATAACAAACAACGTCGCCTCATGGATTCATCCAAGCACCAAAAGCCGCGTCCACACGTTGAAGCATTTCCGTCGTGCTGTGTTTCGCATCCGTGAATTTGCTCCAGCGCGTCGGGTCATAGCTTTTTCCAGAACCCTCCAGCTCAGAAATAAATTCCTCCACCAAAGCCAAATGCTCAGAGTGCTGCTCACGCAGATGAGTCTTGCAGGTGGTTCCAGTTTGGTTCAGACGATTCTTTGTTCCGATGCTCATAGGTTGCCATCATTGCGCAGGAAACAGCCAACGCCAAAGAGGTAAAACAGTCTTCAGGAATGCACTGGCATTAAGCGATCACATCCCGCAGCACATTCCCATGCACATCCGTGAGCCGTAAATCGCGGCCACTGAAGCGGTAGGTGAGTTGTTCGTGGTCGATGCCCATGAGGTGGAGAACCGTGGCCCACATGTCATAGACGGTGCAGGCGTTTTCGATGGCGTGATAGCCGAAGTCGTCGGTGGCTCCGTAGATGTGGCCGGGCTTGATGCCGCCACCAGCCATCCAGATGGTGAAGCCATAGGGGTTGTGATCGCGTCCGTCGGTGCCTTGTGCAAAGGGCGTGCGGCCGAACTCTCCTGCCCACACGACGAGGGTGCTGTCGAGCAGGCCGCGTGATTTGAGATCTTTGACGAGCGCGGCGATGGGTTGATCGACCTGACGGGCCATGTTGCCGTGGCCTTTTTTGATCTCGCCGTGCTGATCCCACGGGTTGGGGCCTTGTCCGGCTCCGATCTTCTGCGGCAAGCAACTCAGCTCGATGAAACGCACGCCGCGCTCGACCAAACGACGCGCGAGCAGGCACTGCTGGCCATAAGCGGCGGTGGTGGTGCCGGTTTGGTCGATGCCGTAGAGCTTTTGGGTCGCGGCGGATTCGCCGGAGAGGTCGCAGAGCTCGGGAACGGCGGATTGCATGCGCCAGGCGAGTTCGTAGTTCGCAATGGCGGCCTCCACATGGGTGTCGTGCTGCGTGGTGGCGGCAAAGCGGCGGTCCATCGCGCTGATGAAGTCGAGGCGCTTGCGCTGTGCCGAGAACGGCTCATGCGGGCGGATGTTTTTCACGGCTTCGGCTTCATCGACCTTGATGATGGAGGCCTGATGCTGGGCGGGAAGGTATCCATTGCTGAACAAGCCGACGCCACCATGCGGCACGCTGGCACCGCCGCTTTGCAGCACGATGTAGCCCGGAAGATCACGCGACTCGGTGCCGAGGCCGTAGCTGGCCCAGGCTCCGGCGCTGGGGTAGCCGACGAAGGGGAAG
>CAZOVY010000086.1:0-25333 GCA_964583255.1 uncultured Prosthecobacter sp.
GTTTTCATGCTGCTTATTCCCTTATCTCCTGGTCCAACATTCTAGCGCACCTCACCACACCGGAGTAGCGAGAACGAGAGAGGAACGGCCCCCATCCTCGATAAAGGAAAGAGACCTTTCATTTCAGGATTGGCGGCGTTGTATCCGCTGAAATCATGAAATCGCTTTTGCAGGATATCAGCCTTCCATTCGCATTCATCTTCCTCGCCCTGGGAGCGCTCTTTCTTTGGGTGGGGTTGAGGCAAGATGCGAACGTGCAAGCGCTGACCCATGACAGCGTCCGGGCGGTGGCGCGTGTGACTGAGAAGCGCACTCAGGCCTCCAGTGGCACTTACAAGGACGGTTCAGAAAAGACGGGTCCCACGAACTACAGCGTGCATTACGACTTTGCTGACCCGGAGACGGGCAAGACATGGCAAAGCGAGACCTCGGTCGGAAAAGAAATCTGGGACGGAATGGCGGTGGGGTCGCGCTATGAGATTATCTTTTCACGCGCGAACCCAAACCTGACCTCGCTTTTCAAAGGGGAAGACTTCATGGCAGGGGCAACTTTGGCCAAACGTGTTGGACAGGTCTGCGCATTGGTCGGGCTGGGCGGACTGATGATCGGTCTATGGCTGCGGCAGAAATAGCAACACCCCCGAATCCCTGATTTTTCAAGATTTTCGACAGCCATCGGACATTGCCTACAGCATCCTAAGCTCTTATGAAATCACTGGTCACTTCCTGTTTCAGCTTGGCGATGTTTGCCATGCTCTCGAATGCGGCTGATCAGGACAAGAACCGCCCCACCATGATGAATGATACCGTGAAACCACCCGTCGCCGAACAGCGACCGCATCCATACAGCTACCATGGTGTGGCGATGGAAGATCCCTGGCACTGGCTGAAGGACCCGAACTACCCCAAGATCAAGGACAAGGATGTGCTGGCGTATTTGAAGGCTGAAAATGGCTACTTCGAAACGCAGATGGCGGAACAAAAGCCGTGGGTTGAAAAAATCTTCGAGGAGATGAAGGCTCGCATCAAAGAGGATGACAGCTCCGTCCCACAGAAAGACGGCGACTGGATCTATTGGTCAAAGTTCGAGCCAGGCGCGCAGTATCGTCAGCACTATCGCAAACGCGCAGAGGGTGGGCCGGAACAGCTCATCCTTGATGAAAACAAGCTCGCTGATGGCAAAGAGTACTTCTTGCTGGAGGAGCTAGTGATCAGCCCAAACGGCAGGCTGATGGCCTACGCTTATGATGACGATGGCTCCGAGCGCTTCGCTCTGCATTTCTGTGATCTGACAATGGGCAAAGACTTGCCCGATGTCATTGAAGGCACTCTCTCGAACCTCGTTTGGTCCGCTGACAGCAAGGGCATCGTCTATGGCCTAGCCAATGAAAACTGGCGCACGGATAACTTGCATTTTCATCGGTTAGGTGATGATCCGAAGAATGCCAAACGACTCTACCAGGAGCCTGACATTGGCTTTAGTGTCGATGTGAACCTGAGCGCGCAAGAGGACTGGATCATCATCGAGACAGGCGATCAGGTGACGACTGAGATCCGGCTCGTGCCAGCCAGTGACCCCACCGCCAAGCCGATCCTCATCAGCCCGCGCAAAGTGGGCCGGAACTACTCGGTGGATGTGCGTGATGGCCAAGTCTTTGTCCTAACCAACGACGATCATGTCAACTTCCGTGTCGCTACGGCATCCCTGGAGAAGCCAGATGAATGGCAGATGCTCATCCCTGGCTCAGATAGGCATTATCTGACTGATCTGGCCTTATTTAAGGACTTCTATGTCATCGAAGGTCGCATCGACGGACTCGATCAAATCGAGATCCGCGATTATGCCGACGTGACGAAGATCGAGAATGTCCCTTTCCCCGAATCAAGCTATGCAGCGGGTCTTGGAGATAACCCTGAGTATGCAGTGACGAAGCTACGCATCGACTATGAGTCCATGGTCACACCTGAAACGGTCTATGATTTCCACCTCGCCGAAAAACGGCTGGAGGTGCTGAAGGTCCAGGAGATCCCCTCGGGCTATGATGCTAGCAAGTATGAGACTGAACGGCTCATGATCACGGCGCGTGATGGCGTGAAGGTGCCCGTCTCGATCCTTTATCCCAAGGGCTTTCCAAAGGATGGCAGCCAGGCGCTCCACCTCTATGCCTACGGTGCTTATTGCATCGCCATGCCGCCTGATTTTAGTGCCAATCGACTGTCGATGGTGGACCGTGGCTTTGCCTATGCCATCGCCCACATTCGTGGTGGTGATGATCTCGGCTACCAGTGGTATCTCGACGGCAAGCTGATGAAGCGCACGAATGCCTTCAATGATTTTGTCGATGCCGCAAAGGGTCTAATTGAGCGTGGCTACACCGCAAAAGGACGGATCACGGCATCAGGCAGATCAGCAGGCGGTGAGCTGATGGGTGCCGTGGTCAACCAAGCACCTGAATTGTTTGGTGCTGTGGTCGCTCATGTGCCGTTTGTCGATGTGCTGAACACCATGCTCGACGAGTCACTGCCACTGACGCCCGGTGAGTGGCCTGAGTGGGGAAACCCCATCACCGACAAGGCCGCATTTGACCTCATCCGCAGCTACAGCCCCTATGACAATATCCAAGCTAAAGCCTATCCGCCGATGCTCTTCACCGGTGGCCTCAATGACCCGCGCGTGACCTACTGGGAACCTGCAAAAATGGTGGCCAAACTGCGCGCGACCAAGACCGACTCGAATGTGCTTTTGCTGAAGACCAACATGGGCGCTGGCCACGGCGGAAAGTCTGGCCGCTTCGAGCAACTGCGCGAAAATGCCGAGGAAGCCACCTTCATCCTCTGGCAGATGGGCATGCTGAAATGAGGCGGCCTAATGAAATGCTTCGTTAATTCATCGCCTCCAACGTGCGCGCGGCTTGGGTGACACTGCCGTTCCAACTGGTGACGACGGGATAGACCTGGGTGGTGGTGGCGAGGAAAACGCGGCCGGGGATCATGACCTCAGGCGGTCGGCGCTTCATGAAGCCGCGTGTATAGACGGGCTCGACGAAGGGGGCGCGGAAGATGAACTGGGTCTCGATGTCATCGGCCCGGAGATCGGGGAAGAGCTGCTGCAAAGCGGCGAACCAGGTGCTTTGAATCTCTGCCTCTGGCTGGGCGAAGCGTGGGTCGTCGCGGTGCAGGTATTTGGTGAGATAGACGACGTGACGCTGGCCGCGATCGGCGATATCGGTGAGGGTGGAGGTTTCGACAATGCCATCAAACGGGAACTCGGGTCCGGGTGTGGCTAACCAGTAATGCTTGGTGAGCGGACGCTTGAGAAAGAGGAGGTGATTGATGACGCCCTGGAAGTCGATGTTCCAGTCGGTGCCTGGAGACTGCTGCTTCAAAGTAGCGCCTGCCACTTTGGCAAAAACGGGCCAGGGGAGCGTGACGACGAGTTGATCAAAGGTCTGCGTGCCAGCATCGGTTTCGATGTCGGGAGCACTTGAAGCGTCGAGATCGATGCGCTGGATCTTTTCATTCAAGCGGATGGTGACGCCGAGTTCACGGAGACGTGCGGCGCAGGTGTCGATGATGCGCTTGTAACCACCGCGCATGTAGCCTTTGACCTCGCCTTTGCTTTCGCCCTTTTCGCGATTGAAGCGGGTCCAAAACCAGAGCGCTGGGACATCATGGTAGCGGTCGCCAAACTTGGCTTCGAGCATGGGCTGCCAGAATTTTTTGAAGGCGCTGCTGCCGGACCATTTTTCAAGCCACTGCGCGGTGGTGATGTCATCGAGTCCTTTGTCAGAGGCGATGCGACCATAGGCTCCGGTGATGCCGACACGGATGCGGTCGATGAAGTTCAGTGGGCTGAATTTCAGGAGATCAACAGGCGTGTTCAGCGGGTAGATGCGACCTGAGTCGGCGTAGGCAAAGGAGGAGGGCCGCCAATAGACTTCATCACGCAGTCCGAGTGACTCGAGCAGGCTGAGTAGCGGCCCATCACTGGGCAGCATGCAGTGGTAGAATTTTTCGACCGTATGCCCGTCATGCTCAAAGAAAGTGCCGAGTCCGCCGAGCTGACTTGACCCCTCGATGAGCGTCACGGCTTTCCCCTGCTCGGCGAGTCGCAGCGCGCAAGTCAGACCAGAGATGCCGCCACCGAGGACAACGATGTGAGGTGAAGGCATGACTCGTAAAATAGGACTCACGCTTTGCTGGCCGATACTACCACGGCATGGGCGTCAGCTTCGGGCTTGCGGTCGCGGTAACGGTTCACGACGGCGAGGTAACGCTTCAAGGTGCGCCAGATGCGCAGCTTGCTGACGCCGGTCTTCAAATCATAACGCAGGACATAAGGAATCTCACAGGCACGCACGCCGATAGCGCGGAGTTTGAGCAGCACTTCGAGCATGCACACGAAGCCGCTTTCCTCGACGAGCTTCTCAGGGCCATAGACGACAGCCATGCGGCGCAGGATGCTACTGTGATAGCAACGAAAGCCGGTGGAGTAGTCACGCACGCCCTGGAAAGGCACAATGGTCTTCATGAGCAGGAAGCAACCGAGGCTGAGTCCCTTGCGGAAGGCAGAGAGGCCCATGATCACGCTGCCCGGCTGGTAGCGTGAGGCGATGACGAACTGTGAATCTCCTTTCTCCAACTCAGCCACCATCTCGATGGCATAGAGTGGATCGTGGGTGTTGTCAGAATCCATGACGAGCACGGCATCCCCGCAGTTCATGCCCTCTGTTAGGCCGGTCTGGATGGCCATTCCGAGACCTTTGTTCACGCCATGCTTGACGAGACGCAGTGGCATCTCTTTGGCAGCAGCTTCGGCGATCTCAGCGGTGCGATCTTTGGAGCCGTCATCCACGACGATGACCTGATAGCGGAAGCTCTGCCCGGACAGTGTCTCGCGGATGCGAGCCAGCAAATTGGGGAGATCCTTCTCTTCATTGAAGGCCGGTAGGACGATGGCGAGATCGTTGATTTGGACGGGCGTGCTCATGGGCTTTTTGGATTCTGGTTTAGGCGATGGCTTTTTGCAGAGAGTGGCTCTCGACATCAGCGCCGGACTTGCGGGCGTGATCGAGCATGGTTCCTGGAACCCAGTGTTCACGCAGGCTGGAGAGCGTGTGGCGGACGAGTTCGATCTTCCGCTCCGAGGGAATTTTCATGGCCGGAAAGAAGCTCATCTCAGGCACATCCTGGCCATCCAGGAAATCCGTGGGATGCAGCAGCAACGACGGCCCCACGCCGGTGGCGCGACAGAGCAGCATCGCCATGGCCCAGTAGGCGCGGGCGAGAGGCATGGATATCTGACCCAGGAAGAGCAGGTAGCTCAGATGCACCGGTGTGCGGAAGATCGGCATCGTCGTGACCGGCAGTTCCAGCAGTCCCGGCTGAATTTGGTAGGGCACGAGCGGCGAAAGCCCGTCGCGCATACTGCCATAGAGTTTGGATCGACGTTGTTTTTCTTCCAGCGGCAGCTTCGACGTCATGAAAAAATACGTGCGCGCCAGCGCGCCGATCACGGTGGGGAAAAGCGAGGCGTCATACACATAGCCACGCTCGATGAGCATGGCGCGCACTTCAGGCGAGGTGCTGAAGCCGGGCCCACGAAACCCGCGCGGCTGACAGCCAGTGACCTCGCGAATGGCAGACTCGGACTGTTCGAAGTCGCTCTTCAATTCTTTCGGGCTATAGAGATGCAGCCACGGCTCGTGCATGAAGGAGTGATTGGCGATCTCATGCCCTGCATCGGCGATGCTCCTGAGCGCGGCATGGTTTTTCTCCAATGAGGCGTCTTTCCCAACGACGAAAAACGTGGCCCGTAAACCCGAGCGGCGCAGCGTCTCCAAGATGCGCGGCACGACGAGATCGAGGTAGCTGGGAAAGCTCTCCCAACCCGCGCAGCCCTGGGTCTTCATGTAAGCCCATTGGTTATCGAGATCGATAGAGATGCTGGCGGGAGTGGAGCGCATGAGACAAAGACGAACTAGGCGGCGACACGGGCTTGGGTTCCAAGGAGAATGCGTGAGATGCGCTCTGCGGTGAGGCCATCACCATAGACTTTTTCTGCGCGTGCGGCGGTTTCAAACCAGCCCACATCGGCGACAGCCTCGGCGAGCAGGCGTGTGAGATCACCGGGGCTTTCGCCCACAAGTCGCGCCACGCCGACATGCACGCCTTCAGGCCGCTCAGTGTTCTCACGCAGAACAAGAATGGGTTTGCCGAGCGAGGCAGCCTCCTCCTGAATGCCGCCCGAGTCAGACACGATGAGCCAAGCATCCGATAGCAAATGCACGAAGTCGGAGTAGCCCATCGGCGCAGTGAGGATGATCTGATCGCAGCCGGTGAGTTCCTGCGCAGCAGCCTCGCGGACGTTTGGATTCGGATGCACCGGGAAGACGATGCACAGGTGCGGATTAGCCTCTGCAAACTGGCGGAGCGAACGCAAATGAGTGCGCATCGCATCGCCGAAGTTCTCGCGACGGTGAGTTGTCAGTAGCACGAGCTTTCTGTCTCCGATCTGCTCGCGCAGTCGTCCAATCTCAGGCCCAGGTAGAGTACTCTTCAATGTGTGATGCAGCGCATCAACCACGCTGTTGCCTGTGACATGAATGGACTCAGCGGCCACGCTTTCGCGCAGCAGCGTTTGACGATTGTAATCGGTAGCGGCGAAGTGCAGCGTCGCGATTTGAGTCACCAGACGGCGGTTCATTTCCTCGGGAAACGGGCTCAGGGAATTCCCAGAACGCAGGCCCGCCTCGACATGACCGACTGGGATCTTCCGATTGAAGGCTGCCAGCGCCCCAGCCAAAGCCGAGGCTGTATCACCCTGCACGATCACATAGTCCGGCTGCTCTTTTTCCAAGACAGGATCGAGACGCTCGGTGATGCGCGCGACCAGTGTGTTCAGCCCCTGACCTGGTGTCATGACAGCCAGATCGTAATCCGGCTTCACGCCGAAGAGGTCGAACAATGGGGTCAAAAGGTCGGCGTGTTGACCCGTGTTCACCAGGATGGCGCTCCCTCCCATCTCACGCAGTTTCAGCACAAGTGGGGCGACCTTGATCATCTCCGGTCGAGTTCCCAGGCAGAAGAGAACACGCTTGGACTGTGAATGCGAAATACCAACCATAATTTTAATAATATCTAATATTTACTAGTTTCCGCAAGTCTGGAGGGCGTTTTTCTGCGAAGTGGCGGCTGATTGCAGGGATAAAGCGCCTGGCTCCCTAGGATATCCAGACTGCCAGGAATAGCAGTGGTCGAGCGTTAGCCGCGGAATCAGTCAGACGTAGCGATGACAATTGGGGACGAGGATTGACCTTGAATGGTTCTGCCGATATGACCAACCCATGAACATTTGGGATCAGTCCACGCCTATCTCCGAACAGCGTATCGTTGAGTTTG
Source organism: uncultured Prosthecobacter sp. (assembly GCA_964583255.1). GTDB lineage: Bacteria > Verrucomicrobiota > Verrucomicrobiia > Verrucomicrobiales > Verrucomicrobiaceae > Prosthecobacter. Next base: position 7,402 of record CAZOVY010000086.1, read on the forward strand.
AGCAGCGCCATGACTTGAAACTGCCAGAGGACTATCGAGCGTTTCTCTTGAAGCATAATGGAGGCATCGTCTATCCGAAGAGCTACGCAGCCGAGTCTGGGGTGGAAATCTGCACTTCGCGGCTTCTCTCCATCGATCATGAGAACTACTACGACAATTTGGACAAGGTGCGCGACGCTGCATACTGGAACGGAAAGCAAGATCATGGCCTTGTCCAAATAGCCTATGATGCTGGAGGACAGACAATCTTCATGGCCACGAAGGGCGATCTAGCACAGACAGTCTATCTTGTGGTTGATGAGCAACCCTACTTGGTCGCGGAATCGTTCAGCGACTTTATCTTGAAAATGGACACATGGTATCGGCTGGGTCCCAAGACGGAAAGCGACCACATGTGGGATGAGTATTATCGAGAGAAGGGACAGCCGTTTTAAACCCCTGTCCCTTCCCATCCGCAGGCATAGACAATCCCGCCGCACAGGCATGGCGGCGCAAGAGACTTGGCTTTTGCTGCGTTTTGGCGTGCTGATTCTGTCCCAACACCCCCTCGAAACCATGACCAAGACCCTCGCCACACTCACGGGCCTCGCGTTTCTCTCTTCCTCGCTCCACGCGGCTGCGCCGAAGAAAGAGGAGACGATCGACCCGAACAAGCCGGTGTCGTTTTACAAGCACATCCGCCCGATCCTCCAGGCGAACTGCGCGGGCTGCCATCAGCCTGCGAAGGCAAAGGGCGACTACATCATGACGGACTTCGCCAAGCTGCTCGCCGGTGGTGAAGAGGGGAATGCCATCGTGCCGGGCAAGCCTGCGGAATCCAATTTGATCAAGGTCGCCAGCCCGAACGCCGAGGGCAAAATCGAGATGCCACCGAAGGGTGATCCACTGCATGAAACTCAAGTCGCGCTGATCAAGAAGTGGGTCACGGAAGGTGCCAAGGATGACACTCCTGCCTCGGCCAAGGCGCACTATGACATGGAGCATCCGCCTGTGTATGTCACCGCACCGGCGGTCACGTCGCTGGAATATTCACCCGATGGCAAGATGATCGCCGTGGCCGGATACCATGAGGTGCTGGTTCACACCGCTGATGGCTCAAGCATCGTCGCGCGACTCGTCGGTCTGGCTGAGCGCATCCAAAAGCTGGCGTGGTCGCCCGATGGAAAAAAGATCCTCGTCACCGGCGGCAGCCCGGCACGCATGGGTGAAATACAGGTTTGGGATGTGGAAAAGAAGAAGCTCGAACTCTCCAAGTCACTCACCTTTGACACACTCTATGGCGCGAGCTGGTCGCCTGATGGCAAGTTCATCGCCGTCGGTTGTGGAGACAACGGCATGCGTGCTTTTGAAGTCGCGACAGGCAAAGAAGTCCTCTTCATGGGCGGTCACAGTGACTGGGTGCTCGACACCGTCTGGGGACTCGAAGGCAAGCTCATCGCCTCGTGCGGTCGCGACATGAGCGTGAAGCTCACGGAAGTCGCCACGCAGCGATTCGTGGACAACATCACCTCCATCACGCCCGGCGCGCTCAAAGGCGGCGTGCAGGTGCTCGCTCGGCATCCTTTGCGGAATGAAATCCTCATCGGCGGCACCGACGGCGTTCCAGCGATCTATCGCATGGAGCGCATCACCAAGCGTGTCATTGGCGATAACGCCAACCTCATTCGCAAATTCCCCGTCATGCAGGGCCGCATCTTCGGTGTGGACTTCGCGCCAGATGGCAAGCGCATCGTCGCGGGGGCCTCGTTTGAAGGCACGGGCGCGGTGAACATCTACGCCAGCGATTATGACAGCACGATGCCCGATGCCGTGAAGAAGCTCGTCGAGACCGTGAGCGGCAAAGGCCCCGAGCTTGAAGCCTGGACCACGCAGGGCGTGAAGCTCATCGCCAGCACACCACTGCCCACCGGCGGCGTTTTCAGCGTTAGCTTCAGTCCGGACGGTCAAACCGTGGCCGCTGCGGGACAAGATGGCCGCATCCATTTGATCGAAGCCGCCACGGGCAAGATTGCCAAAGAGTTCGTGAGCGTCCCGCTTGTCGCCAACAAGGCTCTTGCTGCCAGCGACGTGATCGCCGATGACAGCGTGCGCGCCACGGCGAAGAAGGACAACAAGGTCGAAACGCTGGTGCCCGGTGTGACGGTCGCTTCCATCGAAGTGCAGCCCACTAGCGTGAGCATCGGCAAGCCAACCGAATACGCGCAGATCCTCGTCATCGCGACGATGAGTGATGGGACCAAGGCCGATGTCACCCGCATGGCCAAGCTCACCTTCAGCGGAAGCGAAGCCGGCAGCATCAACGAACGCGGTCTTCTGCGCCCAACCACGGATGGCAAAGGCGAAATCAAAATCGCCTTCATGGGCAAAGCCGCCACGGTGCCCGTGAACATCACCGGCATGAATCTCGCCCTGAAGCCCGACTATGTGCGCGACATCATGCCAATCGCCAGCAAGCTCGGCTGCAACATGGGCACCTGTCACGGAGCCAAGGATGGCAAAGCGGGCTTCAAGCTCAGCCTGCGCGGTTACGATCCGATTTATGACGTGCTCGCCTTCACCGACGAACTCGCCAGCCGCCGCGCCAATGTCGCCTCGCCGGAGCACTCACTCATGCTTCTCAAAGCCAGCGGCTCTGTGCCGCATGAGGGCGGCCAGCTCACCGTGCCAGGCGAGCTTTACTACGAGACGCTGAAAGCCTGGATCAGCCAGGGCGCGAAGCTGAACATGAAGACGCCTCGCGTCACCAGCATCGAAGTGTCGCCAAAAAATCCTGTGTTGGAACGCATCGGCAATCGCCAGCAGATCCGCGTCGTTGCACATTATGCCGATGGTTATGTGCGCGATGTCACCGCCGAAGCCTTTGTCGATAGCGGCAACATGGACGTGATCGAAGCCGACAAAACCGGTCTCATGACCAGCCTGCGCCGCGGTGAAGCCGCCATCCTCGCGCGCTTTGAAGGCGCGTATGCCGCGACCACCATCACCGTCATGGGCGACCGCACTGGCTTCGCTTGGAAAGAGCCGGAGAAGTGGAGCAAGATCGACGAACTCGTGACTCGCAAATGGGAGCGCATGAAGATCGAGCCGAGCGGTGTGTGCAGTGATGAAGACTTCCTGCGCCGTATCCATCTAGATCTCACCGGCCTGCCGCCGAAGCCTGAAGAAGTGCGCGCCTTTGTCGCCGACACACGCGACATGCGCACGAAGCGCAACGAGGTCATCGACAAGCTCATCGGCAATCCTGACTTCGTTGATCATTGGTCGAACAAATGGGCCGACATGCTGCAAGTGAACAGCAAGTTCCTCGGCACCGAAGGCGTGACAACTCTGCGCGCCTGGATCAAGCAGCAGGTCACAGAAAACACGCCGTATGACCGCATGGCCTACCGCATCATCACGGCCACCGGATCGACCAAGGACAACCCGGCTGCCGCGTATTTCAAAACCGTGCGCACGCCCGAAGAGCTGGCGGAAAACACCACGCATCTGTTCCTGGCCACACGCTTCAACTGCAACAAGTGCCACGACCATCCCTTTGAAAAATGGACCTGGGACCAGTATTACCAAACCGCCGCCTACTTTGCTCAAGTCGATCTGAAAACCGATCCTGCCAGCGCTGGCAAGACCATCGGCGGCACCGCTGTCGAAGGCGCGAAGCCGTTGTATGAAATCGTCAGTGACAAAAAAGCAGGCGAGCAGAATCACCTCCGAACCAATGCACCAGTCGCACCCAAAGTGCCTTTCGATGCAGAATTGGTTAGCAAGACCGCCACCAGCCGACGCGAGCAGTTTGCCACCTGGATGACCAGCCCGGACAATGACTACTTCGCCATGAGCTATGCCAATCGCATCTGGGGCTACCTCACCGGCACTGGCGTCATCGAGCCGCTGGATGACATCCGCGCGGGCAATCCGGCCAGCAATCCCGAGCTGCTGCAATACCTGACGAACGAGTTCATCCAGAGCGGCTTCAACGTGCGTCATCTGATGAAGATCATCGCCCAAAGCCGCACCTACCAGCTCACCCTCGCCACCAACAAATGGAACGAGGACGACAAGATCAACTACAGCCATTCCAAAGCCCGCCGTCTGCCTGCCGAAGTGCTGTTTGACTCCGTGTTCGCTGTCACTGGTTCCATGCCAAATATTCCTGGCGTCCCCAAGGGCATGAGAGCTGCTCAGCTCATCGACGGTCAGACGCAACTGCCCGATGGTTTCCTCACCAACTTCGGCAAACCCGCGCGTGAATCCGTGTGCGAGTGCGAGCGCAGCAATGATGTCAATCTCGGTCCCGTCATGGCCCTCATGAGCGGACCAACGGTTGGCGATGCCATCAGCGATCCGGCCAACGCCATTGCTAAACTTACCAACGAAGTGAAGGACGACTCCAAGCTTGTGGAAGAGATCTTCATTCGCATCCTGAACCGCAAACCAACCGGCCAGGAGATCAACGCCGCGCTCGCCAGCATGGCTAGCATGGACGCCGAGAACAAAATGCTCGCCGCCGAACGGCAGGCCAAGGAAGCCGAGCAGAAACCCGCGATCGACAAAGCTGAAGCTGAGCGCGTCGCTTTGATCACCGCGACCAAGACTGAACTCGAAGCCTACAAAGTGAAGATGGCCCCTGAAGTGAAAAAGCAGGAAGCCGCCCGCCTCGCCGCCATCACAAAAGCAGAAGCCGCCGTGAAGACCGTCGCCGATGCCGCACCGGCGCAGCAGCCGCGCTGGGAGCAGTATGTCGATCTCACCACCGAGTGGACGCCGCTCGATTTGAAAGTGCAGCGCGCCACTGGTATCGAGAAACTGACCGTCGAAGCCGATGGAAGTCTCTTTGCCACCGCCATGCCTGACGGGCGCGAAACCCCCGGCACCTACATTCTTGTCGGCAAATCAGCGCTGACAAACATCACCGCCATCAAGCTGGAAATGCTGCCGGATGATCGCCTGCCCAGCAACGGACCTGGCCTTGCGCCAGATGGCAACTTTGTGCTCAGTGAGTTCAATGTCCGAACCGATCCGATGGACGCCAAACGCACCAAACGCGGCGGTGAGCAGGCCACGTTGAAAAATCCCAAGGCTGATTTTATGCAGGCCAACTTCGATCTCGCCGAAGCGCTGAAGCCGCGCAATCGCGACAAAGGCTGGGCCGTGTCTCCCGAGGCTGGTTATCGTCATGAAGCCACCTTTGAGTTTGCCAAACCCATCGCCTATGAAGGTGGCGCTCAGTTCACCGTCACGCTCAGTTCGCAGTTCCAGAATGGTAAGTACAATCTCGGCCACTTCCGTATCTGGGTAACCACCAGTCCCATCGTCCGCTTCGGCACCTCCAGCCTCATCGCAGCCGCCTTGAAGACACCGCTGGCCAAACGCACGAAGGAGCAGCAGTCCGCGCTCGCCACAAGTTTCCTCACGCAGTTCAAAGACGTGCAGGCTCAGAAGAAGCTGCTCGCGAATGCCAAGAAGCCGCTGCCAGTGGATGCCCAGTTGGTGGCTTTGGAAACCAAGAACGTCGATGCGCAAAAGCCCATCATCATTGAGCCCAAACTCGTCCAGCTCCGTCGCGATGCCGAACTGAGCACCAAGCAGCTCGGTAACAAGCGCCTCTCTGCCGCGCAGGATCTGGCATGGGCGTTAATCAATTCGTCAGCGTTCTTGTTTAATCATTGATGGAACCAGCCGCCGGAGCGCGAGTATGGCGTAGCCTACTCGCCACTGTTGGCCCACGATACCGAGCGGCCAAGGAGACTCCGACATTTCGTTGCACTCCACCTTTCAGTGGACTCCGATGCGCTAGGAAAGCTTGGCGAGTAGGCTACGCCATACTCGCGCTCCGTGTGGCGCTGGACCATGGCCAGTCGGTGGAGTGTTTCACCAGATGGGCTTTCACGGGGTTGTGTTCGATGTAGAGAACCTCGGTGGCTTGGTGTTCATCATCACGCATGAAGGTGTCGAAGTAGTCGTCTTGCCAGAGTTGACCGGATTGACCGAGTAGCTTGTTGATCTCGCGGGCCGTGAAGGTCTTCCACGAGTGGATGACTTTGCCAATGGAATGTCCGATGAAGGTTTGGAAAAGGACGTGGACATGATTGGGCATCACACACCAAGCGATGAGGCGGTATCGCTGACCATCAAAGTGAAGCAGGGCGTTCTGCACGATCTCAGCGCATTCAGGCTGGCTCAGGACGCACGAACCTGCGCCACGGTCGAGGTAGTCCTCGATCTGACGAATGCGTTCACCGTCGTCGGTGAATTGAAGCAGGTGCTCCCACTCCGAGCGCTTCTCTTTCGGCAATGAATCCGCGAGACGGAATGTCACCGCCTGCACCAGCCTCGGCTTGTCATAGTGTGGCAGATAGCCACGATCCGACCAGCCGGAGTGCTTGTTGGAGATCGCCATGACGCCTTGAATACCAAAAAGTTCAGCCTCCGGTCAAGCGCTTTGAAGGCTCCCGACCGGAGCGCGAGTATGGCGTAGCCTACTCGCCTAACTTTCACAGCGCGTTGAAGTCCAAAGAAAGGAGGTGTGCCGGGTGATGGCGAACTGGCCTTGGCCTTCGGGAGTCTAGCGCGCTAACAAGTGGCGAGTAGTCTTCGACATACTCGCGCTCCGTCAGGCGAGCAGCTTCCGCGCTTCAGCGAGGGCCGCATCGACCTTGCTCACGTCCTTGCCGCCGCCTCGGGCGAAGTCGGGTTTGCCGCCGCCTTTGCCGCCGACGATGGGGGCGATGGTTTGGATGATTTTGCCGGCCGGGACCTTGGCTTGGTGCTCTTTGGAAACGGAGGCGATGAGGGCGACGTTGCCGCCGCCGGTGGTGGCGAGGACGACGATGCCGTTGAAGATGCCTTTCAAGGCATCGCTCACGGCCACGGCGTAGTCGGCATCGACATCGCCGAGGTTGACGATGATGGCGTTGTTTTCGGCGGCGGAGAGGAGTTCCTTGGCGCGGCCGGAGGCTTCGCGTTGCTGGGCGGCTTTCAATGCCTTCTCCACATCCTTGAGCTGCTGCTGGAGCGCTTCGAGCTTCTTCTCGATGTCATGCGCACCTTGGGCGCTGACTTTGCCACAGAGCAGCTTGATGAGGTCAGCATCGGCACGCGCGGCGTTGTAGGCTTCGAGTCCGGCGATGGCTTCGATACGGCGCACGCCGGCGGCGACGGCGCTTTCGCCAACGAGGCGGAAGAGGCCGATCTCACCGGTGCCACGCGTGTGCGTGCCGCCGCAGAGTTCCATGCTCCAGCCGTCGAGCTTGTGCGGCTGGCCGCCGATCTGCACGACGCGGACGAGGTCGCCATACTTCTCGCCGAAGAGGGCCATGATGCCGTTGTTGGCCTTGGCTTCGACGTAGGGCACTTCGCTCCAGGAAACGGGGTCGTTGGCGACGATGCGTTCGTTCACGAGTCGTTCGATGTCGCTGAGCTGCTGCGCGGTGAGCGCGGCGCTGTTGAAGTCGAAGGTGAGTTTGTCGGGCGTGACGCTGGAGCCTTTCTGCGTGGCGTCCTTGCTGACGACTTCATGCAACGCCCAATGCAGGATATGCGTGACGGTGTGGTGGCGCTCGATGGCGTGACGACGCGGTTTATCGACAACGAGTTTCACGGTGGCGTCCACGGCGGGTGTTTCTTCGCCTTCGAGGAAGTGCAGCCAGGTGTTGCCGACCTTGGTGGTGGCGCTGATGGGGAAGGTGTTCGCGCCGAGGATCAACTGACCCGCATCGCCGACCTGGCCGCCCATTTCGGCGTAGCAGGTGGAGACATCGAGCACGACGGCGTTCTTGTCCTTCATCGTGACGACTTCTAACACGCGCACATCGGCTTCGAGCGTGTCGTAACCGATGAACTTCGTCGGTACCTTGGTTTCGATCTCGCTGACGGAGACGACTTGCTTGTTCTTCTTGCCAGCCTCGCGAGCGCGCTGCTTCTGCTCTTCCATGAGCTTCTCGAAGCCTGCGGTGTCCACGGTGAGTCCGCGTTCGCGGGCCATGAGTTCGGTGAGGTCGAGCGGGAAGCCGTAGGTGTCATAGAGGGCAAACGCATCAACACTGGAAACAACTGGAGGCGCACTCAAGAAGCTACGCCAGCCTCCGTCTTGAACTTCCTCCAGTGAATACCGAACCACCTCGCTACCGCGCCGGAACGTGAAGCTGGCCACATCCGATTCGACCACGCCAATATCTTTTACCTTCCCGCCCCATGCAGCTTCGGCGAAGCCATCTCTCCTAGCTGCAAGCAGAACCGCATTAGCAAAGACGTCATTCTCGAAAAGTTTGATCCCACGATCCAACGTGCGATTGAATGCCTCCTCCTCCAGCTTGAGCACGGCTTTGACCTGCTCCTTCTTCGTGCGCAGTTCGGGGAACACATCGCCCATGTGCTGGGCGAGGACATCGACGAGCTTGTAGAAGAACGGCTCTTTGAACTCGAGCGTGCGGCCATACTTCACCGCGCGGCGGAGGATGCGGCGGAGGGTGTAGTTGCGGTCGGAGTTGCCGGGCTGGATGCCGTCGGCGATGGCGAAGCTGAGCGTGCGCAGGTGGTCGGCGATGACGCGGAAGGCGACGTCGATTTTTTCCTGCTCGGTCACGGGCACGACGTGGCCTTGGGCGTTGGCCTTCGGCAGCGTGCTCTGGTAGTGCTTGCCGCACATCTTCGTCAGCTCGTCGAAGATGGGCTTGAAGACGTCGGTGTCGTAGTTGCTGATCTTGGCGTTCTCGAAGTCGGTGAAGTTCTTCGTGCCCTGGATGATCGAGCACACGCGCTCGAAGCCCATGCCGGTGTCCACATGCTGCGCGGGCAGCGGGACGAACGAGCCATCGGGGTTGGCGTTGTATTGAATGAAGACGTTGTTCCAGATCTCGATGCAACTGGCGTCGCTGCCGTTGACGAGAAAGGCTCCGGCGCGCTGGCGGTCTTCGTCGAGGTTCGGTGCGCCGGGCGTGAGGTCGATGTGGATCTCGGTGCAGGGGCCGCAGGGGCCGGTGTCGCCCATCATCCAGAAGTTGTCCTTCTTGTTGCCGTTGACGATGTGGATGTCGGGATCGAGGCCGATGCTGCGGAACTTCTCGGCCCAGAGGTCGAAGGCTTCCTGGTCGCGATCCGCTGGATCACCAGCGCCGGGTTGATAGATGGTGGCGAACACGCGCGTCGGCGGGAATTTCCACTTCTCGATGATCAACTCCCAAGCCCACGAGATCGCTTCCTTTTTGAAGTAGTCGCCGAAGCTCCAATTGCCGAGCATCTCAAAGAGCGTGTGGTGATAGGTGTCGAGGCCCACGTCTTCGAGGTCGTTGTGCTTGCCGCCGGCGCGGATGCACTTCTGCGTGTCCGCCGCGCGTGTGGGCAATCCTTTGTGCAGCACGCCGGGCCAGGTATCCACATCCGCGCTGCGCTCGCCGAGGAAGATGGGCACGAACTGGTTCATGCCGGCATTGGTGAAGATGCGCGCGCCGTCGCGGCTGGTGTAGCCGACGTTGTCACTGGGGACGATGGTGTGGTCCTTCGATTTGAAGAAGTCGAGGAAGCTCTGGCGGATCTGGGCGGCGGTGGGGACGGCGGACATGGGCGGGGAAATGGGAGCGCGGAGAGTAGCGGGATGTTTCCGCGTGGCGATGGTTTTTTGACCTTTGGTTCGCTAAAGTTTAGGCGGGCGTGCTGGCGACTCTGGGGTGCTCGACGGGTAGAGGCGGGTGCTGAAAAAGGTTCTTCTGACGGCGGACTGAGTGGGCTGCGGGCTAAAAAGGTATTTTTAAAGTGTTGATCATCAAGATTCCGGGCTGGCCAAAGCATTTTAACCAATAATATTATTTGTAATAATTATGGTAAATTGTAAAATCCAGGTCAGTCATTGCTTCTTCACATGAAAATCAGCCAAAAATCCAGTAGCGCCAGAGGGTTCTCCCTCATGGAGTTGCTGATCACTTTGGCGATCATGTCGATCATTGCGAGCATCACGCTACAGATCTTCGGGCCAGCTCGGCAGGGGGCCACTGACACCAAAGATAAACGCAATGCCCAGGAGATCGCCAATGTGGCTGCGTTTGCTAGTGCTTCAGGAGCAGCGTTTGTCGTCCCTAACGATGAGGCGGCGACGATTCAAAATCTGGTGCAGGGCCGGACGCCACCGTCGGGAGTCTTCAGAAATCGCGTCTTCAAGCTGCCGCCGATGATCGATTCGGATATCCAAGGAGCCATGCGCTATCTGAGTTTGAATCAATCGCAGCTAAGCTACAACCAGGAAACACAGTGACGGCACCGCCGCCAATCCAGCGCTAGTGGTCGCTGTCTGGAGCGAGGCCATCTGGGGGCTGGCCAACGATGCGAGGGATGAGGCCGATGTCGGTGAAGACGGTGGTCAATTGCCTCAGAGTTACATCGGTGCCGACATTAATCTCGAAATAAACGAGGTCGTGATGGGTATCGATTTTATAGCGGATCTGCGGGAAGCTATCCATCTGACCATGGAGTTCCCTGAGCATGGATTCTGCGCGCAGACCTTTGGCATAGACTTCGAGTTCGATCATGACAGCGATGGTTTTAGCCAGATCAGGGCAAAGACTGCGAGCAAAAAATGCGGTAATTCAACCGCGAGCTCGCTTATTGAAGCTGGCGACGACACGCTGAGCCTCTCGTTTGACGGCTTTTTCCTTTAGCGCCTCACGCTGGTCACCGACGTTTTTGCCTTTGCCGACACCGAGTTCCATCTTGATGTGAGCGCCCTTCCAGTAAGCACGCAGAATGGGCAGCGAGTGGCCTTTGATCTGAGTAAAACCGAACAGCTTTAAGATCTCACGCTTGTGCAAAAGCAGGCGGCGGGTGCGGCGCGGTTCGTGCTGGTCGTAGCTGGCTTTGTCATAGGTCTGGATGTCCATGTTATAGAGCCAGACCTGACCACGCTCGACGCGGGCAAAGGCATCACTGATATTGAGCTTGCCCTGGCGGATGGATTTGACCTCCGTACCGCGGAGTTCGACGCCGCATTCGTATCGTTCGAGGATATGATAATCCCGGAGCGCTTTGCGGTTGGTGGCGATTTCGTCAGTCATGAAGCGGCGATTTTTTATGCCGCCCGCTCAGGCGCTAGGGGCCGCCCGCTGAGGCGTTAAGCGTCGAGGAACTGAGCCTTAATCTTGCCCTGGATGATTTCCAGGAGGGCGATGTCAGCCTCACGCATACCAGGGCGGCGCTCGACGAGCGGGGCACGGCCAGAAGTGAGTTGTTTGACGCGCTTGGAAACCATGTTGATGAGGATCGGCGTGTCTTTGACGACTAGGGCAGCTTGTTCAACGAGTTCGGCTTTCATCGGCTTGGGGGCGGTCTTTATATATCCAGATTATCTGGGTAAGGGGGGCCGACAGTAGTGGGTGATGGGAGTCTGGCAAGTGGGAAATTCGGTCTGCATAAGGGGCCATAAATAGGCCAGCTGGATCAGCTCAGTCTGAGATCGTTGAGATATCCGGCTAAGATGGGTTCTCACTCACCGTGAAGCAGGCACCAGATGCAGGGACATCAGGTCCATCAAATTGTCTTTCACGAGCGTTAGAGCGGTGAGGGTTAGCGGACCGGTGCCATCCGTGATTTTCAGTGTGCCGAGGTTCTTTTCCTGGGGGCCTTTGAGCGTGGTGTCGATCTGCCCCTTCAGGCTGAAGTGTGACTCCTTAATTTGTAGCTCGCCACCATCAAGTGCTCCGCAGCGGTAGCGGAGAATGACTTCGTAGCCACCTGGAGGCAAAGCGGGGAGCTGCCACTTGGCGCTGGCTCCAGGCTTACTCCAACCCGTGAGCGTGCCGCCTTCTAGCCGCACGCCGCTGAGTTCTGCCTGATCCAGCGGCAAAGGAATGCGGTCTGGCAGCAGGCTGGCTTTCAGTGACTGCTCGCGCGTTTGCAGCAGAAGCAGTTCTTTATCCAGCCGCTCCAGTTCATGCTCGATCTTCCGTCGCTGCTCTCTGATGGAAATCGCCCCTGTGTAGTCGCGGGCTTCGGCACGTTGCTTCTCTAGAGTCGTCAGCTCCAACAGGCTCTTTTTCATCGGTGTCAGACTGACCTCGATCATCGACCGCTCGAACTGAATGCGCGCTATCTCTAGGGTGTGCTGTGGCGGACTGTCTGCCGCAGAAAGTCGCGCGCTGGCTGCCATGACAGCCAGCCCGAGACAACTCCAGATGATCGAAAAAGTCTTCAAAACAGAACGAACCTCGATGCTATCTCGCAGGCTCGTTTGAACAAGACATTTCATGCCGCAACACATCCGTGCTCGCCTTTTGCAGGACTTTTATGTCCAATGCGTTTCTTTCACTGCCTTCCCTCATACCACCATGCGCCTCCTCACGACCCTTGCTCTTCTAGTCAGCCTTTCAGCATCTGCTACTGAATGGAAAATCTCCACCTTTGCCGGCACAGGCGAAAAAGGCGGCAGTGGTGATGGTGGCCCTGCCACAAAGGCGCAGATCGATAATCCATTCGGCCTCACACGCGGCCCAGATGGGGCGCTTTACTTCTGCGAGTACACTGGCCAGCGCATCCGCAAAGTCACCCCAGATGGCATCATTCACACCGTCGCAGGCTCAGGCCAAAAGGGCTACAGTGGCGATGGCGGCCCAGCTTTGCAGGCCACCTTCAATCTGCCACATGAGCTGCGCTTCGATGCTGCTGGCGATCTCTACATCGTCGATATGACCAATCACGCCGTGCGAAAAGTGGACATGAAATCAGGCATCATCACCACACTCGCGGGTAACGGCATGCCTGGCTACAGCGGCGATGGAGGCCCCGCCGCACAGGCTCAGTTCAAGCAGCCGCACAGTCTGCAATTTGGTCCTGATGGCTCGCTCTACGTGTGTGACATCGGCAACCATGTCATCCGCAAGATCGACATGAAAAGCGGCTCCATCAGCACCTTTGCCGGCATTGGGAAAGCTGGCCCTACACCCGATGGCTCGCCCATTATTGGCACAGCTTTGAATGGTCCACGTTCACTTGATTTTGATAAGCAGGGTAATCTTTGGCTTTGTATGAGAGAGGGCAATCAGGTCTTCAAATTTGACCTCGCGGCAGGTAAGATTCATCACATCGCAGGCACCGGAAAAAAAGGCCTCACAGGCAATGAAGGCCCGGCTAAAGAAGCCACCCTCAGCGGCCCCAAAGGCATCGCCGTGGATGCCGAAGGCAACGCCTGGCTTGCCGATTGCGAAAGCCACACCATTCGCATGGTCGAGACTAAGACTGGCCTGATTCATCTCATCGCTGGCACCGGTCAAAAAGGCAACGGTGGTGACGGCGATCCCCTCAAATGTGAGATGGGACGCCCGCACGGCATCTTCGTTGATACCGACGGTTCCATCTTCATCGGCGACAGCGAGTCACACAAAGTGCGCGTGCTGAGAAAGTGACCCTCAATGTTCTCAAGGTACGATCTCGACAGGCGTGCCGACATTGACCTCATGGAAGAATCTCTCCGCCATGTGGCCCGGCATGCGGATGCAGCCGTGAGAGGCCGCATAGCCAGGTAGGTAGCCCTGATGCATGCCGACTCCGCCATAGACACGCATGAAGTAAAACATCTTGGCTCCCTCAAAGCGCGTTCCAGGTGGGCGCGGGTCTTTGCGGTTGTCGATGTTTAGGCTGATGACGTTCCCATCGCGGTCCTCGTAGTCGCCGTATATGGAGGACTTGTGATCGATGTCCTTCTCCATGATATGATAGCGACCTGGGCGGGTATCATACCCTTCGGCACCCGATGAAATGGGCGAGCCGCCAGCGAGCTGACCGCCTTTGAAAAGGTACACCATCTGCTCACCGAGAGAAATCATGATGCTGGGCCGACCCTCGACATCATCTGCATTCCAAAAAGAGCCGTCATTGCGAGTGAGCCCTTTGATCTTGTCCGTGAGAAAGCGTGAGACTCGAGGGATGTCCCCAGTGACAAATCGGTGACCGTAGCGGAAGGCTGTATTGCTGCTGGTCTGAAGCGTATTGCAGCCAACGAGAGTCAGCACCCAGAGAAGTAGTAGCCGTGGTTTCATGTGATTCCGTTCGCGGCTCAAAGCGTAGAGTTCAAGCCGCAAGTTGATGCACGGTCAATTCACGGCGGTGGTCCTGCTTGCCTGATGGTGAAGACCACATACTATCGCCTTCATGCGCGCCCTTTTTATCCGCCTACTCAACGGTTTCGCACTTTCATACGCTGAAGGGCGCAGGCCGGGCATCGGCTGCAATCCACGCCTCATGATGGCCGTGCTCGTGATCGGCGGCACGCTGGCCTACCACTACCTCGGCACCACCTCGTATCAGAATGAATTCACTGGCCGCACGCAGCGCCTCGCCTATGCCAGCGCTCAGGAAGAAGTCGCTCTAGGTCTGCAATCCGCACCCACCATGATCCGCCAGATGGGCGGTGAATCGCGTGATGCTAAAAGCCAAGCCTTGGTGGATCGCGTGGGATCAAAACTCGTACAGAGCACACTGGCCCGACAGACAGAGTACAACTTCGACTTCCACCTGCTCGGAGACATGCAGACGATCAATGCCTTTGCCCTACCAGGCGGCCAGATTTTTATCACTGAAGCGCTGCTGCGGTTGCTGAAAAATGAAGACCAACTCGCAGGCGTGCTCGGACATGAAATCGGTCACGTCGTCGGTCGCCACTCGAATGAGCAGATGGCCACGACCAAGCTCTGGAGCGGACTCGCACAGGGCGCTGGCATCTTGCTCTCAGACGGTCAGAGCAATGCGGGCTCACAGATCGCGCAGGCCGTGGCAAACTTCCGCGTCATGAAATATGGGCGCGATGATGAACTCGAGTCAGACGCGCTCGGCGTGCGCTTTCTCATCGAAGCCGGCTACAACCCCGAAGCCATGATCGGCGTCATGGAGATCCTGGCCAAAGCCGCCAGTGGCAGCCGCCAGCCCGAGATGCTCAGCTCACATCCGAACCCCGAAAACCGCGCAGAAAAGATCCGCGAACTCATTGCTCAGCAGCGCGCTGGCAAGCATTGAATTTGTTAGCGTTCATCAGCCGTTAAGATCTCTTCATGTCCGACGAATCCCATCACGAACGCGAACTCGGCGGCCAGCTCCTTGCCTCTGTTTCGCGTTCCTTTTATCTGACGCTGAAAGCACTCCCACGTGAGCTGCGTGAACCCATCTCACTTGCCTACTTACTCGCTCGGACGGCTGACACCATCGCTGATACAGCCAGCGTCAGCGCCAGTGTCCGACTCGATTGTTTGCAGCAGTATCAGGCACTGATTCAGCAGCCAGATGAAACCACGCAGCAAGCCTTGGCAGCGCGCATCGCCCAGGACTTTGTGCCCCAGCAAAAAGATGAGGCAGAGCGCCGTCTCATGGAGCGTTTCACCGATGGCCTTGCTTGGCTGCGAGCCATGAGCGGCGCACCGCTCAGTGCCATTCAGCACGTGCTGGAGCGCATCATCCACGGGCAGCGACTCGACATTCAGCGCTTCCCATCAGACGGCGAATTGCGCTGCCTAAAGAGCGCTGATGAACTCGATGAGTACACTTGGCTCGTCGCAGGTTGTGTGGGTGAGTTTTGGACACAGATGTGCGGGATCGAGAAGCCCGCGTCTCTTGATCCGAGTGTGAGCCTGGAGCAGATGAAAACATGGGGAGCCAGCCTCGGCAAAGGGCTTCAGCTCATCAACATCTTGAGAGACATCGGAGAAGATGTCCGTGATGGCCGCTGCTATCTCCCAGGTGCGAATCCTGCGGAGGTTCAGGCAAACAATCGTGTCTTGCAGCCTCTATGGCATGATTGGTTAGCCACCTGCCGCCAGCATCTCGACAGTGGGCTGTACTACGTCCAGCATGTCGCCGACGGAAAGCTGCGCTACGCCACTTCCTTGCCCCTGCTACTGGGAGCTAAAACACTCACCCGAATGCAGTCGGCCTCATGGGAAGAATTGCAGCTCGGTATCAAGATCAGTCGCTTGGATGTCGCCATGATCCTCGCCGAGGCCGCCATCGCCTGCCGTTCTGCGGATGGTGTGGCGCGGCTGTTCAAGAAGCTCAGTCGTTAAATCGGCGGCATGGTAACTCGTGCTTTAGCGGCGCGTTCGTGCAGCTTCTGTCCGCGATTGGTATGCAAAGAAACCGTCTGAAGGCCGTGCTCCGAACGTGCTCCGCGCAGAAGCTGATGCCAAGTTCAGCGAAATGTCGTTGATCGGGCTTCGTTCAGACTGGCTCTTATGATGATGCGTTCTCTTCTTTTCCTGACGGTTATTTCAGTGGCTTCACTGCACGCGGCTTCGACGCCGAATGTGCTGTTCATGATGGCGGATGATTTGAATAACAGTTTGGGCTGCTACGGCCATACGCAGGTGAAGACGCCGAATCTGGACAAGCTGGCGGCCCGTGGGGTGCGTTTTGATAAAGCAGGGTGTCAGTTCCCGCTATGCGGGCCGAGCCGGAACTCAATGCTGACAGGGCTTTACCCGAATAGCTCGGGCATTCTGACGAACGGGCAGCTTTTCCGACAGACGATTCCTGCTCATATTTGTCTGCCGCAAGCATTTCGACTCGGTGGTTACTTCGCGGCTCGGATCGGGAAGCTGTATCATTACAATGTGCCGAACTCGATCGGCACGGATGGGCATGATGATCCTGGATCGTGGGAGATGGAGATCAATCCGGCTGGGGCAGATCGGATGATCGATCAGCCGAATATTTCCAGCCTACTTCCAGGGAATTTTGGCGGCACGCTGAGTTGGTATGCCTCTCCCAGCACTGATGAAAAACACACGGATGGGATGATGGCGAAAGAGGCGGAGTGGGTCCTGGAGCGCTGTGCTCGTGAAAAAGACCGTCCGTTCTTTTTGGCGCTGGGTTTCTTCCGCCCACACACGCCGTATGTGTCGCCGAAGAAGTGGTTCGACGGCTATCCGGCGGATCAGATGCCAGTGGTGAGTGGCGTGGAGGAAGATCAGAAAGATCTGCCGAAACAGGCTCTAGGTAGCCAGAAGAAAGAGCAGGAAAAGTTAACGGATGATCTGCGTCGGCAGGCGGTGCAGGCCTATTATTCAGCGATCAGTTTCATGGATGCGCAGGCGGGACGTGTGCTGGATGCACTGGATCGACTGGGGCTGGCGGAGAATACGATTGTGGTCTTCACCAGCGATCATGGCTATCACCTCGGCGAGCATGGGCTTTGGCAGAAACAGAGTCTGTTTGAGGAAAGCGCGCGCGTGCCGCTGATCATGGCTGGCCCAGGTATATCCAAGGGCGCGGTGGCGCAGGCTCCGGTGGGCTTGATCGATCTCTACCCGACTTTAGCAGCGATGTGCGGCATCAAAGCTCCTGCGAATCTGCAAGGCCAGAACATGGCACCGATCCTGAAGGACACGACACAGATGGGACGCGGCTGGGTGCTAAGCCAAGTCGTGCGGGGCGGTGGCTTCAATCGCCGAGGCGCTAGCGCTGCGCGTGGCGATGACGGGAAGCGGATCTTTGGTTACTCGCTCCGCACTCCGCGCTGGCGTTACACCGAATGGGACGACGGAAAAGAAGGCCACGAACTCTACGATCATGAGGCTGATCCCAAGGAACAGTCAAACCTTGCGGACAAGGCTGAGCACGCGGCAACCGTGACCGAATTGTCAGCGAAAATTCGTGAAGCCGCGAAGGCGTCTTTCCCAGCGGATGGCGTGACGCCCGCCGTGAAAGAGACGGGCATGTGGGCACCGAATCTCACGGACCCGTAAGCGGGCTCAGAAGACTGGCTTCATATAGCCCAAGTAGCCCATGAATCCGGCGACAATGACGGCAAGCAAGATAACGGCATGGGGTGCAAGCACGCGGCGGCGAGCAAGCACGGGCAGGAAGCCGAGCACCAGCCAGAGAGCGATCTTGATCCAGACCCAAGTGGGCATGGCAGCAAAGATTTGCAGCTTGGCCAAAAGGCCAAAGCCGGAGATCAAACTGATGA
>CAZOVY010000087.1:0-25238 GCA_964583255.1 uncultured Prosthecobacter sp.
AGGATGCTCGTGTTCGGGTTGCGCTGCGGCTTCATCGCCGGGTTCGCAGGGTCGATCATCGTCAGCCCATCCACGATGAAACTGTACTCCCATACGCCAGCCTTCACTTGGGGCACCGCCACACTCCAGACACCGTCTGCGTCCTTGGCCATTTCCATTTGCTGGCGATCCCATTGACCGCGCAGCAACACCTTCGTCGCCATTTTAGCCTGAAGCCGAAAAACAACGCCGTGATCGTCCCCGATCTCTGGTGAAACGACTGGCTGAGCCATGATGGAAAGCGCGGTGCTGGTCAGGAGAAATGCGAGGGTGAGAAGGGGCTTCATAATCACGACGATGCTGACATGAGCCGCGCTGATGGGAAAGACTCATTTCACCCACCAACTCACTTTGAATCGCTGCCTGCGGCCTGAAATGAGCACTCGCACATCAGGCAATCGCGTCCACTCTCAACGAATGTCCTTCCAAGCACTCGGCCTCGACGCCAAGATTCTCCAAGCCATCGCAGAAGCCGGTTACACTGAGCCTACCCCGATCCAAACTGCCGCCATTCCGCCCATCATCGCGGGTCATGATCTCATCGGAATCGCCCAGACCGGTACGGGTAAAACGGCTGCTTTCACTCTGCCAATTCTGACCCGTCTCGTAGCTAGCCAGGGCAAGCCCGGGACGAAGGTGCTCATCCTCGCGCCGACGCGTGAACTCGTGGTGCAGATCGAAGAGAACGTGCTGGCCTATGCCAAGCACTTGCCGCTCACCATTGCCAAAGTCTTTGGCGGTGTCGGCGAACGCCCGCAGATCAATGCTCTGCGCGCTGGCTGCGACATCGTGATCGCCACGCCGGGTCGCCTGATCGATCTCATGGGTCAACGCCATGGCAACTTCAGCGGACTCCAGCATCTCGTGCTCGATGAGGCGGATCGCATGCTCGACATGGGTTTCCTGCCCAGCATCAAGCGGATCGTCCAAGCGATGCCGAAGAAGCGCCAAACGCTCATGTTCTCAGCCACGCTGTCGAAAGAAATCGAGGCACTCACGCATGAGTTTCAGCATAGCCCTAAGATCGTGCAGATCGGCCGCCGCTCAAATCCCGCTGAGACCGTGACGCAGATGGTCTATGAAGTGCCGATGCATCTGAAGCAGCCACTGCTGAGCCACCTGCTGGAGGACAATACCATGAACATGGTGCTCGTCTTCACCCGCACCAAGCACGGTGCAGACCGAGTCGCTCGTAAGTTGGAGCAGACCGGCGTGAAGTGCGCCACACTGCACGCGAATCGCTCACAGAATCAGCGCCTCAAAGCACTCGCTGATTTCAAATCTGGTGCTGTGCGCGTGCTCGTCGCCACCGACATCGCCGCGCGTGGCATTGATGTGGACGGCATCTCGCATGTCGTGAACTACGACTTCCCCATGCACTCCGAAGACTACGTTCATCGCATCGGTCGCACAGGCCGTGCGCAGGCGATTGGGGATGCCATCAGCTTCATCACCCCAGAAGACCAGGCTCCCTTGCGCAGCCTTGAGCGCTTCATCGGTCGCGGCCTCATCCGCAAACGTGCTGAAGGTTTTAATTATGCCGCCTCAGCGCCACCGCGTTCCGAGGAGCCACCACGCCAGCGCGATTCACGCGGCGGATCACAGTTTGGCCATCTTGGTCGTCGTCCGCCCGGTGGTGGCGGTCAGGGCCGAGGAGGCCGTAGTCAAGGCGGCGGTGGTGGCGGTGGTCGTGAAGACCAGCGCGGCCAAGATCAAGGCCGAGGACGCCCCCAGTCGTCGGCCCAAGAATCACGCCCAGCCCAAGCTGGCGATGCCGCCAAGCGCAGCCTGTGGAATCGTTTATCGGGCAGGTAGTCACCAAACAAAAAGGGCTGCCTGGATTTAGCAAGCAGCGCGCAGGGAGTTGCACTGCGACTACATCAATCGTCTGAAGTGGCTTTGAAGACCTTCGCGGCGATGACGCCCGCCAGAGGTCCGATGACCAGATAGACCCAGAGGAATTTCACCTGGATCAGCTTCATCGCCACTGCGCCGATGGCCACGGCGGGATTAAAGATAGCGCCCGAAAGATCACCCACCGCAATAGCACCGGCAGTGACCGTCATACCAATCGCCGCGCCGTAGAAGCTGTTGCCTGAGGTACCTTTCGCCGTCGCTGTACTCAGCACCACCCAAGCGAGCGCGAACGTGCCCATTAGTTCGGCGACGATCACCTTTGTCGTGTCAAAATTAGCGCCGCCTGTGCCTGAGCCGCGCAGGAACTTCACGATCAACGCCGCAATCACAGCGCTGACGATTTGGCAGAGGATGTAGGGGATCACATCTTTCTTATCACACTTGCCGCGCAGCCAGACAGCGATGGTGACTGCGGGATTGAAATGGCCACCAGAGATGTGGCCGCCGGCAAAGATCATCACCATCAGCATGAGACCGATGGCGATGGGTGCGAGTGCGTTCTGACTGATCACAGCGTTCCCGACTGCGAAAACCAAAAACATGGTACCGATGAGTTCGACAATGTATTTTTTCATGGCGGACAGCATGGAATGAAAAATCCGCCCCTCTGGCAAGAAAATCATCTGGGCGAGCGCCGTCAGACGCGGCAACATGTGTCATGCTCGTCTCTGGAAAACCCTTTCGCACCATCTGGATGCCCGATGCCGCGACCGTGCGCATCATCGATCAGCGCCGCCTTCCGTGGAGCTTCGATCTGTTGGATCTGCGTACCGTAGCGGAGGTGGCTCATGCCATTAAGGACATGGCTGTGCGCGGTGCGGGCCTTATTGGTGCTACCGCTGGTTATGGCATGGCGCTGGCAGCTCGTGAGGCATCTGACATGGCTGAACTAGAGGTGCTGGCGGCGAGCTTGGTCCAAACCCGGCCCACAGCAGTGAACTTGAGCTGGGCAGTGCAGCGTCAGCTTGAGGGCATTAGTGCGGCTGGTTTCGATCAGCGTGTCGAGGTGGCGCTGACAAAAGCGGAACGGATTGCCGATGAAGATGCTGAAGCCTGCGCCGCCATCGGCCAGCATGGGCTTGAGATCATTCGCGAAATCGCCGCGCGGAAGCCGGGGCAGGTGGTGAATATCCTCACGCATTGCAATGCTGGGTGGCTAGCCTTTGTCGATCACGGCTCGGCTACCGCCCCGATCTATGCAGCTCATGCGGCGGGCGTTCCCGTTCATGTCTGGGTGGATGAAACCCGCCCGCGCAACCAAGGCGCACGACTCACGGCCTGGGAACTCGGTCAGCAGGGCGTGCCGCACACCGTCATCGCCGACAACACAGGCGGACATCTCATGCAGCACGGGCTTGTCGATCTCGTCATCACCGGAGCTGACCGCGTGACGCGCTGCGGAGATGTCGCGAACAAGATCGGCACTTATCTCAAAGCACTCGCCGCGCGTGACAACAACGTGCCCTTCTATGTCGCCCTGCCATCATCCACCTTCGACGCCACGCTGAGCGATGGCGTGAAGGAGATCCCCATCGAACAGCGCGACGCCACCGAGATCACTCACATGGAAGGGTTGGCCGCTGATGGCTCTGTGCAAACGGTGCGTATCGTTCCCGAAGGCTCAAGCGCCGTGAATTATGGCTTCGATGTCACGCCCGCGAGGTTGATCACGGGACTGATCACAGAAGCTGGGGTGAGTTCGGAGCCCCGCCTTTAGGCGGAACGAAGTCTCCTGAGAATCGCCATCTCCCGAAGATCACACCTTCAAAGATTCCGCCTAAAGGCGGGGCTCCGAACTCACGGCGTGATGCGCGCACCAGCGGCTTTGAGTTCTACGACGAGTTTTTTTGACGCCTCATTCAGCGGGCATTCGAGGAGGAAGATCTGGCAGTAGGGTGCCCACTCGCGCGCGCCGTCGTTGTCCTTCTTCCACATGCGATGCAGCGGCGTGATGTCGGCCACGGGATTCTTGTCGAGGAAGAGGAATTGGAGATCCATCAACGGCTCCAGCGGGGTGAGATCGGCGACTTGATTGCCTTTGAGCGACAGCATGGACAGCCACTTCAAAGCGCCGATGCCCTGGAGGTTGCTGACCTTGTTGCCATCGAGGTAGAGTGTCCAAACCTTGGGCAGTTTGAAGAGCGATGTCACGTCGGTGATCTGATTGCCCGCGAGGTAAAGCGAGGTCAGCGCGGGGATGCCACCGAGAGGGGAGACATCGGTAACTTTGTTGTTGGTCAACTCGACATATTGCAGCGCCTTGCAGGTGGCCAGCGGGGAGATGTCGGTGATCTGATTGTTTGCCACATCGAGGAATTGGAGACGCTCTAGGCCTTTGATGGCGGCCAGACTGGTGACCTTGTTGTCGGTCAGAGTAAGCGAAGCGAGTGCGACACATTTCTCCAGGCCGGTCAGATCGGTGATACCTACGCCCTTGCCCTCAATGATGGAAACCGTTGCCACATCCTCGGCGGTGATGATGTCCTGCGTGTCACGTTTGGCGAAGACCTGCTTTCGCACGGCTGTTTCGAGCGCCTTGTCTTTGAAAACCGCGACCGGCTTGGGTGGTGGTGGAGGCGGAGCAGGCTTGGCGGCAGCAGCGGCTGGCTTGGTTTCGGGCTTTGCTGGTGTGACTGGCGCAGGCGTCTTGGCCACAGGTGCTGGTGCCGGAGCAGGTGTGGTGGGTTTTGCTGCCGGAGGTGTCGCGGGCTTGGCCGGAGCAACAGCAGGCGCAGGCGGTGTTACTGGTTTCGCCGGCGTGGCGGCAGGCTTGGCCGGTGTGGGTGTCGGCGCAGGCGTGGGTGCCACAGCAGCAGCGGGTTTGGCAGGCTCGGGTTTCGCGGCGGCAGGTTTAGTCTCCTGGGCAGAAAGGTTCAGCGCCGTCAGGAAGAGAGTCAGTGCAGTAGTGAGTTTCATGCGTGGAGGGGGCTGTGAAAAGTTGTCTGGCGCATATACGGCAGCACAGGGTTGCATGTTATCGTAAAATCGGCTCTGTCACAGGCACCATGATCAATGTTATTGTGATTCTCGAAGTCGATCCGGCGCGTGTGGAAGAGTTCCTCGACGTCATCACTTACAACGCCGCCGAGTCGGTGAAGGAACCCGGCTGTCTGCGCTTTGAAGTGAACCGCCAGTTTGATCAAGCCAACCTCTTTGCCCTCAGCGAGCAGTATGTGGATAAAGCAGCTATGGAGGCACACTACCTGACGCCGCATTTTGCGCAGTGGAAGGAGAAGTCCGCCACCGGCTTCGTCATCAAACGCTGGTCCGTAAAAGGCCCTGTGCTGGAGTAAACTGCTGTGGAAGACGCTTTCGGACATCGCATCTCCTATCTGCGCGTTTCAGTCACGGATCGCTGCAACGAGCGATGCCGTTATTGCATGCCCGAGGAGGAGCAGGCCTGGTTTCCCAAGGAGGAAGTGCTCAGCTACGACGAAATGCTTCGCGTGCTTCGCGTCGGGGCCGGACTAGGTATCAAGAAAGTGCGCGTCACGGGTGGCGAGCCGCTGACACGTCCGGGCGTCGCCGATTTCTGCGCACAGATCGCCGCGATTCCAGGCATCGAGCAGATCGGCATCTCCACGAATGGCACGCTTTTGAGTAAGCTGGAGTGCGGTGTCAGCATCGCTCAGCGCTTGGTCAATGCTGGCGTGAAGACCGCGAACATCTCCCTCGACTCCATGGACCGCGCCATCTACCAGCGCGCCACCAGCCGCGATCTGCTGCCACGCGTGCTGGAGGGCATCGATGCCGCCATCACCGCCGGATTCGACTCCATCCGCCTGAATTGCGTGCTCATGAAGAACCAGACCGAGCGCGAGTTCGTGCCGCTTATCGACTACGCACGGAGCAAAGGTGCGCTGATCCGGTTCATCGAACTCATGCCCGTGAGCACGCAGGACGTGCTGAAGGAGGATAGTTTCCTTTCTACAGGCGTCGCCCTGAAGATGGTTGAGGAACACTACGGCACGCTCACACCACTGCCCGACTTCAAGACCAACGGTCCTGCCACCTACTACGAGATCGCGTCCACTGGCCAGAAGATCGGCTTCATCGGCGCGATGACGAATCTGCACTTCTGCGAAAGCTGCAACAAGCTCCGCCTAACGAGCGATGGCAAACTGCGCCCCTGCCTCGGCAGCTACCTCGAGTTCGATTTAAAGACCGTGCTTCGTGACGGCTGCACCGACAGCGAACTGGCCGACTTCCTCCACAGCGTCGTGGCAAGAAAGCCCAAAGAGCATGACTTCCGCGACAACTACCAGCCCAACCGCCGGATGATCGCGATCGGGGGTTAGTTTTAGGCAACAAAAAAGCCGTGATCTGAAGACCACGGCTTTTGTGAATTCAGAAGCAGATCATTTTGCGGCGATGGCGTTTTCAATGGCAGACACGACAGCGGTGTCATCAGGCGTTGTCTTGGGCTCGAAGCGCTGGAGGGGCTTGCCGTCTTTGCCGATGAGGAACTTGCCGAAGTTCCACTTCACGTCGCCTGGGAAGGCACCTTCTTTACCGGTCAGGGCGGAGTAAAGTGGGTGCTGCTCTTCACCTTTGACGTGAAGCTTATCGAACATCGGGAAGCTGACATTGTACTTCTCGGTGCAGAAGATTTTGATCTCTGCATTGGTACCTGGCTCCTGCGCGCCGAAGTCGTTGCAGGGGAAGCCGACCACGGAGAAGCCTTGGTCCTTGAACTTTTCATGCAGGGCTTGCAGCTCTTTGTACTGCTTGGTCAGGCCACAGCGGGAGGCGACATTCACGACGAGCAGCACTTTGCCCTGGTAGGCTTTGAGGGTGGTGTCTTTGCCGTCGATGTCCTTGAGCGGAATATCGAGCACAGACTTTTCAGCAGCACCAGCGATGCCAGCGGCGAGGAGGAGGGAAAGAAGGATGTGTTTCATGGGACGGAGGAGACGTGGCGCGGGCGCAGAACTTTCGCGCGATCTGGGGCTTCTTGGTCAAATGTCGCCTTGTGCATTAATTACCAACGCGCTAGAAAACTCGCTTCCCAATGGCCGCCTCCACTCAAGAACCTGACTCACGCTGGATGCACGTCGCGCTGGATCAAGCCAAGCGCGGCGTCGGATTGACCAGCCCGAACCCACCTGTCGGTGCCATCATCGTGGCCCAGGGCAAGATCATCGGCCAGGGCTACCACCGAAAGGCAGGAGAGCCACACGCGGAGATCGAGGCGATCAGAGACGCGAAGACATTCAATCCAAAGCTGCTACCTGGAGCCACGCTCTTTGTCACACTGGAGCCCTGCTGCACTCAGGGCCGCACCGGTCCCTGCACTGCTGCGATCAAGGCCTGTGGAATCAAGCGCGTGATCTGGGGCGCTCAGGACCCGAACCCGAAACATGCTGGCCGCGCGCAGGAAATCCTCAGTGCTGCAGGCATCTCGGTGATGACGGGTGTTCTGGAAGATGAGTGCCGCGAAGTGATCCGGCCCTTTACCAAATGGGTCACGACGGGCCTCCCGTATGTCATCGCCAAAGTCGGCCAGAGCCTGGACGGACGCATCACCCGGCCTGCCGGTGAAGGCCAGTGGATGACCAGCGATGCGGCACGTGCTCACGGTCGCATGCTACGCACTCGAGTAGATGCCATCATCGCCGGTGCTGAGACAATCCGTCAGGACAATCCAAAACTGACCCTGCGTGACGGCACTGTGGCGGGCAAAGAGCAGCCGCTGCGCGTGATCCTTTCACGCAGTTGCCTGATGCCAGAGACGTCGCATGTCTTCACGGATGAATTCAAAGAGCGTACCTGGGTGCTGCGTGATCTCGACTTCCCGCAGGTGCTTCAAGAGCTGGGCAAACGCGGCATCGTCAATGTGCTCGTGGAAGGCGGGGCAAACGTGCTCGCACAGGCCTTTGCCAGCCGTGCTGTCGATGAGGTGGTCTGGTATGTGGCTCCGCGCATCTGCGGCTCCGGGCTGCCCGCCATCGGCGGCACTGGCATGGCGCACTCAGTCGAGCTGCAGCAGGTGAAGATCATGCCCATCGGCGACAATGTCTGCATCACTGGCCGTCCCATCTGGCCACCTATCCAAGCATGAGCCGACGCGCTGTTATCTTCGATCGTGATGGTGTGGTGAATCTCACGCCTGGCGCCGGCTATGTGCTGCGCTGGAGCGATTTCCATTTCTCTCCAGGCATTGTGGAAGCACTCGCCCTCTGCCGTGCTCGTGGTTATGCCACGGTGCTCGCCACCAGTCAGCAGGGCGTTGGACGAAAGCTCATGTCCCAGGCCGATCTTGACGACATCCACACGCGGATGCAGGCGCATCTCCGCGAGCACAACGCGGCCTTTGACGCCATCTATGCCTGCACCTGTTTGCAGACCGATCCCGGCTGCACCTGTCGCAAACCAAGCGCCGAGATGATCCTGCGCGCTGCGGCTGAACACGATCTGGATTTGAGCCAAAGCTTACTTGTCGGTGATGCGGATCGTGACATCGAGATGGGTATGAATGCCGGCGTGCCAGTCACCATCCGCATCGAAAGCGAAAACCCTCATATCGTCACCGCCACTCACACACTGCCAGACACCACTGGCCTTGTGGAACTGCTAAGTCGCTGTCTACATTGAGCAAAATGCGTGTTGACGTATCAAAGCAGTCCCTCACTTAGTACGCCATGTCCCGTCGCCCGCCCCTCTTGCTTACCATCTTCGCGCTTCTTGCGCTGGGTTGGGCGCAGGTGTTTGGGATGATGCGCGGGTATGTCTGTGACTGCGGTGGCGAAGTGGAAATCACCGCCATGGATCATTGTCACGGGCCGCATGGCATCGCCTGTCATGATCATGAGTCTGATGCTCCTGAACACGATCACTCGGAAAAAGACAGCCACGAGCACCCACCGCTGACCGAGTCCGTACAGGCGCAGCAGCAGTCGGCTCAGGCTTCGCTCGTGGTTGCGCCCATGCTGGCTGTGATCTCCACACTTGAGGCCATCACGCCTTTCATTTCTCTGAACGAGGCAGCCATCTCTTACACGCCGCCGCCGCGAGATGATGGCGGTGGCCGAAGATGGCCGCAGGTGCTGACACGCACCATTGCATTGCGGGTTTGAGATTGCCGCACACCGCCATCCACGATGATGGCCGGTGCTGACGCGCTTCCTACATGGGCATGGTTCTTCATGCTCGGAACTCTCAACCTACTTTCTCATGCTTCGTTCTCTTTTCATCGCTCTCTTCATTCCGCTGACGACCTCGGCCGTCACGCTTTCGCTTTCCGACATCGCGCCGCGCGTGCGTGATCATCATCCCGCGCTCAAAGCCGCACGGCTCAGCATCGAAGAAGCACGGGGGAGTCAACTCGGCGCTGGCAGACTCACCAATCCCAAGTTCGAGACCAGTTTTCAAAACGAAAGCCGAGTCAGTCCGCGCACCACTGTGTTTGGCATTGATCAATCCTTCCCGCTGACCAAGCGCCTCAGTCTTGAAAAGAAGCTCAGCTCTCAACTCGTCACCGCTGCCGAGCATGAAGTGCGTGATGTCGAGCGCCGCTACATCGCAGCAGCTCGCAGTCTCGCCGTGAAGATGCTCGCCTTGGACAAACAACGCACGTTGCGCCAGCAGCAGACCGCCCTGGCACAAAAGCTCTCCGACTTCGCCAAAGACCGCGCCAAAGCTGGTGAGCTGTCACCGCTCGATGCCGCCCAGGCTCAGGTGGACGCCCAGCGCCTGCTGCTGGAAGCCCGCCGCATCGAAATCGAAAGCGTGAGTCTGCGCGGCGAACTCAAGCCGATGCTCGGCCTCAAACCTCAGGATGCGCTGACCCTTAGCGGCGAGCTGCCATCGCTCACACTACCGCCATCGAAAGCCTGGCAGCAACGCGCCGACTACCAGCTCGCCCAAACCAAAGTCGAAGCCGCGCAAACCGACGCCGCACTCGCCAAAGCCAAACGCATGTCGGACGCCAGTGCAGGCTTCTTTGCCTCGCGCGAGCAGCAGGACGTGACGCCTCGAAGCACTGAGCGCACAGGCTTTGTCGGCTTCCGTTTCTCCCTCCCGCTGCCGTTCTGGAATCGCAATCAGGGAGAGATCGCCGAGAAGGCGGCGACGGCCGAGCGAGCGCGCCTCGAAACCGAAGCGCTGGCTGCGCAGATTACCAGCGAGGCCGATACGGCACGTCGCGAAATGGAAGCGAACGCCGCACTTGTTACCGACACACGCGACAAGCTGCTGCCACTTGTCATCGAGCAAACCAGTAAGTTGGAGAAAGCCTATGAGTCCGGCCAGACCGATCTCCTCACAGTGCTCCGTGCTCGTGATCAACGCCTGCAACTCGAATCTGCTGCCCTGGACGCCACGCGCGACTTTCACCTCGCCCGCATCCGCTACGAAGCCGCTGTGGGAATGACGAATGACGAATGACGAATTTCCGAAATCAATCCTTCAGTCCACAGAGCAACTCAACCTTCGTCATTTCTCCCCAACCATGAGCTACTACCTGATCAAACTCTTCCTCAGTGCAGGAGTCATCGTCCTCGTGACCGAGATTGCGAAGCGCAACAACGCCGCGGCCAGCATCATCCACTCGTTGCCACTGACATCGCTTCTCGCCTTTATCTGGCTGTATGTGGAGACCAAGGACTCTGCACTCATCGGGCGTCACGCCTTCGGCACCTTTTGGTTCGTCCTGCCCACGCTGCCCATGTTCATCATGATGCCCTGGTTCATCAAAAAGCTCGGCGGCTTCTGGCCTGCACTGATCGTCGGCATCATCATCACTGTGGCACTTTATGCCCTCACCATGCGCCTGCTGAAGGTGGCTGGTGTGAACCTTTAAATCATTTTCATGAAACTGAAATCACTCTCTCTTCTAGCACTGCTGCCCGCACTTTCCTTGCGCGCTGCCGATCCTGGACGCGCCGACAACACCGTCATCCTCGAAGCTGCCGCCGTGGCAAATCTTCAACTCGAATTTGCCGAAGCGGAGGAAACCACCTTTGAGGAAACTATCTTCTCGCTCGGCCACATTGAGGTCTTGCCCGGCAATCGAGCCATCGTCAGTAGCCGCATTCCTGGCCGTGCTTTCTCGGTACTCGTCATCCCTCATCAGGAGGTCGATGCCGACGCCGAAGTCGCTTGGGTGGAGAGCCGTCAGCCCGGTGATCCTCCGCCCGTGATCAAGCTCACCGCGCCCATCAGCGGCATGGTTTCCAAAGTGAACATCGCTCAAGGTCAGCCCATCTCGCCTGACCAGGAATTGATCGAAATCATGGACCTCAGCACCGTCGAAGCTGTGGCGAATGTGCCGCAACATCTCGCTGGTAAATTAAAGATCGGCGTCAAAGCCCACATCCGCATCAATGCGCTGCCTGATCGCATCTTTGAAACCAAGCTCGTCCACATAGCCGCCACGGCAGATGAAGATGCCGGAACGCTTGAAGCCGCCTTCCATGTCGCCAATCCCGACAAGCTCCTGCGTCCCGGCATGAAGGCCGAGTTCAGCCTCGTCGTCAGCCAGCGCGAAGGCGTCATGTCCATCCCGCGCAGTGCGGTGCAGGGAGATGCAGCAGAGCGTTTCGTGTACATCAAAGATTACGATCTGAAGAACGCCTTCGTCAAAACCAGCGTCGTGCTCGGCGCGCAGAACGATCAGTTTGTCGAAGTCGTGAAGGGCCTGTTTCCCGGTGATGAAGTCGTTACGCGCGGGGCTTATGCGCTGGCCTTTGCTGGCAAAGGCAGCGTCAGTCTGAAGGATGCGATGGACGCCGCGCATGGCCATCCGCACAACGAAGACGGCACCGAGATGAGCAAGGAGCAGCTCGCTGCAGGCGGGCATGGCGACGAGCACGATCATGAGCACGGCGGCGAAAGCTGGACAATGCAGACCACCTTCTTTGCGGGCACCAGCGGACTGCTTCTCGTGCTGCTGATTCTCACGCTGGCCATGAACCGCAAAACCGCCGCAGCGTAACCTCATGCTGAATCACCTCATTCGATTCTCACTGCATCATCGCCCTCTCGTTCTGATGGCGGCGTTGGTCGTACTGGTCTTTGGCCTGCAAACGCTGACACAACTGCCGGTGGAAGTGCTGCCGGACATGACGAAGCCGACGGTCACCATTTTGACCGAAGCTCCCGGGCTCGCTCCTGAAGAAGTCGAGACACTCGTCACGCAGCCCCTTGAAAGCGCGGTTCAAGGCGTCGGCGGACTGGATCGCTTGCGCTCGAACTCCGATGTCGGCCTCTCGCTGGTGTTTGCCGAATTCGGCTGGGGCACGGACATTTACCGGGCACGACAGCTCGTGCAGGAGCGCATGCAGTCCGTGCTCAGTTCGCTGCCGAAAGGCGTCAAACCAGGCATGACTCCTGTGTCATCGCTGATGGGAGAGATCCTGCTCGTCGGCCTGCGCAGCACGGATGGCAAAGTCGCTCCTGTGGATCTGCGAACATTGGCTGACTGGACACTGCGACGTCGTTTGCAGAGCATCAGTGGCGTGGCGGAAGTGCTGACCATCGGTGGTGGCGTGAAGCAGATTCAGGTGCAGCCAAACCCCAATCGTCTCGCGGCTTATGGCATCACCTTTGAAGAAGTGGAGACGGCCGTGAGCCGCTCGGCTGGCAATGCAACGAGCGGCTATCTTCAAGCTGGACCACGCGAGATCATGGTCCGCAATCTCGGCATGACGACACGGCTGGAAGACATCGCCCATACCGTCGTCAAGACCGTCGGTGATCGTCCCGTGCTCATCAGCGATGTGGCGGAGGTTAAACATGCCGTGCAGCCCATGCGCGGTGACGCCAGCGTGAATGGCACAATGGGCGTGGTGCTCAGCATCGACAAAGCGCCGGGCTTTGACACGCTCAAGCTCACCCGCAGCATTGAGGCTGCGCTCGAAGAACTGCGTCCCACGCTGCCTGCTGGAGTCACAGCAGAGATCATGTTCCGTCAGGGCGACTTCATCGAACACGCCATCGGCAATCTCAAAGAAGCCATCCGCGATGGTGCGATCATGGTCGCGATCATTCTGTTTCTGTTCCTGCTCAATTTCCGCACCACTGCCATCACGCTCATGGCCATGCCGCTGTCGTTTGCTGTGACGATCCTCATCTTCAAAGCCTTTGGCATCAGCGTGAATTCCATGACGCTCGGCGGTCTCGCCGTGGCCATCGGCATGGTCGTCGATGATGCGATTGTCGATGTGGAAAACGTGTGGCGGCGATTGCGCGAGAATCCCACCAAGCCGCTGCTTGAAGTCATTGCCAATGCGTCTGGTGAAGTGCGGAACTCCATCCTCTACGCCACCGTGCTCATCATCCTTGTCTTCCTACCGCTGCTTGGATTGGAAGGCATCGAAGGTCGTCTGTTCACGCCCATCGCCATCGCCACGATCACCAGCATGGCGGCTTCGTTTGTGGTCAGCCTCACTGTTATCCCCGTGCTGTGCTCGCTGCTGCTGAAGCCGAAGGCTGGCACCCACAGTGACGGACTCTTGGTTCGCGGGATGAAGTTCATCGTTCGCCACACCTTCCTCCGCGTAGCTCTCGGCGCGCCGATGCTTGTCATCGCTTTTGCGGGCATGTTGCTGATCGCCTCGTTCATGCTTTACCCGATGATGGGGAAAGAATTCTTGCCTACCTTCAATGAAGGCAGCGCCACCATCTCACTCGCTAGCGCACCTGGCACTTCGCTGGCGCAATCGAACGAGATCGGCGAAGTCGGGACGCGACTTTTGCAAACCATCCCCGAAGTCAAAAGCGTGGGCCGACGCGCTGGGCGTGCTGAGAAAGACGACCACGTCATGCCCGTGAGCGTGAATGAATTTGATGTTGAGTTTAACGATACAGGGAGACCGCGCGAAGTTGTCTTCGCGGAGATTCGCACCTTGCTCAAAACCATCCCAGGCACCTTCCTCAATGTCGGCCAGCCGATTGGTCACCGTCTCTCGCACATGCTCAGCGGTGTCTCGGCCAAGATCGCCGTGAAGATATTCGGGCCCGATCTAGCGGTGCTGCGTGAGAAAGGCGCGCAAGTCCGCGACCTTGCCAAAACCATTCCAGGCTTGACCGATGTGAACCTCGAAGCGCAGGTGCCGATCCCGCAAATAAAGATCGAAGTAAACCGCGAGCGCGCCGTCGCATACGGAATGCAACCTGGAACGCTCAATGAACAAGTCTCGACGCTGCTCGGTGGCAAGACGCTCGCCGAATTGCGTGAAGGTCAGCGCACGGTCGATCTCGTGCTGCGCTTGCCGGAGTCATGGCGTGATTCGCCAGAGAAACTCGGTGAGCTGCTCGTCGAGACAGATCGCGGTCAGCGCATTCCCTTGCGACTCGTCGCCGACATTCGCGAGGGCAAAGGCCCGAACGTTATCAATCGCGAAAACACTCAACGCCGCATCGTCATCGGTGCCAACACGAGCGTGCGTGATCTCGAATCACTCGTGCAGCAATGGGAATCTGCGGTGCGTGAAAAAGTGAAATTGCCTGAGGGTTATTTCCTGCGATTTGAAGGTGAGTTTCAGGCGCAGCAAGCAGCGGCGAAGCGCATCGCGTTCTACTTCACGCTCGTGCTGCTGGCGGTGGCCGTGCTGCTTTATGGCTACTTCCGCAGTCTCTCGTTGGCTTTGCAAGTCATGCTAAACATCCCGCTCGCACTGATGGGCGGCCTCGCGCTGACCTGGGTGCTGATCAATAACATTAGCATCGCTACCATTGTCGGCTTCATCGCTGTCGGAGGTGTAGCGGCCCGCAATGGCATCATGATGATCGGTCACTACCTGCATCTGATGAAGCATGAAGGTGAAGGCTTCACCCGTCAGATGATCCTGCGCGGGACGCTGGAGCGACTCGTGCCGGTTTTAATGACCGCCCTAAGTGCTGGCATCGCTTTGATCCCGCTATTGCTCGCGGCGCATGAGCCGGGCAAAGAAATCCTGCATCCTGTGGCCGTCGTCATCGTTGGCGGACTCGTCAGCAGCACGCTGCTCGATCTCATGGTCACGCCTGCCGTCTTTTATCTCTTTGGCCATAAGGCCGCCCTCAAATACATCCAACCCACCCAAACAAACCCATGAAAACCAAACTCCTCCTCCTCTCACTTATCGCCTCCATCACCTTCGCCCATGAAGGCGTCGAACTCGGCCCCAACGGCGGCCGCATTCTCGAATTCAGCAAGAACGAAACCATGCACGGAGAAGTCACCGTGAAGGGTGACAAGTTCCACATCGCCGTTCTCGATAAGGACATGAAGCCAGTCGCCATGGCCGATCAAACGCTCACGGCCATGACCGGCGACCGCAGCGCGCCGCAAAAGCTCAACGTGGATAAAGATGCCAAAGGCTTTCTCATCCCCGTCGTGAAAGCAGGCGAGTGGCTCATCCTCCAGTACAAGAACGGCGCCGACGCCAAAGCCATCACTGCCCGCTTTGAATACAACACGTCAACCTGTGGTGAATGCAAAAACCCAGAGTGGCTCTGCAAGTGCAAGCCTGAAGGCGAGAAGAAATAGACGGGCTCAGCCCAGCAATTTCTCCAGTGCCGCTGGCTCAGAGACGGGCGCTTGGCAGGTGTAGTTTTGGCAAACGTAGGCAGCAGAGTGACCGCTCACGGGCTTCATCAAAGCGAGGGCTTCATTCTTGCTGCCGAGCCAGGCTTGGGCTTCTGCACCGTCGGCGTGGAGGAGGACGGCGTTTGGTAGCAGGCGACTGTGTACCACTTTGAGCAAAGCCTGGAACTCGGGCGCTGCCTTGTCTCCTGCCAGAACGATCTGTTGTTTGCCACGCTCTAAGAAATCAGCAGCGGTGACGAGCAGTGGGACGGCGCTGGGGCTGCTTTGAAGCGTGGTGCCAAACAGCGTGATGATCTTGTGCGCCTGCT
This sequence comes from uncultured Prosthecobacter sp., assembly GCA_964583255.1. GTDB lineage: Bacteria > Verrucomicrobiota > Verrucomicrobiia > Verrucomicrobiales > Verrucomicrobiaceae > Prosthecobacter. The sequence continues at coordinate 15,796 of CAZOVY010000087.1, forward strand.
CAGCATAGGCTTTGCCATCGAGCATGGCGGCGAGCCGCGCGAGGTTGAGCGCAGCCAGCGAATTGGGTGATGGCTCGGCTCCGTCGTAGTCCTCTTTGATGCGGAGAACAGAGTGCGCCATGTCGGTGTGGACGCTGTAGTAGCCGCCTTTGTCTTGGTCGAGAAACAGCCTGTCCATCTCGGCCTGGAGGGTCACAGCCCATTGCAGCCACTTCACGTCCAGGCCGGCTTGATAGAGATCGAGCAGTGCATGAATGAGGCAGGCGTAATCGATGCTGAAGGCCTTCGGTCCACGCTCGCCTTCACGCCAGCTTCGGTGCAGGTCACTGCCAGGCTGAGCGCAGAGTTGATCATGGATAAACTGTGCCGCTTCCGTGGCGAGCTTGATGAAAGCTGGCTCACCAATCGCTGCCCCGGCGCGTGCTAGGCCGGAGATCATGAGGCCGTTCCAAGCGGTGATGATTTTGTCATCGAGATGCGGACGCGGACGCTTGATGCGGGCTTCAAAGAGTATCTTCAAACCACGCTCCACGAGTGACTGAATCTCTTCAGGCGTTTTCTTGAAGAACTCCGCCGTCTTCTTCACCGAGAAGGCGCGGAAGAGTGTGTTGGTGCCTTTGAGATCACCATGCGGATCGCTTTCCGGACGCGCATTGCCATCACGACGAGCGCCATAGGCATAACGAAAGATGCTTCCGTCCTCTTTGCCGATCAAGGCGTCGATCTCGGCAGCGGTCCAGATGTAGAAGGCGCCTTCGGTTTTGTGATCGTCCCCTGCTTTGCCGTAGCTGTCGGCGTCTTCGGCGGAGAAGAAGCCGCCACCTTTGTGCCCCAAGTCACGCTGTGCATAGTTGACGATTTGCCGCGCTATATCTGCGAGGAAGGGAGCCCCAGTGACGAGATAGCCCTCAGCATAAGCCCAGAGGAGCTGGCCCTGATCGTAGAGCATTTTTTCGTAATGCGGAATGTGCCAGTAGGCATCGACGCTGTAGCGATGAAAGCCGCCACCGACGTGATCCCAGATGCCACCATTGGCCATGGCCTTCAGTGTGCGGAAAGACATCTCAGAGGCCCATTCACTCTCCGTTTTCTTCTCGGTCTTCAGCCAAGCGTGATGGATGCGTAGAAGCAGATTGATCGATGAAGAGCGTGGGAATTTTGGCGCGCCACTGAAGCCCGCCTCATGGTAATCGTAGCTGCTGGCGAGGTCGTCGTAGGCCTTCTGAATCACGGCGTCCGCCTGCACTTCAGCGCCGGTGTTTTCACCGTCGAGATGCTCTTGGAGTTTCATGACGCTGCGCTCTGCACTGGCCAGCAGCTTATCGCGTTCTTCATGCCAGGCCTTGTTCAGCTCCATCAGCAAATTCTTGAAGCCGATGCGCCCAGCCTTGTTCTCCGGTGGGTAGTAGGTGCCACCGAAAAACGGCTTTAAGTCCGGCGTCATAAAGACCGACATCGGCCAGCCACCGCCACCGCTGGCAGCCTGCACATAGGTCATGTAGGTGAGGTCCACATCGGGACGCTCCTCGCGGTCCACTTTGATCGGTACGAAGTGGTCATTGATGAGCTTCGCCACCTCCTCGTTCTCAAAAGACTCGCGCTCCATGACGTGACACCAGTGGCAGGTCGAGTAGCCGCTGGAGAGAAAGATGGGCTTGTCCTCCGCCTTGGCTTTGGCGATCGCTGCATCGCCCCAGGGCATCCAGTTCACCGGATTGTGCGCGTGCTGGAGCAGGTAAGGGGACTTCTCTTTGGCGAGAGCGTTCGTGTGTTTGGGCGTGGCGGGGGTTTCGCTCATGTGGGAGGGAACGTGCCAAAGAAGGTGCGGGTTGCAAGCCTGGGACAGTCTTCACGGGACCTCCTGGCCATTGAGAAGCTGTCATCACTGGCCTGCGTCCTGCTTCGTCACTGGATTGTGTCTTGTGAAAACAGCCATCCAAGGCCAAGCGTTCAACCCCCCATGCGTAAAACTAAAATTCTCTGCACCCTCGGTCCTGCGACGGAAAGCCCCGAAGTTCTCCAGACCCTCATCGCCAAAGGCGCGGACGTGATCCGCCTGAACATGAGCCACGCCTCCCATGAATGGGTGCGCATGGTCTATGCTCGTGTGCGCGAGGCCGCCAGCTCGGCTGGGCGCGAGATCGCCGTTCTCATGGATCTCACCGGCCCCAGCATCCGCACGGGGGATGTGGAGGCACCCTGGCAGCTCAAAGTTGGCGACTGGGTTGAGTTTCGCTGCCGACCTGAGGTTGCCGCCACGGTCCCGCTTTCCGTCACCGTAAATTACCCTGACCTGGGGAAAGACATGAAGGTGGGTGACATCATCATGGTCGATGGCGGCATGATCCAGATCAAGGCCACTGAGATTAGCGACAAGCGTGTTATCGGCACTGTGCTCACTCAGGGTGAGATGAAATCACGTCGCCACATCAATCTCCCCGGCGTGCCCGTGCGTCTGCCACCGCTCACCCAGAAAGATTACGCGGACCTTGATCTCGGCGTCGATCTCGGCGTCGATTTCTTCGCCCTCAGCTTTGCCCGCGAGCCAGCGCACATCCAGCATCTGCAATTGTTGCTGGAGCAAAAAGGCAGCAAGGCGCGCGTCATCGCTAAAATCGAAAATCAGCAAGCGCTGCAAAACATCGACACGCTTGTCGAGGCCAGCGGCGGCATCATGATCGCGCGCGGTGATCTCGGCAGTGAGTGTCCCATTGAGGACCTGCCACTCATCCAGCGCCACATCGTCGAGCGCTGCTCTTTCCACGGGCGCAAAGTCATCGTCGCCACGCAGATGCTTGAAAGCATGATTGAGAATCCCGTGCCGACGCGCGCTGAAGTCACCGACATCTTCAATGCCGTCATCGAGCAAGTGGATTGCGTGATGCTGAGTGGTGAAACCAGCGTCGGCCGCTACCCCGACAAGTGCGTCGAAGTGCTCGATACCGTCATCCGCCGCATCGAGAAAAAATATCCCTCAGGTCGCTTCGCCAGTGATGCGCCGCTGAAGACCAACAAGCACAAGACCGTCAAGGCCGCCATCCTTCTGGCGAATAGCATCCCCGGCTCCAAGCTCCTCGTCTTCACTCTGCGCGGAGTCATGGCGCACTTGCTCGCGCATCAGCGCCCCGAGTTCGCGCCGATCTTTGCCTTCACACCGAAGCTCCATGTCAGCCGCACGCTTGTCACGGCGCGTGGTGTGCAGCCTTACGTCCTCGAGTTTGTCGAAGGCAATCCCGAGAAGTCCATCCGCGATGCTCTCGAAATGCTGCGCTCTCACGGACTCATCAAGCCCGGCGACCCGCTCGTTATCCTCAGTGATGCCCTCTACGACGGTGTGAATGTGGATGCCATCCTGCTGCGCGAGGCGTGATCAGGCGTCCACTTCCAGCACCTGCTGGAGCCTCACTCGCTGCACTTCAAACTCTTCCTCCGTCATCCGGCGCGGCACGGTCATGGTCGGCTCGAAGATGATCGTCACTTTGGAAAAGGGCAGGGGCAGCATGAACTCGTCCCAGGTTTTGAAACGCAGAGCATGGCTATAAAGAACACGCACGGGGACAATGGTGCCGCCAGTGAGCTGGCCGAGTTTGATGATGCCCGGCTGCAGTTCATATTTCGGTCCGCGTGGTCCGTCGGGCGTGATACCGACATCGCGGCCTTCCTTCACCTTGTCGGCCATCATGATCAGGGCGCTGAGGCCCTTGAGCGGCTTCGAGCTGGAGCCGCGTGCGGCCTCGAAACCAAACGTGGCGCAGACATCGGCGATGATCTGTCCATCACCGCTCGGGCTGCTCAAGATGGCACCGGGGATGTGGGCGAACCACTTCTCGTGGATGTAGGGAATCACGAACATGCGGTTATGCCAGAAGGCCCAGATCCAGCCGGTGCGCGATGTCTCAAACGCGCCCGCGCGATCCACCACTTCAAAGCGCAGCGTGGCCCCGATCCCGCGCATAACGAGTGCGATGACCTTGCCGATGTTCTTGATGCGGATCTTTGCCATGTGAGGCGCGATTCATAGCGGTGGGCAAAGAGTGGCGCAAGCATCGTGGCAGCATGGCAGACCAACGCTTGCTCCATGCCACGTTCTGGTTCAAACATGCGCCGCTCATGCCACCACCCAAGAAAGCCCCCGCCGCCGCCACCTCCAGCCAGGTCCATGTCGTCCTCGGCACGGATGACGCGCGTGTGAAGGAAGCGGCGATGCGAATCGTGCAGCGCATCACACCGCCGGACGCGGGAGATTTTGCCAATGAGATCATCGAGGGCCAGGCCGATAACGCGGAACATGCCGGGCAGATCTGCTCGAACGTGATCCAGGCTCTGCAAACGATGCCTTTTTTTGGTGGAGCCAAAATCGTGTGGCTGAAGGCGGCGAACTTCCTCGGCGATACGCAGACGGGCAAGGCGCAGGCTGCTGTGCAGGGTTTTGAAAACATTCTCGATGTGCTTGAAGCGGGTCTTGGAGCCGAAGTGCAGTTTGTGCTCAGCACGAACGTGATCGACAAACGCCGCACGTCTTACAAGCGCCTGTCGAAGCTGGCGAACTTCGAGGTCTTTGATAAGCCAGACACCAGCAAAGCAGGCTGGGAAGGCGCGGTGATGGCGCATGCGAATGCAAAAGCGCGCGAGCTGGGCCTGAGCTTTGAAAGCGGCGCGCTCGACCTGCTCGTGCAGATGGCGGGCGATGACACACGCCAGCTTGAAAACGAGATCGAGAAGATCGACCTCTATCTCGGCGAGCGTCGTCGCTGTGGCATCAACACGGTACGCGGCCTCGTCTCCATGAGCCGGGCTGGCGTCATTTGGGAGATCGGCAATGCCATCGGCACGCGCGACCTTCAGCGTGCGCTCGAGCTGCTCGGAGTGCTCATGTATCAGGGGCAGAACGCCATCGGCATCCTGCTCGGAGCCATCGTGCCGCGTGTGCGGAGCCTGCTCATTGTGAAAGAGCTGGCCAGCAAGCATCGGCTCATCACCACCAGTTACAGCAGCTTCACCAACAGCCTGGACATGCTGCCGCCGAGTGCCACTTCCCATGTCCCGCGCAAAAAAGACGGCACCGGTTTCAATGCTTACCCGCTCTTCCTCGCGCTCGGTGAAGCCAGCCGCTTCACGTTGGATGAACTGCACAACTCGCTCGCCGCTTGTCTCGATGCGAACTCGAAGCTCGTGACCACGCAGCTTGATTCCAAAGTCGTGCTGGAGCGCCTGCTCGTCGGCATGTTGTGCCCGCGCAAACGCAAGGCATGAACGACAGCGCGACATCTCCCGTCAGTGTGCAGCGCATCGCTCTGCCCGACAGCGCGACCACTTTTGAAGACGTCACCGCACGCGAGGAGCCTTTGGAAATTCGTGTCGAAGGCCGCAGCGTCGCCGTCGTCATGCGCACACCGGGGCACGATGAAGAACTCGTCGCCGGATTCCTCGTCAGTGAAGGCGTGATCAAAAGCGCGCGCGATATTTTAGAGATCAGCCAATGCCCGAGCACTGGCAACACGCATGGAAATGTCGTCGATGTCCTGCTCGGTGCCGTCGTCGTGAACTGGGATAATCTCACGCGCCATGTCTTCAGCGCGTCGAGCTGCGGCATCTGTGGGAAGACGAGCATTGAGAGTGTGTTCCAGAGTTTTCCGCCTGTGACTTCGGATCTGCGTGTGAGTCCTGACCTCATCGCCACACTGCCCGCAAAACTCCGAGCCGCGCAGGAAACCTTCTCCCAAACCGGCGGCCTCCATGCCAGCGCCATCTTCAATGAGCACGGCGAAATGCTCGTATTGCGCGAAGATGTTGGCCGCCATAACGCGCTCGATAAAGTCCTCGGCCACGGTTTGCAAAACAACCTGCTGTCTTACAGCCGACACATTCTATTGGTTAGCGGTCGTGTCTCTTTTGAGCTGATGCAAAAAGCACTCGCTGCCGGTGTGCCCATCGTCGCCGCCATCTCCGCGCCAAGCAGTCTCGCCGTCGAATTCGCCCAGACTAGCGGCCAGACGCTCATCGGCTTCCTGCGTGGCCAGACGATGAATGTGTACACGCACCCTGAGCGTGTGTGTCGGGACTAATTCTGGTCCAGTTGCCAGACAAGAACTCGCTTGCCTTGTTTGCGTAAAAGCGGTGCGGTCATCTCCTGGAGTTTCACCACGGCAAGAACTTTTTCAGGATACGGCATAGCAGCCAAGACATGCCGCCTCTGCTGCTTGGCAGCTATCAGGCGATTCATCTCCAATGTTATTGCGTCCATGCCCTGAATTTGGACTCCAATCCATGTCTTTGCAAGATGTCTGCCAGGAGAGGTTGCTCGAGTGTGGCCTGTTCCATAAAGGTCCGCACTCTTTGCCGATCCTTATCACGCCCTGTCTGCACACAGATCGCGATCAGATGTTCGGCTCGCAGCACTCGGGCGGGCGTCTGACTGTATAGCATCCCCGTAGAATCCTTTAGAGCTTCCTCCAGCAAGGCATTGTAGGCGGGTAGAAATTGAACCGGTACGCCCTCAATCAAAACGCACTCGGCATCCTCGCGATAGCCCAGATCACGAAGCGCTTGATACAGCGGAGCCAATGTGATCAGTCCTCCAGCACCTTCTGGCAGCAGCACAAAAACATCCAAGTCGAAGGTCAACAAGGGCTCGACATAAAACGTCGCACCCATGGCTCCGCCGATAGCATATCTTCCCAGCACGCCATCGCGTTCCAATTTGTTGAGAACTTGCAGTGTCTTTTCCATGCTCGTGACTATCTCATTAGCATGACTCCGAGAAGGGAGCACCTTGATTTTCAGAAGACAGACTCGTTATCCGTCCCCCCTTGCCACACGCTTCTGCCGCGCTAGGCTCGGCGCTCCATTTTCCATCATGAGCGCCGAGACCCCTGCCAAGAAGAACTACAAAGACACCGTCCGCCTGCCGAAGACCGACTTCCCCATGAAGGCGGATCTCGTCACACGCGAGCCCCAGCGCCTGGCCAAATGGGAAGCAGGCGGCCTTTACCAGCGCATCATGAAGCAGGCCGCCGGACGTCCGAAGTTCGTCCTGCATGACGGCCCGCCCTTTGCCAATGGCGACGTCCACATGGGCACCGCGCTGAACAAAGTGCTCAAGGACCTCATCGTGAAGTCCAAGACCATGGCCGGCTTCCACGCCCCCTTCATCCCCGGCTGGGATTGCCACGGACTGCCCATCGAGTTCAAAGTGGTGAAAGAAGCCAAGGACCTCGCCCCTGCGGAAGTCCGCACACGCTCGGAAGCCTACGCCCGCAAGTTCATCGACATCCAGCGCCAGTCTTTCAAGCGCCTCGGCGTCTTCGGCGACTGGGAGAACCCCTACCTCACGCTCGCGCCCACCTATGAGGCCGACATCATGCGCACCTTCGCGAAGTTCCTGGAGAAAGGCCTCGTCTATCGTGCCAAGCGCCCCGTCCTCTGGAGCTACGGTGCCCAGACCGCCCTCGCTGAAGCTGAGGTCGAGTACAAAGAAAAGACCTCTCCGGCCATCTTCGTCACCTTTGCGCTGGTGAATCCACCGCCCGGACTCGATGGCGCGAATCTCGTCATCTGGACCACCACACCCTGGACTCTTCCGGCCAATCTCGGCATCGCCCTGCATCCCGGCTTTGACTACATCTGTGGCACCTTCACCCACGCCGCCAGCGGCCGCAGCCTGAAGCTCGTCATCGCCACCTCGCGTCTCGAGGCTTTCCAGGCGGCCACCGGTTTCGTGCTCGATCCCGCTCATGCGCCGGAGAAGTTCAAAGGCAGCCTGCTCAATGGCGGCGCGGCTCAGCATCCCTTCCTGCCCCGCACGTCAAAGATCATCGAGGCCCTCTTCGTCACCGACGACACCGGCACCGGCGCTGTCCACATGGCCCCCGGCCACGGCGCGGACGACTACATCGCCGGCAAAGAGCACGGGCTCGAAATCCTCTCCCCCGTCGATGACGCCGGTTGCTTCACCGCCGAGTGCGGTTTGCCCGAGTTCGTCGGCCAGCACGTCTTCAAGAGCAACGAAGGCATCATCGCCATCCTTGAGGCCAAAGGCGCACTCCTTGGCAACGAAAAATACGTCCACCAGTATCCCCATTGCTGGCGGTCAAAGACCCCCATCATCTTCCGTGCTGTCCCGCAGTTCTTCATCCGCATCGCCGCCTTCCGCGACGAAGCCCTGAAGGCCATCGACACCGTGAACTGGCTCCCAGCCTGGGGCCGCAACCGCATCTACGGCACTGTCGAAAGCCGTCCTGATTGGTGCATCTCCCGCCAGCGCACCTGGGGCGTCCCGCTTCCTATTTTCTACGATGCCGAAGGCCAGGCCATCATGGATCACACCATCTCCCTGAAGGTCGCCGACGCCGTCGAGACGCACGGCACCAACCTTTGGTTTGAAAAAGACGACGCCTTCTGGAGCGACCTCGTCGGCCTGCCTGAGGGCAGCAAGCGCTGCAAAGACACCCTCGATGTTTGGATCGACTCCGGCTCCTCCTCCGTCGCCGTATTGGATCGCCACCCCGAGCTCTACTGCCCCGCCGATGTCTATATCGAGGGCACCGACCAGCATCGCGGCTGGTTCCAGAGCAGCCTCATGGTCAGCGTCGCCGTCCGCGGCATCGCCCCTTACAAGACCGTCATCACGAATGGTTTCGTCGTCGATACCAGCGGCAAGAAGATCAGCAAAAGCGACCAGGGCACCGACAAAGCCGCCAAGCCCATGACCGCCGACCACTACTACAACAAGTACGGTGGCGACATGGTCCGCCTCTGGGCCGCCAGCGTCGATTACCAAAACGACGTCCCCTTCAGCGAAGAACTCTTCCAGCAAACCGGCGAGTCCTACCGCCGCATCCGCAACACCTTCCGTGTCTTGCTGGGCAATCTTCATGATGAAGAAAAAGGAAAAGAAAAAAATCCTGTCGATCCTGTTAATCCTGAAATCCTGTCAAAACAGGCCGCCGATCTCCCGCTGATCGACCGCTGGATCCTCGAACGTCTCCACAGCGTCCTCACCGACTGCCTCGCTGGCTACGCCTCCTACGACTTTCGCAAAGTCACCAGCACCATCACCCAGTTCGTCTCCGGCGACCTCTCCGCGCTCTACATCGACATCACCAAGGACCGCCTCTACTGCGATGCCGCCGACAGCCCCCGCCGTCGCGCCACCCAGGCCACCATCCGCGAGATCACCGAGACCTTAACCAAACTCCTCGGCCCCATCCTCGCCTACACCGCCGACGAAACTTGGGAGTTCCTCGGCCACCAAGACAGCGTCCACCTCGAAGCCTTCCCGCAGCCGAATCCCACCTTCGCCAGCACCGAGGCCACCACCGCCGTCGAAGAGCTGCTGAAAGCCCGCGCCGTCATCCAGCAAGCCATCGAAGCCGCCCGTCAGGCCAAGAAGATCGGCTCCAACCTCGAAGCCACCGTCAAGCTCACCCTCCCCGAGGCCGGCT
>CAZOVY010000088.1:0-24106 GCA_964583255.1 uncultured Prosthecobacter sp.
CATTGCTGGTGCTGCTGGCTTTGGTACCATCACCAACGGATTGACGAGTTCAGCAACGTTTGATCGCGCATTTACCATATCAACCAGTCAAGGGATTCAGGACATCCAGGTTCCCTACACCGTTGATGGGCATTACGAAGATGGCTATATTTCTGTCGAGGACTATGGCACGATCTCAAGTGGCTATTGGCAGGCGCAGTACGTTAATGTCATCGGCGGTTACAACATGGTCCTACCATTCTACGACACGGATGGTAATATGGTCACATCCGGATATGATGAACCTTATTATGTTCAGCAATACTCTGGCGAAACATGGATAGACACCAGCTACTGGGGAGTCGTTGGCACACATAGCGAATCTGCACAGGTCTGGATTGACCCCTATACGAGCACCTATACAGACTATCTTTCTGGCGTTCCCAAGATCCAATTTACGGCCACGCGATCGGATGCGAATTGGGCTTGGCAGGTGCCCACAGCAAGCGGTGCTAAGGACATCTTGTTGCTGTGGGATGGCGGCTTGCGGCTGCCAAGCGCAGATGCTAATCGAAATATGGCCTTGTTGAGTGACAGCCTCACACAATCCTATCAGCAACCTTGGGATGGCTATGAGGAACGCTTGGACAGTTCCGAACTTCGAACGGATGAACTCAAAACCTTCACCCAAGTTCGGCATAATACAGAAAACGGTGAGGCAACGGACAAGAGCACCAGTCTACTTCGCTCAGAGACTATTGAGTTTTCTAGAGAAGAACAACTCAACGGATCTTCAACGATTGTGCAGACCCAGATTGCGGCCAAGAGCGCCAGTTTTGGGGGAGTCGTGCAGGTTGCGGGCGACTTGAAGGTGCAAGGGGCGGTTCGTATTCTTCCTGCCGGTGATCTGGACATGGGGCCGTTTACGAACGGCCCGCAGCCATAATTATCACTTATCTTAACTTCTTATTCTTAATGACACCGTAGAGGCTGAATCTAACCAAGAAAATCCTCATGCATTCGAGCCTCAAGTCCACGACTGCCGCCATTCTTTTTATCTTGATGGGGCACAATTCAGTTTCGGCGCAGGCACCACTTTGGTGGCAGGAAAGTTCCGTTCTACTTCCAGGTGTTGCGCCTGATGACTATGCAACGATGAACATTGGTCAACTCAAGTTTCTTGCATGGAAAGCAGCTGAGCAGATGGATGCCAAACTGCCCGGTGGTGCCGGCATTCAAGTGCGACAAATGGTGGATCGTTGGATGACTACTGAAGCAGTGGCGTTGGCTGATGATTATGCAGCCGCTAACCTTGGCCAGTTGAAAGCTGCTGCGCGCCCCATTTATGATCGTCTCATAGAGTTGGGCGTCATCACTGCTTACCCTTGGTCTTTAACCACGGATGACGACGATGACTATACATTGGTGAATCTTGGGCAAGCCAAATGGACCTTTAGCTTTCCGCTGTCTGGCATCAATGTTCCGCCACCCGCAGATTCAGGAGATGGGAGCCCTATTCTTCCATTTCCAGGCGAAAATGAAGATGGACTTACCGCTTCTTCAGCACCACCGCCAGCTCCAGGTGCCCCGGCGCTACAGCTTGATACTTCCATCACTTGGCCCGGCGTTTACTTCTACTCAACCACGGCAGAGGGAAAGGCCTACGCTACGGGCTTTAATGCTGTTAATCCAGGCGGGACAGACAGCTATTATGCCAAGCGGACGGGAAAGCGGGACATGAAGATTCCCAAGCAATCCCACAACAAGACCGTTGTGTATGAGGATAAGAAAGTGCAGGGAATAAAGCCAAACTCTTACCGCACAACAAAAACCACGAACCTTCAAGCGGGGGAGCATACTGAAAGCTGGTTAGAGAGTTATGAAGATCTTTGTACTGACCCGATCATCAGTTCCCGAGATGAGAGTCAAAATACCAATCCTCTCCTGCGATTCAAATATCAAAAGTCTTGGAGTTATCTGCTAAATTGCTCTCGAAAAGAGACCGTCACTAAGGAAGAAAAGTGGCACGGCGATAAAGACAAATACTTCGACGACTGGGGTCCAGTACATCCTGATCCGGGCAATCCTGCTATGCTTTATTCAAGGTATTGGGGAGATGAAACTCAGACACGCTTACGAATCGCTGAGAACAAGTTGCAACGCCAAATCACCGGCACGAGCGCGGCAGGGACCCAAGCTGGCGGCGTGCAATGGGGGGCTTTGCAACAGAATTCGATGAATCAAGATCAAATTCAGGGGAAACTAACTGACAAACTATCATGGGCCTACAAGTGGAACTGGAAGCGGATGGTTTCTACAAATCGCTACGAGTACTACCCGCAACCAATCACAACTCCCAGCTACCCCAAGCCTGTCTCGAAAGAACAGCCAGTCATTTCGATACCATCGCCAGTCCCGTTTTATTTGCCGATGTATGGCGAGGCAAACTGGCCAAGGTGTACTTACTTTTACTGGGGCGAGAAGAACGAGAAAACCACCGACACGCCAACTTCTAAAATCACGACATATGATGTAGTTAATTCGACCACTAAAGCCATCATTTCAGGTTCATCAGATCGGCGTGAGGAAAAAGTGGAGCAGCCAGTCTTGGCATCTCAGGTTTATCAGGAATTCTTGTCGGACCTCAGTGCAAAGGCCTGGGATTCGTGGCGGCATCAGGAGGTGAGTTGGTCAAATTACGTCAGCGAAACGGCTGCCTATTCGCGCGAAGACCCGAACCCCGCTGGAACAGGCTTCTATTACCATCAGGCCTACAAGGTGGCTTGGTCACTCGCCTATCAAACGCCTCTTTCCTACACGCCCCAACAAATAGCCCAACTCAGTCCGGCTAAAATTACCGTCACGTACACCTATCGCGACAAAAATTGGAACACTGTCCAGACGCTGACGCAGCCTTACTTTTTGGCTCCTAATCAACAGCTCTCTGTTTCCGTCGCTGATCCCACTCTCCTTGTCCCAAATGGCGGAGGTGTCGAGATTTCAGCGACGGCTGATTACATCGACATACCTATTGAAGCATTGTCCCGTGACAAGTTTCTCGCCGGATCGGTGAGTATCCCTCAAGGTTTTGATTCGCTGTCACTCGAATTTGTAAATTCAAATTCCGGCGAGAATCTTGGACGATATTCTAGTTTACTGGGAGGAGGAGCTAAAGTCTTTGCCTCGATTCCGGCGATTCTTGAAAATGGAACCACCGAGCAACCTCCAGCTCAGAAAGTCTGGTTCGTTAGGAATTCAGATGATTCTAGAAAAATCGACTTCTTCACCTGCTTTCGTAATCTAGGTCAGATTGAAGTCCGCGCTTACCTGCCAGGCTTAAATAGTCCGGCAAAAAAAGTCACACACACTTTGGTGGCTGAATCAAAGTTTGCCGATTGGATCAACTATGTGGACGACTGGATCACGGGTGACGGGTTCAATTGGAACGTACCGCCCACCGTCGTTCCTGCTGCCATGCAGGCGCTGGCTTCCCAGATTGCAGCTAACGGGAATAATGTTACCAGCGCAGAGGCCACAAATGCGTTGATCGCCGGTGCCATCCTAACTTCGGAGAGTGATTTGGAAATTGAGGCGGCTGCTTCAGGCCCAATCACACCAGGGCCACCAATAACAGGTATTAGTGAACTCGGAGATCTCAGTGCAGTAAAAGCTCTCCCCATTGAAGGTTGGAGCCTGCCTCCAGAAATCACGACTGAAGCTGGTACCGCTTATTGGTTGTCAGGCACAACGCTCACACCACTCAGTGCGGAGCAACTTTCTGCACTCGTTCCACAAGCAGGTGGCATCACATTGGCGGCCCCACCTCCGACGATTGCCGCCAACAACGCAGCTTCCAGCGCCGGTAACAGTAATGGTGAACTACACCCGCTCACCCGCGCAGCCTTGATTCCTATCTTCTTGGTTATAACTCAAGTCGAGGGAGCAGAAGCTCTGGCCTACGGCCTTTATGACGGCTGCAAGACTGGACTCACGGACGATTATGAGATGTGGGCGACTCTAGGTGCCGCTGGCGGTCAAATCGCTCTGCGGGCGAATCAAGAGATAATGGCTTGGCGTGCTAATCCTGAAATGCGTGCAGCCGTCTTCATGGGTATGACTATGATCCTCTGCCAGGAGCATATATTTAAACCGCTTCAAGAGGCGGGCGGCTCACTAGCCAGTTCATTTTCTTCATGGTCCAGCTTCAAGCGATCTGCCTGGATTAGTCTCCGAACCTTTAGCGCGGCACATGTCTGGGGATTCACCGTCTTAGCTCAAGACATCGGACCATGGATGGCGAAATCGCTGGTGGAGTGGTATGACGACTTTGGCAACCGCATGGTAGAGGGCTCTGGTAACAGTGTCTTTGGCAGTGCTCCATGGCGGCAAGATTTACTGGCAGCTTCTTTCGTTACTGTTGAGCGAGCAGCGATCTATGCCGTGAGCTACACAGCAGGCTACATGATTGAGCAAGTCGCAGTCGGTGCGCTCACCGGGGGCATTGGCAAAGCCGGGCTTTTGTTGGCAAAGGGTGGCGTAAATCTGACAGCGCAGCTTGCCAAACGCACCGCCTTTGCCGTGGCCACCAAAGGGCGCGCCCTGAAAGAAGCCGTGAAGGACGCCGCTACCTGGGCTGCTAAAAGCAGTCAGTGGGGAGCAATCAACATCAACGCTCAAAACGCAGCCAAAAAGAGGGTCAATGGGGCCATTGATCAATGCGCGGCGGAGTTGATCAAGAAACCGCATCTCAAGAAGATCCTCGATCGTGCCTTTGAGTTTCCCAAGCTCAATCGCCTTGCCAAAGAAGGCGGAGATGCATTGTATGATCGTTTGGGCCTTCTTCATAAACTGCTGGGAGATGAGCTGGATGAAACGCTGGTGGACAACTTCCTCAAGGTCATGGAGCACAAGTTGATTCATGAAGCTGATGGCAAGGTTGTGGACTGGGGTGAGGATTTTCTGAGATGTTTTCGACACAATCCTAGCGAATTTAGCAGCCGTGCTGCGTTTTCAGAACTGGATGATAACGGCAAGGCGTTCCTCAAGCAGTTTCTTTCCGATCCTGATGCCGGAGACATGTGGAAGCTGCCGGAGTGGCCGGACCAGCATGAAAAGTATTGGATTCGGGGTCTCGTGGGAGAGTTGGAGATGTGGCACAAAAAGTATGCACGGGAGGGCTTTTCACATCTACCCAATGCCACGGCCTTTGATTTCCAAAACGCGGCAACAAAAGTGTCAATCCAGAACAAGACTGTGCAGACGGTCAATGCGGGTTCAATCCAGAGGATGAAGACCGCGATCAACGACATGTTAGCATCTGGAAATGCGCCTTCGGATCACATCCTGGTGCTTGAAGTGTTGCTGAAGCCTGACAGTGGTAATGCCGAAGTTTTAATGAGAGAAACACTCCAGACATTTTTGAATGACATTCCAAATGGCGGTGGCGCTCGTATTCGTCTTGAAATCAGAGAACATGTTTTCGGACAATGAGCAGCTCTAGCCTACAGACACGATTTGAATTGGTTTTTGATGCTGTGGGTCCTCAAACTACCCTGCCATTAGCCAAAATATGGAGCCTAACTGTAGATTATTTACGGCATTTCGAGGCGTGTCCACCAAGGATGAATCTTCATACTTACAGTCCTGAATGGGTCCAGCAGGACGAATACAAATTGACACCCGAGCAAATATATGAGCGCCTTCTGAAGCAGGCATTTGCGGGGTTCACAACAGATACCGTTCATCGCCCCACCACGTTTCAGATTTGGCTCTCAGTTCATCGCTTTACTCCGCATCCTACTTCTTTGGAAATCATGGCTTCGCCAGGGATGAAGTTTCCCAGCACCTGGAACAACCTGATCCAATCGATCTCGGAGTTGTGTCCCATCCGAGTTGCCCGGCAGTTTGAGTTTATTTATGATAAGTGGCAGTTTGCAAACAGACTCGATCTTTGGAGAAAATCATATGGGCCGGTGCCACCTTACCAGCAGACGACAAAAACGATTCCTGGGGTGGGCATCACCGAGGTCTGGCTGGACACCTCCAAGAACCCAGGACGAACTGTCGATCATGAATACAACCACTACTATGTAGCTGCGGAGATGTGGCTAGGACCCGGTTTCTGGGCCTACGCGGCATGCACCAAAGAAGAAGTACTAGCCGCCGCCTTCTTCATCGAGAAGCGCGACACGCCCCACTACCTGTATTTGAAATCCTGGCCGCATCCCTTCACCCGGCCTGACGGTGAGCAAGGCCGTGTGCAGCAGAAGCTCTGGCGTCTGCTATACCATCAAGACTGCGAATGGCCGCCCGGTTCCGGTGGCATCTCTGACGTGCCTGTCGGTGGGCCGCCGGAGTTGATGCCATGATGGGTGACACCGATGACGATCAGTTGTTCTTCAGCACCTCGATGAACGCTTCCTGCGGGATGTTCACGCGTCCGATGGATTTCATGCGCTTCTTCCCTTCCTTCTGCTTTTCCAGCAGCTTGCGCTTACGTGAAATGTCGCCGCCGTAGCACTTGGCGGTCACGTCTTTGCGCAGGGCACTGATGCTTTCACGGGCAATGAATTTTGCCCCGATCGCTGCCTGAATGGCGACGACGAAGAGCTGCTGTGGGATCACCTCTTTGAGCTTGGCACAAAGGGCACGGCCACGGGACTCTGCCTTTCCACGATGGACGATGCATGAGAAGGCATCGACATGATCACCGGCGATGAGGATGTCCATCTTCACGAGGTCGTCGGCTTTGTATCCGGCGTGCTCATAGTCCATACTGCCATAACCACGAGTGATGGATTTCATCTTGTCGTTGAAGTCCACGAGGATCTCATTGAGCGGCATGACGGTGTGCAGGAGCACACGGCGATCGTCGAGCGTTTCGGTGTTGTTCACCTGGCCGCGCTTTTCCATGACGAGCTGCATCATGTCGCCGATGTGTTCATTCGGGATCATGATGAAAACCTTCACCATGGGTTCGCGAATTTCGTCGATCTCATTGGCGGGCGGGAGGAAGGAGGGATTGTCCACCATCAGCTCCGTGCCGTCGGTTTTCTTCACTTCATAAATGACGGACGGATAGGTCGAGATGACATCCATGTTAAACTCACGACGCAGACGTTCCTGCACGATTTCCATGTGCAGTAGGCCCAGGAAACCACAGCGGAAGCCGAAGCCGAGCGCGGCAGAGCTTTCTGCCATGAAGGTAAAGGCAGCGTCATTGATCTGGAGTTTACCGACGGCGAGCTTGAGCGCCTCGAAGTCGTCGGTGCTGACGGGATAGATGCCGCTGAAGACGAGTGGGTGGATTTCTTTAAACCCTGGAAGCGGCTCGGGAGCAGGCTTGCGGGACTCGGTGAGCGTGTCACCGATCTTCACGTCGGCGGTGGTTTTGACGTTGGCGATGATGTAGCCCACGTCACCTGCTTCCAGCTTTTCACAGGGCACCATCTTGGGTCGGAAGGTGCCGAGATCTTTGATTTCAGAGTCGTTGCCTGAGGCCATGAGGCGTACTTTTTGACCGCGAGTGATGGTGCCCGACATGACGCGCACATAGCTGACCACGCCACGATAGGAGTCGAAGATGGAATCGAACACGGAGGCGCGTAGATAGCCGTCACCAGGATCGGTCGGCGGCGGGATCAGGGCCACGACAGCTTCTAAAATGTCGATGATGCCGATGCCCATCTTTGCGCTCGCCGGCACGGCTTCATCGGAAGGCAGTTGCAGGATGTCTTCGAGCTGCTGCTTCACTTTATCGAGATCTGCGCTGGGCAGGTCGATCTTGTTGATGACGGGGATGACGCGCAGGTTTTGCTGCATCGCCAGATTGAGATTGGCTACGGTCTGGGCCTCCACGCCCTGGCTGGCATCTACCAGTAGCAGTGCGCCTTCACAGGCGGCGAGTGAGCGGCTGACTTCATAGCTGAAATCGACATGGCCAGGTGTGTCCAGGAGGTTGAGTTTATAGATCAGCCCGTCCTTAGCCTTGTAGTTCATGCACACGGGATGCGCCTTGATGGTGATGCCGCGCTCACGCTCCAGATCCATGCTGTCGAGGAGCTGATTCTGCTGCTCGCGCACGGTGATGCTCTTGGTCGCCTCTAGCAGGCGGTCGGAAAGCGTGGTCTTCCCGTGGTCGATGTGGGCGATGATGGAAAAATTGCGAGTACGTTCGATGGACATCAGATGAGCAGGGCGGGTCGGGGGCGCAGTCTGTAGCCCCGACGGGGGAGAGGGTCAAGGAAGGAGGGGGTAATGAAATCTGAACCGGTCCCACTTCTTCATTGGCCGTTTCAGCAGGAGTCTGCCTTCACTCAGCAAAGCTCGGGCCGATCCAAACATGGCCAGAGACAGTGGATGAAGACACCGTGTCCGGCGACGAAGGGGCGAGGAAGTAGCCTTCACCGTGCGGACTGTCCGGGTTTTGAAACATCATGCCACGGAAGCCGACAGCACGACGCACGCGGCGAAGCGGGATGGTGGGATGCGGATCATCCAAGGTGGCTTGGCCTGTGAAGAAGCCCGTAGGTGCATAGAAATCGACACGCAGTGCGCTGGGATTCGGCAGTGAGAAACGGGCGGTGTGGGTGCTGGTGAGTCGGAAGTCGGTGTCGATGAAAGCCGTCGAATCCTCCGAATCACGACCGGCTGAAGAGAGGGAGATGAAGGCGTTGTTTGGCCTGTCTTCCATGAAAGGCAGTAGCAGGCGACCCGCTGTAGGTGGCGTGTAAGGCGTCACCTCAGTGGCGAGATTTCGGCTCCAGCCTGCAGGGGCGATTGGATCGCTGGGATTTGCGTCCCGATACCACCAGACCGAGTACGGATTGGTCAGTTCATAGCGCGTAGGAACATAGAGATCACCGATCAGCACATCTCGCTTGGCCGTCGGGATCAAGAAGGTCGGAATGGTACCGTTCGTCGTGACATAGCTGCTCGCGGTCACGCCTTGGCCATCTGGTAGTGAGCCGACAAAGGTGGTGGAGAAATTAGCATTCACTAGGAGGCTGCCAAAGCCTGTGCCGCGCATCACTTCTGCCGCAGCCGACTCTGTGATCTGCTCGGGCCGCATCAGCACCCCATGACGCCCCGCTGGGTCCGTGTAGGGATCACCTGAGGGACGGTACACGGCATCAATAGCATGATAGGTGTTTGTGATGAGTCCTTGAGGATCGCTCCATTCTAAAATCACGCCCTCAGCGGGTCGCAGAGTCATTTTCAGATTCAGTCCAAGTGTGACGTTCGTAGCATTGGAGAGATAAGCAGATGCATCACCGGTGAAGCTGCCACTCAGGCGGATGACGCGGGATTTAAAAGTCAGTTTAGCGGTGTATGTGCCACTGGGAGTCACGGTAAACTCAGCCAGATAACCGCTCTGACCGTTATCGAGAGGCAGTTGATAGATCGTGCCGCAGTAGCTCCGGGTGAAGAGGTCGATCTTGTTTGATCCCACAAAGTAAATCTGCTGCACACGCGGGCTGGTACCGTAGCTATCAGAGGTCCACAGTTCGGCGATGTAGTGCCCCGCCTTGGTCGGTGTGCCGCTAATGTCGCCCGTGGTGGCATTGATCGTGATGCCCGGCGGCAGTCCTTTCGCATGAAAAGTGACAGGGATCTCATCAGTCGGCAGGAAGCCCTGGCCCAGATAGGCCATGCCCAGCTCCATCCGCCACACGCGAGTTACCGTGGGTGTGCGTGGTTTACCCACGGACTTGATGAGGTAGCTGAAGCCACTCGCCTCTGGGCCAGACTCACCCATCACTATAGACACGACAGCCGTGTGGATGCCGTGCGGCAGCCGATTGATTTGAAAAGTGGGTGTGCTGTGGGAAGGCGTATCTTCATAGCCGCTACTCGACCAAGAGTACTTCAATCCTGGCCCCCAGGCACGTGGCTCTAGGCGCAGAGATTTCCCGGAAATCAGTGTCGCCTCTGCCATACCAGTCTCATACACACCCAGCAGGAAAGGCGGCGACTCCCAGCTTCCAAACGCATTCCGCGCTTTGAGCCGGTAGCTGCCCGCACTCTCCTTTGTGACTGCGGGTAAAGTCAGTGTCATCGTGTAGGCATCGCGCACTAGACGCCCATCCTTGGTCCAGGTGAAGGTCATCGGACTCGCACTCGTGACACTGGCCACCAAACTAGCCGCACTGCCCAACGGCACGAGTTGCGCAATTTCGCCGAAGTTGTTTCCCTGCGGCGCAGAGCCACCCTGAGCCAGGGCAAAGCCGGCGCTAGAAAGGACGATACAACTGAACAGAAGTCGATGCAGAATGGTAAGCCGAAAGGAATGGCGAGTCATGAGTCTGTTCGCGGAGAATGAAGGCAAAACTTAGCCAACATACTGTGTGATAAAGCCCTCATTGCCTTCCGGGTCGCGGTAACGTCCGAGTAGGATGGGCTCCCCCTCACGCTGGGTTGGCAGATCCAGGATGAGTCCTCCAGCTTTTTCGATCCGCTCCACAGCACTCAGCACATCTTCAAATTGCAGGCTTAAGCCCGTAGGATTCACCGATCCATCGTGGCCACCA
This sequence comes from uncultured Prosthecobacter sp., assembly GCA_964583255.1. Classification (GTDB taxonomy): domain Bacteria; phylum Verrucomicrobiota; class Verrucomicrobiia; order Verrucomicrobiales; family Verrucomicrobiaceae; genus Prosthecobacter. Next base: position 10,509 of record CAZOVY010000088.1, read on the forward strand.
TGAAAGGCGATGATGGCATTGCCAAAGTTCAGCTCACTCCAGAACTCACTCACAAAGATCTCGTCCAGCCCGAAGACCTTTTGATAAAAACTCACGGCCCGCCGCATGTCAGCAGCCATGAGCATGAACTTTACTTTCTCAGGCCGAACGACGCTCATGGATCAAGCGGCATTGCTGGTGGCTTCTGAGCCGTTCTTAGCAGCAAGAACCGAGCTTTCCGAGAGCGCCACACCGCTATTCGTCGAACCCGGGCCGATCAACTTGCGGAAGATTTTCTGCGGGAAGGACATGCCCTTTTCCTCGGTCTCGATCTGCGACAGAGCCTGTGATTTAGCCATCTCCCAGGCCGGGGCAAAGCCGGGTGCATTGATCATCATATGCTTCTCCGCACGAGCCATGATCTCGAGTTCACGATGCAGTTTATTGTCTGGCTTCTCATTGAGCCGACTCACCTGCATCCGCAGGCTTTCATTCTCCTGAGCCAGGCGCGTCTTCTCCTTGCTCGTCTCTTGCATCGACCGGGCATCCAGTTCCAGTTTGTCACTCAGATGCGTCTTGTAGCGTTTGAATTCGCCCTTCGTCTTCCAGTGATTCCAGTAGGACATGAGGAGAAACACACAGCCAAGGCCAAATCCGAGGCCAAAGGTGTACAGCGAGTTAGAAAAGAAGTCAGTCATGGTGGGGGTGGGGAAAAGATAGAGTCGATGTCGCAAATGTCGCTCGATAATTCTTCCCTCCAGCCATCAAGGCTCAGCCAAGTGGAAAGGTTGGGATCGCATCACTGACTTCAGATTGAATCTGTCATAGGGAGCGCATTCGATTCCGCTTAAAAACGGTGCGCCGAACACTGAAGAGAAAAATCGAAACTGCACTTGGATCAGACTTCCCGATCTAAGTGAGGAGACAAGATCAATAGCGCACTAGCGACTGAAACACAAAACCCGCCAGGAAGCCCGGCGGGTTGGTGAAATGAATTCAGGTTGTGTGGGGAACTAGGAGCCTGAGACGGCATCTGAACCACGCTCGCCGGTGCGGATGCGAACGGCTTCGAGGATTTCGCTGACGAAGACTTTGCCGTCACCGATCTTACCGGTGTTAGCTGCCTTCACGATAGCGTCCACGACGGTTTCGCTACGAGCGTCTTCGACGACGACTTCGATCTTCACTTTGGGAAGGAAGTCCACCGTGTACTCGGAGCCACGGTAAATTTCAGTATGGCCTTTTTGACGGCCGAAACCTTTGACTTCGACGACGGTCATTCCTTCCACTCCCACTTCTGAGAGGGCTTCTTTGACGTCTTCGAGTTTAAAGGGCTTGATGATCGCTTCGACTTTTTTCATGGCTGACGCAATTAGAGGTGTGGTTTGGCGGATTGCAACGACCGGAGAAGAATCAGAGGTGATTTTCCAGGGTTGATGCTCTGCTTTAATAGCTAAGCGGGAAGCGTGCCAACTTTCTTGACGATTTATTTTCAGCTCGTGACCGGCTCTGCGGCGGATGGTGGAGTTGCATTGTTGGGCCTTATGCCTTAGCACGATGAGTGATGAGCTACGCCCCACGTCTGTCTTTTAAACTCACCCTCCTCGCTGGCCTGTCGCTGACAGCTCTGCTGCCTGCCTTTGCTCAAGAGGAGGCACTCTCCCTGAGACTGCGCTGGCTACCGGGCCATGTTTATACGCAGGAAACTCTGACGCAGACGACCACGGGCCTAACCGCCATCGGCAAGCCGGAGGATCAGAAGATGATGATCAAGCAGACCACGGTCATTCGCGTTACGGGGGCTGAGTCGGGTGAAAAACTGGCGCGTGTGACTTTCCAGGCGCTGACGGGCGAGGTGATGCTTCAAGGCCAGAAGCAAGTCTTTGATTCCGCAGATCTGTCGAAAGCGAACCCTATGATCAAGGCATCCGTCGGCCAGAGTGTCGGCAAATCATTTGTCTTGGTCTATGGCCCCGAAGATCAATTTGTGGAAGTGCGCGACTCGGGAACGATGGCGGCGAGTGCTGATGGCATTCCAGCGCTAGACAGCATCGCCGAGGCGAAAGACGTGGCGGATCTCTACAGACGCTCGCTGGAGATGGGCCTGCCGAAGATGTCGGTGAAGACAGGCGACCGCTGGACCTCGCAGGAGACGGTGAAGTTCCCCAGCGCAGGAACGATCAATGTCGAGCTACGAGCTAAGCTAGAGACGATCGTGGACTACGAAGGCCACCGCCATGCGAAGATCAGCTTCGAGGGCGATATGAAGCGCGCCGACGAATCTGTCGGCACGCGCGGGGTGACACTGGGCGCTGGCTCAAAAACTTTTGGCCAAGTGCTCTTCGATCTGGAGCGCGGCACAGTGTCCTTTGGGGCCTTCCGCGCGGACATTAAACTGGAGATCAGTGGTAAGATCGTCCCCGTGCAGCAGCAAGTGACCACGAGGCTGGCAAGCTTGGTGAAGGAGTGAGTTTCATGCTTCCAAAAAAAATCCGCGCTTGGCTCGAACTCGCCCGTATCTCCAACCTACCCACGGTCTGGACGAATGTGACCGCAGGTTGGTTGCTGGCGGGTGGTGCTTTGGAAAATCCAACCCTGCTTTGGATGCTACTCGCCGGATCACTGCTCTACACGGGCGGGATGATTTTGAATGATGCGGCGGATGTGAAGTTTGATCGTGAGCATCGAAAAGAACGGCCCATCCCGAGTGGACGTGTGAGTGCCTCTGCGGCGTGGTCCGTGGGGTTGGGGATGTTGGTGGCGGGTTGGTTGGTGGCTGTGTTCCTCGGAGGTGCTTGCTGGGGCATCACCTCGGCTTTGGTTGGCTGCATTCTCTTTTACGACTTCTATCACAAACCCTGGGCGGGAGCTGTTTGGGTCATGGGTATGTGCCGTGTGCTGCTGTATTTGATGCCGGGAATGCCTTGTCAGTCAGGGGCATGCATCCCTTGGTGGCTGGAGGTAATCATTCCTGCCCTCGCCCTCGGAGCCTACATCGTCGGTCTGACCATGATTGCGCGAATGGAAGCCAAAGGCGCATCCGCATCACGCTGGCAGTCGATCTTTGCCAGGGCGCTCCTCTACAATCCTGGTATTCTCGCGGCAGCGCTTTTGTTCTCGGGTGGGCATTTGAGACCTGTCACTATCCTCGGTGATCTCACGCCCCTAGCTCCCCTTCTCCTCATCTTCGCCTTTGCCACCATGGTGACCATCGCCACACGGATCATGAAACAGGGCGGTCCTGCCATCGGGCGTGCCGTGGGCATTTTGCTGGCGGGGATCGCGCTGGTGGATGCGTTGGCAGTCAGCCAGGTGTCATTGCCAATCGCATTCGGGTTTGCGGCGCTAGCGCCCCTGCTCCGACTCTGGCAGCGCTGGATCGCGGCGACGTAGTTTCCCTTCATGACTGCATGAACAGCTCACAAAACTCGTTCTACTTTTCCCTTTGAACGCACCCTGCGGCGAGGGAACAGATAAGACCACCCATGCTAGAGAAGAAAATCAGGCTCGAATACGCGCATCGCATCCTTTTTACCCGCGAGGTTTTTGCGCCTGCCAACACGACCATCCGCGATCTGCTCCTGCTGGATCACCCGAACAAGGTGCCGCGCGTGCTCATCTTTGCCGATGATCATGTCGTGGCCGCCAATCCCGGCCTGTTGGCCGCCATTCGCACCTATGCCCGAGCTCATGCCGAGGTGCTGGATCTGGCTGGCGAACCCGTCATCCTGCCGGGCGGGGAGCCTTGCAAAAACGACTTCTCACTCGTGCAGCAGTGCTGGCAGGCGATCAACGATGCGGCGCTGGACCGGCATAGTTACATCTTCGTGATTGGCGGCGGTGCAGCGCTAGATCTCGTCTGCTTTGCGGCCTCCACAGCGCATCGTGGCATCCGTCATGTGCGCTTCCCGACCACAACGCTCAGTCAGGGCGATGGCGGTGTCGGCGTGAAGAATGGCGTGAACTTCTTTGGCAAAAAGAACTGGGTCGGCAGCTTCGCCGTGCCCTTTGCCGTGGTGAATGATTTTGCCTTTCTCGAAACACTGCCTGAGCGCGAGCGCCGCAACGGGATCATCGAAGCGATTAAAGTCTCCCTCATCCGTGACAAGGCTTTCTTTGAAGAGATCGAGCGCCTCGGCGATGCCCTAGCGCGCCTCGAACAACCAGCGCTGGAGCGCGTGGTGCAGCGCAGTGCCGAACTGCATGTGGAGCATATCGCCACGGGCGGCGACCCCTTTGAACTCGGCAGCGCACGCCCGCTCGACTTCGGCCACTGGGCCGCGCACAAGCTGGAGCAGATCACTCATTTCCAAGTCACTCATGGCGAGGCCGTGGCCATCGGCATGGCTGTAGATCTCGTCTATTCCGTGAAGAAAGGCATCCTCGATGCCGCCACGGCGGAGCGCGTGCTAAGCCTGGTCGAGCGCATCGGATTTGAAACTTATCATCCCGACCTGCTCGCTGAAGGCAGAAGTGGAGAGCCAGTGATTCTCGAAGGTCTGGAGGAGTTCCGCGAGCATCTCGGCGGTGAATTGACCGTGACTCTCGTGCCCAAAGTTGGCCACAAACTCGAAGTCCACGAGATGGATCGCCATCTCATCCTCGCCGCGATGGATGAACTCCACGAGCGCACACTCATTCCGGCCTGATCTCGATGAAACTCTCCTTCCTCTTCGCTCTGCTAGCGCTCTCTGCCTTGGCGATGGCTGAAACTTCACCCCAATCTTTCTCCGGCGAGATCACGCTGAAAGTTGGCTACCACTACCTGCTCTCTCTGCCAGACGGTTACGAGAAAGACACGGCGAAAAAGTGGCCGCTGCTGGTCTTCCTTCACGGCTCAGGTGAACGCGGCGACAATCTGGAACTGCTGAAAGTACATGGTCCTCACAAGTTGATCGCCGCCGGGAAGAAATTTGAGGCCATCGTCGTCAGCCCACAGGTGCCGAATGAAAACATCTGGAATGCTCACGGCGTGAAAGCGCTGGTCGATGACCTTGCAAAGAAGCATCGCGTGGAAACGAGTCGCATCTATCTCACCGGCATCAGCATGGGCGGTTTCGGCACCTGGGACACGGCGCTGGCTTATCCAGATACCTTTGCCGCCATCGTGCCCATTTGCGGTGGTGCCGGAGTCGGCTTTGTCATGGCCGATCGCATCAAAGCCCTGCCTTGCTGGATCTTCCATGGCGACAAGGATGGTGCGGTGTCCGTAGATTTTTCCACACGAATGCACACCGCTTTGCAAAAAGCTGGCAGCACGGCCAAACTCACCATCTATCCCGGCGTCGGGCACGACTCTTGGACGCAGTCCTATGACAACCAAGAGCTGTGGACATGGTTGTTTGCCCAGAAGCGTGGTTGAGCATCAAGCCAGCCACTCGCCAATCGCCGTGATGACTTCGTTTCGCTGCGCCTCGTTGAGTTCGCCATAGATCGGGATGCTCAGAACCTCGCCGGCGACTCGGTGCGAAACATCGCAACCTGCGCGTGAGCTTTCAGGCAGATTTTCAAAGCACTTCTGCTGATCCAGTGTGACCGGATAATAGATGTCACAGCCGATTTTTTTAGCCACAAGATGGTCGCGCAGCGAATCGCGCTGACCGCCGAGAACACGCAGCGTGAACTGATTCCAGATGTGCGTGTTATGGGCATAACCAACAGGTAGAACAATCTTAGCTACCTGAGCCGCCAGCCAGACATCCTGCGTGCTCACGCATTTGCAGTGCGCCGGGTCTGCTTGTACGACGCCGGGAAGTTTGGACAATTCAGCGGTGTAATGGGCTGCGTTGCGTTGGCGCTCAGCGGTGAATTGCGAATAGCGCTTCACCTTCACGCTCAGCAGCGCGCATTGCAGTGTGTCCATGCGGAAATTACCGCCGACGAAATGATGGTAGTACTTCGGCTTCGAACCATGATTGCGCAGCACTTTGGCAAACTCAGCAAGCGTGTCATCATTCGTCACCAACATGCCGCCATCACCAAAGCCGCCGAGATTCTTGCTGGGAAAGAAACTGTAGATGCCAAAGTCACCCATCGTGCCGCTATCACGTCCCTTGTACTTTGCGCCGATGGACTGCGCCGCGTCTTCCACGACTTTGAGTCCGTGCTCTTTGGCCAGCGCCAAAAGCGGGTCCATGTCAGCGCACTGACCGAAGAGATGCACTGGAATCATCGCCTTGGTTTTCGCGGTGATCTTTTTGCGCGCATCATTCACGTCCATGTTGAAGCAGATCGGGCAGATGTCTGTGAAAACCGGCACCGCACCGAGACGCGAAACCGCACCTGCGGTGGCGAAGAAAGTGAAGGCAGGACAAAGCACCTCGTCTCCCGGCTGGATGTCGAGAGCCATGAGCGCGAGCAGCAGTGCATCGGTACCAGATGAAACGGAAAGCGCGTGCTTCACACCGACCATCGCGGCGATCTCTGCCTCAAAGGTTTCCATCTCAGGCCCCATGATGAAGCGTCCGTGCTTCAGCACTTGGTTGAACGCCGATTGGAGTTCGGATTCGAGCGGATGGTTCTGGGCGTTGACGTCGAGAAGTGGGACTGGCATGGGCGATGAGATTCATGCGTGCAGCCGCGTGGTCAAGCAGCAAGCGTGACGAAAGCCGTTTCAACACGGACAAGCCCCAGTGGGTGAATGGCAAGAATGATGCACTGACTCAACCTTGATTGGCACCGCCTGTGCTGAGATGGAGACCTATGAGGAAACGGCTATGGATTGGATGGATCATGCTAGCGACACTCGCTCCCGTGAGGGCAGATGAATGGTGGGCCTGGACGTGGCTAGAAGCCTGGAAGCAGGAGAAAAACAGTGCCGGGATTTTCCTCGTTAATCGCTACGACACCGATGATGGCTCAGTCGTCCAACTCGTCAGCCCTCGATTCAAACGCGAGCTACTGCCATGGCTGGATGGCGGCATCGGACTCTCCCTGCTTCAGATCGAGAACACGAAAACCGGTGATCGCCATCTACAAGGCCGGCCCGAACTGGAATTAAATCCGCATTTTGATCTCACTGCACATCTTCGTCTCGACTGGCGTAACCGCATGGAGTGGCGCTGGAATGAGGAAGAGGCACTCACAACGAATCGCTTGCGGCATCGCCTACAACTCGGCTGGACGCTGCCTGATGCCATCGGCCCCTGGACACGCTTCTTTGCCAGCAATGAATGGCTGATCGACCTGCATCGCAGTCAGTTTACGGAGAATCGTTTCGTGCCTCTCGGCCTCAGTTTCAAAACCAGCAAGCATACCGATCTGGATCTCTTCTACATGATCGTCTCCACCAAAGCGCGCACCGAATGGAAACATGAATCCGTGCTCGGCACTTACCTGAGAGTGCGGTTTTGACCTCGATCACATCCGCTCGGTGGTCTGGATGCCGAGCAGGCCGAGGCCTGTCTTCAGGACGCGGCTGGTAGCTTCACAGAGGGTGAGGCGGGTGTTGCGAACGGTGCCTTCGCTGCGCAGCACGTTGCAGGCTTCGTAGAAGCTGTGGTAGGTGTTGGCGAGTTCGTAAAGATAGTTAGCCAGCAGGTTCGGACGATGGTCGTCGAGGACGTCGTGTGCGTTCTCGGCGAACTGGGCCAGCTTCATGGCGAGGGCGCGCTCGGCTGGCTCGGTGAACTCTAGATCTGACGTGAGTTCGACGGTGCCTTCTAGTTTTCTAAAAATGGAGCGCGTGCGCACATAGGCGTTGAGCAAGTAGGGCGCGGTGTTTCCTTGCAGGCTCAGCATCTTGTCCCAACTGAACTTGTAGTCGGTCAGGCGGTTCTGGCTGAGTTCGGCATACTTCACGGAGCCTCCGCCGATGATGCGGGCGATCTCGTCTTTCTCGGTGTCGCTGAGGCCTTGCTCTTTTTCATCGGCTGCTGCACGGGCGCGTTCGATGGCTTCGTCGATGACTTCGAGAAGTCCGACGGTTTCGCCGCTGCGGGTTTTAAACATTTTGCCGTCAGGCCCGAGAATGCTGCCAAAGGCGATGTGGATCATCTCGGTGGTGGCTCCGCGACGTTTGGCAGCGGCAAAGACCTGGCGGAAGTGCAGTTGCTGCGGCGCACCGACGACATACCAGATTTCGTCCGCACTCCATTCCTTCACGCGGTAGTCGATGGTGGCGAGGTCGGTGGTGGCGTAGAGAAAGCCGCCGTCCGTTTTGCGGATGATGCACGGCGCGGCCTTCCATTCATCTTTGTCGCTGATGAGGAAAGGATCGTTCTCAGGCTTCATGCTGCCATCACTAAAGACGGCAGTCGCGCCTTCACTGACGGTGGCGGTGCCTTTATCCAGCATGTCAGCCACGAGCGGAGCCAGGGCGTCATTGTAAAAACTCTCGCCGAGGTAGTGATCAAACTTCACATCCAGCGCGCCATACACTTTGGCGAGCTGATCGAGCGTCAGGCGCACGCACTCTTTCCAGATGCCGAGGTTCTCTGCATCCCCTTGCTGGAGTTTAACTAACTCCGTTTTGCAGCGAGTGAGAACAGACTCATCAGCTTTGGTGGCGGCATTGACGGCTTTATAGACGGTTACCAGTTCGTGAATTGGATCCAGTTTCAGCTTCTCCTGATCGAGCTGCGTCTTCCAACCATGGATGATCATGCCGAACTGAGTGCCCCAGTCTCCGACGTGATTGTCGGTGATGACGGTATGCCCGATGAAGCGGGCCACGCGCGCTAGGCTGTCGCCTATGAACGTGCTGCGGATGTGCCCCACATGCATGGGCTTGGCGATGTTGGGCGCGGAGAAATCAACAACGATGCGCTTCGGCTTCGCCACCAGTGGCACGCCGGCGTGGTCATCTTTGACAATGACGGAGAGCCGCTGAATCAGCGCAGCCGTGCCGAGTGTGAAATTCAAAAAGCCTGGTCCGTCGATGCTGACTTTTTCACACAGGTCGGTGACCTCCAGCTTATCCACGATCTGCTGAGCCAGCGCGCGCGGATTGAGTTTGAGCTGCTTGCTCAGGATCATCGCCGCATTGCTCTGGTAGTCGCCAAAGCGCGTATCCGAGGCGATGCCGACAGTCGGGGTGAAGCCTTCCGGCAAAGCAATGCCAGCGGCGGTAAAAGCAGCCTGGAGACGATCGGTGAGAACAGCGCGGAACATGGGGCGGCGAAGATAGCGACGATTGGGAATTGTCGAATCTCCTTTTGCCCTCCCGAATCAGATCTCCGTTCCCGGCTCAGCCTCAGCTTTGAAGGTGCCAGTGCCAACGAGTCGCTCGAAGATTGGGCTGGCCATGAGCGTGGTGATCACGGCCATGATGGCAAGCATGGCAAAAATTTCAGCGGAGATGATGCCTTTTTGGAGGCCGATATTGATGATGATCAGCTCCATGAGACCGCGAGCGTTCATCAGCACACCGATGCCCATGGCCTCACGATTAGAGATGCCCGAGGCACGCGCCGCAGCCCAGCAGGCCACAGCTTTTCCAAGGATGGCAGCGACCAAAACACCACCGCAGAGCAGCCACAGATAGCCTGTATTCAAAAGACCGAGTCTGGTATTCAGACCTGAGTAGGTGAAGAAAAGCGGCAGAATGAGGGCGACCGCGAGAGGCTGGGTGCGCTCAATGATCGTGCGATTAACAATGCCGCGAGGCATGGCCGAACCCATGATGAAGGCTCCAAATACGGCGTGGAGTTCGATGTAATCAGTCCACCAGGCCCCGAGGCACATGAGAGAAAGAAAAAAGGCGTACTCGCCATCACTGACTTTGCCGCGTGCTTCGATCCCTGCTGCATACCGTGTCAAGATCGGGCGGATGATGAGGTGAGCGAGAAGCACATAGCCCATGCCGCCACCAATGCTGAGAAAGGCGTGAGACATGTCACCATTAAAGCTAGCAAGAACTAGAGCAAGCATGCCCCACGCAGCGGCGTCATCAATGGCCCCAGCTCCAATCGCGACTGTGCCCATGGTGGTTCCTGCGAGGCCTTTGAAATGAATAATGCGAGCCAACATGGGAAAGGCGGTGATGCACATGGATGCACCCATAAAGATCATGGCGTTGCTCATCGATGTCTTTTCGGGGAAGAGCTTTGTGTGATTGAAAAAGAACCAGCCGAGGAGCGCGCCCAAAACGAATGGAGCCGCCATGCCGGCAAAGGAAACTGCCACGGAACTGCCGAAGCGTTTCTTCACGATGTCCACACGGAACTCCAAACCGACGACGAACATGTAGAGAGCCAGACCGAGTTGGGAGACAGGAAACAACACCTTCATGGCATCTGGCGGAAATAATGACTTCGATATATCAGGCGCGAATAGGCCCAGCAATGAAGGCCCCATGCAAACTCCCGCGATCATTTCTGCCACTACTTGTGGCTGGCCAAATCGAGCGGCGATGATGCCCACAACCCGACAGACCATGAGAATGAGGGCGAGCTGTAGAAAGAACTGAATGGCAAGTTGGAGATTAGTCATGAGAAGTTTGGTTTCAGTAATTCAGAGTTAGCATCAGGTAAGCAAAGTCGGCGTCATCGCCAGCGCCGGTGTCATTGAGATAGGCTCCGGCAAAGAAGTGACTGTAGCCCACGAGCATGTCGAGGTGCTTGGTCAGCTTGGCATTCACCGTGAAATCGGTTTCAGCACCCGCGTAGTTGTTGGCGCTCGGGCTAATTTTTCGGACTTTCGTCGTGCCATTGGCGCGATACCAGGCATCACTCGTATCAGCCAACCAGAAGCCGTGCAGGTCCAGGGTGGTCTTCACTTTGGGGTGAGGCTGTGCGGCGATGCGTAGCACCAAATTGTGCATGTTCTGCCAGGAGAAGGTATCCATGAAACCATAAGGCGGATGGTTCGTGGGGAAGAGATTTTGGAAAGTGTTTGTCTGTCCATCTGCGGCATTGCCATCGCCACTGCCGTGGCTGTATTCGAGCGCGAGGCGTGGCTTCCAGGCAGTCTTCAGCCAGTTGTAGCCACCTTCGAGATGAAAGGCATAAGCGCGCAAATCCTGCCCCAGCACCTGACCGGCCTGACCTGCGAGTTCGAAGGTGTAGTCCCAGCCGGCCAGCTTGAACGGATCACCTTTCATGCGTGTGCCCAGCGTGATGAAGTAGGTGCCACCGACGAGTGATTCCTCATGCAGATAAAAAGCGTACAGGTCTGTCGTCTGCACCGGAATGAACGAACTGCTGAAGTAGAGGCCGCTGAAAACTTGGTGACGCGAATTCTGCGTGTCCGAAAAGTCAGAGACATTGAAGTGGGATTCATGCGGGCGCACAACACTTGAGACGAAACCGTCCAGCCAAAAGTTTTCCTGTTGATAGTGCAGCTTCACAGCATCGAACGTGCGGCTGAAGTTCAGCCACTCCAGCGGGCCTACGAGACGCTCATCACCGTAGCTCAGCACCTGACGACCGAGTTTGAAAGAGAGTTGCTTCGGATCACCGAACTCAAGAGAGGCGAGACGCAGATCAAAGGCGTCATCTCCCTCCGCGCCTTGCTGCAAAGGAATGTCCGCACGGTCAGAGAAAGACTCGCGAACATCCTGCCCCTGCAACGTCACATGCAGCCATGAGACAGGTTGCCACTCAATACCGAGACGAATGCGATGCAGTAGCCAACTGTCATCTGTGACCGAGTTCGTGGCATCATTGAAGTCGAAGACATTGTTTCGATATTCTCCGCGCACGCGGGCTTGGAAGGTGAACTGCAGCGAATCAGGCTTCGGCAACTCCACGACAGGTTCAGTCGTATCTCCAGCCTGAAGGCTCAGGGCAGACAAGAGCAGCGATACAAAGGACAGGTGACGCATAGAGTGCGGGCCAAGCTTCAACGATCACGGGTCAAAACAAAAATAAACTCTCGCGATGGCGGTCATCGCGAGCGAGCATAAGAGCAGACGTTCGAAGCACCGCATTTAAGCGGTTCTTTGAAGGCCGGACGCATGACTCATTCTACCATGCTTGGTGATGCTCCGAACTCAAAGAACCGGCTGAAGCCGGTGCTCCGAACTCAGAGGCTCCATCACGCAAAGACTTCAGGGATCACGACGCCTTTGTCACCGACGGTGAAGGGACGATTGCTGGGGGACATGACGACTTCATTGACGGGAAGACCAAGACTCCAACCGATGGTGCTGAGGAAGTCCTGTACGATGACCTGCTTGTCGGCTACGGCCATACCTTCCTTGTCGCTTGAACCGTAAATGAAGCCGCCTTTGACACCACCACCAGCGAGCAGAGTCGAGAACACTTTCGGGTGATGGTCGCGTCCGCCATTGCCGTTAATTTTGGGGCCGCGTCCGAATTCGGAGCAAAGAACGACGAGTGTGGTTTCGAGCAGACCGCGTTCACTGAGGTCTTCTAGCAGAGCAGCCAAGGCCACGTCTAGCTCAGCACCTTTCTCTTCCATCGCTTCTTCGATATTGTTGTGCATGTCCCAGCCTCCGCCGGCGACTTCGATGTAGCGGATGCCTTTTTCAACAAGGCGGCGAGCGAGAAGGAACCCCTGCCCCAGTTTGTTCCGACCGTACTTATCGCGCAGTGCTTCCGGTTCTTCGCCGAGTTGGAAGGCTTCTAGATCCGTACTGGACATGATGCTGACGGTCTTGTCGTAGAACTGCGTGTAGCTTTGCACACTAGCTGTCTGAAAGCGCTCGCGGAAACCCGCATCAAGCTTGTTGAGCATCGCTAACCGCTTGTCTAGCACCTCGGCGCTGGCTTCACTCTTGGAGTATTGCAGGCCGACATCTGGATCAAGAATAGGTAGCGGGGCAAAGCTGGAGGGAAAGAAGCCATTGCCATTCTGCGGCTGACGGTTCACGCAGACATTGGAGGGCAACGTCTTGTGGCTAGGGCCTTTAAAATGCTGCGCCCATGCTCCGATGTTCGGATGCTTGATGGTGCCACGCTGCTCGTAGCCACTGCGGATCAAATATTGCCCACTGGCATGGACACCGGTCTTCGAGGTCATGCTACGAATGATGCTAATTTTGTCCGCCTGCTTGGCGAGATTTTCCATCGTGCCACCGAGCTGGAAATCAGCCTTGGTCTTGATCGGAGCCTTTGGTCCCTGGGTCGGTCCATCTTTCGGATCGAGTGTGTCGATGTGCGACATACCACCAACCATTTGGAGGAAGATAACGTTCTTTGCCTTTCCGAAACCAGGCCCACTGGCGGGAGTAGCCAGAGCACTTTCTGCAGCTAACACGTTGCGTGTAGTGCCATGCAGTACAGTCACACCGAGCGCCGTTTTAGCCCAGCTTTCACAAAAGGCACGGCGAGTGATCGAATCGAGTTTGTTTTGGAAGTTCATGAAGGTGTGATATTAAAAATGGTTACTCCACGAAGACGAATTCACGCGTGTTAAAGAGCACCCATGTCAGATCGCGGATGCTGAGGCCATTGCTAAGTCCGGCGACCGCGTCGGCTGCTTCAGCAGACTTCGGTTTACGGCTGAAGAAGCTGAGGTAGAGGCTTTCCACCTGCTGCTCAGGTGTTTTTTGAGCGGCGGCGGTCTGGACGGCGAGCGAGTCGCTTTGGCCGATGACTTTTTGAGCTTCTCCATTCATGAGCATGAGCACCAGCGGGATGCTGCCTTCATCACTGCTGCTGTCAGCGATCTGGCGATCGCTCTGGCCGAACATGCGGAGGAAATGTTGGTCTTTT
>CAZOVY010000089.1:0-18979 GCA_964583255.1 uncultured Prosthecobacter sp.
GCTTCCTTGGCGGCCTCTTTATCGGCCAGCGCTTGCACCTTGGCCTCAGCAGCAGCGATTTTGGCGGCTTCCTTTTCGGCGAGCGCCTGTGCCTTGGCGGCCTCTTTCTCAGCAGCCGCTTGTTCTTTAGCGAGGAGCAAAGCGGCCTTTTCAGCGAGGTCTGCGCTGACTTTGGCCTGGATGGCTGCGGTGAGCTGCGCAGCGCAGTCGATCAACTGCTGGCTCAGTTCAGCCGTGAGGGTGCTCAATGCTGGAACGGACTCGGCGAGCACCTGCGGCTGTATTTCTAGCCCCTGGAGTTTCTGAGCAGTGTCGGTAAGGAGAGAGAGGAATTTAGGATCGAGCTTGGTGGTCATTTCGGGAATCTGGAAAAGGGCGGGCATGAATGGTCACAGATGCCTTCCTGTAAAGCCGAGATCCAAAAACGGCTCCGCGAGTACCAGGGCTTACGCGCCAAAAGGATGATAACATGAATGAGGCGGACAAGGATTGACCGAGAGTAAACGCGCATCTTGAATTGACATATCTGTTGCGTGACGATGTGATGTGACTGCGTTACACCCGCTGCCTATTATGAATCGCCGATCCTTTTTCCAATCCACAGCCGCCCTCACTGCTGGCGCTGCATTTGCCCCCTCAAGCTCCCGCGCTGCTGCGGTCAGCATTGCCAAAGATGCGGCAGATCCTGCCTACAAAATCAAGAATAGCGGCATCAAGCACACCCTCATGGGCTGGTGCTGGAAACCGATGGATACTTTGGTGTTGGCGCAGCATGCGAAGGACATCGGCCTGGTGGGGATCGAGGGCATTGATCGAAAGTTTTACCCAGATGTGATGAAACTGGGACTCGGCATCTCACTGGTCGGCAGCCATGGGTTTTCAAATGGACCATGCAATCCAAAATTCCGCGATGAAGTGATCGCTAAACTGACTGAGGGAATCGATGTCGCTGCTGATGTGGGAGCGAAAAAAGTCATCACCTTCACAGGCATGAAATTTGAAGGGATGGACCGCGATCAGGCGATCAAAGACTGCCTGGACACATGGAAGGCGGTGCTACCACATGCTGAGAAGAAAGGCATCACGCTGGTGCTGGAGCATCTCAATTCTCGCGACAGCAGTCACCCGATGAAAGGGCACCCCGGTTACTTCGGTGATGATGTGGATTTTTGTGTGGATCTGATCAAGCAGATCGGCTCACCGAACTTCAAACTGCTCTTCGACATTTATCATGTGAGCATCATGAATGGCGATGTGATCCGCCGGATGCGTCTGCACAAAGAATACATCGGTCATCTGCATACAGCGGGCAATCCAGGCCGCTGCGAGCTGGATGAGCATCAAGAAATCAATTACCCAGCGGTGATGCAGGCAGCGCTGGAGATCGGCTACCATGATTATGTGGCGCATGAGTTTATACCGACTTGGGATGACCCCATCTTGGCTCTTCGCCACGCGGCGATGGTGTGTGATGTGTGAGTGTGCCCTGCCCCTTGCACACTGGGAGCTTTGCGCGAAACTGCGCAGTGCCAGATACTGACCTCAATAAACCCATCGCCCGCTTTGAAGACTTGCGTGGCATCCTTCGCTACGTGCCGCAGTTCCGGCAGCGTGTTTTTGTGATCGCCATTGATGGGGCGCTCTTGCATCAGCCTGGATTTCCCAGCCTGCTTCAAGATGTCGCCGTGCTGCAATCACTGAACATCGAGGTGGTTCTTGTCTTTGGTGCGCGCGCGCAGATCCGGATACTTGCAGAAAAGCGCGGTGTGACTTTGAGCAGTGATGACGGCATGGGGCGGACTGATGCAGCGACCTTGGAGATTGCCATTGAAGCGATCACCAGGCAATCCAGCGAACTCATGGCAGATCTGACAGCACTGGAACTACCAGTGGCAATTTCAAATGCCCTTGCCGTTCACCCGGCAGGTGTGATTGATGGTACTGATCTTGAGTTTACCGGGCGGATTGAGCGTGTGGACGATGAGACTTTGGCCGTGCTTTTAAAGGCAGACATCATCCCCGTGCTGCCGCCGCTTGGCTATGACAGTCGCGGTACAACACTGCGGCTGAACTCCGATGCTGTAGCCATTGAGGTGGCTCTGGCACTTCGTGCGGCGAAAGTCATCTTTGTCTCCGAAGCCGGTCTGACGAATGCTGATGGCAGTCGCCTAGCACAGCTCTCCGTGGCTGATGCACGTGAAATCTACAAGCGCAAGGAAGCTAGGCATGACGTGAATTTGCTGTCAAAGCTGCGCTACGGTGCCCTGGCCTGCCAGGAAGGTGTGCCGCGCGTACATATTGTCGATGGCAGTCAGGACGAGGCTTTACTTGCTGAACTTTTCAGCAACGAAGGCGTCGGCACGATGATCCACGCCGATGACTACCAGCAAATCCGCAAAGCACGTTCTTCGGATGTGCCGGCCCTACTTTCCATCATGCAGCAGTCGATGGATGAAGCGGCCTTAGTACCAAGAACGCGTGAGCAGATCCAGGCTCGGATCAAAGACTTCTTCGTGCTCGAAACCGACGGCAACCCGATCGGCTGCGGCGCGGTGCATTCGTATGATGAAGACGGCGGCAAGATCGCCGAGTTGGCCTGCCTCTTTGTCCGGCGCAGTCATAAAAACCGGGGACATGGGCAGCGACTCGTGGCGTATGCCGAGGGCATGGCCAGACAGCGGGGCAGCGATGTACTCGTCGCCCTTAGCACGCAGGCTTTTCGTTTCTTTGAGGAAAAGATGGGCTTCCAAGTCGCCGACCCATCAGCCCTTCCTGCCGCACGGCGGGAGAAGTACGACCGCAGTGGGCGGAACTCGAAGGTGCTGATCAAGACACTGAAGTGAGAGCGTTTCCATCTCACATGAAATACCCGCTTCTTCTGCTCATCGGCCTGCTTTCAACAGCAGCCTCCGCTGCTGGTCCGGCACCTGAGATCATTTCGCCGCAGGTTAAAGCCAGTGTCGAGAAGGCCACCGCCTGGCTTTTGAAGCAGCAGCAGCCCTCAGGTTATTTTTCGGAGCAAAAAACGAATCAAAGTCCTCGGCGTGGAGACGTGCCGAGTCATAGCGCGGCCATGACGGCGCTATCGATCATGGGACTGGCCTCTGTTGGACATCTCCCTGGCAATCCAACACCTGAAGGTGCGGCTGCTGAACGCGCACTGAAATTCATCGTGGACAATGTGGAGCCTGATGAAAACGGTTACCTCGGACGCAGCGACCGCAGTCGCATGTATGGTCATGGGATCATCTCACTCATGCTGACGGAAATGCTGGGTATGTCTGGCAGCGAAGCGATGGACAAAAAAGTGCGCGCGATGACGGAGCAGGCCATCAAGCTCATCATTCGTGCTCAGCAGGTGCCGAAGAGTGAGGCCAACCGTGGCGGCTGGCGCTACGAACCGTCCAGCAGCGACAGTGACATCAGCGTGAGTGTCTGGCAGCTCATGGCACTGCGTGCAGCGAAGAACAGTGGCATTGATGTACCCAAAGAGGCTATCGACAACGCCATCGCCTACATCAAACGCAGCTACCGGGCGGAGCGGGACAGCAATGGCCAACTCAAGCAGCAGGAGGCTGCCTTTAGCTACGAGCCGTATGGCGGGCGGCAGACCTTTTCGACGACAGCAGCAGGGTTGCTCTCCCTCCAGGTTTCCGGACAATATGACGTGCCGGAAGTGCTAGGTTCGTCGAACTGGCTGCTTAAATTTCCGCCGGAGGTGAATGAACCCTGGTTCTATTACGGCTGCTATTACTATGCCCAAGGCATGTATCAGCGTGGTGGCGACCATGCGGCGACAGCTCGACAGAAGACGGAGCAAATGCTTGTCGGATCACAGAGCGGTGAAGGCGCGTGGCACCCGCGCAATGGCAATGAAAAGAGCGCTGGGCCAGTTTATGCTACCTCACTAGCTCTCTTGAGCCTGAGTGTGTATCACCACTTTCTACCGATCTACCAGAAGTAGGTTTCGATTTAGACTACCAGTTCCTAATCCACTTTTTACTGGCTGACTGGA
Source organism: uncultured Prosthecobacter sp. (assembly GCA_964583255.1). GTDB lineage: Bacteria > Verrucomicrobiota > Verrucomicrobiia > Verrucomicrobiales > Verrucomicrobiaceae > Prosthecobacter. Next base: position 4,016 of record CAZOVY010000089.1, read on the forward strand.
TGCTGCCAGTGAGACTATCCAGAGATGTAGCCGTGAGGTTTTCCTCATCATCTGCATAGGACCAGATGTCGTAGGTGCCCTGATTCACCGTGGTCGCATCAGGTGGTGCACCTCCTGGAATTGCACTCTGAGTCGGAGCCGATTTGACATAGCGCAGGGGATGCCCAAAGCCATCAATGATGTAATAGAGACCGTCCGTTTTTGCCCAGAGTTCATTGGGCATGTCTGCCATCTTCACGTTCTTTGTCTCATTATCATCAAGGTTACCATCTGACTCAGGCACTCCGCCACCAGCAGCTCCTTTAATTTGATCTATTCCATCCCCACTCATGGCCTGATACAGACAGGCACCACCACCGACGATATAAACCTTCTGGGCGATCTCAATCGACGTGTCTGGAAGCGCAACTTCCGGGTAGCCGCCGAAGTCCTCTTTGTAATTCTCCAGCGCCGAACGAACCGCCTTAATCGTGACTTCAGATTTGCTGCGCTTTGAGAAACGATCAGCAAAAGTGAAGCCACCGACGACGAGCGAGAAGAGAAGAACGATGATCGTGACGACGGTGATCAACTCAATCAGAGTGAAGCCAGTTCGACGCGCTTTGAGCCTGTAGAATTTCATGGTTGGGGGGGACAAATTTCCGTCACTGCGACTAGCCGCCAGCGCCTTGGCTGAGGCCTTTAATCACTTCGATCAGAGGCAGGAAGAGCGCCATAACGATGGTACCGACCACCAAGGCAAGCATAACGATCATCAGCGGCTCTAGCATGGAGGTAAGTGCGGAGACGGCATTGTCCACTTCGTCCTCGTAAACGTCAGCGATCTTGAGCAACATTTCCGGGAGCTGCCCAGTTTCCTCACCCACGTCCACCATGGAAATCACCATCGGCGGGAAGACGTTACTAGACTCCAAAGGAGCCACCATGGACTCACCTTCTTTTACAGCGTCATGGACTTTAACAATGGCGTCCGAAATGATTGCATTGCCTGCGGTTTCGCGAGTGATATTCAGCGCCTGAAGGATCGGCACGCCTGAAGTAACGAGTGTACCCAGAGTACGAGTGAAGCGGGAGATGGCGGTCTTACGCTGCACATCACCAAAGAGAGGCAGCTTGAGTTTCCAAGAATCGATCGCACGCCGACCACCGACAGTGGAGGCAAACATACGCCAACCGATGATAAAGATGATGGTGCCAGCACCCAAATAGAGGAAGTTGTCCTGCATCCAGCGACTGAAGCCGATGACCAGCTTGGTAAGATAGGGCAGCTTGTTTTTGTCACCTAGCATGTCTTCGAAAATCTTTTCAAAGCGAGGAACGATGACGAGCATGAGGAAGACCATGATCAGCAAAGCGATGACCATGACGATGATCGGGTAGATCATGGCAGCCATGACCTTGTTCTTCAGCTTCTGCGCTTTCTCTTGGTATTCAGCCAGACGGTTGAGAACGATTTCAAGCACCCCGCCGAGTTCACCCGCCTTCACCATGTTCACATAGAGCTTATTAAAGATCTTGGGGTACTGGCTCAGTGTCTCGGAGAAGGTGCTACCGGTCTGCACGTTCTCAGCAAGCGTGCTGATGGTGGATTTCATCACAGGCTGCGGCTCTTGACGAGCCAGAACGGTGAGGCCACGCAGGAGAGGCAGCCCTGAATCAATAAGCGTCGCGAGCTGTCGCGTGAAAATCATGAGCGTCTTGCTCTTCACCTTGGCATTGGCACCGGCCTTGACGACTTTACCTTTTCCTTTGGCCGAAGTCGTGGTCTTAGCACGCTTCTTTACCGCCGCATCACCTTTCCCCTCCTGGGCTACTTGGGTTGGATAGAGCTGGCTTTGGCGCAGGCTGTTGATGGCCTCGCTTTCGTTGGTGGCCTCCAGCTCACCGGCGACTTCTTGGCCATTTTGATCGAGGGCGATGTAGTGAAACTTCGGCATAAGGGAATGCTACGGGTATTTTTGAGAGAGATTCTGAGATTACTTGGCAGCGGCGCTTTCTGTCCATCAAATTCATGTTTTGATGTCAGACAAATTACTGTCCAGCGCCGTGAGGGTCAGGTGTATTTGAGTACTTCTTCGATCGTTGTCACACCATCAAAAATGTTACGAAGTCCATCCTCACGCAGAGTCGCCATGCCTAACTCGATGGCTTTCTGTTTGAGAACCAACGAAGGAGCCTTCTGGGTAATGAGCTCTCGAATAGGGTCGGTGATGTCCAAAAGCTCATAAATGCCTTTGCGACCTTTGTAACCACTGCCACCGCATTTGTCACAGCCGGAGCCTGTGTAGAATTGCTTACCACCGAGATCATCCTTTGAAAGATTGAGCTGATTGAGGATCGACATGCTCGGGTCGTAGGGCGTGCGGCAGTTTTTGCAAATGGTGCGCAGGAGCCGCTGGGCCAGCACGCCCTCAAGCGTTGCAGCGACGAGGAAGGGCTCCACGCCCATGTCCACAAGTCGGGTCACAGCGCCAGCCGCGTCATTCGTGTGGAGTGTGCTTAGCACCAAATGTCCCGTGAGAGAGGCTTGGATCGCGATCTGGGCGGTCTCCACGTCACGCATTTCTCCCACCATGATGCGGTCGGGATCTTGACGGAGGAAAGAACGCAGCGCTTTAGCAAAAGTCAGTCCGACAGCCTCATTGATGGGCACCTGCATGATGCCATCAAGCTCATACTCAACAGGGTCTTCCGCCGTGATCACCTTGGTGTCGATGGTGTTGATGCGGCGCAGACAGGCGTACAAGGTCGTCGTCTTTCCAGCTCCCGTTGGGCCAGTAACGATGAAGATACCGTTGGGTTTATTGATCGTTTCTGTGATGTATTCAAAGAGAGCGGGCGGCATACCCAGATGCTCCAGATCGAGATTGACGGAACTACGGTCAAGCACACGAAGCACCACCGACTCGCCATGCTGGGTAGGCAGGGAGTTCACGCGCATGTCCACCGGTTTACCACCGACGACTGTCATGATGCGACCATCTTGAGGCACACGGCGCTCGGCGATGTTCATGTTAGACATCACCTTGATACGCGAGATCACCGAGTTGGCCAGATGCACGGGCGGCGGTGCCATCTCATAAAGCGCGCCATCCACGCGATAGCGGATTTTAAACTCATGCTCAAAGGGCTCAAAATGGATGTCTGACGCCTTCTCCTTGATGGCCTGCGCCATGACGAGGTCCACAAACTTCACGATGGGGGCCGAGTTGGCCTCGATCTCCGGGGAATCTTTTCCCACCGCACTGAGTCCACCAAAGATGTCCTCAATGCTTGGCGAACTGGTGCCGTAATGCTTGTCGATTAAAGCCTGTACCTGTGTGCGCCTGGCGACCACTGGCACCACCGACTTACCGAGCCCGAACTGTAAATCCTCCACCAATTGTGGATTCAGCGGATCAGTAAAAGCAACGTGCAAACCACGGCCATCAAGGGTGATGGGGAAAGCGCCATACAACCGCGCCATTCCCGATGGGATGAGATTGATCACCGAAGGCGGCGGCTCGTAGGTCGTCAGGTCAAAATGATCCGCACCGAGTTCCTCTGCCACCACTGTCCAGAATTCGTCTTCAGTGGCGAAGATTCCGTATTCCAACAAGACGTGGAGGATTTCTTTGCCGTTGTGAACAGCATCTTGCGTCAGGTCGTAAGCCTGCCCGGAGTCAATCACTCCGCGGGTTTCGAGCATATCTACCACGTTCTGGGGGGTCATGGGGAAAAAGGGAAGAAGGGAGAACTTGAAGAGAAGGGATGAAGGTAGAAATCAATCAGCGTCAGACATCGTGGACTCGATGACTTCTTCTGCCGTGGTGATGCCTGCGAGGACTTTTCGCACGCCATCTTCACGCAGGGTTCTCATCCCCAATTCACGGGCGCGCTTGCGGAGCTGCGGCGTCGTGAGCTGCTGATTGATCATGCTGCGCACTTCGTCGTCAATTTTGAAAATCTCATCGATCACCATTCGTCCGCGATAACCAGAATTACGGCACTTGTTGCAGCCCTTGGCACCCATGATCGTAGCGTTCGCGAGTTGGCTGGCTTCCAGGCCGAGCTGGCGCAGCTCACGGTCCGTTAAAGTGGAGGTCTCTTTGCAATCAGCGCAGAGCTTTCTCACCAGCCGCTGAGCCAAAATACCGCGGACCGCCGTAGCAATGAGGAAGGGCTTCACGCCGATGTCAGCCAGACGCGCCACGGCTGCGGGGGCGTCATTCGTATGCAGTGTACTAAACACCATGTGTCCGGTGAGCGATGCATTGATGGCAATCGATGCGGTCTCCAAATCTCGAATTTCTCCAAGCATGATGATGTTCGGAGCCTGACGCAGCATCGCTCGCAAAGCAGCGGCAAAGGTCATGCCGACATCCTCCCGCACCATTACCTGATTGATCCCCGGCAGCTCATACTCTACCGGGTCTTCCACCGTGATGATCTTGCGGTCAGAGCGGTTGATGAAGCTGAGACAGGCGTAAAGCGTGGTCGTTTTACCTGAACCCGTCGGGCCAGTCACCAGCACGATGCCGTCTGGGAGTGAGATGAGTTTTTCAAACGTCTCCTGGTCATCACTGAAGAAACCCATGTCAGAGAGGCCAAGTCGCAGGCTGCTCTTGTCCAGAACACGCATGACCACGCTTTCACCATTCTGGGTTGGGATGATCGACACACGCATGTCGAGTTCCTTGTCATTAAACTGCATCTGGATACGACCATCCTGAGGGACGCGCTTTTCATCAATGCTCATCGTGCCGCTCATGATCTTGATACGGCTAATGATCGCTGAGTGCAGGCGCTTCGGGTGATGCTCCACATCATGCAGCACACCATCCATGCGGAAGCGCACGCGGATGTCCTTTTCCAATGGCTCGATGTGAATGTCTGAGGCGCGATTTTTAAACGCCTCCATCAAGATGTTCGTCATCAGCTTGATGATCGGTGCATCACCATCCGATGTGGCACCGCCTGCCGCACCCAGCTTAGTCATGGCAGAGCCCATCACGGCTTCATTACCATAAACGTTTGCCTGTAGCTCTTTGATCAGCGTCGGCGTGGAGCAGAAGAACTCCATATCTGGCTGCAACACATGCGGCAGAGCATCCAACGTCTCAAAATCATACGGATCAGACACCACCACTTGGAGCGTCGAACCATTCATGCCGATTGGGGCGACTTTGTACTTCAACGACACCTCGACAGGCACCAGTGTCTTCAACACTGGACTGGCCGAGTATCCATTCAGGTCCACATACTCCATGCCGCTATTCGAGGCCACAAGCTGAGCCACCTGCTCGTCAGTGATGATGCCCGTTTTAATCAATGTCTCCAACGGCGTTTCCTGACCTTTTCGTGAGGCTTTGACCTGTTGGAGATCTTGGGCTGTGACATAGCCTGCTTCAGTGAGCAATTCGAGGAGGAACTCTTCGTTGGAATACATGCGATCGGGCGGGGGGCGCTGATTTTTGGGAGGAATAAGCAACTTAGAGGATTTTAAGCATCACTGTCAATTCCCGTGGCTCATTATGAGCAAAAGATTCATAAATAATTTCAGGGGCAGCACACCTTGCCCATGAGCAACCCGCCGCTTATAAGCAGGCTATGACCTTTGAATTTGCCACCGCCACTCGCATCATTTTTGGGCGTGGAAGCGTGCGGCAGTTACCTCAGATCACCCGCAGCTTCGGTGATCAGGCGCTCATCGTCACAGGTCGTGACGCATCTCGCTCCAGCGCCGTTTTGCAGTCTCTGCGCGCCGCAGGAATAAGCGTGAGCACCTTCAGCATCCAGGGAGAGCCCACTCTCGATGAAGTCAGACGTGGCTCCGAAACCGCTCGCGCAACTGGGGCGCAAGTCGTCATCGGCGTTGGCGGTGGTAGTGCGGTAGATGCCGGGAAAGCCATCGCCGCTCTAGCCACACAGCCGCAGGATGTGCTGCATTACATCGAATTGATCGGTAAAGGCCAGCCCCTCGAAGCCACTCCCCTGCCCTACATCGCCGTGCCGACCACGGCAGGCACGGGCGCCGAAGTCACGCGCAACGCCGTGCTCTCCAGTCCCGAACATGGGATCAAAGCCAGCCTGCGTCATGCCTCCATGCTCCCCAAAGTGGCCTTAGTCGATGCCGAGTTAGCTCGCGATTGCCCGCCCGCCATCACCGCCGCCAGTGGTATGGACGCCCTCACCCAATGCTTGGAAGCCTACGTCTCCTCTCGCGCTCAGCCCATGACCGATGCCCTCTGCCTCGCTGGCATCCAGCACGCCGTCCGCTCTTTGGAAAAATGCGTCACCGATGGCAATGATCTCGATGCTCGTGAAGACATGGCGATCGCCGCCATGTTCAGCGGCATGGCTCTAGCAAATGCCGGGCTAGGGGCTGTGCATGGTTTCGCAGCCCCCATAGGCGGTAGTTTTCAGGCACCGCACGGCGCGGTGTGCGCCATTCTACTCGCTCCCGTCTGGGCGGCGAATCTTGCGGCCATCACCGAAACCAAATCTCACGATCGATTTCAAGCCGCTGCACGTCTTCTCACTGGCGATCCCACAGCCTCAGCCGAAAGCGCCATCCCATGGCTGCGCGACCTCACCACTCGGCTGCGCATTCCTGGATTGCACAGCTACGGCATCCGCGAATCTCACTTGTCCGACATCGCCACCCAGGCCGCCCTTTCTAGCAGTATGAAAGGCAACCCAGTCCTGCTATCACACGAGACCTTGGTCGCCATCTTGCGCCAAGCGCTTTAGCAAGACGGATGCTCATCTGCGTTTATAGCATTGCTTATGATTGCCACGTCCACCTGTTCCGGTTGCCTCCGCCCTGCGACCCGCCGCGAGTGGATTCAGCGTTTGGCGATGAGTTCCGCCGCCTACACCGCGCTGTCCGGTTGGTGCGGTCCCACATCATTAAAAGCGGCCTCTCTCAACTTCAGTGAGCAGCTACGACTGGACATCAGAGCCTTCCCCTCACTCGACCTGAACAGCGGCTCAGCCATCATTTCCTACAATGGCGGCGCGACGAAGATCCTCATCATTCGCGAGTCAGAAACGGAGTTTGTTGCCTTAGATCCCATCTGCCCTCATGCAGGCTGCATCGTTAATCCATACAGCATCGCCACCAATACCATCTTCTGCCCCTGTCACTCATCCATCTTCGACATTCACGGTCAAAGAATCGGCGGTCCTGCGCTCACTGGCCTACTCCCATATGCCACGCAGTTTGAGGGCACTTACAGCCTGAACATCGAGATCCCAGGTTTCGTGCATCGCATCGACGGAATCACTCAAGCCTCCAGCTCACGGCTGCGTTTGCAGTTCCCGACCATGCCGAATTGTCAGTATCAGGTCCGCTGGTCCCCGGACATGTCCAGCCCATTTACAGACACCTCTTTTTCCATCACCGCAGTAGGACTGGCTGACCAAATGGTCCTCGTCGGCACAGGCACAACCGCCACCGTTTATGTGGACAAAACTGGCAACGCCGGATTTTTCACCCTCGAGCTGCTAGTCTCGCAGTCTGCCTAACTGCCCAACTTCCCCACAGGCATTGGGAAGTTCATTCAACATTGGCCCGCTGCCTGCGGTGGTTTGAAACCACATGCACGAATCTCCTGCCCGACATTTTGACATTGCCATCATCGGCGGCGGGTTTGCCGGCGTCTATTGTGCGCAGCAAGTCCTGAAACGACTCGGATCGGATCGGATGCGAGTCGGCGTGATTGCCAGTGAAAATCACATGGTCTTTCAGCCGATGCTGCCTGAGGTCGTCGGTGGATCGCTGTCACCTCAGCATGTGGTCAATCCAATCCGCATGATCTGCAAAGGAGCCGATGTGCTCAAAGGCACCGTCACAAGCCTGGATCTGGAGCAGCGCGTGCTGACCCTGGATGGCGGGCGCTTCACGCCTAACGTGAAGGTCAGCTTTGATCACCTCATGCTGGCTCCCGGCGCGGGCGTCGATCTCAGCCGCATCCCCGGCATGTCCGAGCACGCGTATCTCATGCGCACCGTTGGCGATGCCATGAAGCTACGCGCAGCCATCATCAGTCGCATGGAGGAGGCAAATCTGATCACCAAGCATCAGCAGCGCCAGGAGATGCTTTCCTTTGTCGTCGTCGGTGGTGGATACTCAGGCGTCGAGACCGCGGGACAGATTCAGGATCTCATCGCCGGTGTGCGGCGTTACTACGACAACATCGCCGAGGGTGAAGCCAGCGTCACACTCGTTCATAGCGGCGAGAGATTGCTCAGTATGTTAGGCGACGGACTCGGCGACTACACACGCCGTTGTTTGGAGAAAATGGGTGTGAAGCTCATCTTCAACAAACGTGTCCGAGCAGTCACGGCGCGCACCGTGCAGCTCAACGACGGCACCACGATCATCTCCAATCTCGTGGTCTGCACAGTCGGCAATGCACCGCACCCCCTGATCAAAGCCCTCGGCGAAAGTGGAGGCATCCCGATGGAGCGCGGCAAAGTCTGCGTGGATGCCACAGGTCAAGTCACCGGTCACACCAAAGTCTGGGCCGCTGGTGACTGCGCCATCTTCCCGAAGGCTAATGGCGGTTGCTGTCCAGAAACCGCCCAGTTTGCCATGCGTCAGGGAGCACTCATCGGCGACAACATCGTGGCGAGCCTCAAGGGAACAGCTTTGAAGCCATTCACCTTCACAGGCCTCGGCGAACTGGCCACCATTGGGCATCGCAAAGCTGTGGCGATGGTCATGGGCCTGCGTTTCTCAGGCCTCATCGCCTGGTTCATGTGGCGCAGTGTTTATCTCATGAAGCTACCAGGACTCGACCGTAAATTGCGCGTCATGGCCGAGTGGACTTTTGAAATGTTCTTCCCGCGTGACATCAATCTACTCACACCCAGTTTTTCATCCCCCCTCGGTGAGATGCACCTCGAATCAGGCGACTCACTCTTCCGCTGTGGCGAGCCTGCGCAATCGCTTTATGCCGTCAAAAAAGGCTGCGTGGAGATCACCGATGCGCAGGGACAACTCGTGAAATCAGCCAGTGCAGGCGAACACTTTGGCGAGCGCGCTTTACTTGGTGATGGCATCTGGCGCTTTGACGCCACGGCCAAAGAACCCAGCGAACTCGTCGCCATCGACGGCCACACATTCAAGACCCTAGTGAAGAGCATCGGCTCACTCGAGACGCTCTTTAAATCCACCGCGCAGCAGTATCAATTGCCCGAGGAGATCGAGAAAACGGTGAACGCCATTTCAGAGACCACACGTCAGTCCACCGCCGCTGAAGTCATGACCAAAGACGTCACTTCACTCGATGCCTGCTTGTGCGTGCAAGATGCCGTGCAGGAGTTTCAGATGCATCCACACAGCACCTATCCCGTGACTGAAAATGGAAAGGTCATCGGCCTCCTGCGCCGCTCCATCGCCTACGATTGGCTGAAGAATCACGGCCTGACATGCCAGAACCAGCTCAAAGAATTGCCCCTGACCGCCCCCTTCAAAGTCAGGGCCGACATGCCCGTCACCGAACTTGTGCAGACCCTCATGCGAACAGGCGTCAGCAAAGCCGTCGTCGTCGATGCTGAAGAGCAACTGCTCGGCATGGTCACCGTTTTTGATCTGCTCAAAGGAGCACGCTGAAGAAGATCGAATCCGGTGGTGCGCTGTGCAGGGTTCGAACCTGCAAGCAATCCTTGGTAGATGAGGCTTCCAAGGCCCTACCCGCTCAACATACGGCTCAACTTTTGGCGACATCACTTCAAAAAACAGATTTGCCAGATTCCCCTTATGGCTTAACCCCTTGCTCCATGAAATTGGAAGAACTCACCGCTGAGGCCGCTAAGCTGCCGGAAGATGACAGAGCTTCGCTCGCCGCACGCTTACTTCATGGCCTGGAAAAGCCGCATTACAGCGTTTCTGATGAAGAGGTGATGCGTCGTATGCGTGAAGCAGAGGAGAACCCGGATGTAATGATCACATTCGACCAACTGGTTTCCGGCCTTCGATTCCGTGCGAATTAGATTCCATAAACGAGTCCAGTTCGACTTGGATGAAATCTTGAATAAATACAGAGAGGCTTCAGATGCTCTCGCTGAAGATTTCTTTTCAGAGTTTGAGGCGGGGGTTTTCAAGGCCGCAGAAAACCCTCGGTTTTTCCATTTTGATGCAAGCGGCCTCAGGCGTTGCAACTTTGAGCGTTTCCCATACCATTTTCTTTACGATATGCGTGGCGACTATGTTCGCTTGTGGGTGGTAAGGCACAATCGACGCAATCCAAAATTCGGACTCCGCCGCTTCTGAGGAGGGTTTTCATTCTCTGGATGGATCGAAGAAAGATGTCCAGATGCACACCCATCAAGAAAGTTTTCAATAGCCTCAAAGTGAGGAATCTGACTTGGATTGTCGCGATACGGCGAACGAATCAAATGGTGCGCGGTGCAGGGTTCGAACCTGCGACCCCTGCCGTGTGAAGGCAATGCTCTACCACTGAGCTAACCGCGCGTTGATGGGGGCCGAGAGATAAGCAGTGCTGAAGTCTTTGCCAGTCCTTTTTTGATGACTGGCAAAGTTTCTGTCACAGCTCACGCCCACAGCGACTGCGGATAGGCTCCCGCTGCAACAAGTGCACGGATCGCAGCAACGACATCCGCTTTATCTTCAGGATAGGTCACGCCGAACCACGAGTCATTGGACTCCAGAACCGTCACGTCAGCTTTACCAGTCTGGATCAGCACATCGACCTCCTTCGGCACATAGCACTCAGCTTTCTGATCCTGGCCATTCACTTTGAGGAACTCGGTGAACGCTGCGCGCAGATGCCCAAAGATGTCGGGCGTGAAACCGAAGAAGTTCATCGACACCACTTCTTCGCCCGTGAGTGGCAGCGCAGGATCCGTCTCGCGATTCTCGGCACCCGTGGCCGTGCGGAAGATCTTCGTCATCTCGGTGACTGAACTCAGCATGCCATCACTGCCACGTTTGCAGACACCGCGCGCCACACTGCCGTGATCCGAGAGCGTGTTCTTCAAATAGAAGCCCACCATCGAGTAGTGGCTCTTGCCGTCATCTGCATGAGCCGCCGTGAGATCAGCGGCGATCTTTGCAAAGGCGTCGCGACCATAGAAGTCGTCAGCATTGATCATGAGGAAAGGCTCATGCACCACCGACTCAGCGGCTAGGACTGCATGGGCTGTGCCCCAGGGCTTGGTGCGACCTTCAGGCAGCGTGAACCCAGCAGGCAGATCGTTGATGTCCTGGAAAGCGTAGTCCACTTCAATTCGGTCGCCAAACTTGGCACCGATTTGAGTGCGAAACTGCTCTTCAAAGTCGCGCCGAATCACAAACACCACCTTACCAAAACCAGCGCGAATCGCGTCAAAGACCGAGTAGTCCAGCACCACCTCGCCAGAGGGTCCCATCGCATCGAGTTGTTTGAGACCGCCGTAACGGCTGCCCATGCCGGCAGCGAGGATGAGAAGAGTAGGTTTCATGAAATGAAGGAAGAAAACTGGGAGCCGGATTCATGGAGGGCAGAGACATCCCGTCAAATCCCTTATGGCAGCATTGATGCTGAATTGCGTTTTCCAGCCCACATGTTGCTTGCCTCTCTCTCGGCGGCGGAAATCTTTGGAGAGGATGGCATGAGCCTTCCTGCTCGGCACCACCACCAGCAATTCACACCGCAGAGACGGCGTGCGAAAGAAGGCAAGGCTGGGGCTTCCACACACCATTTGCATCGTGTTTGAAACACTCTGTCAAGAATCGTCTGACCCTGTAGAGGAAGGCGTGAGCATTCCCTTTCTTTGAAGGTGAACCGCACGCCACATCCAAACCATCGGAACGCTCACGCGGTTCCGCTACGGTGCAGGAGCCTTCTCCAGCAGCACCGTCCCCGTGTTCGTCGCACCTTGGAGCCAGCCGAAGCTCTCCTGAGCCTTCTAGATCAAGGCCCCGGAGAAGGGCATGGACTTGCGCGAGCCAGAACCCGTTTCGCCGTCAAAGCATCCTCGCCGCCCCTGTCACCGTCTATGCTCGATGACGGACAAAGGTAGCGGATAGCGTCAGCCTTCCGCTCTTTGAATGTCTCCTGCGCACCAACGATCCAGAGGAAGACCCACGTCTTCTTCTACTTCTCGAAGCCCACTTCCCCGGACAGGATCTCGTTGTTCGGTGCTGGAGTGAGTGCGGGCAGCAGGAAGTTGCCGTCGCCGATCAGGCCGCTGGTGTCGGTGCTGGGGGGCTGCCGCATCATGCCGGCGAAGGGCACGGTGCGCGCTTTACCGGCATCGGTCAGCACGAAGCTGCCGACAAACGCGCCTGTCGTCGGAGTGATGGTGACCTTCCATTTCGTGATATTTGCGGGCGTCGTCACGGGGGCGATCACACTCACGACATTGGTCGTGGCATTGAGTCCAAGTGTTGTCGGGAGATCGGCAAACGACGCGCTGATGATCGTGCTGTGCTTGGCGGTGAATTGAGGCGCGGTCAAACCGAGCCGATTCGTCAGAGTGATCGCCGGGACGCCCACTTTGGCCAGAGCAGGCGGCAGCCAGGGATCAAGCGTGAAGCGTGTGACCACCGGACCGAATCCAGCGCGGTATGAGGTGTCCAGCGTCCTTGGTGCTTTCACCCAGGTGAGGTCGGCAGCATCTTCAAAGGCGGCAAAGCGCCTGCCTGCCACATCAGGGTGCGGCTTCAGGGTGAAGGCACCAGCGATGAACGCTCCGGTGCGGGCTGGAGTGTAGGGCTGGAGGAACAGCCGGTAACCAGGATTGCTGCTGACATCCGCCGCGAGTGAGGCGGTCAAAGTAGTGCCATCTGCCAGCTTGCCAGCGAGCTTGAGCAGGCCCTTGGCATCGATCGTCGCCACCGCCCAGCCAGCTCCTGCAGGCACACCCGTGCCGACTGCCGGAGACAGCAATGCGCTGTGCGCGCCGATGTAGCTCAGCGTCTGGCCTGTCGCCAGAGCCAGCAGCTTGCGGCCATTCGTGGCCGTGCCGAGTGTGGCACCATTGAGTTTGGCTTCCGCATTGAAGTCGCCTGCCAGAGGCAGTGTCACGGTCACGAGATAGGTGTTCAGGCCCACCTTTACTGTGGCGCTGCCGGTCGCTGTTTCGCTGAGGGTGTTGATCGTCAGCGTGCCTGGTAGGCCAACGACCGCCGTCGCCGTGGGTGTGGTGAGCTTGGAGGTGAAAGTCTTGCCAGTCGCCGCCACGGTCAGCTCCAGTTTGGCTGCTGGGCGCTGGGTGCCAGCATCCACCAGCAGTGCTTCATACAGGGCGGCAAAAGTCTCCACCTTCATCGTTCCCTTCATGTAAACGAAAAGATAGTTAGCCGAAGTGCCGAGAGTGGCCGTGATCGGATAAAGTCCGCCCACACTCGCCGCCGTGGCCGTCGTGGCGATCACGGGGGCCTTGCTCAACGAGTTCGCGGCATTGTCGCTGCCGAGGAACCCGCTATAGTTAAACCCAAGCATAGGATTCGCCTGCCCGACGAACTTGCGCTGATCATCCGGCTGCACAAACAGCGGCGCTTTGGTGATGACGAGCGTGCCCGTCTTGGTGATGGCTCCCGATACCACCTGCACGGGGTAGCTTCCAGCGTTGCTAGGCGGAGTATGAGTGGCAAGAATCCCCGGTGTGTAAATGATTTCCACCGGTCCCGTAGCGCCCAACACGGTGATCGGGCGGGGCGTGCCGGTATAAATCTGGCTAAGATTCATCAGCGTCAGGGTCGTCGGATTCGCGGCGACGGTGATCGTGCGCTCCACCGGAGTGGCTGCTAGAAAGTCTGCACTTCCTGGCTGAGTTGCACGCACCTTCAGCGTCCCCGTGCCGGTGAGAGTCAGAACATTCCCCGCCACGGTGGCCGGACCCGAGATCACGGTGTAAGTCACGGCTAGACCTGAGTTGGTGCTGGCACTGAGAATGAATGGACTCTCGGCCAGATACAGCTTGGCAGGCGGTGTGAAGACAAGGGTCTGTGCGACTTGGCTGGCAATCCGTCCTGAACCGGAGACGGCGAAGCTGTAAGGATTCTCATCGGCATCATCGTTGTCGATGCTGACAGTGGCCGTTCGCTCGCCGATGGCGCTTGGATCAAAGCTGATTTGGAAGCTCGTGCTACCGTTGACTGCGACTGGAGAGGTGGGTACGAGAGTCAAAGTGAAGTCTGCGGCATGGCTGCCACTGATGACCACTTTCGGTGAACCTGTGAGGTTTAGCGCGGCGGTGCCAATGTTGTGGATGGTAAAGCTCCTCACGAAAGTGCCTGAACTTACCGACATGCTGCCGAAGTCGGTGTGATCTAGGCTGTTCGCCAGATTATCACCATTGGCGATCTCCAGGCTGTTGCCTGTCACGGATATTTCCGGTGAAGTTTCTCCAGTGTCAAAGCCGGTGAAAATATACGCCGCTCCGGCATTGGTGGCCAGTTCATTGGGCGTGCTGTTGACGCCCGTGGTGCTGCTGTCCTCCTGATACGCCCCGACGACCACGGTGTCCCCGCTCACCGCCACCGAGATGCCGAAGTAGTCACTCGCCCCCGTGTTACTGGCCTTGAGATAGGCCTGCTGGGTCCAGGAGGAGCCGGTGCGCACAAACACATAGGCGGTTCCGGCAAAGCCGGCCAGTTCATTGGGCGTGCTGTTGACGCCCGTCGTGCTGCTGTCCTCCCCACGCGCCCCGACGACCACGGTGTCCCCGCTCACCGCCACCGACTGGCCGAAGTAGTCAAACCCGGAGACCTGCGAGGCCTTGAGATAGGCCTGCTGGCTCCACGCCCCGCCGCTGCGCACAAACACATAGGCCGCTCCGGCGGCGTCGGCCAGTTCATCCGGCGTGGTGTTGACGCCCGTCGTGCTGCTGTCCTCTCCAACCGCCCCGACGACCACGGTGTCCCCGCTCACCGCCACTGATTCGCCGAAGATATCATCCACAGAGACCTGGCTGGCCTTGAGATAGGCCTGCTGGCTCCACGCCCCGCCGCTGCGCACAAACACATAG
>CAZOVY010000089.1:19079-19505 GCA_964583255.1 uncultured Prosthecobacter sp.
GCCGCTCCGGCGGCGTCGGCCAGTTCATTGGGGGCGCTGTTGACGCCCGTGGTGCTGCTGTCCTCCAAACGCGCCCCGACGACCACCGTGTCCCCACTCACCGCCACCGAGTAGCCGAAGTTGTCAGCCGCTCCCGTATTGCTGGCCTTGAGATAGGCCTGCTGGGTCCAGGAGGAGCCGCTGCGCACAAACACATAGGCCGCTCCGGCACTGCTGGCCAGTTCATTGGGCGTGCTGTTGACGCCCGTCGTGCTGCTGTCCTCCCGATACGCCCCGACGACCACGGTGTCCCCGCTCACCGCCACCGAGACGCCGAAGAGGTCATCCACAGAGACCTGGCTGGCTTTGAGATAGGCCTGCTGGCTCCAGGTGGAGCCGCTGCGCACAAACACATAGGCCGCTCCGGCACTGCTGGCCAGTTCATTG
>CAZOVY010000089.1:19605-24066 GCA_964583255.1 uncultured Prosthecobacter sp.
GGCGTGCTGTTGACGCCCGTCGTGCTGCTGTCCTCCCCCCAGGCCCCGACGACCACGGTGTTCCCGCTCACCGCCACCGACTTGAACTGGTCATCCCTGGTGACCTGCGAGGCCTTGAGATAGGCCTGCTGGGCGATGGGGTCGATGGTGATGGGATAGCGCGCCGAGGACTCGTCCACGAGCAGGCGGAAGCCTGAAAGCCCCGCAGGCTCGAAGCGGGAAGGGAGGATTTTGCCATCGGCATCCCAGACCTTCAGGCCGCTGTAGTTCAGGACCGTGGCACCAGCGGCATCGCGGAAGAGCACACCCTTGGCATCGGCCGCGATGGCGGGCCGCAGACTGCCACGGGGGAAAATGAGGAAGCTGAGTTCCGAGTTTTCTGTGCTGTGTGATGGAGCAGAAAGCGGGCGCTCCTTGATCGTGAAGCCATGCTCCAAACCACGTGGATCATTGACGAACCACTCCTGCACGCTGGCATCCCACTGATAGGTGAGCCGCTGCCCCTCGGCTTTCACCTGCGGCTGCCCGTGGATGCTGCGCTCATGCCCGGTAAAGCCATAACTCTTCAGCTCCAGTCCCCACTGCCAGCCACCGCCCGCAGGCTCTGCCACAAAGCCGCGCCCATCAAACTTCGTGAGCCATTGCTGTCCTGGATTCCGTGCCTGCCAGACACCGGCCTGCCCTTCAACCGGCTGAAAGGCATGACGCCCCGCCTCATACGCCGCACGGATGCTGGACCAGTCCGACTTCGCCAAACCCTCCGGCACCTGATCGGGTGATGTCATTTGCTGAGTCTTCCCCGCTGGCACGGCTGCCCCGAGATGAATCGTGAACACAAGAAGCAGCGCGAGGAGGAGATGGCCGATGGCTTTCATAGAGGAAGACGATATGGAACCCTAAGCCACGAGGCTGAGTCATCGCGAACCAAACCGCAATCTCCATTTTGATCAACCGCGGTTCTGTCGTCCGCCTCACGCGCGCGCAGAGATTCCAAACGCGGCGTGGAATTGGAATCGCCTAACGGATCGAGTGTGATTTCATCCGCCCCATGCCGACCGAACTCACCTGGGACATGCAGCTCAACGGAAGCGCCCTTTCATGGGACTCCGCAGATGCAGCCCTGATGTGGGACGGCTCGGTGACTAACCACATACCTAACAAACCTATGGCCTCAGACAATCGCATCTCGCTTGAAATCACGCCGGCCAAAAAGGCCGCGATCGTGGCAGCCGTCATGGCTCTGAAGACGGAGCTTCAGGGCATCACCATCAACCTCACCCTGGAGGAGCGCCAGAGCCTGCCCAAAGTGGCGGACAAGACGCTGGCCTTCGATGAAAAGTGCAAGGCCTACATGGCCAGCCGCGCTGACCTGGTGCCGAGCTTTCTCGACACCGTGGAACTGGCGAAGGACCGCAAGCTCGTGGACGACCTGCTCCCCTGCCTGCGCGAGATCGCCCCTATCTGTGAAGGCCTGGAAGACACCATCTCCCTGGCCTACACCGACATCTACGTGGCCGACCTGGCCTTTTACCAAAACGTCAAACAAGCCTCCAAGCGCGGCATCTCCGGCACGGACACGATCTACAGCGATCTGAAAGAGCGCTTCCCCGGTCGCCCGAAGGCCGACCCCACACCACCGCCCACACCTCCGACCCCTTGATTTCGTCGAATCTCCATAAAATACGACGCTTTCCAGGTGAAAAACCTCCCCGCCGGGACTTTCAAAGTCCCGGCGGCCTACCAAGCCCGAGGTTTGAGGCAGAAAGAGCGAGGTCCGAGCACGATGCATCTCCCACAGAGGGAGAAAAAGCTCGGTCTGCAGGACTTAAAGGTAGGTCGCCAGAACCAAATCTCCCGCCCGGAGCTCATGAAGTATCCCTGACCGACTTAAATCTCCGTGTTTCGGATTTAAAAGTCAGGTGAACCCATCATGAAAGTCCCGCCAACCTCCGGCCATCTGCCTCAGACCTCGGGCTTTCTCCCGCTGACCGAGAAAGCCGAACCACCGACCGACCTCTTTCTCCCGACGACCTCGCGCTTGGTCCTGCAACCCTCGGAGGCCGAACCTCGGACCGAGCTTTAACTCTCGACGACCTCGCCACGCGAGGGTACGCCGAACCAACAACTCCCGCTGACCAGGAAAAAAGTCCCGCCAGACACCAAGCACCCGGCAGGCTCACGCCAGCCGCTACCAAACCACTGTCAACTCTTAACCCTGAACACAGGCTAGAAAGCCCATGCTACGCCATGCCCTTTGACCCATCCCTTCCCGCCACGAACTCGCCACTGCAATCGCAGGTGGTGCGTGATCAACTGCAAGCGCTCTTTAACCTGATCAACAACATCGTCACCGTCACCGCTGCGCAGGTGGATGGTGTTACGACTCTACTGCCGGGTGAGGCGGCGAGTGTGGGCCTGACAGTAACCGGTGACACCCTGCACCTCACCTTCGGGATCCCGCGTGGTGATGAGGGGGTGCAGGGGCAAAATGGTGCCGACGGTGCCAACGGCACGAACGGCGCTGATGGTGCCGTGGGACCGCAGGGGCCACCCTTTGCCCAAGCCTTGGTGGATGGCGTGACCACACTCAGCCCCGGTGACCCTGCCACGGTGAGTGTGAGCTTTGATGGCACGAATGTACACTTCATTTACGGAATCCCGCGTGGGAATAATGGTGTCGATGGCACCGATGGTGCCATTGGCCCGCAAGGACCACCCTTTGCCCAGGCCGTGATCGACAGCGTGAACACGCTGCCGCCCGGAACCCCGGCCACGGTGGGCGTGAGCTTTGATGGCAGCAACGTGCACTTTGTCTTCAGCATCCCTGAAGGAGCCAGTGGCGGCGAAGGTCCCCAAGGCGATCAAGGCCCGCCCGGCGAAGTCACGAACGCCGCCCTGGCCGGTGCAATCAGCAGCACGAGCAGCAACTCGAATGCGGTGACGACGCTGGACACGCCTTTTGTGAATGATCCGCCGACTCTCGCGGACATGGAGACGATGCGCGCGAAGATGAATGAGTTGATCACCGCGCTGCGGCGGTAACGGAATGGAGGATAGCTCGCCAGAGCTGTCATTGGCCTGGGGTCTCCGACCTTCAGGCTTTTTCAGAATCTCAGACTCAAGGCCAGAGGCCCCAAGCCGATGACAGGCGAGGACGCCTATCCTCCACCCGCCTTCAAAGAACGGCGCTTGGAGGACCAAGTGCCCCACCTTGATGCGCCGCTGCGGGGTAGCCGCGCCCGCTATGACGTGGGCAGGGAAACCACCTGCTGGCGCAGGCCTCTCCCCGGCAGCTAGGCATTCTCACCGAACGATCAACCAACCGACGATAACAAGGATGGGCACGAGGATCGGCAGGGCAAACTGCCAGATGTAGCGGAGGAAGTCGGGCGTGTGGACTTTGGATTTATCGGCGATGGCTTTGACCATGAAGTTGGGGCCGTTGCCGATGTAACTGCCAGCTCCGAAGAAGACGGCTCCGAGGGAGATGGCGAGCAGCAGATGAGGGTGGGTGGTGGCAAAGTTAAGGACATCGGCCGGGGAGTCCACGCTGAGGTGCTCGGCACCCATGGCGGCGGCGAGGAAGCTCAGGTAAGTGGGAGCGTTATCGAGGAAAGCAGAGAGGCCGCCTGTAGCAAAGTAGTAGCCGATCGGGCTGCTGATTTGCACCGCCTGACCGCTCTGCAAAATGTGCAGTGCTGGGATCATGGTGAGGAAGATGCCGATGAAGAGATAACCCACTTCTTTGACCGGACCGAAGTTGAAATCATTGGCCTCATGGATCTCACGCTTCGCGGTGAAGTAGGAGCCAATGGCGGCAGCGATCATGACCAAAGCTGGAACGGAGAAGACACCGCCGATGAGGGTTTCCTGCACGCTCTTCGGCAAGAAGACGGCAGCCAGCACGAGGCCGAGGAAGACGAGGTTGGGCAGGCCGCGAATGTGGAAATGCTTATCTGCCGTTTCTTTATCACGCACCGGCTTCGGAGCGCGGAGGAAGTTGCGAGTATCCAAGACAAAAAACACGCCGAGTAGCAGCGCGATGGTGAGGCACCAAGCGACCAAGCCATGCTGGAGCACCCACCAAAAGGGAACTCCGCGCAGAAAGCCGAGGAAGAGTGGCGGATCGCCGATGGGAGTGAGCGCGCCACCGCAATTGCTGACCACAAAGATGAAGAAGACGATGTGCTGACCGGTGATGCGGTATTTGTTCATCCGAATCCAAGGCCGGATCATGAGCATGGACGCGCCTGTGGTGCCGATGACATTTGCGAGCACGGCACCGATGGCGAGAAACATGGTGTTACGAAAGGGCGTGGCCTCACCTTTGACTCGAATATTGATGCCGCCAGAGATCACAAACAGGGAGCCGATGAGCGCCATGAAGCTGACGTACTCATGAGCGGCATGGACAAGCGGATGCCAGTCATGCTGGACGCCGACATAGTAGCTGGCCGTGAC
>CAZOVY010000090.1:0-24038 GCA_964583255.1 uncultured Prosthecobacter sp.
GACTTCATCTGGTGCTGGCCTTCATAGCGCATCCGCTTCACGGCATGCTCGGCACTCTTCAAAGAAACATCGCCAAGCAATGTCGCGAACGCGGCATCGCTCAAAGCAGCGAGCGCCGAGCGCAAGGATGCCTGGAGCTTCGTGCTCTCGGCCTCCAGGGTGGAGATCCACGCCTCATCAGCTTTCACCGCCTCGTCATTCGCGTCATCCGCAGAAAGGCAACCGAGGTAGGCAGACAGGTGGCCGAGTCGATCACCCAGCGACTCGAAGGCATTGATCACGCGGACGATTTCTGTCGTCTCGCTGCCAAGCGCGGCAGCCTGTGCCTTCAATGCTTCGACATCACACACGAGCGCGGCTTTGAAGTCGATGTAGTCAGGCTCGCCAAACTTGGAGAACCAGGATTCGAGGGACCAGCGGTCAGGAGTGGAATTGGACATGCTCCTTTGTTACGAGGAAGCTAGCGAGGCGCAAGCAAAGTAGCCAACTTGATGACGGAACTGAAACGCAAGCTTGTCAGTGGAGCGGGTTAAGGTGCATCCTCTGCGACTCACCATGAAACTGATCCATTTCCTTTCCCTTGGCTCTCTGCTGCTCGCCGCTTGCGGTAAACCTGCGCCGGAGGCGAAGCCGACTCGTGGCACGATCGCTGCGTCGCTGCTGACGTTGCAGAATCCTTTCTTTAAAGTGATCGGGGATAACATCACGGAGGAGGCGGCAAAGCATGGCTACGACGCGCTCATTGTTAGCGCAGACAGTGATGTGGCTCGGCAGAGCAATCAGGTGAAGGATTTCATCGTGAAAAAAGTGTCGGCGATCATCCTGAGTCCGGCAGATTCGAAAGGCATCGTGCCGGTGATCCAAGAGGCGAATGCAGCGGGTATCCCGGTTTTTACGGTCGATGTACCGTGCCAGGAGGCGGGTGTGAAAATCGTGACTCAGGTGGCCACGGATAATCTAGGTGGCGGGCGCGAGGCGGCCAAGGCGATGATTGAGGCGCTGAAAGGTCAGGGCGGGAAGATCGGCGTGTTGGATTTGAAACAAGTGGAGTCCTGCATCCTGCGAGTGAAGGGGTTTAAAGAAGTTCTGGCGGAGCACAATGCCACCGCTGCTGCGAAGATCGAGATCGTCAGCGAGCTCGATGGCGGCGGAGCGAAGGACAAAGGCTACAAGGCGGCAGAAGACATGCTGCAAGCCAACCCGGATCTGATCGGCATCTTTGCGATCAATGACCCATCAGCACTCGGGGCGCGTGGGGCACTGGAGAAAGCGGGACGTGCGGAGAAGGTGGTCATCATTGGGTTCGACGGCCAACCCGAAGGCAAGCAGGCGATCCGCGACGGCAAGATCTACGCGGACCCGATTCAGTTCCCAGAGAAAATGGGGATCGAGGTGGTGAAGGCGTTTCTAAAACACTCGAAGGGCGAGGACGTGCCACCTCAGATGCTCATCCCCACCCAGCTTTATCGTCAGGCAGATGGGAAGAGCGATGCCACTTTGAAATAGCCGTCAATGAACTGATAAGGGATGAGACTGGGCTGACATAAGTCCACCTCACACATGCGCTCCGTAGTTGCGCTTGGGCCTCATCTGGGCTTGTTCGCGCCCCCTATGAGCAGCGAGCAGCGCAAAGCATTTCCTTTTTCTGAGTTTGAACCGAAGTGGCAGGATGTGTGGGAGGCCAAGAAAGCCTTCCGCACGCCGAACCCCGGCGATGCGGACTTCGATGCCTCGAAGCCGAAGTACTTCGTGCTCGATATGTTTCCCTATCCCAGCGGCGCAGGTTTGCATGTCGGCCATCCTGAGGGCTACACAGCCACGGACATCATCGGTCGCTTCAAGAAGATGTCCGGCTTCAATGTGCTGCACCCGATGGGCTGGGATGCCTTCGGCCTGCCAGCCGAGCAGTATGCGATCAAGACAGGTCAGCATCCGCGCACGACGACGGAGCAAAACATCGAGGGCTTTCGCGGCCAGTTGAAGCGCCTCGGTTTCGCCTATGACTGGGATCGTGAGGTGAACACGACCGATCCGGGTTACTTCAAATGGACGCAGTGGATCTTCCTGAAGCTGTACAACTCGTATGTGAGCGATGAAGGCAAAGCGCGCCCGATCAGCGAACTCGAAGCGCAAGGTCTGAGCCGCGATGAAATCGACGCGCGCCGTCTGGCCTATGTCAGCGAAGCGCCGGTGAACTGGTGCCCGGAACTCGGCACGGTGCTGGCGAATGAAGAAGTCCAGGATGGGAAGAGCGAGGTCGGCGGGTTTCCTGTCGAGCGCCGCCCGATGCGCCAGTGGATGCTGCGCATCACGTCTTTTGCGCAGCGCCTGATCGATGAACTCGACGGCCTCGACTGGCCGGAGGGCATCAAGATGCTGCAACGCAACTGGATCGGCCACAGCGAAGGTGCGCATGTGAAGTTCCAGGTCGATGGCATCGACGAAACGATCACCGTTTTCACCACACGGCCTGACACACTGTTTGGAGCCACTTACATGGTGCTCGCGCCCGAGCATCGTCTTGTCGATGAACTCGTCACGGAGGAGCAGCTTGCCGCCGTCGAGGAGTATCGCGAGAAGACCACCCGCAAGAGCGATCTGGAGCGCACGGAACTCGCCAAAGAGAAGACCGGCGTCTTCACCGGCGCTTATGCGATCAATCCAGTGAACGACGAGAAGATCCCGATCTGGATCGCCGACTACGTGCTCCAAGGCTACGGCACAGGAGCCATTATGGCTGTGCCAGCGCATGACGAGAGGGACTTTGAGTTTGCTATGAAGTTTGAACTGCCGATCAAGCAGGTCGTGCAGCCACCCGAAGCTAAGGAATGGCAAGGCTACACAGATAACGGCATCGCCGTGAACTCAGGATTTCTTGATGGGTTAACGACACTCGAAGCCAAGAAAAAGATCACCGAGTGGCTCGAAGAAAAAGGCATCGGCAAAGGCACCGTGAACTTCAAGTTGCGCGACTGGCTGTTCAGCCGTCAGCGCTACTGGGGCGAGCCTTTCCCGATCGTGTGGGAAGATGGCAAGCATCGCTGCATTCCTGAAAGCGAGCTGCCGCTGCTGCCACCGACGCTGGAAGACTTCCGACCCACGGGCACACCGGAACCGCCGCTTTCCAAAGCCACGGATTGGGTGCGCTATTCCGACACCGCGACGCGTGAACTCAACACGATGCCGCAATGGGCGGGTTCGTGCTGGTATTACCTGCGTTACTGCGATGCGCAGAACAGCGAACGCTTTGTCGGCATCGAAGCTGAGAAGTATTGGATGGGCGGCGGCAAACCCGGCGGCGTCGATCTCTATGTCGGCGGCACGGAACACGCGGTGCTGCATCTGCTGTATGCGCGCTTCTGGCATAAGGTGCTCTTTGATCTCGGCTACGTCAGCACGCCGGAGCCGTTCCAGCGTCTGGTGAACCAAGGTCTGATCATGGGCGAGGACGGGCAGAAGATGTCGAAGTCACGCGGCAATGTGGTGAACCCGGACGATGTCGTCATTGAATACGGTGCCGACTCGCTGCGCCTCTACGAGATGTTCATGGGGCCGCTGGAGCAGGTGAAGCCGTGGAGCATGAAGGGTGTCGAGGGCGTCTATCGCTTCCTGGCTCGCGTGTGGCGTCTGGTCATGCAGCAGAGTGAGGAGGGCGTGTGGAGCCTGTCCCCTGCCCTACAAGATGTGCCTGCCAATAAGCAACTCACCAAAGCACTGCATGAGACGATCAAGAAGTGCGGCGAGGACATCGAGAAGCTCAGCTTCAACACGGCCATCTCACAGATGATGGTCTGCACGAATGCGTTTACCGGCGCGGAAGTGAAGCCCGTGGCTGCCATTGTCACCTTCCTGAAAGTGCTCAGCCCTTTTGCCCCGCATGTGGCGGATGAACTGAATACGCGCATCGCCAGCAAGTTCCCAGCTTTGGCTGTGACTGGCTTCCTCAGCGACACCGTCTGGCCGAGCTATGATCCCGCCGCGCTGATCGAAGACGAGATCGAAATCGTCTTCCAGGTGAATGGCAAGCTGCGTGACAAAGTGCGCGTGCCACTGGCTGCTACGAAGGAAGAGATCGAGGCACTCGCGCTAGCCAGCGCGCGCGTTCAAGAGTTCATGGAAGGCAAGCCCGCGAAGAAGGTCATCGTGGTGCCAGGTAAGCTGGTGAACGTGGTGGTTTAGCCGAGCCTACTTCTTGCGAAACCAATTGAAGAGTCCGCGCTTGGGTTCTTCAATTGGGATCGCGGCAGGGATGGGTTCTTCGACCTCGACAGCCTTGGCTTTGGCAATGACGGGCCTTGGATCAGGAGCTGGGCCTTCGATGATCACGGTCATGCCTTGAGTGATCATCTTTACGAGTCGCACGACATCCCAGTTCGCGGTGCGCATGCAGCCGTGGCTGGAGGTGCGACCGATGCTCTGTGGGGAGTTCGTGCCGTGGATGCCGATGCCTGGGCGATTCAGCCCGATCCACATGACTCCGACAGGGTTATTCGGGCCGATAGGTAGCTCGTAGAATTCACTGCTGCGCACGCCGTATTCGAGCACGCTTTTATCCCAGCGAAAGGTGGGCATCTGGGCGATGCCGAGGATGCGCCAAGTGCCGGGCGGTGTGGCGAGGTGGCCGCTGCCGGGCGTGATGGGGAGACTGGCGAGTAGCTTTTCTCCATCCCACAGTGCGAGCAGTTTTTCCCGTGTGTCGATCTTGATGACGCGGGTCTTGAATTCAGGAATCTCTGGCAGCTTAGCGATCTGAGTCAGCTCCTCGATGAGGAAGGGCTGAACGCTGGGAACTTTGATGACATCACCCGGCTTGAGGGCGTTGATCTTCAGAGGCGTGTTGATAAACTCAATGAAATCAGGTGAGCTATGAAAGCGCTCGGTCAAAAACTCCATCAAGCAGTCATAGGGCATGTACTTCTTTTTGCTCTGCTCGGCGGGCTTGCTCGGCAGCTCACCGATGAAGGTGAAATCTTCAGGGCGGATGGTGTAGCTGGCATAGTTTTGCGACACGCTGCTGAGATCCAGATTGTGCACTCCGATCTCGGTTTCAGGAAGACCATGCGCGCGCTGGTAATGCTTCAGCGCTTTCGTCGTGAACTCACCGGGGCGGCCATCCACTTTTCCCGGTCCAAAGAGATGCGTGTCGAGGAAGATCTGAAGCTGCAAAATATCCTCTACCGGTTCAGGTGCTTTTGGCAGCGGATCAGGGAGCACGGCAGACGCGGAGGAAAGCGCGAGCGCGAAAAGAAAAATGGGGAGCAAAGGTTTCATCAAGACTTCAAAGAAGAGCGCGGAGATAAAGCGGCTCTTCACCACTTTCAATAACGGAACCGAAACGATAACGCCGGAGTCGCAGATTCTGCAGAATGATCAACTCACGGCGTAGTCGCCCAAATGATGCGGTAGAAGCGCGGCGGAGTGGCGCTGAAGGGAGTCGGATCAGTGAAGCTGAGTGTGGTGTCGGTGGCGCGTACGGGTGTCGTGACGGCAGTCCATTGGGTGAGATTGGTCGTGCTCTCAAGATGGTAGTAAAGGCCGCGCTGAGTAGTGCTACTCATGGTGACACTGCCACCGGGCTGGATGGTCATGGCGGGCACGACTTTCTCGGTGAGGATGCTGCCGGTCCAATATTTCTCTGCGAGCGCAAAGGCTCCGATGCCGGCCTGAGAACCGATGAAGCGGCCATGGTAGTCGTCCTCCGAAACGTGGATGCCACCGTAGCGGCGTGATTGGCCGGCCTGATCCGACGCATCATAATAAGTGCACCACTGGAGATCGACGGGGGCGCTGGGGCCGAGGTCGATCTGGAGAGAGTTCGCAGCGACAACGTGATGATGAAAACCGCCGGGGAAATTGGCACTGCCAGTAAGCAGCGTGAGTGCCTCTGCGGCGGCTCGTGAGAAGGTGCTGTGACCAGAGACGTAACCGGGGAAGGCGGGCGTGTTAAAAGTCTTGCGCTGGAAGGGTAGCCAATCTTTGGCAAGCATCCAGCGCACGCTGCTTTGATGCGTGGCGATGCTGGGCGCGGGGAGATTTTCCAAGTGCTCGCCGGGCCATGATTTGACGGCAATTTCGTCGGTGTGCAGGAAGCCAGGGTCGTAGCTTTGGGTATAGACATTCCAGATGAGTTCATGCTTACCACCTGGAGCTGCGGTGTCGTTGGTGATGACTTCGCAGACATCTGTCTCCAGAGGCAAACCTTGGCTGTGATAGGCGGGTCCGGCTGGATTACTGCTTTGTCCGAGACTGCCCATGTAGCGGATCATGGTGATGGGTCGCGTACCTGAGTAGTAGCGCTTCAAAGCCCAGGCGGCGCAGGAGGCATCATGGGTTGCAGCACCGATTGAGAAGTAGGTTTTCACATCCCATTCGAGGTCGTTGACGATGGGGCCAGCACCTTTGATGCGCTTCACGGTATCGGCGTCATCGGCGACCTCATTGGCGAGCACTTGCCAGTGGCCGGGCGGGGTTTCGGAGTTGGGGCCATCTGCCCAAAACTCAGCAAGGACGCGGTAGTAATCGCCGCGCTTGGTGGTGCTGGCGGCATAGGGCTGCCCGGTGATTGGATTGGTGACTTGGCCAATGCCTGTATCCTCCCCGAGCGGATTGTTGCCGAGCGCGCCGGGTGAGATGTCGATCAAGTCCTCAGCATTGAGTTGGCTGCTGGCGCGGATGACGGCGAGTGCGCCATCTTTGTAGATCTGATCCGAGGCGCTCGGGCTGCCAAGGACGCTGAGCTTCGAAGGACCATTAAAAGGGTCTAACCAAGGTTTTGATGGATTACTGCGAGTCAGTGCAAAGGGCACGGTGGCCAGTGATTGCACTCCGACGAAGCCCTGGATGCCGCCGGGTGTGGGGATGCCGTTTTGAGTGACGCTGGTGGAGAGGGCGAGTGGCTGCCAGAAATTAGGATCAGTACCAAAGGGCACACCGACGCCGAGGGGCATGTTTGAGCGGGAAGGAAACTCACCGTTGTTACCGAGCACGCTGAGGCTCTTAGCAGAGTCCATGTTGGGGTTGATGGCTGTCGTGTAAGCTTGGGGATAAGTGGTGTTGGTGAAGCCATCGCCACTGCCCCAAGTGAGGATCGCCTGACCGATGCGTTTGCCCAACTCTGCGGGCGTGGTGCCCGTGGTGACGGCAGACTGTCCGATAGTCGTAGAGTAGCCCATGGCGGTGAGCTGCGTGTCAAAACTAGCGAGAGAGGCTGCAAAGCCCTGAGTGGGTGATGCGAAGCGCGCGCTAAGAACGCGGTAGGCTGCGTAGCTGATGGCTTCATGCCGTGCGGCTTCGATGTCGCCAGGCAATGGGGTGATTTTTTCGTTGTGAATGTAGCCGATGGCGGTGCTGTCGTAGGCGGCCCAAGCGCTGTACATCGCCGCAGCAGTGTGGAAGATGTTGCGGGCGTGAGCGGGCGGATTTGGCACGTTGCGGCGGATAGCAGCGAGGAGCAGTTCGTTCCAAGCACGAGCCGCGCTGGGGATGGTTTCGATGACCTTATAAATCGTGCCAATGGCAGGTGCGGTGATGGCTGAACTCAGTGTGGCGGCTGTGGCAAAGATCTTGGTGTTGGCATCGCTCCAGGTGCTGAAGTTGGTGGACTTCTGGACCTTGTAAAAACGTCCGGGCACCGTGGGCCAAGTCACCAGCGCATCGCCATTGGCCTGAAGAGTGACGATGGGCTGGATGGACTCGCTCTGAATGCTGCCTGTCCAGAATTTTTCAGCTTTGGTGAAAGCGGAGATGCCTGCCTGCGCACCGATTTCACGACCATGAAAGTCATCTTCATAAGGGTGAATGCCACCATAACGGCGTGACTGGCCGGCCTGATCGGCGGCATCATAATAGGTGGTCCATTGCAGCTCGACATTGGTGCTAGGACCGAGATCGATTTGCAGTGAGTTGGCCGGGATGATTCGGTTGTGAAAACCACCAGGGAAATTGGCACTGCCAGTGAGACGAGTCAGTGCTTCGGCAGCGGCGCGGGAGAAGCTGGAGTGACCCGAGATGTAGCCCGGAAAAGCTGGAGTGTTAAAGGTCTTGCGCTGGAAGGGCAACCAGTCCTTTCCGAGCATCCACCGCGCCGTGCTTTGATTCGTGGCGATGGAAGGCGCGGCTGCGTTATCGGGGTGCTCGCCAGGCCAGGAGAAGACGGCAATTTGGTTGATGAAGCTACTACCTGATTGATAGGCGTTTGTGGCGACATCCCAGATTTGAAAATGCTTCCCAGGAGCGCCTTGAGTGCCGACACTGGCAGCGGTGATCACTTCCACAACACCGGCTTCAAGTGGTATGCCTTCGGTGTGGTAGGCCGGGCCATTGGGGTCGGAAGATTGGCCTTTACTGCACATGTGGCGGATGGCGGTGATGGGGCGCGGTCCTGAGTAGTAGCGCTTCAAAGACCAAGCGGCACATGCGGCATCGTGAGTTGCTGCGGAGACGGCGAGGTAGCTCTTGATGTCCCATTCGAGGCTGTTAACGGTCGGGCCAGTGCCACCAATTTTTTTAACGGTATCGACATCATCAGCGACCTCATTGGTGAGGACATGCCAGTGGCCGGGTGGAGTCTCGGAGTTCGGCCCATCAGCCCAATATTCTGCGAGGACGCGCGCGTAATCTCCACGAGACACTTGGTTAACCGGGTAGGCTTGGCTTGTGACAGGGTTGGTGGCACGCCCTGTGCCTGTATCGGCTCCAAGTGGGTTATTTCCTACCGCTCCAGGTGAGATGTCGATGAGCGTGGTGTCGTTGAGCGCAGCGCTTTTGCGCAAGACGTCAAGGTAGTTGTCTTTATAGGCAGCGTCGCTGGCGCTTGGAGCATTGGTTGTACTCAGGCGTGAGGGGCCGCCATGGGGATCGAGCCATGGCTTGGTCGTATCGGTCCGCGTTAGGCTGAAGGGGACAGTGGCAAGTGACTGAACGCCGACAAAGGTCTGCACGCCACTTGGAGTCGAGATGCCGTTCTGTGAAACGCTATTGCTCAGTGAAAGTGGCTGCCAGAGATTTGGGTCGGTGTTTGCTGGTATGCCGAAACCAAGTGGCATGTTCGGCTGGAAGAAAATATTCGTGCCAAGAACGGAGAGCGGGACATTGAGGTTGGAATTGATGGTGGCGTCGTAAGCCTGTGGATACGCGGCTTGGCTGAAGCCATCCTGTTCGCCCCAAGTAAGCAGCATCTGGCCGATACGCTTGCCGACTTCCGCTGGCGTGGTGCCGCTCGTGATGGCGGACTGAGCTGTCGCGGTCGAGTAGCCGAGCTGGGTGAGTTTGGCATCAAAACTAGCCAGAGAGATGGCGTGGCCTGCGGCAGGTGAAGCGAAGCGCGCTCTGAGTACTCGATACGCGGCGTAGCTGATGGCCTCATGACGAGCCGCTTCAATATCGGGCGGCAGTGGCGTCACTTTTTCATTGTAGAGATAGCCGACAGCGGTGGCGTCATAGGCAGCCCAGGCATCATACATCGCCACGGCTGTGTGGTGTAGATTGCGCGCGTGAGCGGGTGGGTTTGGCACATTGAGCCTGATAGCAGAGAGCAGTTGCTCATTCCAAATACGCGCAGCGGATTGCTGAGCATGGGCTGACGAAATGCCTACGCCGAGAACGGCGAGTATCAGCACAAAGCGTGAGCGGAGAAACGATGTCATAAGAAGTGAAACTCAATGACGCCGACGACGGATGAGGCAAAAGCCGGTGATCAGAAGGAGTAGCAGCCCGCTGGGCTCAGGCACCGCAATGACCGAGCTGAGCTGGAATTGAGTGCTTGAATCGAAGCCTCGGATGACATTATCAATTTCAGAGGTGGAGAGCGTGCTGGAGCCGAGATCATTGGGGAAATCCCAGTTAGCCAAAGGGCGTGTCGTGGCAGAAAAAATCCCCCACTCTGCGGCGGAAGAGGGATCGGAGCCGTTGAAGATCCAAACGGAAAGGTCGCTGCCGGGGGTGATGTATGAGGCGTCGATGCCTGTGATTTGACCAAAGAGTGCTCCGGGAGAGAACTGACCGTTAACAACAAGATAGTTCGTGAGTGACCCCACCTGATTGATGGTGCCGCCGCCGACCTGCCCCTCACCCAGTGGGCGGAAAAGAGAGTTCACTGCGTTGAAGTCATTGCTGGTTTGCAGTGTGAGCAGGCTGCCTGGTGCGGAGACATCAAAGTAACCGACACGGACGACGCTGGTCGTGCTGAGAGCACTGCCACTGCTATCAGCATAGGGCGAGCCGCCGTTGCTGTTTACCGTGATCGTCACCGAGGCCTGTGAAGGCACTGCGCCGATGAGTAGCAGCATCAAAAGGGTGGATGAGAGGACGTTTTGCATGACTGGGTGAGACGTGCGGAAGGTCAGGGCGCAGCGGCGAACCGAACACGCCAGAAGCAGCGTGCGCCGGACGTGGCAGCACATTCACGAGTGTCGAAATCAGCATCGCTTGAGACGATGACGGAGGTGGATGGGGACCATGTTTTGAGATCAGGTGAACACTCAACACTGACCGCGACGTCAGGGCTGTTGCGTGGGCTTTTAAAGCTGAAGACGACAATGCTGTCAGTGCCTGTGGTGAGCGTGGTGCGCGTCTGGTCAGATGAGTTGGGATTCAGCTTCCAGGCGTATTCAGCAATGTTGGCTAGGCCATCACCATCAGGATCGGCACTCGCATCGAGTGTGGGTGCGGTGGCGTTGGCGGGATAGCTTTGCCAAGTCCAGTTGCCGTAGCTTGCAGGGATGTCGCGCAGGCGGAGTTGCTGAGTTCCAGTGCTACCCTGAACGACCTGCACGCTCGCAGCGGTGGAGATCGCCTGACTACCGAGTGCCTGCGGAGCTAGCCAAGCGGTGGCGGTGAAGATACCCCACTGGGTAGCCTGTGCAGGATTGGCATGATTGAATACCCAAAGGTAAAGTCGCGTGCCTGTGGGCATGTAGCCAGTGCTGATGTCACTGATGGTACCAAAGATGTTCCCCGCTGCCGGAAAGCCATTCACGCACAGGCAAAGGCCTGTGCCATTGGGCTGCTCTACGGTGCCTGCATTAGTCACGCCTTCAGCTAGCGGCTTGAACCAATTTTTCAGCGCAGCGTAATCACGAGCGGCGGCGAGTATCGCGTCCCGCGTGGCATCTGGGAGATTGAAGCTACCGATGCGAATCGCACAGCCCTGAGGCAGTGCGGCACCGTCTTTCAGCTTGAGCTGGCTGCCACCTGAACTGGTGATTGTGACCCCGCCTGCCTGCGCTGGATTGAAGCCCAGAGCGAATAAGGTGAGCAGGCAAAGAAAGGTGAATTTCATGGTGCCACGGTCACAGGTGAAAGGTTGATAGCTTTGCCGGCATCCACATTGATCACGATGCTGGTGCCTGCGGGGAGTGCGGTGTTGGTCGCATCGCCGCTGCCATTGAAGAGATTGCTACCATTGCTCAAATAGGTGGCCGTCTGGGCGAGAGTGCCGGGATTCAGGGTGACGACGGAATCATTGAAAGCCTGCATGCTGCTGGTGATACCGAGTGCGCCGAGTGTGGTGGTGGTGCCCAGGGGATTCAGCGCGCCGACGAGATTAGGCACGCCACTGCTGACCCTGATTTTCGTGGGCGTGCTCTTCACATAAGCCACGTCGCCTTTGCCCAAAGTGAGCGTGAGCGCGCTGTTTAACTGGATGATGAAACCCTGTGCTGGGCGGACCACCACGTCGTTGGCATTGCTACCGATACTGGCATACCAGTGGGTGCCATTCCAATAGTAAAGCTTCTGCGCGCCATTGGACTCAAAGAGGCCGATGCTGTCATTGAATGCGAGAAACCCACCGCCATCAGGCATGAGGCCGCCGAGTGTGGCGTGCTTCCGCAGGATGAAAACCATGCCGCTACTCAGCCCCGAGGCCGCAGGTGTGGTATCGAGCTTCAGCGTGTCTGTCGTGTTGGAAAGTACATCAATGGCCAGACCTGCACTGGCTCCTGTCAAAGGCTCGGCGTAGTGCCGGGTGAACTCGCCACCGGTCCAGCCTGGAGATGAAAAACTCACCAGCGCTTTCCCATCCACATCAGCGGTCACAGTGACAGAGGCAGCCTGATAAAGGTCCGCGCACACCAGCCCACAGGTCCAGCTTGAGTTCCCCTGCGGTACAGTCACGGAATACCAACCCACGATGCTCGATGAGCCAGCTTTGAGTGGTCCGGCGGAGATCAAGATCACGATCAAAAAAGCCAACCAAATGGCTTGCGGCAGCTGCTCCCAGTGAGGGGACTGACAATTCAGTTTCTTCATGACGACACGTTTCAACTAATTAACTTATCCGAAGTATAAGCCGCCCACTTTAAAGCTTCAACCATAAATACCATAAATATAAAGCCTGGCTGTCTGGATTCACAGTGACCCAAGCCAAGTTCATCAGCCGACCTACGTAGCTTCTGATGTACAGGATTTTCGCCCATTGATCTCGGCCATCACAAAAATACCCACAGCCGCCAGTTTGCGAGTAGCGACGGCAGCGACCTCCAGCGATGATCGATGGCGTTCATCAGCGCACTCCAACCCCATGGGCAAAGAATTCGACACCACCCCCCAGACTGTCCCACACGTCTCCACTCAATACCGCACCATTTGCACTCAGGTTCCGCACCCGGATTCCCTCCAGCACATCGAGCGCAGTCGCCAATTTGAGCCACTCTCCATGCGCGGGATGCCGCCCATCGTTTGGGATCGGGCAGAGAACATCTCCGTCTTCGACAAATACGGCAATCGCTGGCTCGACTGGAGCAGTGGCGTGCTCGTCACAAACTGCGGTCACGGCGTGCCCGAAGTGCGGCAGGCCATAATCGATCAGGTGAATAGCGGCCTCATTCACAACTACGTCTTCCCCAGTGAGGAGCGGCCAGCACTGGCCGAACTGATCGCCAGCGTATCGCCAGAACCTTTGAAGAAAGTCTTTCTCCTGAGCAGCGGCAGCGAGGCCACCGAGTGCGCTATCAAGCTATCCCGCGCGCACGGAATTCAGGTCGGCGGACGCGAAAAAATCGGCATCGTCGGCTTCGAGCGCGGCTACCACGGGCGCACACTGGCCAGCCAGCAAGCAGGCGGCATGGCCAGCCAGAAAAGCTGGATCGTGAACCTTGATCAAGCCATCATTAACGTCCCCTTCCCCGACACTTATTGGGAGGCCGACAGTAGCTTTGAGGGCTTCCTAAAAGGCATCGAACAAAGTGGCATAAAGCCCGCCCAGATCGCTGGCGTCATCATGGAAAGTTATCAGGGCGTTGGACCCGACTTTGCGCCTGTGGAGTATGTCCAAAAACTGCGTGCATGGTGTACCGAGCATGATGTGGTACTGACCTTTGATGAAGTGCAGTCCGGCTTTGGCCGCACGGGCAAGTTCTGGGCCTTCGAGCATTACGATGTGGTGCCGGACCTCATCTGCTGTGGTAAAGGCATCTCGTCCTCCCTCCCCCTGAGCGCCGTGATTGGCCGTGCCGACATCATGGATCAATTTCCGCCCGGCTCCATGACCAGCACGCACTCGGGAAATCCCGTCTGCTGCGCCGCCGCTCTCGCCAATATCAGTAAACTGCTGCGTGAAGATCTCACTGGCAATGCCGCCCGCCTCGGCCCCATCCTGCTAGCTGCCTGCAAAGCCATCCAGGCCAAGCATCCCGAGCACATCGGCAACGTCACCGGAGTTGGACTCGTCGCAGGTCTGCAAACCGTGAAGCGTGGCACCAAGCAGCCTGATCATGATCTGGCTCATCGCGTCATCGAACTCTGCTATCAAAAAGGCCTGCTGTTTTTCGCGCCCGTTGGTGCCTGGGGCCAGACGGTGAAGATTTGCCCACCGCTCACCATCCCTCTCGATGCGCTCGAAGAAGGCATCGCCGTCATGGCAGAGGCCTTTGATGAAGCCATCGCCGAGCTTGGTTAAAGACATGAATGTGGGTTGTTCGGTCGATCAATCGAACAACCCCGTTTTCATTTCACCAGCATCGGCGGAATGAGACTTTTGATGAAGTCCTTAGCCTCCTCCAACGCACTGAGTTCAGCGAATGGGTCATCGAAGCCACCTGGAGAGTTTTTGATCGGCACAAAGAACGTTAGCAGCGCCCAGCGGTGATTGATATTCTTGAAGAAGGCATCTGAGTAAGTCCTCACCAAGTGCTCTTGATAGCCTGCGCAAGTCGTGCCGTTTGAACCAAGATACCAAAAGATGTTAAAGGCACGAATGCGCGCCCGCTGACCATTTTCAGCCTGCACATTACGGTACATATTCATCAGCGTCGCCGTCACCAGCCGACCACCCCCAAGATCTACCTCGATGGGTGTTGAACTGGCAATGAGCCAACCCTGGGCGGGCAGGCAAACGTCTGGGGGATGCAGCGACCGCTTCTCCGCACCACTCAGCACAACCGTGGCTAAAACCACACGATCAGGCTTCGTGTAGAGGCGACGCTCGATACGCACATCTTCGTTGAGCATCGACTGCTCACGAGCCGTCATTGGTTGCTCGTTGCTGACATAGCCGCCTAGCACATTAGGCATGTCTGGTTTGATCCCCGCAGGATCTACCTGATAGCTCGCATCCGTGAAGGCGCAGAAGGATAATCCACCACCTAGAATGCCGATGACGGCGGCCAAGAAAAACCACGAATTCGTCTGACGCGCCAACGCAGGTTCCGCCTCCACAGGTTTTACCACAGGCCGCTTGTCCATGCGCTTCTCTAGCTGAGTGCAAATCGCAAACATCCCAGCCATTGCCACGCCAAAGACGGTAAAGCCCGCCATGCTGTGAAAGAAACTCATCTCCTGATTGCCATCAATATTGCGCCCGATGGCAAACTCGGAGCCAAACCACAGACTACCAAGCGCCAGTAGCACCATGCGCACGATGTTACCCAAGATCGCTAGTGGGATAGCCGTAGCAAACAGCAAGCCGCGCGGCAGCCAGCTTTTGAGTGAGATCCAGCCATAAAGCGCGCTGATCATCATCAGTGAAAACAGTGAGCGTATGCCGCTGCACGGCTCCTCCACATCGAGCTGAAAGAGCTGTCCCTGGATCAGTCCCCGTGCCTCATTCGCCGCCGAATGCAGCCCCGTGCCCTCACGCACGACATCGACACCGACGAGGTTAAGTACGATTCCTGAAAACTGCGCCGCCATCATGCGCAGTGGCACCGCCAGCAGATTTTCCAATGGTAGCATCGGCCAAGTAAAGACCAGGAATGCCCACGGGAAAAACAACTGCTTCAACCAGCCCCCACCGCCCAGAGTGAGGATCAAACCCAGCGTCAGAAGTTGTCCAGCCAGATAGCCTGGGTAGGCCGTATCAGCCTTATAACCGAACCAATACATCACCATGCCGAAAAGCAGGACAGGAACCCCCAGCCAAGAGCCAATCATAGGCAGGCGACTCAGAGTCATACGCATCCGCCAGACGAGCCAACCGACAATGAAAGGTGTGACCAGACAGAACCACCACTCCGAGTCCTGCTGCGCCTTCCGAATGATCCCGCCGATCACACTGCTGCGCTCTGTAAAATCCCAATGCTGATAGGGCCACAGACTCAGCAATACGACCAAAAGCACGGTGCCGACACCCAACGCCGTTCGTCGAAAAGTCACATCAGAAGATGAAATGGGTGCATGAGCCGCAGAAATATTCATGGCTGTGAAAACTGCACCTTAGCGATGCATGGCAGAAACGACAAGATATCCTCCCCTGGATTTTTCGTTCAGCGTGGCTTTACGTGGGAGACACCCTACTGCATGAGCGATTCCAAGGACTTTTTCAACCCCGAGCCAGGCCCTACTACCAAGAGCAAGAGCGCCAGTCGAAAAAACCCATTCAATGATCCTGAAAAAGATCCACTGATTGAAGCCGCGCAAGTTATGCATGAAAATCTACGCCAGCGGCGATTCGGGTGGTCCCAATTCATCATCGCCCAGATAGGCATCCTGCTGCTGCTTTTCATGGCCGCCATATGGTTTCATCGCTCCGCCATCGCTCCCCATCTGCAGCAGCAGACTATCACGCCGTCGCCAACTTCCACTACTGACACCACCGTGCTTGAATCCAAGCTCAGTCGTGCCACCGATCAAATCATCGCCTTGCAAAAGCAGATCGACTCCCAAAACGGAGATCGTGAACGCACCCAAACCCGCCTTCAGGAGATGGCAGACCGCATGGCCCTAGTACTCAAGCAGAGTTCCTTTGTGCCGAGTGCCGACGCCTCACGCGCAACCGTCGGAGAGGCCTCACAGGTCGCTGCTATGATGCCCAACGTCTCACCTACCCTCAGCGAACTCATCCTTCTCAAAGAGCGTAATCGCCTCAGTGAATATGCCGACAAAGCAATCACCACAGGCAGTCGCGAATCTCTTCAGGCCCTCGTGGACGCCATGCTTGACCCCGCTATGAAGCATCTCCTTCATGCCAGCCAGGCTGAGTTCCGTCGCGTCCAAAATTATTACGACTTCAGCACCAGCATCGATCCCGGTTACACTCTGCCGCTGCAGGAGCTTTTCAAAAACAACCCCTTCCGCACCGAGGCCGATCTCACCCCAGCCCAGCTCACCACCCTGCTTGAAGACCGCAAGCAAACCTGGGAAAACCGCCTCCGCAGCGCCTACCTCCTGCGTGCCAGCAGTGACAAAACCACCAACGCAGCCCTGCTCAAAGCCATCAAAGAAGACCCTTCACTCGATGTCGCCAAACAGGCCCAGACCACGTTTGAAAAGCGCATCGGTCGTAAATTCCGCCTCTTCGACATACCGACCATCGACGCCTGGTGGGAGACCCAAAAAGCCAAATAAAATAGGAATAAAGAGATAGATCGGCTGGATCTCAAATCACTGACGTCAGACCTATCATGTCAAATCGACTTCTGCTTGCATCCGCGCGCGGCTCATCCAAACGAAGCACACCACATGAGCGGATTCACCGGCACCCTAAATCCCCAGCAGCGAGAAGCAGCGACCCACATCCATGGGCCACTTTTGATCCTAGCTGGCGCAGGCACTGGTAAGACGCGCGTGGTCACGGCCCGAGTCGCTTTCATGATTAATGAAGGCATCAAGCCGGAGCACATCTTAGCCGTCACTTTCACCAACAAAGCCGCCGCTGAAATGCGTGAACGTGTGAAAGACATGTGCCGGGGGGATCTGGGTAAAAAGGTTATTGTGGGCACCTTCCACGCCTTTTGTGCTAAGCTGCTGCGCGAGTTCGCAGAGCATGTGGGCTACAAGAAGAACTTCGTCATTTACTCCCAAAGTGAGCAGATCAGCCTGATGAAGCGCGTGCTCAAAAGCTTGCTCGTAAAGGAAGAGACGCTCGATCCGCAAAAGGCCCTGGCGCGCATCAGTAAGGCCAAGAACAACGCTGAAGAGATCGGCGACCCAAAGCTGGATCTCTATGCTGCGGTGGCTGAAAAATACGCTGACGAGATGCGCGCGCTGAACGTCATGGACTTCGACGATCTGCTCTGCCTAGGCGTGAAGTTGCTGGAAGAAAACGGCATCGTGCGCGCCACACTTCAGCAGCGTCATCTCTTTGTGACGGTGGATGAATTTCAGGACACGAACTCCCTGCAAATGCGCCTGCTGCGTGCGCTAGTGCCAGCGCCCTACAATGTTTGCGTCGTGGGGGATGATGACCAGTCGATTTATGGCTGGCGCGGTGCGGAGATCACCAACATTACCGAGTTTGAGAACTTCTTCCCCGATCCGACTGTAGTGAAGCTGGAGGAAAACTACCGCTCCACCACAGCCATCCTGCATACGGCCAATAGCCTGATCAAAAACAACGCAGGTCGCCGCCCCAAATCACTCTGGAGCCGGAACACGGGCAATGATCCCGTGCGCCTAGTCGCCGCGCAAGATGATCTGGAAGAGGCGGAGATGATCGCCAAAGAAATCGAGGCCGGTTACTTCAATAACAAAGAGCCTTGGGAGTCCTATGCCGTGCTCTTCCGCACCAATGATCAGAGCCGCATTTTAGAGCAGGCTTTCCGGCAGAGAAAGATCACCTACCGCGTCGTCGGAGCGCGCAGCTTCTTTGACCGGCGTGAAATTAAAGACGTGCTCAGCTACCTGACGGTGCTGCACAATCCGCATGATGACATCTCTCTGCTACGCATCCTGAACACACCCACGCGCGGCATCGGAGGCACTACCGCAGAGCTGGCACTGGACCACAGCATGCATAAGCAGTTCAGTGTGTGGGTCGCGCTCTGTGATGAATCTTTCCTCCGCCAGATCCCTGAAAAATCACGCAACGCCGTCCGCGCATTCACGGAGATCATTTGCAAATACGCCGCCTCAGCCTCCACCCACGGCACAGATCTCGTCACCATGACTGAGGCGCTGATCCTGGAGGTGGAGTACATGCAGTACCTGCAAAAGCTCGCCAAAAAGCCGGAAGAATTTCACGGTTGGGAAAACGGACTCGCTGAGTTCCTCAACCAGCTCGGCAACTATCAGGAGCGTAACAAAAAGGACGGCCTGGCAGGCTTCCTCGATGAAGTCACGCTCAACGACGAGCGTGAAGACAAGGACGACATCGAGAAGAAGAAAGGCGTGTGTTTGATCACCCTCCATGCCAGCAAGGGTCTGGAGTTCCCCATCGTCTATCTGCCCGGTATCGAGCAGGGGATCCTACCACACAAGCGCAGCTATGAAGAGGGTCGCGTCGATGAAGAGCGCCGTCTGTTTTACGTCGGCATCACGCGCGCGCGGCAAAAACTCACGCTCAGCTATGTCCGCTACCGCATGAAGTGGGGGCAAAAGCAGACCGAGCTACCCAGCCCATTCCTCAAAGAACTCGACCGCACGTATGTCGATGAAATGGACTACACGATGCACATGAAGGAAACGCCCAGCCAAGAGGAGAACACCAACTTCTTCGCCGGACTCAAAGCGATGCTCGCAAAGGATGAATAGGCGGGCGATAAACCAGTCGTTCGGCTGCGTTTTATCCGCCCTATCATGATCCGACCCATTACTGCTTCCCTTCTTCTCGGCCTTTCTTTCACCAGTAACCTGCGCGCGGACTCCGTCTTCACGGGCCGCTGGGCACTGACCATTCCTGGCGGTGGCGCAGGCTGGCTCGGTGTGGTGGAAAAGGATGGCGCTTTCAGTTCCAGCGTCCTTTGGGGAGGCGGCAGCGTCGTGCCGACAGCATCCACAAAGGTGGATGGCGACACGCTGATCGTGACACGCGAGCAGAAGAACAAAGAAGGCAAAGTGACGACTGAAACATTGACTGGAAAAGTCGAAGGCGATGTCATCAAACTGACCACCGTGAAGCGCAATGCTGAAGGCAAAGAAGTCGGCAAATCCGCCGACCTCAGCGGAAATCGCATTCCCGCTGTTCCAGCCACACCTGATCTTTCCAAGGTGATATATGGCGACCCAATCGCACTCCTCAATGGCAAGGATTTGACCGGCTGGAAGCTCATGAATGACAAGGCAGACAACGGCTGGAGCGTGGAAGATGGCGCACTCATCAACCGCGTAGTGAAAGAGAAGGACAAGCACTTCGGCAACCTCCGCACCGAGGCTGAGTTTGAAGATTTTAATCTCAAGACCGAAGTCCGCACCTCCGAAGGCAGCAACAGCGGCATCTACCTTCGCGGCATCTATGAAGTGCAGATCATGGAGAGCTTCGGCAAGCCGCTCGACTCCCATCACATGGGTGCGCTCTACAGTCGCATCACTCCAAGTGTGAATGCTGAAAAGCCGATCGGTGAATGGCAGACTCTGGACATCACGCTTGTGGACCGTCACGTCACCGTGATCCTCAATGGCAAGACCATCATCGACAACCAACCCGTGCTCGGCTGCACAGGCGGCGCGATGAGCAGTGATGAATTCAAGCCCGGCCCCATCTACCTCCAGGGCGATCACACCAACGTGGACTACCGCAGCATGATCCTGCGCCCCGTAGTGAAATAAACCGCTCAAAAGATCAATATCGCCCATCTCACACACTCCCCCTAGTTTCACTTGCTGGAGGCTGAGGCTGAAACGATGACTCGCGGCCACCATGACCGCCAGCCTCGCTTATTACCTGCACGACCTCAGTCCATTCATGCTGCGCTTCACAGACAGCATCGCGCTGCATTGGTATGGGCTGGCGTATGTGCTCGGCTTTTATCTGGCGTATCGGGTGATGCTGTTTCTGGCAAAGCGTGGACTGTCGGAGATCAAGCCTGCACAGGTGGCGGACTTCATCACGCTGGTGGCGCTGTTTGGCGTCGTGCTTGGCGGACGTATTGGCTACATCCTGCTCTATGATTGGGAAAGTTTCGTGGAGCGTCCGTGGATGATCTTCATGATCCATCAGGGCGGCATGGCCAGTCATGGTGGCATCGCAGGCGTGGCGTTGTTTTGCCTCTGGTATTCGTGGCGGCACAAGATCTCCTGGGCGGGCATCGGCGACACGCTGGTGTGCGGTGCGCCGCTCGGCATCTTCTGCGGTCGCATCGCCAATTTCATCAATGGCGAGTTGTTTGGCCGCGTGACCAATGTGCCCTGGGCGGTGAAGTTTCCGACGGAGATTCTACACGAGGATTTTGTGCAGCAGGGCGGTACGCCGATCTCGTTGCCGCCAGGGTTTCAGCACAGTCCAGACATCATCGCTTTCTTTGAAAAGGAGGGTGGTGGCAAAGCAGCGCTGGAGGCCATGCTTCATCCGCGTCATCCATCACAGCTCTATGAAGCGCTGGGCGAGGGACTCTTTCTCACCGCCATTCTGCTGGCCATTCGGCTGCGCTGGCCGCGTATGCCACATGGCATCATCACAGGTCTTTTCTTCATCCTGTATGCCATCGCTCGCATCGGTCTGGAGTTTGTGCGCCAGCCGGATTCTGGAGCCGAAGGGATTATGGGACTCACGCGCGGACAGTTCTTTTCGGTGTTCATGGTGGTCATCGGCTTGGCCTTCATCTTGAATGGCTGGGTGCGTGGTTCACCGAGCGATAAAACGAAAGTGTCGCAGGCTTAAACATCTTGGTTGCAAAGAGTTCTGCCCGCACCAAAATGCGCGCCCCCAGCCGAGCGGCGACAACGCTGCTCTGCGAAAAGGTCGGGTCGTAGTTCAGCCTGGTAGAACGCTTGCATGGGGTGCAAGAGGTCGTGAGTTCGAATCTCGCCGGCCCGACCACTTTAAGTCCTTCAAAATGAAGGACTTCTGAAAGGGAGGCTGTTGGCAATTTCTGCTATATCTGCAAACTTTAGCACACGCTTTTTAGCACACATTTGGCCCTTTTAGCACACGCACTTTAGCACACGCTGGGACTTTTATGTTCCCAACCGCGCAGGCACCCCAAGGCACCCCCCAATTCGCCGGACTTCAGACCATTTTGACTATGGTTCCTGGGATATGAAAGGTTTGTACAAACGTCGACAAGGCTGGTGGATCCGCTTCACTCCTATTCCGGGAGCTCCTCAAATACGCGTCGCTTTAGGCACAATCAAAGAAGCGGAGGCTATCGTGAGGGCCGAAGAAATCATGAATCGCGCGGCTACGACCGCCCGTGAAGAATTAGAGTCATGCGAAGTCGAAATTGCCGCCTACCTCGAGCAAAAAAAGGAGGACGGGCTGTCGGCATCAACGCTCACCTCCAGGCGTTACGTGTTGCAGTCGTTTGTTTCCATGATGGAAATCACTTGTCCGCGAAACATCACGCGGCAGTGCCTGCAGAGGTGGTTTGATCACCACCGGAAATCCAATCCACACACTGCTGTCGCTTATATGAACCTGGTTCACTGCTGGCTGAAGTGGATGGTTGAGAGGGGAAAGCTCGCTCGGGATGTGACCAAGGAGATTAAAATGCCGAAATTGCCCATGCGACGCAGGAGAAATTTTCTACTGCCTGCTCAGGCTCAAAAGCTCCTGGATGCTTCGGAGGGGAATCCAGGTCTGAAGTTCGCGCTGTATTGCGGACTTCACGCAGGGCTACGCAAATTGGAGATTATTGAGGCTCGTCCAAACTGGTTCGACTTGGATGGCCGACTGCTTCACATCCAGGCGACGGACACCTTTCAGCCGAAAGACCGCGACAATCGAACAGTCCCGCTCACCGATGAATTCATCCAATGGTTGCGCAACAATTACACCATCAAGGAACCCTTTATGCTGGAACCTGAAGTGAAGCACGGAGCCTACCGCTACAGATTTGATTTCAGGACTTCTTTTGAAAACATTGCCATGCGATGTGGATTTGAGAAACTCACTTTTCATGACTTGCGCCGAACCTTCGCCAGCCTGCATGTCTCAAGAGGCACATCCATTTACAAGGTAGCTCGGTGGCTTGGTGATCGTGTCGATGTTGTTGAGGACCACTACGGTCACCTCATTCCGAACGATTCGGAGATCAATTCCGTGTGGAACAAGAAAAGCAGTTCGTGATCAAAGTCTGTTGCGCAACGAAGATCAGAGCCCCGCTGACTGCTTCCACGCCAGATCCATGTCGGCGCTCGTCATGCCGAGTGCTGCTCCGAGATGGGTCACGAGTGGATGATCTCTCTGATAGTCGCTCGAAAACTCCCACTCGATTTGTGCGGTGGTTCGTTGCGGCTCGGACAAGGCGGCAATCAACATCGGGATCTGCTCCAACAGACCTGCACCATGGAGCCAGAGGCGTAACTGACGTGCGCTGATGACTGGCACACGAGCTCGGAGACGGTTCTGTTCTGCGGCAGCAAGTGCGGCAGTGATCTGCTCCTCGCTGGGCAGTGGAGATCCATCCGCCGAGATGTAACTGCCACCTGGCTGCATCATTAAACCTCTGCCCATGTGGCGCATGGCAAGTGACAAGCGAGCGAACTGACGAGCGGTGTCGCCCGTCATGGAAACTGAATTGGAGGTGATCGTCATCATGGGGAGTTAGCCGTCTTCTCGGCGGTTGGCGAAATGGGACCGGATCGCGTAGCGAAGTCCGAACGGTGCTGCGGGTGTCCAGGTCAGCAGGCCGTTGTCTGCACGGGTCAGATGGGTGGATGGGTCGAGGGTTTTGATCAGCACCTCATTGCGCTCCAAGTAGCGACGGTCCTTCATCTCGCCATGCCAGAGGTGATTGGCAGCGCCCTGAACAAAGCCCATGGGTCGGCCTTTGATCCATGCCTTTATCGGAGTGGCCCAGGCGTCATAGTGAGTTCTCAATGCCGGGTTCATCACGATGTGACCTGGTTGATCATTGCTCAAAGCAGCAGCGGCAAAGCCCACATCGCCGTTGCCCACGACAAGATGTTCATAGAGACCACCGCGTTTCTGTGTCCAGAGCGCGCGTCTTGCCGCCATCGCGAAACCAGGGTGAGCGACACAACGGTAAAGTAGGCTAGGTTCCTTGCCGATACTTGGGCGTTCATGGATCATACCACCCTCACGACCGAGCCAGCGCGCTTGGGCGAACGGTTGGACCACAGGAAATGCATCCAGCGCACGAGCTGTTTGCTCGAACCAGTCCTTGTTGTCGAAGAGGATGTCCGCGTCCACCCAGGCCAGCGCCTCAAAATGGCTCGGCACCGAGGCTGCCGCGATGTTCAGCAGGCACTCCTTCTGCATCATGACTTGATCTTGCGCGGCGGTGATCTGCTGCCAACCGG
Source organism: uncultured Prosthecobacter sp. (assembly GCA_964583255.1). GTDB lineage: Bacteria > Verrucomicrobiota > Verrucomicrobiia > Verrucomicrobiales > Verrucomicrobiaceae > Prosthecobacter. The sequence goes on from CAZOVY010000090.1 coordinate 23,575, forward strand.
GCAAGCCGGTGGTTTGCATGGGATGACCTGCAAGCTGGGCTTCCACGCCGAAGATCGGAAGACCTCGAGTGGATTCAATGAAGCTGCGCAAGTTGTCGCGTGGGCGTTCGAAACCGAACCAATTGTAGTGACAGGTGATGATGGCGAGTTTCATGGATCAGTTCGTGTATCGCCCACGGACTCGCAGCCACAGACCGTTGAAAGTTGGCAGAGTGCTGTAGGCATCAGGCATGCCGGTGTCGAGATAGACATCGAGCTTCGACCCAGCAGGCATGGTGAGGGAACCATTGACGAGAAGAGGAATACCAAGGCCCTTGGCATCGCTGCTCGGGAAGTATTCATAAAACCAGAAGGACTGGGCATACAGGCCGCCAGGGGAGGAAGAGTTCGGCGCGTCGGTGCCATAGATGATGATGTTCGACTGGAAGAAATTGTCCGCCATTCGCGGAGTCGCATTGCGCATC
>CAZOVY010000091.1:0-23755 GCA_964583255.1 uncultured Prosthecobacter sp.
GGCCTTCCTCGCCGCATCCACCAGTGGCTGCGTCGTGTAGGCGAGATCGAGCACCACCAGCGCCGCATGCTGGCCGTCCTGCTCCATGACGATCGTTTTTGCATAAAGCGGATCGAGCACGCCACCGACGCCACGGAATTTGTAATAGCCCACCATCGGCGAGCCGTTCTTCGGAGTAATTTCCACCTGCGAGGCACCGATGTGAAAGGGAGTATCCTCGGCGCGAACGCTGAGGGCGAAGAGGCAGACTAGGAGGGATATTTTCATCTTTGAGCTGGGGTGGTGGAGGTGGCTTCGAGGACCCGATCGAGAGCCGTCCTCATACGCTGCAAGTCTTCATGAGCCTGCGGATCGTTGATCCGATTGTTCATTTCAAACGGGTCCGTTTCGAGGTCGTAGAGTTCATCCATATTTTGTAACTCGGCGTAGTGGATGAACTTCCAGCGCTGGTCGCGAACGGCCTGGTAACCCATTTGTTGGATGCGCGGAAAGACTTTGTCGGTGAAATACTCCACCAAGAACTCGCTACGCCAATTCGCTGCATCGCCTTTGAAAACGGGCAGCAGGGAGCGGCCATGGAGTGGCGTGTCGGACGCGCTGCCGGAGAGTTCGATCAGTGTCGGGGCGAGATCCACCGTGAGTGCGATCTCTGCGGGTTCGCTTCCCGACTTGATCACGCCAGGAAGACGCATCAGAAGTGGAATGCGGATGCTTTCTTCATAGGCGAGGCGGCGCTCGACGCTCAGTCCGTGCTCACCGTAAAAGTAGCCGTGATCGCTGGTGATGACGATGAGCGTGCGGTCCAGTTCGCCGGATTCCTCAAGCCATCGCAGCATCACGCCGAGGCTTTCATCCACCGCAGCCAACATCCGCAGCCGACCGAGGATGGATTCATCGGTGCTGCCAGTGGAGGGACTCAGCGGCGGCAGATTGACGAGGCTGCGTTGCAGCGCGGGTTTGTCTCGCAGAGTGGTGAGCGCGTTCGGGCGGCGCGGGATCTTCTCCCCCGCATAGAGGCTCTTGTGACGATCCGCCGGGATGAAGTTTGCCGCATTCGGATCACTCAAGGAGCCGTCGGCGCGCTGAACCGTCTCGGGATGCATCGCCTTGTGAGCGAAGTAGAGCATGAAGGGTTTTGTGCGCGGCTGCTTGAGAAAATCCATCGCCCGCTCATGCAGAATGTCAGTCACATAACCAGTGCGTTTGCCGCTGATGCCATTGACGTTGATCTCGGGGTCAAAGGTGCTGCCCTGACCCTTGAGGCAGACCCAATGATCGAAGCCAGGGCGGGGCGAACTGTCATTGCCCATGTGCCACTTGCCGATGAACGCGGTCTGATAGCCCGCGCGCGGCAATGCCTGCGGAAACGTGGCCAGCTTGTGACTCTGTGCGCTGCGCTCGGTGTTGTCCGTGATGCCGTGCGTGTGCGGATACAGCCCGGTGAGAAGACTCGCGCGGCTGGGCGAACAAAGCGGCGTGGTGGCAAAGGCATTGAGAAACCGCGCCCCTTCACGCGCGATGCGGTCGATGTTCGGCGTCTTTGAAAAGGGATGCCCGGCGCAGCCGAGATCGTCCCAGCGCAGGTCGTCCACGAGGACGACGATCATGTTCGGCGGCGCGTCGGAGCCGGCCGCCTTCATGACGGCAAGCATACCGATCACGAGAGTGAAGAAGGCCCGTTCAAGCCAGTGCGGGTGTCTGATGGCTGGATTCATGGCTTCAACTCATACGAAACGGTTTGCCCAGCTTGATGACGCGCTCGGCCTTCGGATACCAGCCTTGCGGAGCGTGCGTGTTGGTGTGCAGGTAGCATTGCACACGCACTTCGTTGCTGCCTTCGGTGAAAGTGAGCAGGCGGGTCATCGGGCGTGAGCGTTCCGCGCCGTGGAAGCGGCTGAGCGCACAGCAGTTGATGAAGTTCACGCCCCACTTGCGCTCGATGTGCGTGCGCCCATTTAGGTTGTCGTCCGGGTTTGTGTGCGTGTGACCGCCGAACCACAGGTCGATCGCTCCGGAATGCGCGGCAAGGTAATCCTCGAAGGCCATCGCCTTCGGCTTGTCATCGACGTAATAGAGGTAGGACGAACCTTCCGGGCTGCCGCCGTCCTTTTGATAGCCGTGATAGCGGCTGGTGTAAGTGCCGTCGACATTCAGCGTGCCGCCCTCGAAGTCGCCCGAACCGACCGTCGTCTCGCGCAGCATGTGGTGGTGCGCGGAGATGATGACGGAGTCACGATTCGCTTCCACACGCTGCTTCCACCAGGCCACCGTCTCGCTCGTCACCGCACCCGCCGGATAACCACCGCGCTGGCCGCGACCCACGGGCAAAGGAAGATCGTTCCGGTCGCTCATCATCAAAAAAAGCAGATTGCCGATGCGAAACTCATACCGCTCCCACGTGCCGCTGACCGGATAGCGACGACTCTTCGGATCCACACCGGAGAACTGCGTGTTTTCACCGAGCGGATCGATCCACTTGCGGAACCACGCCATCGTCGGCTGCCCCTGGCCGCTCGCATCGTGATTGCCCGCGATGTCGTAGAAATCCTCGCGGCGATGTTTCTTCGCCACGGCAAATTGGCGCACGATCTCGCGGCCTTCATCATCCTCGGGCGGCCCCTGACTGCCGGAGAAGTCGCCGACGTTGATCGCGATGTCCCACTCAAACGGCGGCGCGCCATCTTTGCCGCCCTGCTCGGACTGCCGAATCGCGTCGGCCAGCGACTCGCGTTTGTGTTTGAGGTCCGTCTCCACATGAGGATCGCCAATCGCCCAAAGGCGGAACTGTTTCGGTCCCGCCTCCGCCCCAACCAATGGCGCGATGCCCGCCAGGGCGAGACTGGTGGTAGTGTCCCTCACAAAACGACGGCGGGTAATGTGTGATGCTCTGTTCATGGCTGATGTGCTTTGGTGATGATGGGCAGCATGATTCGCGATGCCGTCACGCCGCCGTGGTGGATCGTTTGCTCGGCGACCTTCAATTCAGCATCCGCGTTCGGATCGGCGGCGGTGTTGTGATTGCGGTCGTAGTTGGGGAAGTCGCTGCTGGTGATGTCGAGGCGGACGCGGTGGCCTGGCTGGAACTCATTCGCCGTGGGGCGCAGCTTGATGCGATACTCGATAAGTTCGCCGGGCTTGATGAGCTTCGGCTTTTCGAGGCCATCGCGATAGCGCGCACGCACCATGCCGGAGGCGATGTCCCGATTGGTCCCGTCTGGCGCGACGTCAATGAGCCTGGCGAAAAAGTCAGTGTCGGGCGCGGATGAGGCGGCGTGCAGGATGACTTCAGGATAACCGGTGACCTCCATCGCAGCGGTGAGCGGTTCGGTTTGATACACGAGGATGTCGGCACGTTTTGCGACCGGCGCTTGATCGGCGGGCAGCGTGAACAGGTTGGCGCTCCAAAGGGTGGGCACAGGGTCGTGCGGATCGTAGCGATAGCGGTCGTGCGCCACGGCGGGGACTTCATGAACAAGGTGCCCGTCGCCAGTGGGTGTGTTCGCGTGACCGTTGCTATGCAGGTAAAGAGTGTGCGCCGTGGCACGGTTCGGCGGCCATTCCTGCTCGTCGCGCCATTGGTTCGCGCCCATGACGAAGATGCGCACGGGAGCGTCCTTGCTCACGACATTGGCCTTGCCCTTCAGCCAGTGATCGAACCAGCGGATCTCCGTCTGCGCGATGTCCATCGCGGCGGACTTTCCGAAGTCTACACCGCCCACCTTGCTGCTGCCATGGCCCGTGTGGCTCCACGGTCCGATGATGAGCCGCTGGCCGTTGCGCGCCGCCTCGGTCTTGCCGACACGACGCATCGCGCAGTGCATCTCGATGCCATCGTTGCAATGATCAAACCAGCCGACGATGTCGAGGTTCGGCACGCTGACTTCAGCGCAGCCATCGAGCAACTTCCACGGGTCACGGTGTGGGGCGCGAAGCCAGCTCTTCACGGCCTCGTCTTCATCTTCAAAGACCATTTTGGGCAGATCGAGCCACGGCAGGAAATGCAGCAGGCGCTCGCTTTCCCCGTTCTTCCAGAGCTTGGCCGCTTGGGCCTTTGTCTTCACGCCATCAGCCCCCGAGTGCAGGCGCATGTCCGGCGACATGCCCGCATAAAACCAGTTCAACCGCCGCCCTGGCCGAATCGTGCCCGGACCTTCGAGTTGAGTGAGACTCGACGGAATCGAGTGCGCGGACATGCACACCATTGACGGCGGTCGCAGCGCTGCGAGCCGCCATTGCAGAAACGCATCGTAGGAGATGCCGAAGGTGCCGACCCTGCCCGTCGAGCCCGGAAGTTTTGCCGCCCACTCGACGGTGTCGTAACCATCCGCCGAATCGTGCGTGTCGAAGCGATAGAAGGATTCCCACTTTCCCTCCGAGGCATAGCGCCCGCGCGCATCCTGGCTCACCACGATGTAGCCGGCCTTCACATAATCATCGGCTTTGCCTTTCTTGCCGTAAGGTGTGCGCACCACGAGCACTGGATATTGGCCGGGCTCATCGGGACGAAAAATATTCGCGCATAGGATCACGCCATCACGCATCGGCACCGCGACATCGTGCTCGACCTGGACCGCTCCGACACTGCCAGCGCCCAGCAGTGCCATAAAGCAAATGGTCCGCAAATACCGTGGCTTGGTTTTCGGTGATGAGGGGTTCATGGAAGATTTCTCAATGGGTTGATGTGGCACTCGATTCATGGCGTCGCTTTCTGCCAGCCCGCCTGCAGTTTGGCGGTGAGTTGCTTCACCAGCTTGGCGTTCTCCGGATGTGCGGCGATGTTCTCCAGTTCGTTCGAGTCTTTGAGGTAGTCATACAGTTCCATGGCGATGGTCTTGTCAGAGGTCTTGGTTTTGAACCAAAGGGTCAAGCGGTAGCGGTCGGTGCGCATGGTGCGCCCCATGCTCCCACCGTCGCCTATGACCTGGCTGAACGCCGCGGATTTCCAGGCGGTATCAGGCGCATCAAGCAACGGCACGAAACTGTTGCCCTCCAGATTCGACGGCAAAGGCAGCCCGGCCAGCTCGCACAGCGTGGGATAAATATCCACAAACTCGACGAGCGCATCGCTATTGGCACCGACGGCTTTCTTGCCGGGAGCGCTCAAAATGAGCGGTGCGCGTGTGGCCAGCTCAAAGGCGGTCTTCTTCGCCCAGTGATTCAGTTCACCGAGATGCCAGCCATGATCGCCCCATAGCACGATGATGGTATTTTCCCGCAAACCGAGACGATCGAGTTCAGCAAGCAACAGACCGATCTGCGCATCCACGTAACTGACGCAGGCATGGTAGCCGTGAATCAGCTCGCGCGTCTTCGCCTCGCTCAGCGGACCTTCCTTAGGAATGTCCGTGTATTGCCCGCGCAACTCACCCCAGCCGGGCAAGGCGACCTCGGGTGCGTCCTTCGGCGCGGCGGCGGGGCTGGGCAGGTCGAACTTCGCCCGGTCGTAGAGATCCCAGTATTTCTTCGGCGCGACAAACGGCAGGTGAGGTTTGGCGAAACCCACGGCGAGGAAAAACGGCGCGGCTTTCAGTTCTCCCAGAGTCTTGATGGCATTGATTGTCACTTGCCCATCGTAAAGCGTGCTGTCCGGCACATCGGGCGCCTCAGTGGTAAGCGCCTGCACAAACTCAGTCTTCCAGGCGTTCTCGCTCCCGCCGTTCATTTTGTGCTTCCGTGCATACACCGCGCGTGCTGCCTCGATGCCCTCTGGCGTGAAATAATATTGAGGCGATCCCAGCCACGCCGGGGCGCTCCACGAGGGCGGATCATGAAACTTCGTGCCCACATACGCGGTCTCGAACGAACCGTGAAAAATCTTGCCGATAGAGCGCGTGACGTAGCCCTGCTGCTTGAACTGCTGCGGCAGCGTGACCACATCCGGAACCTTCGTGCGGAAGTGTGTGTTGTTGTTGAGGACACCGGTCGAGTCGGGGCGCAGTCCAGTCAACAAGCTCGAACGCGACGGGCAGCAGGACGCATACTGGCAGTAGGCTCGATTGAACAAAACACCATGCGCGGCGAGTTGATCGATGTTTGGGCTTTGCACCTGCGTCTTGCCATAGCAACCGAGTTGCGGACGCAGATCATCCACGGCGATGAAAAGCACGTTAGGTCGCGGTGGTGCTGTTGGTTGAGGTTTCAGCGCTCCGGATTCCGGATTCGTCACTGACTTGCTGCCTTTCTTTGCCGCCTTTTTGTGGTTCGCGTGACGACCGGTTCCGTCGCCAGTGTCTAGGATACCACCGGCGGGATTCAGTTGCGCAAGGGCAGCGGCGAGCCGAGTGCGGGCAGCGCTGGCGACTGCGTCGGTGGAATCAGCGGCTACGGCCTTCTCGGAGAATGGCTCATCGCTCATGTCGAAGAGTTCGCCGCGCTGATTGAGCTTCCACCCCGCGTCGCGCACATACCACATGGCGGCGAGTTGGTTGTAAACCCAGTCGCGCTTCTTGCCTTCCATGCCGCGCAACTGCGCTGCAAAGCTGTGACCGTCGAAGACGATCTTCTCGGGCAGCTTGCCACCGGCGAGTTCGGTGAACGTGGGCAGCAGATCGGTGGAGTCGATTAAATCAGAGCTGACCTTGCCCGCAGGGGTTTTGCCAGGCCAGTTGGCGATCATAGGCACGAGGCCACCACATTCGAGCATGGAGCCTTTCTCACCCGAGAGACGCCGGCCGCCGATGGTCGATTGATTGGCCCAGGCGCCGCCGGTGCCGTTGTCACCCATGAAGACGAGAAGCGTGTTCTCGCGCAGCTTGAGAGTTTCGAGTTCGGTCACGAGTTTGCCCACGAGCTTGTCCATGTAGAGGATGTTGTCGGCAAAGAGATCTTTGCTTTCCGGGGCGCTGTCAGGTGTCGGCTGGAGTTCGCCATGCACATGAGACAGAGAGTAATAAATGAAGAAAGGGGCGGCTTGATGCTGTTTCACGAAACTCAGGAGATGCTCATGCATCAGGTCGGGCATGTATTCGCCATCGCCGAGTTTCCTCTCTTTCCCATTCAGGTGGTATGACACCGGCGCCCCGTCCTTCTTGTTCCAGTAAACCCCGCTGCCATCGAAAGTGAGATGGTCGTCGAACCCAGCCTGCTCGGGTTCGCCGGGAAGCTGGCCCCATTTGCCAATGGCCGAAGTCGCATAGCCAGCGGCTTTGAGCGTCTTGGCCAGTCGGAGTTCTGACTTGGGCATGCGTTTGCACGCATCCTGGTTGGAGGAGCCATTTCGGAAGGCATAGCGCCCCGTCAGGACCAGCGCGCGTGATGGGCCGCAGAGCGCCGCCGTGAAGCACTGGGTGAAGCGCGTGCCGGTGCTAGCGAGCTTGTCGATGTGCGGTGTCTGAAAGTTGTCCGCCCCGTAACAACCGATATTCCCGATGCCTAGATCGTCGGCGAGGATGAAGATGATGTTCGGCTTTGTGGCTGCATTCGCAAGTGACGCGACTGAGAAGAGTGTTAGGAGAAGGCGCTTCATGAGAGATGGAATTATTGTCTATTGCCAGTGCCCAGCCAGCGTGCGGCGTTTTCGATGACTTTGAGCGGCTCGGCTTGTTTGAAGACGGGGAAGGTTTCGTGGCCGGGGCAGAAATAGAACACGCGGCCTTTACCCACGGTCCAAACGCAGCCACTGCGGAAGTGCTCGCCTTTGTCCCAGCGCTCCTCAAAGACCACTTCATCGGGTGGTGGCACGTGGAAGGGCTCTCCATACATCTCGGTCTGCGGGATGTCCCATTTCGCAGGCAAGCCAGCGGCGATGGGATGATCGGTAAGGAGTGTGGTGACGTGCGAGGGGGCTCCATCGGCACGATAAGCCGGAAAGACGCACTGCGGCAGCGTGAGCTTCCATACGCCGCTTTCGCCTTTCTCAATGTAGGGCGTGATGCGGGCCACATTGGGCCGGACTATGCCGTAGGGCTTGTCGTTGGTGTATTCCCACTGCACGCCTGGCATTTCCTTCATCGCATCAGCTTTCGAGCGCTCCTGCATGAGTCGCACAAAGGGCTTGGACCAATGCGCGGAGTGCAAAGCGATGAGGCTGAGCTTGCCATCCATCACGCGCTTCACCACAGCTTCCACTCGTGCATCATCCTGATCCTTCTGCCGCGCATGGCTCCAAAAGATGAGCACATCCGTCGTATCAAGTGTGGCATCATCAAGGCCCTGCTCTGGCGTATGGATATTCGTCGATTTCACCGACAAACCCGGCAGCGTGGTGAGATGCGCGGCAATGGTGTCGCCAAGAAATTTGTCCCCGTAGCCCTGTGATTGCTTGGGCTGTTGTTCATCCCAAACAAGCACACGAATCGGGTCAGCGGCGTGTAGAGCAGCGGTAAGCAGAAGAGTAGCAAAGAGGTGGCGTTTCATGTGAAGGGGTTATTTGGCGTTTGAGGTCTTCTGGCCGATGCAGACGACTTCCTTCAAACTGCGATGGTAGATGCGGCCCGCGTCATAGCTGATGGAATTCAAGCTCCAAGTCTCGCCGGATGGACCGAGGTCATTCACGGCGAGCAGTGCGCTCGCATCAAGCACCGGGGCCTTTGAATCGATGACGTAGGTGATGCCGATCATCGTGGTGACATAGATTTTGTCATTGATGGCGACTGGGCTGCCCCAGAAGGCGGGGATTTCCCAACCGTCGGTGCGTGAACGATCCTCGGCCGCGACGTCCTGGCCTGCGGAGTTCAGTGTGGTGGTGCGTTGAGCGATTCCATAGACAGGTTCATCGGGTGTGCCCGGTTTACGGATGACGGTGACGGGCACTTCGAAATACTCGACCTTACCAGTCGATATCTTCACACGTGCGATGCAGTGCGATGGGCCGCCACGGCCTTTGGGCGGGTGCGAATTGCGGCGATGCGCGGTGCTGGTGAGGAAGTAGTGATAGCCGTTGAGCACGATGTTGGCGTGCCAGGCTGGAAGCACGCGGAGGACTTCCTGGGGTTTGAGTAGATTGCGCGGTGCGAGCTCGCGCATGTCACGAAGATTGACGTTGGTGTGAACGATGTGCTGCTTCTTCGCCGGATCCCATTGCCGATAGTCCACGCCGCGAATGAGCGATTGCTCGCTCAAGAGTTTGCCCGTGCTGCTGTCGAAGACGAGGTGCGACTCTTCGGGATTGAGCTTGAACCAATACGCATGCTTCGCATCCCAATGCAGCGTCCACAGGGCCTGCCACGTCGGTGCGGCAAGCGAACCGGGTTCTGCGAGCGGTTGGCCGTTGTTGTCGGTATCAGCAACGAAACGCCAAAGCGTTTTGCCCTCGCTGCCCGGTGCGAGCGAAATGAGCGAGAGTCCCACCGGGCGCTCCGGCACGTCGTGATGTCCACCGCGTCCCGTCAGCACCGCAGGATCGCCCTTGGCCGTGTGGCCGAAAACAGATGTGCAATAGGTTGTGGTGCCGTCATCAGCGATCCAGCGAGTCTTGCCGGTGTTCTTGTCGATGCCACGGAGGTAGTTCCAGCCTGACTTTTCCGGCGGTGTTTTATCTGCCGGTTCGACATTGATGATCGTATCGCCGACCAGCATCGGCTCGTGCTGTTTGTTAAACGGATATGGCTTACCCCAGGGCGTGAAACTGCGTCGCCAGACTTCTTTGCCAGCGAAATCCCAGCAACCCATCTCGCCACTGTTGTTGGTGAACCACACATGTTTGCCATCGGTCACTGGCGTCGGTGAAGTCGAGTCACTGTAAGCATAGAGCATGGGGCTCTCCGTTGGCCCATGGAGCTTCACAGACCACAGGAGCTTGCCCGTGCGTGCGTCAAGGCAATGGCCGAGGATGGTGCTGGAAAAAAGGGAATCACCGGCCTTGAAGACATCGAACGTCGTCAGAAAAAGCCGATCACCCCAAACAGCGATGCCGCTTTGACCACCATTGGGTAGCGCTATGCGCCAGAGGATGTTTTGATCACGAGCGACACTCCATTGCACCGCCGCATCGGGTCCGTGGATTTGCCAATTGCCATCGGGGCCCGCTGCTTGCGGCCATTCAGCAAAGATGGGCGCGAGAAATAGACTGAGAACCGCAGCGAGTACGAGGAAGGCTTTCATGCTGGAGCACTAGGCGTGCGTGGCTGCATCACGCGAGGATTTCGTTGATCACACGTCCGCCGAGGTCGGTGAGGCGATAATCACGGCCATTGTGGCGGTACGTGAGTTTTTCGTGATCGAGACCGAGGAGGTGGAGCAGCGTGGCGTGGAGGTCATTGACGTGGACTTTGTCTTCCACGGCTTTATAGCCGAATTCGTCGGTCGCTCCATGATGGATGCCGCCTTTGATGCCACCGCCGGCCATCCAGATGGTGAATCCCTTGGGATTGTGGTCACGACCGACGCTGCCTTGCGAGTCGGAGGTGCGGCCAAATTCACCACCCCAAATGACGAGCGTTTCATCCAGCAAGCCACGGCCCGCGAGATCGGCCAGCAACGCGGCGGCGGGTTGATCCGTGGCGGCACCGCAGGAGCGATGGTTTGTTTCAATGTTGTTGTGTCCATCCCATGGCACGTCATCCACGGCACCATCACCACCCGCGTTTTTGCCAGCAAAGATCTGCACAAAACGCACCCCGCGCTCCACAAGGCGACGCGCCGTGAGGCACTGGCGGGCAAAGACTTCGCAGGTCTTGTTATCGAGGCCGTAGAGCTTTTTGGTGGCCTCACTTTCTTGATTGATGTCCAGCGCCTCAGGCGCAGCCGTCTGCATGCGATAGGCGAGCTCAAAGGAGTTGATGCGTGCGGCCAGATCGGTCTGCGGTGAGCGTAATTGCGCGTGCTTCTGGTTCATCTCCTTGATCAAATCGAGCGAGGAACGCTGCTGTGCCGCGCTTTCCATGGTGTGACGTGAGAGATTGTCGATCACGCCGTTGCGCCTTGCATCCAGCGTAAGCGCTTGAAACGATTTTGGCAGGAAACCGGCAGACCAGATCTGGTCGTCACCGCGTGGGCGTCTTTCGTGCATGACGACAAAGGATGGGAGGTTTTGGTTCTCCGTGCCGAGGCCGTAGGTGAGCCAGGCTCCTGCGCTCGGGCGGCCTGGCTGGCTGTCGCCGCACATCAGCTCCATCGACGCCGGGGCATGATTGTTGGCCTTGAGATACATGGAGTGAATGAAGGCCATTTTGTCCACATGCTGTGAGAGATGTGGGAAGATGCTGGACACCCATGAGCCTGACTCGCCGTGCTGTTTCCAGTCAAAGGGCGACTTCAAAATCTTGCCACTGGTCGTGAAGAAGCCGGTCTTGGAATCGCTGCCAGGCAAGGGTTCTCCGTTGCGCTTTTGCAGCTCAGGCTTGTAATCCCAAGTGTCCACCTGTGAAGGCGCGCCAGTCATGAACAGCCAGATGACGGATTTCACTTTGGGGGCGAACAATGAAGGTCGCAGGGCCAGCGGATTCAAAGTGGCAGGGGCCCCTTTGGCCTGCTGCTCATTGAGCATTGAAGCTAGTGCGATGGAGCCGAATCCCAGGCTGCTTTGTTGCAGGAATCGACGGCGTGATGGCAGGAGCGATTCGTTCGAGGTGAGGTCGTTGAACATGTGCGTGTTTAGAAAAGGATTAGTCCACGTAGATGAACTCATTCAAGCAGAGCAAGGCGTGGCAGAACTCACGCATCGCCAGTTTCTCCGAGTCGGGCTTATTGCCGAGGAGTTGGGTTTGCTGCTCAATGAAGGCCTTCATGCGCTGTGTTTCTTGCGCCTCTGGAAGGCGACCAAGAGCGTTTTCATAGGCCTTATGGATGATCTCCTCGGTGCCGCTTGGTTTCGTGGCCATGATGCGGTTGAGAAGCTGCGCGGCGAGGTCATGCACGAAGGGCGAATTCATCACGGCGAGTGCTTGCGTCGGCACGGTGGTGTTTCCGCGGTCGCCAATGCTTTGATTTGGCTCTGGCGCATCAAACATGGTCATAAAAGGCACCAACTCGCTGCGCTTCACACGGAGATAGACACTGCGGCGTCCGCTTTCGTTGTTGGTCTCAGACGGACCATACATTTTGACATCCAGCTTGCCGCCGAGTTGCAGCAGCGTGTCTCGAATGGCCTCCGCTTCCAACCGCCGAGCCGGGCGTTGCGCCCACAGGTGGTTGTCGGGGTCACGTTGCACCGTGGTGGGATTCACATCACCCGATTGGGTATAAACGGAGCTCAGCAGAATGAGCCGGTGAATCGGTTTGAGCCTCCAGCCATTCTTGATGAGTTCAGAGGCGAGCCAGTCGAGCAATTCGGGATGTGTGGGCTTCTCTCCCTGTGTGCCGAAGTCATTGCTGGTCGGGACGAGGCCACGGCCAAAATGCTGACGCCAGAGACGGTTCACAATCACGCGCGCCAACAGTGGGCCGCCGCCAGATTGAGCATCGGTCATCCAATTGGCCAAAGAAAGTCGCGGATGCACGGCGGGTTGCTTGGCTTCGGGCGTTGGCACCCATTTTTTCTCGGCGTCGCTGGAGCGCATGAGCACTTGGATGAAGTTGGGGCTGGCTTTGCCCTCTTTGCGATCCACCTCGCCACGGCGGAGGAAAAACACATCCTGCCCGCCATTCTTGGTGGTATAAACTTCGGTCAAAACAGGCTGTGGGCGTTTGCGCTCGTGCTCGGTGACGGCGGCGGTGAGTTTTTGTGCGCGCTCATCGAAGCGGCTGAACCAGCGTGTCATGCTGGCCGATACTGTCTTGGTCTCCGTGAGAGCGCGGAGCTCACGGAGGTTTTGCATGTCCTCCGTGTCAGCGATTTGGGCCAGTGCGCTGCCATTGCTAAACGCCAATCTGATACGCCCGAGGCCAAAGAAGTTGCTGAAGCGCAACTGGATCTCGAATTCGGTGCCGCCATCAAATCCGGCGGTCTCACCATCAATCGCAAACACGGCCGCGTGATCCTTGCCCATCTGCGGAGCCACTCCCCAGCCGGTATTCGGGTTGTTATCGACGGTTTTGGCAAATTCGTAGTTTTTCTGTTCAAAGCTGACCTGCGCGGCCTTGAGCTTGAGCGTCACTGGCTTGGTCTTGTTTTTTGCATCGAGCGGCTTGGCAATGATTTTGACATCGCCGAGCACGAAGTTGCCGTTGTCGGACAAACCAGGACCTTTGGACGGCAGCGTGGGATCGCTCAGCGCATCGAGCCGGAATGCACGCACGCCTTTTTGATGGGTGACGACCTTGATCGTGTAAGTGTCATCCTTGGTCTTGTTTCCGGTGTAGATGACGTGTCCGTTCCGATCTGTGATGAGGCGTGCGCTCTGAGCTGTTGCTGTTTGGATGTCAAAGACCTGCCAAGGCTCGGTGGACTGAAGTTTGGGCAATTGATCGCGCTTCCAGTCATCGAAACGCTTTGGAAGCTCCTCGGCCTCGAATTTCTTGAGTGCGGTCTGCAAAGGCGCTCCGATTTGATTGTGCAGGGCAAGCTTCTTCTGTGTTTCGACATAGGAGAGGTCGATTTGGATCGGGGAGTGAACCGTGGTCGCCAGCGCTGCGGCGATGCCATAATAGTCGCGTTGTGGGAGAGGATCGAATTTATGATCGTGGCAGCGCACACAAGCCATCGTCAGCCCCAGCAAGCCGCTACCGATGGTGGAGACCATGTCATCGAGCTGGTCATAGCGAATTTTCTCCACTGTCTTCGCCGTGATCTGTCCCGGATATGGACCTGCAACGAGAAACCCCGCTGCACTCGCACCTTCATACTCGCCAGGCTTGATCTGGTCGCCCGCGAGCTGCATGCGCACGAATTCATCATACGGCATGTCATTGTTCATCGCCTTGATGACCCAGTCGCGATAATGGTAGGCCCCAGGACGGAATCCATCGAACTCATAGCCGCCGCTCTCGGCAAAGCGCACCACATCCAGCCAATGACGGCCCCAACGCTCACCATACTTGGGGCTATCCAGCAGGCGATCGATCAGCTTCGAGTAAGCCTCGGCGTTGGTGTCATTCAAGAACGCGGCGCGTTCCTCTGGTGTCGGTGACAGACCCGTGAGGTCAAAGGTCACTCGACGTAGCAGCTTTTCTTTGCTCGCGACGTTGTTCGCCGTGAGTCCAGCAGCTTCTTGCTTCGCCAGGATGAACGCATCGACGGGTGTGTGCACCCAGGCAGCATTCTTCACTGCTGGCAGGTTAGGCTGAGTCAAAGGCTTGAATGCCCACCAATCTTTTCCAGATGCTACATCAATGGTGCGCTTTGCTTTGGCCACGGGTGCCGCAGCCAGCCTGGGATCAGGCGCACCCATCTCGATCCATTTGGTGAGATCAGAGATGACGCTCTCGGGCAGTTTGCCCTTGGGCGGCATTTCAGCGTCCTTGATCTCATGGCGGATGACTTTGATCAGCAAGCTCTCGAGTGGTTTGCCAGGCAGCAAAGCGGGTCCGGTTTCCCCACCGCTCATGAGACCCTGCTGGCTATCCACAAATAGGCCCGCCTTCAATTTGCCTTTCTCCTGTGCCTGCGCGGAATGGCAGCCATAGCAATGCTCCGCCAACACCGGGCGAATTTTGGACTCAAAGAAAGCCGTATGCTCAGGCGAAAGAGCAGGCGGGGCATCTGCTGCCATTGCCAATGGACACAGGGCCGTGGCAATGAGTGCCAAAGAGAAGGAGAAGATGTGAGCGCGATTCGCGACGGTCATGGCGGAATGAAATGATCAGGGTAGCAACCTACTACGCTTCTAAAGCGCGTGATTATGGCGGTAGCCTGACAATCTTTGAGATCGATCAGTAGCCAAGCAACAGGGCTGGTTCTGCTAGGAAATGGCTTTTGCGGGTGCCGGGCCGGAGTGGCCCTGAGCATGGTTCAGAGACGGGGGGAGGGGGCTGACGATGTGAACTCCGTGACCAGTTGCGGGTTTTCCAATGCTGCATCATCCAGCACGCCATCGATCTTCGGTGGTGTCGTGGCCCAGCGGCATTCGAAGTCGGCAGCGAATGATACCGAGCAAGTCAGGAGCATAATCGCAAGAGGACGGAGCAGGAGGCAAACATTCAACCGGATCCCAACTTTGCCGATGATGGCATCTTGCTTTCCTTGGTTAACTTCCGCTGGTGGTGACGTTTCACTTCCTGCCAGCCGTGCCACCATCTGGGCTCTCCTCTCCCGTCTCTTCCGCCATGAACCGTCTTGTTCTGCTATTCATCAGTATTGCCTCCCTGCTGCGCGCGCAGGACAAGATCGAATTCAATCGCGACATCCGGCCCATCCTCTCCGACACCTGCTTCCTTTGCCACGGTCCGGACAAGGCGCGCCGCAAAGCCGATCTGCGGCTCGACGTGGAGAGCAGCGCAAAGGCAAAACATGAAGATCACTTCACCATCGTGCCCGGAAAGCTGGATCAGAGCGAACTGATCCGCCGCATCACGACGGATGATGCGGATGACAGAATGCCACCGCTTGATTCCGGCAGACAACTCACCAAGCAGCAGATCGATTTGCTGAAACGCTGGGTCGCTCAAGGCGCCTCATGGCAGGCGCACTGGTCATTCATTGCGCCGCAGCGCCCCGCCTTGCCTCCTGTGAAAGACTCCGCATGGCCGCGCAATGCGGTGGATCACTTCATTCTCGCGAAGCTTGAGCAAGAGGGCTTGCCGCCATCTCCCGAAGCGGATGCCGCTACCCTGCAAAGACGCGTCACGCTGGATCTCACCGGCCTGCCTCCTGCACCCTCGGAAACCTCCGAGCCCTACACCGCTCTGGTGGATCGTCTGCTGGCGAGTCCCCGCTTCGGCGAGCGCATGGCCGTCCGCTGGCTGGATGCCGCGCGCTACGCTGATACGAGCGGCTACCAGAGCGACGGTGAGAGATGGATGTGGCGCTGGCGCGACTGGGTGATCGACGCCTTCAACGCGAACATGCCTTTTGATCAATTCACCATCGAGCAAATCGGCGGTGATCTTTTGCCAGGTGCGACTCTTCCGCAGAAGATCGCCACCGCGTTCAATCGGAATCATCGCGGCAATGCCGAGGGCGGCATCGTGCCCGAGGAGTTCGCGGTCGAGTATGTGGTCGATCGCGTGGATACCACCTGCACAGTCTGGATGGGCCTCACGATGGGCTGCGCGCGCTGCCATGATCACAAATACGACCCGCTCACGCAGCGCGATTTCTATTCGCTCTTCGCCTTCTTCAACAACGTTCCGGAGAAGGGCAAGGCCATCAAGGTCGGCAACAGCGTGCCCTGGATCCCCGCGCCGACGACAGCGCAGCAACGCGAACTAGCTCAGCTCAACGACCGTATCACGAAAGCGGAAGCGCATCTCGCAAAGCTGGAACCCGAGATCGCGGCCGCGCAGTTGGCATGGAAAAAAACGCTC
This sequence comes from uncultured Prosthecobacter sp., assembly GCA_964583255.1. GTDB lineage: Bacteria > Verrucomicrobiota > Verrucomicrobiia > Verrucomicrobiales > Verrucomicrobiaceae > Prosthecobacter. The sequence goes on from CAZOVY010000091.1 coordinate 16,282, forward strand.
GTCGAAGACGCCACGCCGCCGTGGACAGTCACGCGATCATTGCAAAAGCGTTTCGACAAGAAGGAGGACTTCGACGGCCGGCGCTTCGTCGATGGCAGCGATGTGGGCGACTTCGGTTACTTCGACAAATTCTCGTTCGCTGCCTGGATCAAGCCGCGCGCTGGCAAGGACGGTGCCATCCTGTCGCGAATGGTGGAGGATCAGAGCGACTCGGCCTTTGCCTCCATCGACGAAGGCTATCGCGTCTTTTTGAAGGATGGCCACGTTCAGCTGCACCTCACGAAAAGATGGCTCGATGACGCGCTGCGTGTCGAGACGGAAGAGCAGGTCCCTCCAGATAAGTGGCGGCACATCACGGTCGTCTATGACGGCTCACGCGTCGCGGCGGGCGTGAAGATTTTCATCAACGGCCAGCCGCAAAAGCTGCGCGTGCAGCTGGATCAGTTGAACCAGACCTTCGCCACGAAACAACCCTTCCGCATTGGCACTGGCGGTGGAGTAGCGAATCGCTTCCAGGGCCAAATCCGTGACGTTCGCGTCTATACGCGCGCGCTCACGGACGAAGAGTCAACGATCCTCGCGGCAGCGGAATCCGTGACTGATATTGCGAAGCTGCCTGTCAGCAAACGCACGGATCAGCAAGCGACGAAGATACGCGCCTGTTTCCTCACCGAACACGCTGAACCGGCGCAGCGCGCTGCGAAGTCGGAGCTGACCACCCTGCGTGAACAACGCGCTGCCTTTGTCGAATCCATCCCAACCCTGATGGTCATGGAGGAGATGCCGGTGCCGCGTGAGGCGCACATCCTAAAGCGCGGTGTGTATGATCAACCTGGCGAGCGCGTGTTCCCGGGCGTGCCCGCGAGCCTGCCGCCGATGCCTGCGGACGCGAAGGCGAACCGGCTCGGTTTTGCCCAGTGGCTCGTGAGTGAAAAGAATCCGCTCACCGCACGCGTCGCCGTGAACCAGCTCTGGCAGATGCTCTTCGGCACCGGTCTCGTGAAGACCTCGGAGGATTTTGGTTCACAAGGCGAACCGCCGAGCCATCCCGAACTGCTCGACTGGTTGGCCACCGAATTTATGCGTGACTGGGATGTGAAGCGTTTGATGAAGTTACTGGTCACCAGTGCCACTTACCGGCAGTCGTCGCGCATCACGCCCGCCGCGCTCGGTCGCGACCCTGAGAACCGTTTGCTATCGCATGCGCCGCGCGTCCGTCTCTCCGCCGAGATGGTGCGTGATCAGGCGCTGGCAGCCGCCGGGTTGCTGGTGGAAAACATCGGCGGCCCGTCAGTGAAACCCTACCAACCATCCGGCCTCGGCAAGGAACTCAGCGGCACCGACCTTGAGTTGGACCACGGCGACAAGCTCTTCCGCCGCGGGCTCTACACCTTCTGGAAACGCACCAGCCCGCACCCGACGATGACGGCCTTCGACGCGCCGGGCCGCGAAATGTGCTGCGTGCGCCCCTCACGGACCGACACGCCGCTGCAAGCGCTCGCGCTGATGAACGACATCACTTTCGTCGAAGCTGCTCGCGCACTTGCCCAGCGTGTGATGCATGAGATGCAAACCCGTGAAGGCCGGGTGTGCCATGCTTTCCGCCTCGTGCTCAATCGCGCTCCGAAGGAGCAGGAACTGAAGGTGCTGCTCGCTGATTACGATCAGCAACTGACCCGCTTCCGCAGCGACCCTGCTTCCGCGCGCTCACTCATCACCACGGGTGAGTCTCCCCGCGACAACCTACTCGACCCCGCCGAACACGCAGCCCTCGCCGCGCTGTGCGGGCTGATTTTGAATCTCGATGAAGCAGTCACGAAACAGTAAGCCATGAACTCATTCATTGATCACTCACTTCAAGTGACCCGCCGCCACTTCTTCGGCCGGGCGGGCGTCGGTGCGGCGGCGCTGGCTTCGATGATGAACGAGGCAGCGGGCGCGGCAGGCGGCACGCCTCTTCCGGCGAAGGCAAAGCGGGTCATTTATCTCTTCCAGTCCGGCGCACCTTCGCAGCTGGATTTGTTCGATCACAAGCCTGGACTCGCCGCGCGCTTTGGAGCCGATCTGCCGAACTCCATCCGCCAGGGCCAGCGGCTCACGGGCATGACGGCCGGGCAGGACCGCTTCCCTACCGCGCCATCGCGGTTCAAGTTTGCGCAGCATGGCAAGAGCGGTGCGTGGCTGAGCGAACTGATGCCGCATACGGCGCGGGTGGCTGATGAGTTGTGTTTCATCAAGTCGATGCACACCGAGGCCATCAATCACGATCCGGCGATCACGTTCTTCCAAACAGGCGCCCAGCTCGCGGGACGGCCGAGCATTGGCTCGTGGCTCAGCTACGGACTCGGCAGCGAGAATCACAACCTGCCCGCATTCGTCGCGCTGCTGTCGAACGGCACGGGCAATCCGATGGACCAGCCGCTCTACGACCGACTGTGGGGCAGCGGCTTTCTGCCGACGAAGCACCAAGGCGTGAAATTCCGCTCGCAAGGCGATCCCGTGTTGTTTCTTTCCAACCCGCCTGGCTTGGACGCGGGTGCGCGGCGGCGGATGCTCGACGATCTTGCGAAGCTCAACCAGATGGAGTTTGCCGAGGTCAACGATCCTGAGATCAATACACGCATCGCGCAGTATGAACTGGCTTATCGGATGCAGACGAGCGTGCCGGACCTGACGGATGTATCAAATGAACCCGCCAGCACCTTCGACCTTTACGGTCCAGACTCACGCACACCGGGAACCTTCGCGGCGAACTGCCTTCTCGCACGTCGCATGGCCGAGCGCGGTGTGAGATTCATCCAGCTCTTCCATCGCGGCTGGGATCAGCACACGAAGTTGCCAAAGCAAATCGAAGGCCAATGCCGCGACACCGACCAGCCAAGCGCAGCCCTCGTGGCCGATCTAAAACAGCGCGGTCTGCTCGACGATACGCTCGTCGTATGGGGCGGCGAATTTGGCCGCACAGTCTATTGCCAGGGAAGGCTCACGCAGGACGACTATGGTCGCGATCATCATCCCCGCTGCTTCACCATCTGGATGGCCGGCGGTGGCATCAAGGGTGGCATCACGCACGGCGAGACCGACGACTTCAGCTACAACATCACGCGCGATCCCGTCGATGTGCATGACCTGCACGCGACCATCCTCCACTGCCTCGGCATCGATCACACAAAGCTCACCTTCAAGTTCCAAGGCCGCCATTACCGGCTGACGGATGTGTTCGGCAAGGTGGTGAAGCCGGTGCTGGCGTAAAACTACGGCGCTGTCTGTCTGATAGGAAATTGCTTTTGAAGGGGCCGGGTTGAGTTGGCCCTGGACTTGGCTTGAAGACGGGGTGTGAGGTGGTCTGACATCGCCGGCCTCGGCATCGCCAATCCCATCGCACAAATTCTCTCCGTCGCCCTCCTCCTGAGCTTCTCACTCGGTCTCGAAACCGAAGCCGTCACTATTGAAAACGCCGTGCGCCAAGTCATCGGCGCAGGCCTGCGCACCGGTGACATCTACACCGGTGCCCCCGGCACCCGGAAAGTGAACACCGCCGAGATCGGAGCCGCCATCGCCGCCGCCTTGTAAACAGCATCGCCAGTGCCTGCGGAGGCAGCCTCGAATCGCATTTTGAGTCGCCGCTCCATGAAAAATGGCGGCTCACTATTTGCGTGCCACGAATGAAACTGTTGGCATTTCCAGGCGCGCTGAATTCAAAGATAAGCAGGATAAAGCCTGCTTCATCCAGAGCGGAGTGGAGAGTCGGCTCGCTTTTCAGAGGGAATCGCCGAGAGTCGTTTTCATTCTAGCGTGAGACAGCATGATCACGGTTAGTCACCTCCGTCTGAAAATGAGTTCTCGAAACAACACGATATTTCCAAGTGTCATTGATCACCCACAGAGCCAAGACGTGCCGGAGTTGAATCCAGCGAATGGGCGTTCCATCCACCAACGCACCAAGGCTTGTGGCCTGGTCATTTGGGCGCTGTTTGGTTTCATGGAATGCCCGGCGGCGACGCCAACGGTTCTGGCTAGCAATGCGGGCAATCCAGACAACCTCATCGTGGACAACAGCACCGTTTATTGGGGAGATGCCTTCACTGGACAGATTCGTTCGGTCAGCAAAAATCCAGGCGGCACCGTCACTCAATATTTGGTCGGTATGGATTCAGGAGGCGACTTGGTGCAGGATAACGCTTCCCTCTACTTCGTTAGCAGCATCGCATCTGTCGGCGGCTTTGTGAGTGAGCACCCCATTTATAAAATGTCCAAGACAGGTGGACTCGCTGTCGCCATTGGTAATCACGACTCTTTCGGTGGATCAATGGCCATCGGACCTGCGGGTGGAGTTCTGTATTATCACGGTGGCTTTCGGGACATCCCCAAAGAGCCCGGCGATCTCACTTATGGGACCCGAGTGATCGCTTCCCTTTCGACATTAGGTGGCAGTGAAACCGTTCTCGTTTGGGACGATAACGGTTCATTCGCCAATGCAGCGATGGATAAAGCCCAGTTAAACCGCTGGCTCGGCAGTGGCTTCATGCGGCCTACATGTGACAGCACCTATCTCTATTGGACGGATTCCACCCGGATATGGCGGATGCCACTGGTGGGTGTTTCACCTTCGGCTCTTGTCTCCGCACGCACTGGCATTCAATACATAGCCACGCCCACGACAGGAGCCGCCGCTGGCTCCATCTTCTGGACCGAAGGCAGCGGCACCAGCTACAGTTTGATGCGCCGCAAAGTTGGAGGCGAAATCATCACCGTCCTAACTAACATTACTTCATCGGATCGCTGTTTCGCCGTGGATAACGACAAGGTCATCTGCGAGCAGAGCCAAGGGCTTGTGCAGGTGTCCATCGACGGTGGTGCCGTCACCGTGCTCGCCGGATTGATCCAAGCCTTCGGCCCACTCGGAATCGCCGTGGACTCCACTTATGTTTATTGGGGTAATCTGCTCGGCCAGATCATGCGCGTCGCGCGGCCAACTGGCGGTGTGGTCGTCGTGGCACCTGCGGTGAAAACGCTGGCGGCCTCTGGCTTAACCTTTGAGAGTGCCACACTGAACGGCAGCGTGGATGCCAAGGGCTCCGCTCGTGATGTAATCTTTGATTACGGACTCACGACCGCCTATGGCATGAGTGTGGCGGCCACTCCTGCCAATGTCAGTGGTAGCGGCGTGACGCCTGTGAATGCCGCCATCAACAATCTGCTGCCGCATAAGATCTATCACTGCCGTGTGCGTGCATCAGGGACATTGGGCGCGGACATGACTTTCACCACGGCTGATCGTGCGCCGACGGTCACGGGTGAATCGTTGGTCGTACTGCCAGGTGCCGTTGTGGTGATGTCTCTTCTTGTAAATGACTCAGATCCAGATGGCGACACGTTAAGCATCACCGCGCTCAGTGCCTTGAATCCTGCCACGGCGGGTAAGCTGACCAAGACTGGCAACAGTGTTGTATTCACCGCTTCATCCACATTTCCGATCGGTGGCGCGACCTTCAGTTACACGGTGAGTGATGGCTTTGGCAAGACAGCTCAGGGCACGGTCACCCTGACACTGGGAAACTGCACGATTGCAGGAACAGCCACCCAAGACTCGGCTGGTGGAAACTATGACATTGCGGTGATTGCTGAAGGTGCCTGGTCTGCCGTGGAAACCGCGTCTTGGCTCAGTGTGGCACCGGCATCAGGTGTAGATGATGGCACAGTCACAGTGACCGTCCTGCCCAACGCCACCAAACTCATGCGGAAGGGAGTGATCGTCATCGGCGGCAAAACGCACACCCTCACGCAGAACCCCGTTCAAGCCGTGCCGGAGATCTCGGTGGGTGCTATCCCACCCGCGATTGTAAGCGGTGACTTCGTGCTGCCCATCGTCACCCTGAACAAGCCTGTGACCTACACCGTGACCAATCTGCCTCCAGGATTGAAGCTCGACAACGCCACCGGCATCTTCACTGGCAAACCAACCAAGTCGGCCACATACCACGTCACCGTGAAGGCCTCCAACGCCTTGGGGCCAGCCAGCACGCCCTTGAATTTCGACATCGTCGTGCAAGCCCTGTCCACAGGAGTGATCGGCACATTCCACGGCCTTATCGTCGGACATGCGGGCCTCAATGGCCGCATGGGTTCGCGTCTGGAACTGACCACGATGGGCACGGGTGCAGTGTCTGGCAAGATCATCACCGGAATCACCGCGCAACCGTTCGCTGGCAGCCTGACAGCGACCCCAGGAGATCCCGATCATCCAGCATTGTTGGTTTCCATCCCGCGCAAGAACAGCACGACGCTCACGCTTGATGTGCATTTAGATCATGCCACGGATTCACTCTACGGAGAGCTGCGTGACACGCCGCTGGACACCGCGCGAGTGGACGGCTGGCGCAATGCCTGGACCACGTTCAAAAAAGCCAGTGCCTACAAAGGCCTGCACACATTCAGCCTGGAACAGAGCGATGCAGCCAGCACTTTGCCGCAAGGGTATGGCTTCGGATCTTTTGCCGCTGTGGCTGAGACCACCGGCGCTCTGACGGTGAGTGGCAGACTGGCGGATGGCAGCACTTACACGACCAAGACATTCATTGGCCAGCAGGGGCAGGTCCTCATCTATCAGCCACTGTATGGTAACATTGGCTCTGTCGCCGGCTGGATCACCGTCTCGCCACGTGACTTGCTCTTGCTCGATGACAACACACTCACGGGCACGCTGGCGTGGTTCAAACCCGCACCCACAGGTGCATCGACCGACACGGTTTATCGCGGTGGCATCGGCCCCATCCCGCTCACGGCACAAGGTGCTGCCTATCCCGTCTTGCCTCCAGGGGCTGTGATCATGAACCTGCCGGATGACACGACTGGCAATGCGCGGCTCGCTTTCTCGCGGGGCGGCCTGGATGAGGAAGGCAAAGCGTTCGACCTGCTGCTCAGCATCTCAAATCCAAGTGCCAGCGGTCTAACGAACAAAATTACACCTACTGCAACCATTCCAAACAACGTCACCCTGTCACTCTTGAACACACTCACAGGAGCTTTCAGTGGTGAGTTCACGATCCTTGGCGCGACCACTGCGCTGAATCGAAAAGTGACTTATCAGGGGCAGATCGTGAAACAGCCATCAGGCTCCACCAGCGGTTACGGCTACTTCTTGCTGCCTGAATTGCCTGAAGGAAGCGAGAAACTGACGACCTCACCGAAGAACTCGGGGAAGCTGCTGCTCATTGATACGACGGCACCGTAGCCGGAACGTGTTTCAGGGGGCACGAGCGCTGCCACTATGCAGGATTGCGGGAATCGTCCTCGTAAGTCTAAGCGCTCATGAAAAAAGTAGGCTCACCTTTTTGCGCGCCGCAAATGAAGCTGTTGTCATTTCACGGTGCTCCTGCGTATCTTCACCGATCTCGAATTCCACCTCATGAAATATCGTCGCATCCTGCCCGCCTTCGCCCTGCTCTGTGGGGTGCCTTTTTCAAGTCAAGCC
>CAZOVY010000092.1:0-23003 GCA_964583255.1 uncultured Prosthecobacter sp.
TCTATGCCATCTACGGCCCCATGTTCAGCCTCGGTGATGTCATTCTCAAGAAAGGTAAGTGAGCCAACTCACCCAAGCGCCACTCACAATTCGTCATGCCGGATTGTGGGTGCCATTGAGGTCTTGCGTTAGGCGGTGCGCTCTGCCATTCTCGGCCCCCTAAAAATGGTCGAGATTGCCTCCAGCGAAAATCCTTCTCCGCAAGCTGCCGCGCCCGCGCCCCAGCAGGCGAATCCGTTTGGTCGTAAGCGCAATGAGATCCCGACGGCGGAGGAGTTGCTGGCGAACATCAATCGAGCACTGCCGTTTTCCGACGAAGGAGAAAAGGGTGTGCTCTCCAGCCTTCTCCAAGATCCGAATGAGCGCCTGAGTGAGAGTCGCGTCTCTCTCCCGGCTGCCGCCTTCTATCACGAGGCAAACCGGACAATTTACGAAAAGCTGCTGGAGTTTTACGACAAGAATTTGCCCATCGATCCGGTCATGGTGACCAATGCTCTGCGTGATCAGGGCTTGCTGGAGCGCGTTGGTGGACCGGCAGCAATCACGGAGCTTTTCACCTTTGTTCCGAGCCCTTCGCACTACACGCACTACAAGAAGATCGTTCTTGATAAGTACATCCTGCGTCAGCTCATCCACGCCTGTACGCTGAACATCCATCAGAGCTATGAGTTCGGTAAAGAGCAGCTCGACGACGATGTCAGCACGCTGATCGATCATGCGGAGCAGCGAGTGCTCGCAGTGCGTGAATCGACGGGTAAGCAGGAAGGTTTAAAGACACTGTCTTCCCATGTCGCCGAGGCAATTGATTCCATTCAATACATGCTGGAGCATCCCGGCCAGCTTCGTGGATTGTCCACGGGTTACAGCAAACTTGATAGCCTGAGCAGCGGTCTTCAAGGCGGGGAAATGTTCATCATCGCAGCTCGTCCTTCGATGGGTAAAACCTCTCTGGCGATGAATATCGTCGAGCACATCTCTGTGGACTGCAACATACCGGCAGCGGTCTTCAGTCTGGAAATGAGTGCCACGATGCTGGTGCGTCGTCTTCTCGTTTCCCGCGCCCAGCTTTCCATGCAGGATCTTTCTCGCGGCTTGCTCTCGCGTGCCCAGCAAGAGGCTTTAGCAAAGGCGACTCGTGAGCTGCAAAAGGCCCAAATTTTCATCGACGAAACACCGGGATTAGACGTGCTCGAACTGCGTGCGAAGGCGCGCCGACTGAAGAAGCAGCACAATATCCAGATGATCATGATCGACTACTTGCAGCTCATGACTTCGAGCAGCCGACGGGCCAAGGATAATCGTCAGATCGAAATTGCCGAAATCTCGGCGGGATTGAAGGGCCTGTCGAAAGAACTGAATGTGCCTATCATCGTGCTAGCACAGCTCAATCGCTCAGTGGAGTCTCGCAAAGGCCAGCGCCCCGTGCTTTCGGATCTACGTGAGTCCGGCTCCATCGAGCAGGATGCTGATATCGTCGGCTTGCTCACTCGTGAAGACTACGCGGGTGGTAAGATGGAGGCTGAGGATGAGGAAACGGCCGCAAAGAAAAAAGGCCAGGCCGTGCTCATCATCGCCAAAAACCGAAACGGTCCCACCGATGACGTGCCGCTGCGCTTCATCGACCACGCCATGCGTTTCATGGAGCGTCAGGCGGATGATGAGGCCGACTCGCCGTAAGGGACTCACACGACGATCCGGTGCGGCTCGATTGAGCCGGAGAAGCCTTTGAGCTGCATGGGCGGCAGCGGCTGTGTCGGCAGGCTGCCGTGGATTGCTGAAGCAGTCTCTGCATCAACGATGATCTCACCCGCCTGAGCGATGCCGCAGAGACGTGAGGCTAGATTCACGCGGTGGCCGAGCACCGTGTAGCTCAACCGTTGATCAGAACCCATGCAGCCAGCGACGACGCTGCCTGAGGCGAGGCCGATGCCGACTTCCAAAGGATGCTTTGACGTGGCATTCAGCTCACGGCGGCGTTGCATCATCGCACGGGCACACTGCACGGCGCGCAAGGCGTCATTGTCACCGCTGATGGGTGCTCCAAACAACACCATTATGAGGTCGCCGACAAACTTGTCCACGATGCCGCCGTGAGCGTAGGACACTTCGGTTAGCGCCGTCATGTGTTCATTGAGTAGCTCGATGACTTCATGCGGCGGCATGTGCTCAGTGAGTGCGGTGAAGCCGCGGATGTCGCAGAAGAGCATGGTCACATCACGCAGTTCACCGCTGAGAACTTCTCTATTTTCAATGAGGCGCTCTGCCACGGTTCGGTCGGCTACGGCATTGAGAACGCTGCGATACTTTTCCTGCAAGGCGAGTCCGGCGGCCATTTCATTGAATGATTGAGAGACACGCCCAAGTTCATCAGGAGTCACGGGCACGCGCACGTCGAAGTTACCGCGCTCGATCTCTTGTGTGGCGGTCACGAGCTGACTCACTGGGCCGGATAGACTGCGTGAGGTGATGCTGATCAGCAGTAGCGCCACACTTAGCGCAAAGATGCCCAGGACGATGGCACTGCGGCGTAGATCGGTGATTTCAGCCTGGAGCGGTGCGAGTGAAAAGAAGTTCACCTGTGCAGCCTGCGGAAAAGGACTTTCAGGATTCAGCACCCGGTAGATGAGTCGATGTTTCACTCCAGCGATGGGCACGATGACTTCCCGTTTATCCTTGTCAGACTTGGTCATCGATTGAGTCACGGCCTGGGCGACAATGTCTTTTTGATTTTCAGGCACGGTGGTTGAAACGAGTTTTCCTTCCACAAAAATGCCGCCCATGATTTCACCGAACTCACTGCGCTTGGTTTGCTCAAAGAGAGTGCGCTCTGCGAGTGCCGTGATCGGCAGGCCGAAGACGAAGGCTCCGAGAAAAGCTTTGGTCACAGGATCACGGAGAGGTGTGACGAAGACCTCGCGCACTTGCTCGCCACGTCGCTCTCCGGTTTCGACGATCAGGTAGCCGACTTGCTGTTCGGTGAGGATGTCTGCAAACTGCCGGTCACTCAGCCAAGGCATCTTGCTGGACTTCCGATTCACCAGCGCATCGCCTTCGGGATTCAATGCGGCGAGATTACCACTGCCTCCGCGCGGACGCTGATTGATCACAAAGTTACCTTTGGAATCAAGGAGTGCGATGAAGGGCGCAGTCAGGCCGCCGCTGGTGCTCGGCGGTCGTGTGAGTTCCTGAGGGCGATCCTTGTCCTTGCGCAGTGGGCTATTGTTCATTCGCAGGCCACTCGTCCCAGGCGCGCGTGCTCCCATTCCGAATTCATTCTGCAAGCGCTCTTGAGCTAGGGTTTCCAGCGCTGGACGCAGCTCCATGGCGGCTTTCATGAAGTCACCGGCCTTCATGCCTGAGATGACTTCCGGGTTCAGTGCCATCTTTTCCAGCACGGTGGAGAGTGCTTCGAAGCGCTTGTTCTTCGCTTGGGTTACGCCCGCAATTTGGTTTTCAAACTGCTCCTCAAAGAGGTGTTGATAGGTTGCGCTAAATTTCCACTCAAAGAGCAGCAGTGCGCCGATGACCACGCCTGCCACGATGGGGAAGATGGAGAGAATGAGCTTGGCGCGGAACGTGGAGAAAAATTTCATTCGAGGCAGTGTCGGAGAATGTGAAATCTCCAACCCCGCGTCGAGGTGAAAGTTTGCGCCCGATCAACTCAATTCATGGCATGGCAGCAACTCGGGATAGCGTCGCTGCCAAAGTCCAGTGTGCCACGCAGGCGATAGGCCATGACTACAGCGGCGGTGATGGCGAGCGCGCGCTGCATCTTACGCATCGTCGCGGGCTGGAGGCGTCCGCCTAGCCAATGGATCTGCGTTTGCGCCAGCCATAGCAGCGGCAGTGTACCAAGACCAAAAGCCATGGCAAACTCAGCTCCTTTGAAAGCGCTGCCATTCGCCATCGCTAATGCGAACATGAGATACAATGGCCCGCATGGTAGCAGCGGCGTGGCGAAGCCGAGAAGGCCTGCGCGAACTGGACTCTTCATGCGAAAGGCGGCTGTCTGGATGCGCCGCAGACCGCTGCTCAGAAAGCGCGGCTTTGGCAGCCAAGTGTCTAGCCCCATACCGACCATGGCAAACGCGAGAACGAGCAGCCATGGCAGCAAGATGCCTGCGCCATGCTGAAACCATTTTAGCGGCATGATCCCGATCGTGCCAGCGATGGCACCGACAATGCCATACGAGATGATGCGGCCTGCATGGTAGAGACTCGTGTCACGGAAGAAGCCCGATGCGCCCGGCTTTGACGACACTGCCCAAGAGCAGGAAAGCGGCCCGCACATGCCGACACAATGCACGCTGGTCATGAGACCCGCGAGAAAAGCGGCGGCACTGGTGTCGATCCCACTCATCAGCGTTGGTGCATCACCGTGCGTTCCACTTCGATGGGTTTGTGTTTGATGGCGAAGGCGATGAACGCCACCCACAGGCCAATAAAGGCTAGGAACGTAAGCACGGGCAGCAGCCAGGGCTTATTGAATAAAATCTTTCGCATTGAGAGGTGCATTGGATTTGAGGCTTGAGTCGGGGCCGAGAAACTCCATCACACGAGTCGTCACAGTGTCGCCATGAATGGCGTCGGTGACTTTGACTTGGAGTTTGAAAGGTGCTTTGAAGGAAGCCTCTGGCAGCGAGAGCACGAGCGTCTTTTGCTCTTCACCTAGCGGTGGCAATTGCAGCGTCTCGACGAATCCAGCGACGCTGAGTTCTGGTGGCAGATCGCCGACCATCTCCAGCTTGTAGGTGGACGGGCTGTTGTGTTTGTTGATGACGCGCACCAGAAACTGATTTCTCAGCACACCATTGGCGACATAGAATGGCGCACCGATCATGCGCACGGCACTGGCACCCATGGGCGAGATATGCGTGGCGGAAAAGAAGAAGGCACAAGCGCCGAGCAGCAGCAGCACGGTGTAGAAAATAATGCGGGGGCGGATGATCTTGGTCTTCCCGCCATGGAGTCCGACATGCGAATCGTAGCGCACCAGACCCGTGGGGCGCTTCAGCTTGATCATGATGTCATCGCACGCATCCACACACGCAGCACAGCCGATGCATTCGAGTTGCATGCCATTGCGAATGTCGATCCCCGTCGGGCACACCTGCACGCAGCGGCGGCAGTCGATGCAGGAGCCAGTCGTGCTGCCCACTTTGCCACGCGGTTCGCCGCGCGCTTTGTCGTAGCCGATGACGACGCTGTGATCGTCGATCAGAGCGGATTGCAGCCTGCCATAAGGGCAGAGGATGATGCAGAACTGCTCACGAAACCAACTGAAGGCAAAGTAGAGTGAGCCAGTCATGAAGGTCATCACACCAAAAGCCAGCAGATGCTCGGAGGGCGGTCCCTGCATCATCTCGTAGAGTTTTTTCAGCGAGACAAAGTAGCTCAGGAAAATGTGTGCGATCACGGCGGAGACGAAAAGGAAGATGCCATGCTTCAGCGCGCGCCGTGTGATTTTAGATGCCGTCCATGGTGCATCTTCGAGCCGCCTCCGTGCGGTGGCGTCACCATCGATCAGGCGCTCGATGCGCCGATACACATGCTCAAGAAAGACGGTGTAGGGGCAGGTCCAGCCGCACCAGAGTCGGCCGAAGAGTGCCGTCACATAGAAGAGAGAGAAGGCTAGCCCAGTGATGAGAAAGAAGCCGACCCACAGATCCTGCATGGCCAGAGTCAAACCCATGAAGTGAAAGCGCCGCTCCTGTACATCCAGAAACACAGCCGGGTAGCCGTTCACCGGAATCCACGGCAGCGCCACGTACACGATTAGCAGAACTAAGGCGATGAGCTTCTTCCATTTAGTGAAGCGCCCATGCACATCCGCAGGATGGACAAAACTCCGCGAGCCATCGGTGTGAATGGTCGAAAGTGTGTCCAGCGTGGGATTCTTCATGCTTCTCCTTATTTCTTCAGCGGCGTGTCGGCAGAGAGGGTGAATGCTTCTCCCTGACTATGCTTGCTGAGAACAAAGGCGAGGACTTCGACGACTCGGTGGATGCCGAGCTGAGGTTCCCAGGGCGGCATGCCTTTGGTTAAATCAGGTGCGCCTTTGCGGACGATGGTGAGGAGCTGTGTTGGGTTGTTACCGTGCTTCCACTCCTGATCGTTGAGTGGCAGGCCTGGTAGCTTGGCTCCGGCGATTTTAGCACTCATGTCAGGGGCATGGCAGGCGATGCAGGTGGCACTGTAGGTGGCGGCTCCAGCGGCGACGATCTTGGGGTCTTTCGACATGGCCCAGAGCTTGTCATCATTGATCAGTTCGAGTTCCTTTTTTTGGAAATCAGCGATCTTAGCCATCGCCGTGGCGATTTCTTTTTCATCCGACATACCGATGCCAAACTGATAGTAGCCGACCCAGCAGACGACGAATGCGACCATCATGATGTACCAAGTGAAGAGCCACCAGTTGGGCAGTTTCTGGTCATACTCCTGAATGCCATCATAGGAGTGGTCACGGAGTACAGGCTCGGAGTCAGTGGGGCGATTTGATTTCATGCGTGGGAGCGTCTGAACCAAAGGACAACAGGTAGTATGTGGCCGCTCCTCGTGGGTTGTTCATCCACGGACGGATCTTGTGCGTGATGATCTGGTAAAACGTGTGACAGGAAACAGGAGACTGTTAGAATGCAGGACGCCCAAGGCATTTTAGACCCGCCCGGATGAACCTTTACGACCTGATTCAGCAAGTAGCTAAAGTTCGCCTATCTCACCATCTCATGCCATCATCTGAACCATGAAAGAACTCATCTTTGAAGTCACCGAAGACGAAGCCGAAGGCGGTTTCGTTGCGCGCGCTCTCGGCCAGTCCATCATCACCCAAGCGGAGAACTGGAACGAACTGCGTGAGAATGTACGGGAGGCTGTGCTCTGTCACTTTGATGAAGGTCAGGCCCCCGCCGTCATCCGCTTGCATCGTGTTATGGATGAAGTCCTCGCCCTCGCATGAAACTGCCGCGTGATGTGTCTGCGAGTGATCTGGAAAAGGCGCTGCGTCGTGCCTTTGGTTACGGCTTTAATCGTCAGGTCGGCTCACACCGCCGCCTAGTAACGCAGACCGGTGGTGAGCATCACCTCACTGTTCCTGCCCATGACCCCCTGAAACCTGGCACCCTGCGTGGCATCCTTGGTGAAGTCGCAGCGCATCATCGCCTTGCCGTGGAGAGCGTGCTTCGCCAACTCGACCTATGATCGACCTTTTCCACATAACCCTGCTGGTGCGCGAAGAACGCGCTCTGACTGCACCTGAACTCAATAAAGTCGTCATCTTATGAGTTCCCCCGAATCCCAGCAAGCTCCCCTTGGCGTTTTTGACTCCGGCGTCGGTGGCTTGACCGTCGTCCGCGCGCTGCGTGAGTTGCTGCCCAATGAGTCCATTGTCTATCTCGGTGACACGGCGCGCGTACCTTATGGATCGAAGTCCCCAGACACCATTCGCCGCTTCTCGGTGGAGGACGCGCACTTCCTTGTCGGGCATGGAGTCAAAGCGGTGATCGTCGCGTGTAACACCGCTACAGCTCATGCCCTGCCGCTGCTTCAGGCGACCTTTCGCGTGCCGATCATCGGCGTGCTCGAAGCGGGTGTGGAGGCCACGTTAGCTGACCCAAACTGCGAGCGCGTGGGCATCATCGGCACAGCGGGCACGATCCGCAGCAGTGCCTATCAGTACGCGCTCGCCATGCGTAAGCCGAGCCTGCAAATTCATGCCATCGCCACACCACTGCTCGTGCCCTTTGTCGAAGAGGGCTGGACGGATCACGCTGCGTTGAAACTTGTGCTCAAGGAGTACCTCAATCCGCTCTTGGCTAAAGGCATGGACACCCTTGTGCTCGGCTGCACGCACTACCCGCTGCTCATGCCGGTGCTGCAAAAGATGCTCGGTAAAAAAGTCCGCCTCGTGGACAGTGCTAGCACCTGTGCTGCGCATACCAAGCGCGTGCTGGAAGAGCAGCATCTTCTCCGCACAGCTCGCAGCAAGCCGACTTTGGAAATCTTTTTGACCGACCTCTCCGAGCAGGCTGAAGCCATGACCAAGCGCTTCTTGGGGGCCGATTTCGGTAAAGTGAAAAAGGCGACGCTTTGATCAATCCCGTGCCTTCAGCACGCCGACCATGTCGAGTTTACGCAGCATGCGGCTCACGACCCAGAAACAGAGTCCGGCGGCACTCATAACGACGAGGACTGCCACGCTGTAGGTGCGGGCGCTGATCATCAGCGGCAGGCGCACGGTTTCGGTGCTGATGGCGCTGATGATGAAGTTGGCAAGCGCTCGCCCAAAGAGCAGTCCTAGAGGTAGCGCTGCGAGCACTAGCAAGGTGAGTTCACCGAGCAGCACGCCGCTGATCTCACGCTGGGTGAAGCCGACGACGCGGAGCGTGGCTAGATCACGACTGCGCTCACTCAGGGCGATGCGGGCGCTGTTATACACGACTCCAAAGGCGACGATGACGGCCAGGATAAAGTACAGCCGCCGAATGATGCCGATGCTCTCACCTGTGGTATTGCGAAAGGCGGCGAGCTGATCTTTTTTCACCATGGTGACGGCGATTCGTGGCGTCTTTTTGACCTCCTGCATGAACTCAGTCCAGTGTGAATTATCCACACTCAGATAGGCACCGTTGATTGATGGGCCTTCACGCATCAGGCGGCGCAGCGCATCCAGATCCATGTAGGCTGAGACGCCAGTGAAGTCCTGCATGAGTCCGCGGATGGCCACGCTGTGATTCGGGCGCTGGCCCTCCAGCACGGAGACTTGCACCTCTTCACCCAAGCGTGCGCCGAGCACTTCAGCGAGCTTGTCGGACATGACGAGTCCTTCATCAGGTAGATCGATTCTGCGGCCTTGGATGTCGAGCAATCGGTTGAGCTGACTGTGCTTTGGCAGGCCGGTGATAGCGAGCTTGCGCACATGATGTCCGAAGCGGATGCGCGCCTGAACCGCGCGGATCGGCTCGGCATAAGTGACGCCTGGGAGGTGCTCCAGATCATGCAGCGCAGCTCCTGATCCGGGTTCGCTGAGAAAGGCCACGACGTCTTGCCGCTGCACGTCATTCCACTGATAGGTGAGCAGGTGATCAATGCTGTCCTGCATGGACCCTGGTAGCACCATCAGTCCCGTAGCCAATGCTAGACCCGCCATGGTGAAGACGGACTGCCAGGGCCTGCGCTCGATGTTTCGCAAGGCCATGCGAAACGCCGGTGTGAACCAACGTGTGAGTCCGGCGCGCTCCAGGAGACTGGGTTTGAAATCCGTCGGAGGCTCAGGCCGCATGGCCTCAGCGGGTGGCAGTTTCACGGCCATCCACACCACGCTCAGCACCCCGATCATGGAGGCCAAAGCACTGACCACGAGTGCGGTGCCGACGGCGCTCCAGTCCATGATGAAGCGCAGCTCGGGGAATCGGAAAAACAAGTGATACATATTGATCAGACTGCCTCCCATGTAGCGCCCGGCAAGTCCGCCAAGGGTGGAGCCGACGACGACAATGACGAGCGCAAAGCTCAGGTAATGCCGCCCGACTTGCCACGATGAATAACCCAGCGCTTTAAGCTGAGCGATCTGCTCTCTTTGTAGCCTAACTAATCGTGCCAAAACAGAATTAACCATGAATGCGGCCACGCTCAGAAACACCACGGGGTAGACGAGTGACAGCGCGTGCAGCACTCGCAGCTCATCTTCTAATCGTGAGGCTCCGCCATGATCCCGGCGCGTGTAGGCACCACCTGCACCGTAGCGATTGAGGAGTTGATCCAGGCTCTCGATCACTGGTCCGGCTTGCGCGCCGGGGGAGAGATCGAGGCAGAAGTCATTGAACGCTCCGTCCATGTTGTAGGCCACGGCGAGTGAGCGGTAGTTCATCCAGAAAACGCCGAAGCGTGTGTTGTCTGGCAGCGTTTCACCTGCGCGTGCTTCAAAGACAAACTCTGGGGACAGGCCGATGCCGACGATCTCAAGCGTGTCGCGGCGACCATTGATAATGGCGGTCACGCTATCTCCAGGGCGCAGGCCATGGGCTTCTGCAAAGGCCTCACTGGCCACGGCTTCCCGTCGTGCATCAGGCCTGGGCATTCGGCCTGTGCGTAAATAGATTTGGTTCAGCACGGGCATACCACCATCTTCAGGCAGAGACACGAGATGTCCGGTGCAGGTGGCTTCCACGCCGGGCATGTCCAGCACCGCGTCCAGAACCACCCGCGTCTCGATGGCGGCGATGCCTGGGATCTCGGTGAGCCGCTCTCTCAGCGACCAAGGCGCGCGTTTGAGCGAGCCAAAGACATCTGCCATGCGGTAGGTCTGGTAATAGGCATCACGGGTGCTTTCGAGCGTGAGGATCAGACTGCGCGTCATGATCATCATCGCCAGTCCGCAGGCCATGACGAGACCGACCGCCAGCACCTGCCCCTTCATGCGCCCGAGATCGCGCAGCAGTTTCAGATCGAGTGGGGTGAGCATGGCAAAGGTGAGGTGGGACTTCGGCCCTTTTAAATAGACCTCAAGAAGCCCCACGCCGCGAATGAAGATGCTGGCGCTGTTGAGTGGGACTTGGCAAGTCCCACTCGTGCGCTGAAGACCTCTTTTCGCCTACATTGGCTTTCTTTGGCCTTAGCGCACCGCAGACAGACGAGCGGACTGTCACCACACTCGTTCACATCATTTTAGGAATATAAGAAGAAACGGATGCGAGTAAAATTACCAGATGAAAGGGTGGCCTCCTGTCTGGAAACGGTGGGTTGACAGGTCCGCTTACCCCGACAGCATGCGCGCCCCCCGGCCCGGACTCAACCTCTTGGCTCGGCGTGCTTGAAACAACCCCCCACTACGATTTGATCCGCTCCACCCTTCTCTGCCTCGCCGTCCTGTGTGTGAACTCCTTTGCTGGAGAAGTGCCTCTTACCAAGGCCACCCCGAAACCCACTGTGCCAACAGGCAATGTGATCCAAGGCGTGAGAACCACGGCCTACACTCACACGGAGTCAGATCATTTGGAGTACGGAGCCCGCAACGCGACTGGGACAAAATTACTGCACGGTCAGGTCCGCAGTGCTGCCGCTGATTGGTCGGTGTATCCGGTGGGCACGGTTTTCCAGATTCAGGGAGACTCGAGTCTCTACATTGTGGACGACTATGGCTCTGCTCTTGTGGGCACTCGGACGATCGATCTCTACAAGCCGACGACCAGCTCGATGAACCAGTGGGGCACTCGAAAGGTGAATATCAGCATCCTCAAATGGGGTTCGTTTTCTCGCAGCCTAGCCATCCTGAGACCGCGTGCTTTCAAGGCATCGCACGTCCGGGAGATGGTATCGCGCCTCGCCGTCCGGGCAGCCGCGTGATTGATTTCTAGGGGAGGGCTTTCCTCAGCAGGTTGAGGAAGTTGCCGTGCATGATGTTTTCAATGTCGATCTGCTTGTAGCCACGTTTGGCGAGCATGTCGGGGATGCGCGAGAGGTCGGCGATGGTGTCCAGATCTTCAGGCGTCTGCTCGGTGCCATAGCCACCGTCGAGATCGGTGCCGATGCCTGAGTGAGTTGTGTTACCTGCGAGTTGGCAGACGTGGTCGATGTGATCGCAGATGACTTCGAGCTTGAGGCCAGAAGACTGCGGTGTCGTCTTGCCGCGAGTCCAGCCTGGGATCATCATCCAAGCATCCAATGCTGCGCCGATTACGGCACCACGCTCAATGAGGGCTTTGATTTGATCATCGCTGAACTGGCGCACGTCTGGCACGAGCGCGCGGCAGTTTGAGTGACTGGCCCAGATGTCTCCCTGGAATATTTCCAGCGCATCCCAGAAGCAGCCGTCGGAGAGATGAGTGACGTCGAGAATCATGCCCAGACGATCCATCTCGTGGATGAGTTCCTTACCGATAGCTGGCAGGTCGCCGATTTGATCATGGCCTAAAGCATAACGACAAATGCCATAATGCGCTGGTCCCATGGCGCGCAGTCCCTGCTGCCAGTGGCGCTCCAGATGCCCGACGCTGCGGATGCTGTCGGCACCTTCGAGACTGAGGATGTAGCCGATGGGCTTGTTGTCGTTTGGCGTGCCATCCGTCCAAAGTGAGATCATGGTTTCGAGCCCCTGCCGGTCGGTGATCTGCCGCATGTGCCCATCTTCCTCCATGGCGCGATACCAAGAAAGCTGACCCTGTGTCTGCGCATAGGCCTGCTCGGGAGACATCCAGTTTGCGATGGGGCGCGCGCCGGTCATGCAGCCGGCGAGCTGGGTGGCCACGCACAGCCCCATCTCGGTTTTACGCATTTCAGGAAAGGCTGTGGTGCCCGCAGCACGGCCTTTGAGATCGCTCATGCCTTTTTCGCGACGCCGAATCTCATGCACCGGCAGGCGCAGGTCGCGATTGTATTCGAGGGCGTTGAGACTGAGATCGAGGTGGGCGTCAAAGGTGAGCATGATGAGTGCAAACCAACGCGCTCAAGGAAGCTATTCGTTCGCTGGCCGAATCATTACTCGTGAAACTGAAGCGCATTGAGCTTCTGATACAGTTCACTGCTGGCGAGCAGCTCGGCATGGGTGCCTGTCGAATCGACTCGGCCATCACGCATGACGATGATTTGATCCGCCTCCATGATGGTGGAAAGGCGATGAGCGATGGCGATCACGGTGCGTCCCTCGGTGAGTTGGTGGATGGCATCCTGAATGATGCGCTCGGTTTCGGTATCGAGTGCAGAGGTCGCTTCATCGAGTAGGAGAATGGGCGCGTTCCGCAGCACTGCACGCGCGATGGAAAGACGCTGCTTCTGGCCACCGGAGAGATTGCACCCGGCATCTCCGACGACTGCAGCGTAGCCGCCTTGGATCTGCATGATGAAGTCGTGCGCGTGGGCTTTTTTCGCAGCAGAGATGATCTCCTCCTCAGTGGCATCCAGCCGACCGTAGCGGATGTTTTCGCGGATCGTGTCATGAAATAGAAACGTGTCTTGGCTGACGATGCCGATGTTTCCGCGCACGCTGTCTTGAGTGACGCTGCGGATGTCCACACCGTCCATGAGCACACGTCCCTGATCAGGATCATAGAAGCGCAGCAGGAGCGAGAAAAGAGTGCTCTTACCCGCGCCGCTCGGCCCGACGAGGGCATAGAACTTGCCCGGTTCCAAATTGAGATGGATGCCGCTCACGGCCGCCTTTTCCAGCGGCTGGCCATTCGGCCCACTGTAAGTGAAAGTGATGTTTTCAAAGCTGACGGCACCCTTGATTCGCGGCAGTGCTTTCGCCTGAGGCGCATCTCGGATGTCGGGCACGCGGTCGAGCAGGCCGACGACATTGTTGACGGCGTAAGCGGTCTTTTGCATGAGCAGGCTGACTTTACTCAGCTCTTTCGCAGGCGGGTAGATTCGAGTCAGTGAGAAGATGACCGTGATGAATTTGTCCGCCTCCCAGTCCTTCCACCACCAGTAGATGAGGCCTGCGGCGATGCCGAGCGAGGCCACGGACTCGACGATGGGTCCGACCAATTCAGAAGCGCGCTGCCAGCGGATGGCGTTACGGCTCATGGCGGCGTTGGCGCGTTCAAAACGGGCCACTTCATATTCTTCACGCGCATAGGATTTCACCAAGCGAATGCCTGTGAATGACTCGTGCATGGCGGTCATCATGGCCCCGGTTTCCAGCTCCTCACTTTTACCTGACTTCTTCACCCGCCTGCCGAGCGCAATCACGGGCAGGATGCAGAGTGGGAAGACAAACAGGCTCATGGCCGTGAAGAATGGGTACTGTGAAAACAGGGTGGCAAGAATGGCGATGATGGTCAGCGGCCGATTCGTCACGAGCTGCACGAGTTGCACGGCATTGGACTGGGCGACGCGCGATTGATTGAAGACCGTCTGCATGAGCTCGCCAGCACGTGAGCTGCTGAAGAATGTCGGCGACTGGCGCAGGATGCTGCGGAAGACATCGTTGCGGATGGCATAGAGCATTTTGTTTCCCACCCAGGCGAGGCAGTATTTGTTCAGGTATTCGAGGAAGCCATTGGTAAACAGAAGCACGGGAATGAAGGCGCACGCGATCAGCACACCTGTGATGCCTACCGGTGTATCTTTGGCAATTCCGAGCATCTCCGCGATGTTCAGGTTGATGCCGAAAGGTAGATCAATCTGAGTTCCAAGTGTCTGCGATTGACCCCTGAGGACCATGGAGAAAATGATCTGGAAAGCCATTAGCATCACCGCATTGAAACACGCAGCTGCGACACCGATGAGGATGCCCAAGATGAAGCGTCCTTTCAGCGGTTTCAGATAGGGCAGGATGCGCCGAACGGGCATCTTAAACTCGTCTTGAGAACTAGTGGGCTGAGAGGAGGTGGGAGTGGCTGCCATGTGGTCTGGGAAGGGAACCCGACTCTAACTCGTGCGGGCTGCTAAATCGCTACCACGCTCCTCTGGGAGCGTCGAGTTTGAATTGTCTAACGGGAGTTCGAGAGATCGCAGCGATCACTTTCTAAAGCTTTGCTTCATGACTTCCTTTTTCCCCATCTCCATTTCACGCTCGATGGAGCTTTTTTCCCGTCGGTTTTCCAGCACCTCAACATAAGCCCAGTAGGCACAGCTGAATGAAACGGCAATAAACAGGAAGCAAAGAATCCCACACATGATGGCCATTTGCCTCTCATGAGATTTTCTGGCATCACGATCTGAGTCTGAGTCCATGATGGCGAGGAAATCTATCCAGCGCAGGCGCCATGTCTTTGGGTCCCTCACCGCATTGAGGCAGGCGAAGCTTAGAGCTAACGTCAGGATGGCAGTGATCGCGAAACCGATGGGCATGGTAGGCAGTTGATTGTGTCTGCTATCGTCGGGTGATTTTGAGCGTCAATGTTTTTTCTCCACAGTCCATGCCTGATTCTGCGTTTGCATTTTGCCTGTGCAGGTCGCTAACATCGGCTCATGGAAACGCCCAAAGAACATGGCCCGCGCCGCGAACTGAAATCACGCAACACAGCCTGGGCACGTTCGCTGGCCAAGAGCCTCTGCGCCTCTGGCATCACACCCAATGCCATCTCGGTGCTGAGCATGGTTTGCGCTATGGGAGCCATGGCCTGCTTCTGGATTGCACCGGATATGAAGTCCGTCGCGGGTGCTTCATTACTCTGGATCGGCGCAGCGGCCTGCATCCAACTTAGGCTCGTCTGCAATCTCATGGATGGAATGGTCGCTGTGGAAGGCGGAAAGGCCAGTGCTACCGGTCCGATCTACAATGAAGCCCCAGATCGCGTCGCTGACGTGCTCATCCTCGTCGGCGCAGGCTACAGCACGAATGTCGAGCCTGGGGTGATCAAGCTCTTCAGTGAGTTGCCTCTCGGTTGGGCCTGCGCTGTGCTGGCGATGGGCACTGCCTACCTGCGACTGCTCCAAGGCACACTCACGGGTAAGCAGAGCTTCATGGGGCCGATGGCCAAACAGCATCGCATGGCCGTGCTGACAATCGGCACGCTGACTGCCGCCGCCGAGCAGTTTTGGCGCGTCACGCAAGTGGCCGATGCAAACATTCACGGCATCAAGATCGCGCTCATCGTCATCTTGGTGGGTGCCATCATCACCTGCATCCGGCGGCTGTTACTCACCGTGCGGCAGCTACATTCGGCGTAGCACACCATCGCTCAGGATTTTGGCGCGCAGTCCGCCGTGGCCCTTCATGGCGTCTTCCGCACCTTCGGCGAAAGCCTGATTCATCCAGTGGCAGGGGGCGCTTTCCTGGGTGCCGAAAAAGCGCACGCCTTGCACCTCAAACTCCTGGCCGATCAGCGCATTCAAATCCACACCCTTGGTGATGATGTTGCGCCTGAAGACAGAAGGCGGCACGCCCATGATCTGAAATTGCTCACAGAGACGCTCATAGACTTCATGGCTAAAGAAGGTGACTTGGCCCTTGTAGTCCTCTTTGAAATCAAAGAAGCGATCCCCGACTAAACCCTTGCCTGTCACGCATTCGACCGAGTCCACCTCGACCATCGGAGCCTGCCCAGCGGGCTGTCCGTGATGACCAAAGAAGTTGTGCTCAGGGGAAAGGTAAAGGTGCAGGATCTGCATGGGTCAGTGTCTCATCGAGTAAGCATTAGGCCAAGATCGAATCAAACCTTTGCTTCCCGGCCTCTTTCTCTGCCTAATACGACCATGAACGAAGAACGGATCATTCGCATTGGCATCGTAGGCGCAGGCGGCATCGTCAAGCAGCGGCATCTGCCGGGCCTGCGGGCGCTGCCCAATGTGCGCATCACCGCTGTTGCGAACTCGACGCTGGCCAGTGCTGAGGCCTTTTGTCGTGACTTTGCGCCCGAGGCAAAACCCATCGCCCGCTGGGAAGACGTCGTGGACAATGGTGATGTCGATGTGGTCTGGGTCGGTGCCCATCCGCACATGCATCACGACGCGACGTGCTACGGTCTGCAATGCGGCAAGCATGTCTTCACTCAGGCGCGCATGGCGACCTCCCTGCAAGAGTCAGAGCGCATGTGGGAAAAGGCGCTGACCTTTCCAGAACTCGTCACCGCCATCTGCCCAGCACCGCAGGGCATGAAGGGCGGAGAGATGATGAAAAAGCTACTGGCAGACGGAGCCATCGGCACGCCTTACCACGCGCTGCTGCATAGTTTCAGCGCCGCTTGGCTTGATGCGAGCCAGCCTGCGCACTGGCGTCAGCAGATAGAGGTCAGCGGCGTGCAGATTCTGACGCTCGGTATCTACACGGAAGTGTTGCAACGTTGGTTGGGCCACATCATCGAGGTCGAAGCACGCGGTCAGGTGGTGATCCCTGAACGCCAGGGCTACGATGTAGAGACACCGGACTTCCTACACGTCATGGCGCGCTTCCGCAGTGGCTTGGAGGCGACGCTGCTCTTCAGCGGAGTCGCCGCACACGCCCCCACAGACAAGCTTTGGCTTTTCGGCAGTGCAGGCACGCTCAGCTATGATTTTGTCACGGAAGAGATCACGCTCGGCAAGCCCGGCAGTGCCGTGGAGATCGTGCACGTGCCGTATGAAATGCAGCGCGAGTGGACCGTGGAGCGTGACTTCATTCAGGCCGTGCGCGACCCATCCGCCCCGCGTCCGAAACCCGACTTCACGGAAGGCGTCTGCTACATGCGAGTGGTCGAAGCCGTGTGGGAGGCCATGGAGACACGGGCTGCCGTGAAGTGCGTGTGAGGCATGGACTGAGCCGATGAGGAAGCGGGACGCGGCCTTGATTCAGGCCTTCAGCTCGCAGCTTCTTATGGGTTGAAGCTGCTTTCTCCGATGGTGCGCGGTACAGGGTTCGAACCTGTAGGACATCCCTGCAAACTCAAGGGTTCCGGCGTCACTGACTCACCGTATTACTCACCAGCCAAGGGTTTAGACCCTGAGTTGCTCCAGGTCGTAGAATCCTGGCCTTCCCTTTCTCCGCCCTTACGAGCTGCTGTCATGGCTCTCGTTGGATCGTGGAAGAAGGGAGGCCATGAAGCATGACCTCCTTTCAATCTCTGCTTGGATTTGAAGAGATCGGGAAGACGGCCCAGGGACGCGAGGTGGATGCGCGCCAGCGCGCCGCCTCGGCCCTTGGGGCCGATGCACCTTCCTTGACTAAGGTGCATAATAGAACGGAAGCACACACATACGAGGCCACTGCAGAACCAACCCTGACTTGGTATCCTGGTGCTTCATTCGTGGAAATCAAAGTGCCGCGACCTCATCTTCCCAAGCGTGACCGCCAAGCGAAACCACGGGGGCGCATTCGCGAATGGAGCGCAGCCAGTCGAGCGCGCATGAAACGATTCCAAGCCATGCTGACCCGCGATCAAATGGTTGATGCTCAGTTCTGGACCCTCACCTATCCAGCCGAGTTTCCAGCGCCCGAGGATCATGCCATTTACGATGGTAACCGCAAGGCATTCATTGCCGCATTGTATCGCAAATACCCACAAGCATCAGGCATTTGGAAACTGGAGTTCCAGCAAAGAGGCGCGGCACATTACCATTTGATGATCCTTGGGCTGGGAGCCATTGAGCTTGAAAATGTGAAAGCCTGGGTCATCAAGACTTGGCATCGAATCGCCCATAAAGGGGACAAGTATCTTGGCCTCAAAGGCATCAAAGTAGAGCGAACTAGAAGCGTTCATGGTGCGCTCAGTTATCTGGCGAAATACATGAGTAAGACTGATCAAACCATGCCTGGAAATTTCAGTGGCCGATACTGGGGAAAGATCAACGAGAAGGCTTTGCCAGTCGCTGAAAGCAAAAGCATTGAAGTTCCCAAATTCACAGCTCAGCAGATTCTACGAATCGCACGAAGGAAGATGAAGAAGGACACCGAGGCGAGCTGGTGGAAGCGCTTTTTAGAAGAAGAGAGAAGACAAGCTCCCAAGTTGGGGCTTGATGAAAACGTTGCTGGCAACCGCCTATTCTGGGAACACCTTAAATCCGCAAGGCATGGCGGCGCTAGGTTGGTGAGCTGGAATTACAAGCACGTTCAGATTTTAGGTTTCGGAGATGACGAGGCCCGCAATCCTTTCGGATTTTACCAAGAGTGGTTTCAACCGCGTTTGACTCATCCAAACGTGAAACGCCTTCCGCGACGTTGGAAGGCCAAAAACAATGATTGCGTGCGCTTGATGTGCAATGCCGACGCATTCATCCAAGCACTCAGCCGAACAAATAATCCGGCATCGTCTTTTCTCGAATGGTCTAGGTTCGCATGAAATCAAAGCACAGATTTATTGTTCCATGTGGAACATACGCTTATTGTTATACCGAATTCCATTTCAATAATGCCCTGGCCGGGCTTAGGCCTCCCAACTTCCGAACCCTTCAGCGTTGATCACGCGAGAGATTGCCTTGGCGCGCTTGGTGTGTTTGCACGCTGACAGACTGCCGCCACCTCCTGACCTTCTTTGAATCTGTCAATTCGTGTTGACCAATGTCAAGCCGAGTGCTTTCATTTGAACATCTGTCCGACGACGAAACCCCGCCGTGACAAAATCTACAGGGTTTTACTTGTGACGTGTTCAGATTCCCGCGCTCAAGTTCTTTTTGGGATCAACTTGCCCGGCGTAATAAGTCCCCGCCGAGGGTGAGAACTTGCAGGGACGTGCGAACGGTCAGCGGCAGCTTAAACGATGCTGGCTAGTATTTCGCATGCCTGCATCGTGATCTACGACCTGCCGCAGGCATGCATCAACTCACACACCTTGCATACTATGTCAGTTCAAAGTCTTCAAAAAAACCTTTTCACGCTCCACGATGTGGCTTGCCTTATGGGCTTCCACGTTCGCACCATTTCACGCATGGTGGATAATCGAGAACTCAAAGCTGTGCGCATTCGTAACCGCTGGATGGTCTGCCGCCATGACCTGGAATCTTATATTTCAGAGCAGCGAACCAACCTCAACTAAACCATATGAGAGCCACACTTATTAAGCCGAAACGCAACGGCAAGCAGGCCAAGCAGTATGTTCTTCGAGTCTTTCGCCGTCCTGGTGAAAAACCTATAACGATTCCTCTGCATGTCAGCCTCAAGGAGAACGCAGAAAAACGGAGGCGTGAAATTCTCCTCGAAATGGAGCAGGAAGAGGCCGGCTTGATCCTGCCAAAACCTCAACGTGAAGCGGCCAAGCGTCCCCTTTCTGAGCACCTGGCCGAATACATCGACCACATGCAGCAGCAGCGACGCGCCCCAGCCCACATCAAAGGCGAAGAAAACCGCCTTGCCCGTATCTTCAAGGAATGCGGCTGGAAGGTTGCTGCCGATATTAAAAGAGACAGTTTTGAGCGCTGGCTGTGCTCACTCAAAGACTGCGTTGCAAAGACGAGGAACGATTATCTTGGAGCCGTGCGCACCTTTACAGGCTGGCTTGTGAAGCGTGATCGACTTGCTCACAATACTCTCGCGGGTATCGAAAAAGCGAAGGTCAAAGGAAATGAGATCAAGAATCGCCGCGCCTATACTCATGAGGAGGCCAAACGGTTGCTTTCTGTGTCTGGCCCGCGCTCCATTGTTTATCGAACCGCCTTGTTTACTGGCCTCCGACGTGGCGAGCTTGAGAAGTTGGAATGGAGAGACTTGGATCTGAATGCAGACTATCCAAGCTTCAAAGCGAGAGCCGCGACGACCAAGAACGGAAAAGAGCCAAGGCTTGCTCTGAATCCCGATTTGGCCGAACAACTCAGGAAGTTCATGCCATCAATCAGCAAGCCTACAGATAGGGTTTTCAAGGGGCTGCTTGGTCGGAAGATTGAGCCACTGCAGCGCGACTTGAAAAAGGCAGGTATTCCGTATGTGGATGAGAGCGGGGAAACTGCCGATTTTCATTCCTTCCGTCACACGTTTATTACCTGGCTTCGTGTGGCTGGTGTTTCAAAGCGGGAAGCCATGAAGCTGGCTCGTCTGAGTGAGGAGCGTTTACTTGATCGCATCTATACCGATGAGAGTCAGCTTGAGGTCATGAAGTCCGTGAAGTTGTTGCCATCGTTTCCGGTGAATGACTCACCGTATTACTCACCACAATCTGTCTTTCTTTGTCCAGCGGCGTCAAAGGGTATCCAAACGAACAACTCAAAAGGAAATCCCCAAGGCGTTGAAAATCAAAGGATTGTCCCTGATTTTCTATCTGTGTCGCCTCCTGTCAAAGGAGGGTCGATGGTGCGCGGTACAGGGTTCGAACCTGTGACCCCTACCATGTCAAGGTAATGCTCTACCACTGAGCTAACCGCGCGGGATCGGAGGGCCGCTTTCATACTCGGCAAGGTAAGCGTGAGCAACTTGTTTTTGTCTATTGGTTCAGTCTTATTCGGAGTGAGCCTGCTGCTCATGTTCGCCTCGCTCACCTTGTCTCTGATGGAGATCCAGATGTCTGGGACAGCGTTAGATCTGCAATTGAAAGATGTGAAATGCCGGGAGGCGTGAGGGCTCCTGCTCATTGGGCTAACGCCTTGAACCTTGGCAGCGGGTAGTTCACCCCATGGTTCTCATTTCTAAAGTCTGGTCTGTTGGGTATTGATGAAATACCCAATCAACTCACGCCTCACCCTTGCAGACACGAAACGAGCTTTTAGAAAGCTGATGTCTTTTGCTGCTGCGGCTGTACTGCTGCCTTTGGCGGTCCCGGCGGACACCATCGACATGACCAAGCCGACACTGACGACCTTGGCTCCCGGTGCTACGACCACCTCGATCATCGGCAGCCCCGGTGGCACCTTCAATGTGACCGGCACGGCCAAAGACAACGTCGGCGTGGCTCGTGTGCAGGTCTCGCTTAATGGCGGTACAGCCGCGTCCGCCACCCTGACCACTCCAGGTGCGCTGACGACACCCTATAACTTCACGCTGAGCCCTCCCGGCGGCTACAACACGATTCGCGTGCAGGCCTTTGATGCCGGTGGCAATGCCTCTGCCATGATCACGCGGAATTTCACGTATGTGGTCAAAGTGGCGCTGACGGTCAACGTCTCCGGCCCTGGCACTGTGACCGGCAAGCTTGCAGGCGCGGTTTACCAGGTGGGCAAGAGCTACATTCTCACGGCTGTGCCTGCAGCACCCGGTGTCACGAATATCTTCAACGGTTGGACCGGCAGCGGTCTCAGCGCTCCCACCTCGGAGCTTCCGAGGATCACTTTTGTGTTTAGTGATGCGATGGCCCTGAATCCCGTCATCAGCGCGGCATTCCTCGTCAATCCTTTCACATCTGCGGTGATCGGCAATTTCAACGGATTGGTTAAGGCTAGCGGTCAGCCCGCTAGCAATGAAAACTCTGGCTTCATTAATCTGCTGGTCTCCACCTCTGGTAGCTTCACATGCACACTGAAGATCGACCGCCTGATCCTGCCGCTCGCCGGTAAGTTTGATAACACTGGCCATGCCGTGTTCGGCACCGCACGCAGCAGCACTGTCGCCGTTGTCCGGCCCGGAAAGTCCAGCCTGATCCTCAGTTCGGTCATGCTAGATCTAGCCCTTGGCGGCACGCATCAGATCACGGGACTGCTTGGCGAGCAGGGGCGTGATGCCGCGCTACCTTGGTCCTCTCTCGTCGCTGACCGTGCTGCCTTCAGCGCCGCGAGCCTCGTTCCTGCTCAATACAAAGGTTACTACACCGTGGTGATCCCTGCTCAGGCACAGAGCAATGGCCTCGTTACCGCAAACTTCCCCCAGGGCGATGGCATTGGCTCCATCACGGTGACCCCGGCCGGCGTGATGACCTTCACCGGATTGCTGGCCGACGGCACAGCGATCACGGCGAGTGCGCCACTCAGTGCGGGCCTGACCAGTCCACTGTTCTCCCAGATCTACCTTTCCAGAGCCGGTTCCTTCGGAGGCCTCATCGCATTTGATAATAGCCAGCTCAATCACGACCTCTTGGGTTCGGGTTTCCTCTGGTTCAAGCCTTACCTAGGCGGTCAATATTACCCGTATGGCTGGCCTGAAGGCGTGAGCACGATCCCGGTCGGCGCGAAGTATCTCGCAGTGGCCAGCACCTCCGTCCTGCCAGGTTTGTCAGTCGTCGCACGCAGCATTCACAATGCACTGCTGACCTTTGGTCAGGGCGGGTTAACTAGCGAGGTAAAGAAGCCGCTGAACCTCTCGCCGCTTAACGTGGTGACCCGGTTCGGCATCCCGGCAGATCCTAGCTACTCGCTGACCCTCACGGCAGCTACCGGTAGATTTGCTGGCATCCTCACCCACACTGACGGCTCTAAGCCTGCCTACAGCGGCGTGATTTTGCAAAAAGGCAGTCTCTCCGGCGGCTATGGCTACTTCCTCGCCCCAAGGCTCAAGATCATCGGCGGCGCACTCTCCGGTCATGTCAGCCTTAAACCTTCCCATGGACTGCTGCCGGTCAATCTCAGGTCAGCCGGCAGCTTCGTCATCCTTTCCAAATCAGGCATCACCAACGTCCCCACCTCAGCGATCACCGGAGACATCGGCACTAGCCCCATCACCGGAGCTGCGATTGGCCTGGAGTGCGCAGAAGTGACCGGCACCATCTACACCGTCGATGCCGCCGGCCCTGCCTGCC
>CAZOVY010000093.1:0-21818 GCA_964583255.1 uncultured Prosthecobacter sp.
AGCGCGGCATCGCCGTCTGCAACGTGCCCGACTACGGCACCGAGGAAGTCGCCGATCACGCCATCGCACTCGCCATGGCTCTGTGTCGCCAAATTCTGCCGCTCGATCAAGAAGCCAAACAACTCGGGTGGAACATCAAAGTCGGCCCCAAACTCCGCCGCCTTAGTACGCTCACCTTTGGCATCATCGGTCTCGGTCGCATCGGCACCGCCACGGCCTTGCGAGCCAAAGCGCTTGGCTTCCGTGTCATCTTCTATGATCCCTATCTACCGAACGGCGCGGACAAAGCCGTGGGCATCACACGCGTTCGCGCTCTGGATGAATTGCTCGCGCAAACCGATGTCTTATCGCTCCACTGCCCGCTCAATGATGAAACACGCCACCTCATTGCTGAACGTGAGCTTTCGCTGCTCAAGCCCGGTACCTTCGTCGTAAACACCGCCCGCGGTGCCGTCATCAAGAAGACCGATGTAATCACCGCCCTCCGCGAAGGGCGCCTCGCCGGTGCAGGACTAGATGTCATCGAAGACGAGCCGCTGAGGACCGCAGAAGAAGCCGCCACACCCAATCTCATCGCCACCTGCCACGCGGCATTTTGCAGCGTGGAATCGAAAATCGAAATGCGCAGCACCTCTGCCCGCATCGCGCTAGCAGCTGTTACGGGTCAAGCATTGGAGAATGTCGTGAACGGCGTCGTCTAACCGTGATTGCATGACGCCATGAAACCGTCCTCTGCTCATCTTCCTCGCCGCGCATCACTACCGCTCGAAGTAGCTGCCTTTTTACGCGGACGTTTGTTGCAAGGGAATTGGTCGCAGCATCTTCCGGGTGAATTGGAACTCTCAAGAGAGCTTCAGGTGGGGCGGAATACGATTCGGGCGGCGTTGGTCATTTTGGAGAGAGAGGGGCTGCTGCGCACGGTCTCGGGGCGGCGACGCGAATTAGTAAAGCCAGTGCAAAAGGTGCGTCCGAAGATGGCGAAGGTGGCGGTGATGTTGATGCCGGCACCATGGCACACGCTGGCACCGTCCACATTGCTCTGGATGGATGCGTTGCGGTCGCGATTGCACGGTGTTGGTTGGCAATTGCAGTTGGTGGTCGATGCGGCGGCGTTTCGTCGCGCTCCGACTGCGGCTTTGGAAGCTTTGGAGTCGCGTCATCCAGCAGCGGTGTGGATCTTGTTTCGGTCCACGGCGGTGTTGCAGCGCTGGTTTGAAAAGCGGCAACTGTGTACTGTGGTGGCGGGCTCGTGTCATACGGGCATAGGGCTGCCGCAGGTGGATACAGATTTCCGTGCGACCTCGCGTCATGCGGCGGCTCGATTGCTGGGTTTGGGGCATCGACATCTCGCTGTGTTGGCTCCGGCGATCTCGTTCGCGGGAGATGACGAAAGCCTCGCGGGTTTCCGTGAAGGTGCGGGTGATGCACGTTTGCAAATCATTCACTGCAACGATTCAAAGGCGAGTGTGACCAAGGCACTGCGCTCGATCCTGAGCAGTTCGCCGCGTCCTACTGCCCTCTTTGTTTTCCAAGCCGGTCATGCAGCCACGGCACTGACATATCTCTCTCAACAAGGTGTGAAAGTTCCAGTGCAGATGTCACTCCTATCGCGTGATCATGAGCCTTTCCTCGCGCATCTTGTTCCTGAGCCTGCTCGATATGAGCGTCAGCCAGAAGTTTTTGCCAAGAAGCTGGCACATCTTGTCACCGCTCTTGGCGATGGAGTATTGCCCAAGAAAGCGCAGCATTTGCTGATGCCGACTTTTGTGCGCGGCGAGACGTTGGGATATGCACCTGTTCCCACAAAGAACAGTTAGTTCGTTGGCATGGTTTGGTCAGGTTCGGCGTTAATGTCGTGAACCGCATGACTATCCAACGCATCAAAGGCCTCGTCGCCGCTACCCACACGCCGTTTCACGCAGACGGATCACTCAATCTTGCCATCGTCGAACAACAGGCGGCGCATTTGCAAGCCACGGGCGCGAGCCACGCTTTCATCGGCGGCACCACGGGTGAGAGTAGCTCGCTCACGCTGGAAGAGCGTCGCGCATTGGCGGTGCGGTGGCTTGAGGTGACTCGCGGAGCTGAGCTGAAGGTCATCGTGCATGTTGGCTCGAATTGCCTCGCCGATTCGCGCAACCTCGCCGCGCAAGCGCAGGAACTTGGCGCGGTGGCGGTGAGTACGCTGGCACCTTCGTATTTCAAACCCGGCAATGTCGCCACACTGGTCGAGAGCATGGCGCAGGTCGCTTCTGCTGCGCCGGAGTTGCCTTTCTATTACTATGAGATTCCGACGATGACCGGCATCACCCTGTCGCCGTCCGAGTTTCTGGCTCAAGCAGCGGATCGCATCCCGAACCTCGCCGGCATCAAGTTCACCAGCAGCAATCTCATGGAGTATCAGCTCTGCCGCGCCTCGCATGACGGACGGTTCGACATCCCGTTTGGATTTGATGAAATGATGCTCGGGGCTCTAGCTCTCGGAGCCACGGGAGCAGTAGGCAGCTCCTTCAACTTCGCCGCGCCGATCTACAATCGCCTCATCGCTGCGTTCCAGCGTGGTGACCTCATTGCTGCACGCGAAGAACAGATGCGCTCCGTCCGCACAATCCAGAAGCTCGCCGCTCGTGGTTACATGGGTGCGGCTAAGGCGACGATGAAGATGCTCGGTGTCGATGTCGGCCCTGCGCGTCTGCCTTGTGGGAATCTTGATGAAGCTCAAACTCAAACCCTGCGCACAGAACTTGAGCAGATGGGCTTCTTTGAATGGGTGAAACCTTAACCATTGCACATCATGCTACCCCACTCCGACCTCCTGCAACTCAAGCGCTGGAACACGCCCACCATCTACAATGGCTGGGAGCAAATCACCAAGCGCGATCCCGCTGCCGACGCCTTCAATCTCGAAGAGACCCGTGACTTCATGCCGCAGATGGGGCCGATGGTGGGTTATGCGGTTACGGTCGTGATCGAGCCGAGCAACAAGGCTCACCGTGAGGCCAATGCGAATGCCTGGAATGAATACCGCAGCTATGTGGCCAGCATTCCAGGTCCCAAGATCGTTTGCGTGCAGGATCTCGATAAACCACGCGTGATCGGCTCCTTCTGGGGCGAGGTGAACAGCAACATGCACCGCGCTCTCGGCTGCGTTGGCACCATCGTCGATGGCGCGATCCGTGACGTCGATGAGATGACCAACGCGGGCTTCAAAGCCCTCGCGCGTCGTCTCTGCGTCGGTCATGCACATGTGCATCCGGTGCGGTGGAACTGCGAGGTCGAGGTCTTTGGCCGCAAGGTGACTCCAAGCGATCTCATTCACGCCGACAAGCACGGCTTCATCGTCATCGAGCCGGAAGTGCAGCCGCAGATCCTCGAAGCCGCACGCTTCATGGATGCCAATGAATGCCAGACCGTCATTCCCGCCGCCCGTGGCAGCGCGGGACTTAGCACTGATCAAATCCTCGCCAATCTCGCCGCCGCTGGTGCTGAGTTCGGCAAAAACGCCAAAGCTCAATTTCAACGCCAAGGAGAATGGTAACCATGAAACACATCGCCGCCCTCATCATCACCCTCAGTGGCCCCCTCCATGCCGCCGAGCCCTTTATCGACAAGCAAGACCTCTTCATCGTGGGCGACAATCCCGCTTACAGTCTCTACCACATCCCTGGTGTCGTCGTGACGGCCAAAGGAACCGTGCTGACATGGTGCGAGGCCCGCAAGCGTGCCGCTGGTGTCAGTGATTGGGATGACATCCGCATTCTGCTCCGTCGCAGCACCGACGATGGCAAAACATGGAGCGCTGCCAAAAGCATCGCCGATGTGCCAGGCCCGAAGGTGAAGAACCCCTTCGCGCTGAAGATGAAGAACGTCGATCCAAACGACGTGACCTACAACAACCCGGTGATGATCGCTGACAAAGACGGCAGCGTTCACATGCTGTTTTGCCTCGAATACATGCGCGTGTTTTATCAGCGCAGTGACGACGATGGCATCACCTTCAGCGCTCCAACGGAGATCACCGCCGCGTTTGAGCCATTCAAAAAAGACTACGACTGGAAAGTGCTCGCTACGGGGCCGAATCATAGCATTCAGCTCAAGAATGGCCGACTCGTCGTGCCCGTTTGGCTCTCCACTGGCACAGGCGGCAATGCACATCGCCCCAGCGTCACCGCGACCATCTTTAGCGATGACCAGGGCAAGACTTGGAAGGCTGGCGACATCGCGGTGCCATGCACCGATGAATGGATCAACCCCAACGAAACCGTCGCTATCGAACTCAATGACGGTCGCGTCATGCTCAACGTCCGCAGCGAATCCAAAGCGCATCGCCGACTCGTCGTGACTAGCCCCGATGGAGCCACAAACTGGAGCACACCGAAGTTCAACAACGCCCTGCTCGAACCCATCTGCATGGGCGGCATCGTGCGCTACAACTATGGCGATCAGAACGGCATCCTCTTCTCCAACCCACACAACCTCGACAAAGAGAAGGGCAAAGCCGAGCCCGGCAAAACTCGCGATCGTAAGCACGTCAGCGTGAAGTTTAGCCGCGATGAAGGCAAGACATGGCCGACTAACAAACTCATCGAAAACGGCCCCAGCATGTATTCCGACATCGCGGTCACGCAGAGCGGCACCATCCTCTGCTTTTATGGCCGCAGTGGTGATAACAAAGGCGTGGCCGCATTTGCCGGTGGGCGCCTCACACTAGCACGCTTCAATCTCGAATGGCTCGAGACTCCCTGAGTGAGTGCTTGCTCGGCTTGTGGCAAGAAATCTGTGAGTGCAGTGTTATCCTCCTCATGCGACGCCAACTCATCCTTCCAGTTCTGCTGTTCATTCCACTCATCAGCGAAGCCGCAGCCGACTATCTCCAGAACGACTCGCGGCGCTTGTCGGAGGTGGCGAGAGAGGTGGTGATCACGGATCTGTCGAAGATGGAACCGGCGGCGGCGCTGATCAGCGGAAAGCGCCAGAAGGGAAAGTGGAAGATGATCCCCTTTGCCACGGCAGACATGAAGGGCACCGCGTTGTCGATCTACAGCGCCACCAATCCGCCCGTGGTAAAGCTGCCGCTCACGCAGCGTGGCTGGCATGGAGTGTATGTCGGACTCGCGACGACCTCGGGCGGCTTCGACATCGGCGGCAATGGCATCAAGGCGAAGCTCAGCGATGAATCTGTCTTTAAGCGCATGGCTAACAACCTCGCGCTGCTGGAGAACCGCCGGGCGGTGATTCAAGAATGCTTTCTCACCGTGGCAGAGTTAAAGGGGCAGTCGGTCGAGATCGCACCGATGCCGGGACTGCCTGCGACGGTTTGTTATGTGAAACTCGTGCCACTGACGGACGCGGAGGTGAAAGCCAGCAGCGCCCCATCAAAGCACCGCAGCTCCATCGCCACGTTTGATGGGCATAGCTGGATCTGGCCATTCAAGCCGACGACGGCGGATGAACTGGCGGAGGAGTTTCGTGGCTACGAGGGCACGGACATCGGCAAGTGGTGGTTCCAGGTCACGGGCAGCGATCTCGTGTGCTATCCGAGTAAAGTGGGCACTTATCCCGGCGAGGGCACCACGGATTTCCCCTCGGGCGCTTACGCCGCCTACACGCGCTCGCTGGAGACGCTGTTCAAAAAGGGCGTCAACCCACTCAAAGTCGCGCGTGATGCCGCGAAGGCACAGGGCGCGGAATTTCATGTGATGCTGCGTCCTGCTGGCTGGGTTGGCTCCATGCCGTATGAGGAGACCTTCAACAGCAAATTCTTCTACCAGCATCCTGAATGGCGCTGCATCGACCGCGACGGCACACCGACGTTTTTCATGAGCTACGCCGTGCCAGAAGTGCGGCAGCACTTGATCGAGATTTTCCGCGAAACGCTGGAGCTGCAACCCGAAGGCGTGGGCTTTGTCTTCAATCGCGGTATGCCGCTCATGCTGTGGGAGGATGCTTTCTGCGAGCGCTTCAAGGCCATGCACAATGCCGATGCCAAGTCCGTGCCTGATGACGACCCGCGCATCCACGCCACACGCGCCGCAGTGATGACCGACTTCATGACCGAGGTGCGAACACTGCTGGATGAAACCGCCAAGAAACAAGGCCGCACGGAACGCTATAAAATTTCACTCGGCACCTTCGCCAAGGAAGCGGATAACCAGAAGTGGGGCCTCGATCTGCCGCTGTGGATTCAGCGCGGCCTCGTCGATGACCTCGCGACGACTTGGTTTGCCTATCACACCTCCTTTACCAAAACACCCGGCCAGATCGACATGGGCTACTACCGCCGCATCACCAAAGGCACGAACACCAAGGCCTATCCGATGGTCATCGCGTGGAAGACCGGCAAGCCGAAGGAACTCTGCCAAAAAGCCGCCGCCTTCCTTGCCGCAGGTGATCCCGGTATCGCCATCTGGGATCCACAAGTGATGAAAGGCTGGCCCGAAGGCTCACCGGGCAACGTCTTCGACATCCTCGGCAAACTCGGCCATCGTGATGACCTGCTACGCTGGTCCAAGAGCGGCGTGCCGCAACCACTGACCATTCCGCTCACGCGATTGGATGAAAATCACTTCAGCCGCTGGTTTCCGAACACAGGTTTTTGAGTGTGGTGCTGATGATTACTTTTTGATCCCGCGCAGGTGCGCATCAAACCAGTCGGCAAACTGCGTGTAATCAGGCTGGCGGTCAGGCCAGCCGTGTGCGGCACCGGGTTTGACGACGAGCTGGGCGGTCACACCAGCTTCCTTTGCTTTCGCGACAAAGGTCTCCGCCTGCTGGATCGGGACGAGGAAATCTTGATCGCCATGAATGATGAAAGTCGGCGGCAGTTTCGCGGAGATGTGATAGATCGGCGAGACTTCCTTACCGAGTCGCTGACGGCCTTCGGTCGTGTCGGACTCGGCTCCGAAGGCCCCTTTATAATTCTTCAGCGTGCCCACGCCGACGGCATCTTCGCCAGGCTTGCCGTAGTTCAGGAAATCCGTCGGCGGATACAGACATGCGATGGCCTGAATGGCGCTGCTTTCGCGATCAATCGGGTCTTTCGACTTCGGATCACCAGGACCGCCATAGACACCCATCGTGAGCGACAAATGCCCACCCGCACTGCCGCCGCTGATGCCGAGCTTGTCGGGATTCACGTTCCATTTCACCGCGTTGTGCCGGATGAAGCGGATGGCGCGATGAATGTCCTGTGTGATCTCCGGGATGATGAACTTCGGCTGACAGCCGTGACGCACGGAGAAGACCGTGTAACCACGCTCAAGGAACGGCGCATAGTAGTCTGGCGTGTTCGGCGAATACCCCGAAACCCAGCCGCCGCTGACCATGTACACGATGCCGAAACCATTCGGCTGCTCCGGTTTGATGACATCGAGCGTCAGCGCCACGCCGAACTTGCGACCATACACCACATCCTCCGTGCGCGTATGCGTCGGGATGACAGGGCGCTTGATCTCAGCATGAAGTGAAAGGCTGCTGAGTAGCAGGACGAGTGCGAAGTGGCGGGAGATGGATTTCATGAGCGCGGACAATACGCCCATGATCATCCTCATTTACCAGCAACATGTGTCATGCTTTCACGTCATTCCGGTACTATGAGACGCCAACTCATGAATCGACGCCACTTTCTGACACTCGCAGCCACGCCCTTACTGGCAGCGGAGTCACGTCCAAAGCCGCCCTTCCGCGTTCTTTACAGCAACGACACGACGAACATCACCTCCTGCATCAGCGCGTTTCACCAAGCTCGTGCGCCGTTTCGCAAGGAGATGCTTGAAGCGTCGGTGGATGAAGTCGCGGGACTTGTGGATGCGCACATTCTCCAGCCGGGACTTGGCATGGTGCCGATGTGGCCGAGCAAGGTGCTGCCGCTGGCGGAACACTATGCGTGGATCAAACAGCGCTATGGGCAGAAGCCGGATTCGTTCGGCCAATTCGTGCTTGATGGCGGTGATGTCGTGAAGGTTTTCATCGACCGCTGCCGCGCTAAAAGTCAGGCGGCGTTCATCTCCTTCCGTATGAACGACGCGCATCACAAGGAGTTCGTCGATCCCAAGCCCGGCGACAAGCCAGGCAGCAGCATCGGCATGAGCGTGACGCGCTTTTACGCCGAGCATCCCGAGTATCGCATCAAGCCCGGCTCGCAGCGCGGAGCGGATCTCGTGCAAAACTTCGCCGAACCAGAAGTGCGAGCGCAGAAGCTAGCGCTCATCCGTGAGCTGTGTGAGAACTACGATCTCGACGGCCTCGAACTCGATTTCCTGCGCTTCTACAGCTACTTCCGCGACGACACACCGCTGGAGCAACGCAGCGCTATCATGACCGGCCTCGTCAAAGAAGTGCGGCAGATGCTCGGGCCGAAACGCTGGCTCTGCGCCCGCGTGCCATGCTATTTGCCAGCGCTGGATGCACTCGGTCTCGACCTGAAAGCGCTCGTTGCCGCCGGACTCGACATGGTGAAGCCTCCGCACATTACTTCACCACGCAGCAGCACGATCTGGCCGCCATTCGCAAACAAACCGAGGGCGCAGCGCTCTACTTCGAGCTGTGCCACACCATCTGGAAAGGCGACAAAGTGCAGGCGGGTTACGACGTGTTTCCGTTTCGTCGTGCGACGCACGAACATCTGCACACGGCGGCGCATCTAGCGTATGCACGCGGCGCGGACGGTATCAGCCTCTTCAACTTCGCCTACTACCGGAAGCATGGACAGGGTGATGGTCGCGGCCTCTTTGGCGAGCCGCCGTTTGAAGCGCTCAAAGCGCTGCGTGATCCGCAAGCACTCGCCAAAAGCCCGCAGCACTGGTTCATCGCGAATGGCTGGCGTGCGCCGGGCATGAAGCCGTTGCCCGTGCCGCGAAAGATCGAGCTGAACAAGCCAGCGAAGTTCAACTTCGACCTCGCCTCACCTCGTGGCGATGCACGCATCCGCATCCAAGCCGACACGAATCTCACAGGCACCGAATGGACCGCCACGTTCAACGGAGAAGCCATTTCGGCCGCGGCGGATGTCTCTGAGCCGTATGCGGTGCCTTTTCCATCCATGCTCGCCAAGCCCGAAGAACTGCGTGCGTGGTGCGTTCCTGCCAAACTGCTCCGCGACGGCATAAACAACCTCGAAGTCACACTGAAGTCAGGCGAGTCATGCACCGTTCTCTTTGTTGATCTAGCCTGCTAATTCCATGAAACGACTCCTCTTCCTACTCCTGACAGCCACGAGCTTGGCTGCGGCCCCAGATGGCCTGCTTCTCGATCTCATCGTGCCGCCGAGTGAGAAGGATCGCTTTCAGCATGCGGAATTCTCTTGCTGGATCGCAGACGCTTCGAGGCCAGTCAAAACAGTCATCATTCATCAGCATGGCTGCACGAATGCATCGCCAGACAAGCATCCGCCCATCACGAGCGACTGGCATTGGCGAGCGCTGGCACGGAAGCATGACGCCGCGCTGCTGGTGCCGATGTATTACGTCGCCAGTAAATGCGATGAATGGAACGATCCCGACAGCGGCTCGGAGCGCGCTTTGTTCACCGCACTGGAGGACTTTTCGCGCCGATCGGGTCGTGCGGAGATGAAGGATGCGCCGTGGGTGCTGTGGGGGCATTCTGGCGGCTCAAGCTGGTCAGCCCAGATGATCGTGCGGCATCCGAAGCGTGTCTTGGCGGCTTCATTTCGCGGAGGCTGTCACAAGCAGTTCGGTGAGCCGGAGTTCCGAGCGAAGTTTGGTCCCATCGCACGCGAGTTGCCGCTGCTCTTCGTTTGGGGGAAACGCGAGTCGGTGCCCACCTCCAGCCACTTCGTATCATGGGAGCCGATGAACACGATGCTCCATGAGTTGCGCAGTATGGGCGGCAAGGTTTGTCGTGTCATTGATCCGCGCTCTGAGCATGGTTGCGATGATTCGAGGCTGATGAGCATCCCGTTCTTTGATGCCGTGCTTTCAGGCAAAGCCACAGCTCAGGCAGGCGCGGACGTAGATGCATCTTGGCTTCCTAACGAATCATTCGCTGCGCTCTGGAGAGAGTTTTCCGAGCACGGCACTTTGAAGCCAACCAATCCCACGCTGACAGCGCCAGAGCTCACCGTCATGCATGATGCTAAAGGTCACGCCAAACTGAGCTGGCGGATCATCCCAGAACTCGCTGGAGGAGTGCGCGCCTTGAGAATTTATCGTGATGGCAAGCTATGGAAGGAATTTGGTATGAAGCCGACCGAATTCCTTGCTACAAGCCGTGATTCCACGCCTGAGATCCTACGCTCACACGAAATCAGCGATGATTCAAATGGCCCTCATTCCTATAAACTCACCTTCCTCGACACAGCAGGCAACGAATCGCCGTAGCACTACTTCTCCATGATCCGCTTACTTTACTTCATCCTGTTCTCTTCCGTCGCTTTGGCAGCGCCCCTGTTTGAAAAAACCGACGTCTTCCCGCCAGGCCTGAACGGAATCGCCCGGTATCGCATTCCCGGCATCGTCGTCACGCAAAAAGGCACAGTGCTCGCCTACGCCGAGGCGCGGAAGAACAGCAGCTCCGACTGGGGCGAGATCGAGATTCACCTGCGGCGCTCGACCGACGGCGGGAAAACTTGGGCGGCCGGCAAACACATCGCGCATCTCGGCGCACGCCTGGAGGGCAACCCACACAAGAAAGAAGGCGGTGAGAAGGAGCAAACGGTGAACAATCCGGTCGCCATCGTGGATCGGGAGACAGGAGCCATCGAATTTCTCTACTGCATCAACTACGCCCGCTGCTATTCCATGCGCAGCATTGACGATGGTCTCACGTGGAGTGCTCCCGTGGATATCACGGCGACATTTGAGCCGTTTCGGAAGCACTACGACTGGAAAGTCATCGCCACAGGACCAGGGCACGGTGTTCAAATCAAAAGTGGCCGACTCGTGGTGCCCATCTGGCTCGCCTATGGCAAAGAAGGCGATCACGGACCCTCTGCGGCCGCTACGATCTTCAGCGATGATCATGGCAAGACATGGCAAACCGGAGATCTATGCCTGCCGAACGAAGGCGACTTTGGTAACCCCAACGAGACCATGATCACAGAGCTGTCCGATGGCCGCGTGATGCTCGTTTCACGCAGCGTGTCGAAAGCGAATCGCAAGCTCATCACCACCAGCCCAGACGGCGCACGAAACTGGACCAAGCCCGTCTTCCATGAACAACTTTGGGAGCCCATCTGCATGGCCAGCATAGTCGCTCATCCATCGCAACCCGGCACACTCATCTTCTCCAATCCGCACACACTCAAGCTCGACAAAGACGGCAAAGAAGTCCCCGCAGGCCGAGGCAAACGCGAGAACCTCTGCATCAAACTCAGCCACGACGACGGCAAGACCTGGCCGATTAACAAAGTCCTTGATCCCGGCAAAGCCGCCTACTCCGACCTCGCCGTCCTGCCCGACGGCACGGTGCTTTGCCTTTACGAAGCCGACACGAACATCGTCTGTGCCCGCTTCAATCTTGAGTGGATCACGCAGTAGATTCGATCGGCAATCGAATCTACGTCCTGCGAATCAGGCCAACCCGGCATACGCCGCTGCGACATAACCAGCTTTGCAGATGATGTGCAGGGACTGGTCGAGATTGAAGTTGGTCTTGCCGCTGCATTTGGCGACATCGATGGCCCAATGCAGAACCAATTCGATCACGGCAAATAGAGATGATCCGGTAATAACCCAGACCAATCCGGCATGGACGAGGCAATGGGCGGTCATGCAGGCCACCCAGATTCGCTCAGGGCGCGAGGGGTCTTGGAGACGCTTGAGTAAACGCCAATTCTTGCCTGTGGCGAGGTACTCTCCCTGGAGCGGAAAGTCCCCCACAGCATGTCCGATCGACAGAGCAAAGAGAGCCTGTAAGGCTGCTAGCAAGGTGTGCGGTGGAAACTCAAGCAGTTGAGACATGTGATGCAAATGACCATCCTCACTTAAGGCTGGCAACTTATTATTCGATTGTTGATCAATTCATTAACTCACGGCGGCGGTAAGGGAACGTCGTTCGGAGCAGCGGGTGGCGGAGCGACTGGCACCTGCGCTTGAGCCGCTGCCTCAGGCTGAATTGACGGCAAAAGCGGGGATGAAATGGGCGGGCGGACGGACTGAACGGGTCGTGTCGGGATACCTGGGGCGATGGTTTCAACGGGTGCTTGATTGAGATCTGCAAAGCTGATCCAACCAGCCTGATCACCCTTCTGGAGTTGCACTCGGACTTTCTCCATACTGGCTCCTGGTTGGACCTTGCGGATCTTGATGCCGGTCTCGTTTTCACTGCCGATGCGGGCTTCCGTGATCTGGGAAGTGGAGCGATCCACGATCACCGCCACGACCTGACCATCGACCTCATAGACACCCGCGAGACTGAGCGAGTCCGTGAAGATAGGACCCGCTGGCGCATCGGGTGAAGGCAAATCCCGCGTGGTGAAGATGGAGCGCTGCCAGAGCGGTGAGTAATGAGCAAGCTCGGGGAAAGCGACGGGCGGCTCGGCTGCGGCTAGAAAGGTCAGGCTAAGCGTGCAGGCAAGGCACTGAAAACTGAGAACTATAAACTGAGAACTATAAACTTTCATGGTCGGCCTCCTGTGTCTGCTTTGGTGATTTTTGAGCTGGTTTTCTCGCGGTAATATTGTGTCACTTCGACTTCGACATTCACGGTCTTGCCCTGGCCGCTAGGATTGATCTGAAGTCGAGTGATGCCGAGGAATGATGCGGGCTGCTGCACTGCATGCATCCAGGTAAACAGGGCCTGCTCTTTGGCATTGGTGAGGGTGATCTTCACCGATGCGTGGTCATAGTAGCCGCCTGACTCTTC
The DNA here is from genome assembly GCA_964583255.1 of uncultured Prosthecobacter sp. Lineage (GTDB taxonomy): Bacteria > Verrucomicrobiota > Verrucomicrobiia > Verrucomicrobiales > Verrucomicrobiaceae > Prosthecobacter. The sequence continues at coordinate 12,823 of CAZOVY010000093.1, forward strand.
CACAGGCAAGCCATCTTGAGCCAGCATTTTGACCTCTTCGACGAACTCTTTGCCGCTGATGGTAAGCGTGCTTTTGTCGGCCTCTTTTTGGATCGTGTCGAGCAACTTGGAGGAAGCATCCTGACGTGAAGTAAAGGAAGGGACATTTGCATCCAGCCACTCACTGCGGCGCTGCCATTCACTTCCCTGAGAGATGGCCTCATTCATCTCGACAACGCGCTTGCGCAGTCCATCTGCCTCCGTCTGAATGCCGCGATAATTCTGGATGCCGAATGCCAAGAGTCCGCCACCCACGATGATGAGGAAGACGAACCCAAAGATAGTTAGCAGGATTCTTTCGCTACGCTTCATGGCTTGAGTTCTCCCGTCAGTTCAAAGGTGGCGCTGTTATCGCTAGCGATCGTGGGTGGTGGTGTCTGCCAAGCATAGCGTGCGAGCGCCTCGATCTCGTGGATCTCATTGGCGTATTGCAAAGCAAGCGCAGCGGACGGCATACGACCACGAAGAATGAGGCGATCTGGCGTCCATTCAAAATGGGTCATGGAAGCCTCAGTGCTGGCGCTGGGTGACATGCTGTCGAGCAGGACTTGCATCGGGAAGGCTGTAGGATCGACGGCTGGTGCGGCCTCTAGCCAACTCTTCTTTTGATCGAGCACCTGTGAGGCACGTGGGCTGAGATCGGCGACTTTTTCCAGCAGCAGGTCACGTTCACGAGTGGCGTAGGTGATGAGCACCGCCATGACGGCGACGCACGCGGCGATGGCCAGACCTGCGCTCAATGCCATGACTCGCGCACGCGCCTTTGCCTGCTGCCGCGTGCGCGCAGCGACGATTTCGGCTGGCACAAGAGTGCTCAGACCACGCGCCGGGATGCGCGCTAGTGGCAGTGATTCACGCCGTGCTTGGAGACCGGTGAGACGCTCGATTTGATTGAGGTCGCCCTCTTCATCCAGCCAAAGAACGATGGACTCGACACGCCCAAGCACGCGCTGAAAGCCGAGCTGTAGGCAGAGATGATTCAGCTCGCTGATCGCGAGTTCATCCAACCGATGAGCGGAAAGCGGGCTGCTGTAGATGATGTCGGCTCCATGAGTGATGATCACCACGAGCCGCGACATTTCACGCAGGATGACAATGCTATCCGCAGGCAGCTCACGACATGCAGCCGAGAGCACGATCTCATCTGGCAGACGTGTCATGTCCCACATGGGTGTGGGCATGTCTTTCAAAGCGATAACGCTGGTGAGATGCGCGCCGTCCTTCTCCTGAAGACGATGAATTTGCAGCCCATGCTGCGGATCAGGCAAGCGCACACCCTGGCGCTCAAGATGAAGCACGGCCATGTCACGCAGATGTGTGGCGCTACCATTCAGCCAAGCTGGCAGCACCCAGAAATGTGACGCCGGTAGCGCGAGCACTCGACGATGTGTTTCTTTTGCAAAGACGCCTGCGCTTTGACCAAACTCAGCCACGAGTTCGCAGGTCGATTCTTCGTTGCCGATCCAGCGTGTCCAGCCGTCGGCTCCGGGAAGCAGGAGATCGTGAGTGGGTTTACGAGTTTTGGCCATAAAGGGGGAGTTCTCCGCGCCAGAGCGCTTGTTGATTCTGAATGATGATGACGATGCGACGACGTATATCGCCAAAGTAACCGGTGCTTTCGATGCGCCGAATCGGCCCGGCGAATTGCACCCAGCGCGTGAGTAGCTCGACCGTCTGCGGCTGAAACACACCGAGAAGCTGCGCGACCTGCACGGGAGAGGAGATGCGGTTGTCATCGCGTGTGTGCAGCGCGCCATCCTTACCGACTCGCAGCGTGAGCAGCGGCGTCACGCGCTCGACAGGCACATTGGCGATGAGGGCGATGAGTTCAGCGCGCGCGTCATTCACATCGATGCGTCCATCACCATGCACCGTGAACCACTCGCGCCAGTCGGGTCGCAGGGCGTTGAGCTTGTCCATGCCGCGAACCATCATCATCTCTTCGATCTCTTTGAATGGGCGATTGAAGGGCATGCCATCGAGGCCAGCCTTTTCATAGTCTCGCTTTTCAGCGCCATTGAGGCTGACCTTGTCATCCGCATCTGCCCAGTCTTTGAGCGCATCATGCAAAGCGGAGATCTGCTGCGGCTTCAGGCCCCAGCTTCCGAACAGTCGCGGGAGCAAAACGTTGTCACCCGAGGCGAGCAGGACGTTAATGTTCAGCCGCGCTTCTTCGGTGCTGAGTTTCACATCGTAGCCACCACCATCAGGACTGGTGTAGTGGAGCAAAGCGTCATCCATCTGAATGGCCGGATGCCGTGCAACTTCGATGCCCATCTGCGCAAGTCTCTTGGCAAAAGTGCGACCGCGAACCTGACGTGTCGTGCGTGTGTCAGCATCCAGCGCCTTGGCTCCGGCATACAGAACCATGCCCATGACCGCGATCATCCAGAACACCGCGATGAGCGCGGAGCCTTGGTTAAATCGGCGTGCTGGATGGAGGCGCTTCATTTGAGTGGAGGTGCCGATGGAGCTTGAGCAATCACGGGCTTCAGGTCGTTAGCGATCCAGTAAGTGAACTCATAAGGCCGTGGATCTTTGGCGAACTGGAAGTGCAGACGCATGAACAGCGGCGGTGCAGCGCGCTTCTCAGGGTTCCAGGTGGCGAACCAACGTTTCTTTTCAACGTCGTAAAAGTCCCAATGGAACTCTTTGAGACCTTCGAGCAAGGGAAGTTCTGCGATCTGCTCATAGGCATCGAAAGCGTTCGGTTTTTCGAGACGCTTCAAATGTCGAACATTGAGTTGGAGTGATCCTGCCTCTTTTCCACGCAAGATGGCAAACTCGACGGCATCGGCGAGGCGCACGCCGCGTGTCCATATGAAGGGCACCTGTCCGCCTTCAATGAGCAGATTGCCGCCAGCACCGCGCTTCACTTTCTCCAAGCCGCAGCTCAGACGAATCGAGGGCGGGAGGTTTTCGAGGTAGTCACGCCAAGCACCCGTGAAGTTCGTTAGCCGTGTTTCGGAGACACGCACGTTGTTCATGGAGATGCCCAGACGAATCGCGCCATCGGCGATGCCATACACACCGCCGATCACGATCATGAGCAGAGCCATGGCAAAGAGCACCTCGATGAGCGTGAAGCCGCTCGATAGTGAGCGGTTACTGACTGGTGGGTGAATACACATAGGTTTCCATGCGGCGTTTGAGTGCCTTCTTGCTGCCGTCAGCCAGCCAGGCTTCGACGGTGACGCGGAAAATTTTATCCAGCTCCACTTTGTCCTGCGTGAAGAGACGCACTTTTTCGATGGTGGCACTGGCGTCGATGTCGTCGGCGGTTTTTGGGAAACTGATCGCCCTGGGTTTCAGCTCAGGCTGATGCGCGACTTCGGCGAGCACGGACTCAAGCACGCGGATCACCTGAGATTCCTGCCGCGACGCTTTGGCCGTCTGCGCGATCTGGTCGAGCGCCCGCGTCATGCCTACAGCGACCATCGAAAAGAGGGCGAGTGCCATGAGGATCTCAAGCAGAGCGAAACCATCACTCATTGGTGTTGGAAGTCGTGTGTTCATATCATGAGTTCACGATCACGCTTTTTCTGACCGCACAGCCGGTGAGTGGATCGAAGCCGAGTTCGATGACGCCGCTGGTGCTGGTGAGACGGACTTCAAGAGGCTCACACACACCGGTCGGGCTGAATTCCCATACCTCGCCATTGCGTGGGTTGCGGAAGGCTTTCTCGCCGAGGCGCTTCACTTGAAGTTGGCCTTCACCGCCGAATGATCCGGTATCAAGAGCCACCTCGATCAAGCGCTGATCCATGATCGCCTGCTGAAGTGATTGGCGGGCCCTGGTCTCAATCTGGGACGCAGTACGCTTCAATTTTGCTTCATCCTGAAGGCCGCTGATAGCCAGGGTGGAGATACCGAGCAACAGCATGCAAAGCGCCATGGCGATACAGATTTCGACGAGAGTGAAAGCGGAATGACGAATGACGAATGACGAATGACGAATGCCTCTGAGGCGCAGGGCTCCAGAGGTTCGATGCATCGTGATCTGTTTGAAATTCATCATTCGGTTTTCGTCATTAGTCATTTCGGCACAGCCGGTCATGAGTCCCAATTACCGATATCATCGCCGGTATCAGCCTGGCCATCTGGGCCTGCTGAATAGACATCGAAACCGCCTTTGTCCTTGGCACCTGGGCGGCGGTAAAGGTAGGGATTACCCCAGGAGTCGAGGATGGTTTTCTTGAGCTTCGGAGTCCAGTTGGCGGGAGCGGGACGTGAGGCTGGCTTTTGCACGAGGGCCATAAGTCCCTGTTCTGTCGTGGGCAGAAAGGTGTTGTCCACTTCATAGCCACGTAGGGCGGCGGTAAGCGTGTTGAGATCAGCCTTGGCGCGGGTGCGCTTGCCGGAACTGGTGACATCTCCGAGCGAATAAATGCCTGCGCCGACGAGTAGGGCGATGATGCCGAGAACGAGCATGATCTCGACCAGAGTGAAGGCCGCATTGCGGCGTGTGCGGAGGTTTGTTTTTTTCATGGGGTTCGTTAGGTGAGTGCTATTTGCTGATGTTGCCGATGGTTTGGAAAATGGCGGTCATCATGAGGTAGGCCATGGAGCCGACTAGGCCGGCCATGAGAAAGACGATGGCGGGCTGGGCCAGAGCGGTGAGCTTTTCGATCTTCTTGCCTAGCTCGCAGTCGAAGCGCTCAGCGGCTTTACCAAGCGCGGCTGACATGTCACCGGTCTGCTCACCCACGTTCACCATGTCGAGCAGGAGAGGCGGGAACATGCTGCTGCGTTCCAGCGCGCGTGAAAGACTCATGCCTTCTGCGACGAGGTGCATGACGCCTTCAAACTCCTTTTTGAAGTGCGGGTTCTCAATGGCCTGCTGAGTAAGCTGCATGGCGTGAACCATGGGCAATCCATTGCAAAGTAAGTTGGCCATAGTTTCGAGAAACTGGACATAGAAGCGAGTGCGCAGAATTTGGCCAAACAAGGGCAGACGCAGCTTGAAACGTGCCCATGGGATCTGTGACTCAGGACGCTTCAGCCAGGTTTTGATCAGAATGACCGCTGTCACGACAGCCATAAGGATCACCCACCAGTAAGCCTTGAAGACATCACTGAATTTCAAAATCAACTGCGCGGCCATGGGCAGTGAACCACCCGTGCTGTCCATGAGTTCGGTGAGCTTCGGAATCAGATAGACAACAAAAAGGAGCGAAACAGCGACTGCGGCTGTGATCAGAAACGCGGGATAGATCAAGGCAAAGAGCACCTTGCTGCGTAGCGCAGCGAGTGAGCGTAGATACTCAACTTGGCGTTTCAAAATAGAGGATAACGAGCCACTGGCCTCTCCCGCATGAGCGAGTGCGCAGAAGAGATTGCCAAAGCTGGGACTGGTGGCTGCGATGGCTTTTGAGAAGGGCAAGCCATCGCGCACTTTGGTTCGCAGTGCGGTGGCGAGAGTTTTGACTCCAGAGAGTTCACGTCTCCGCTCCATGGTGGCGAGCGCTGGCTCAAGCTGGATGCCAGCGCTGAGGAGATCGGAGAGTTCTTCGGTGAAGAGAAGGACTTGGGCTGATTTGAGTTTGATCGGACCCACTGGACCCGCTGCTGCGACTCGCGCGGTTTCTTTGGCCTGAGCGATGGCGGTCGCTCCTGAGGCTTCGAGTTTAAAGGGCTGCAGTCGTTTCTTGCCCAGCAGCGTCATGGCCTCGGCGCGGTCGGCAGCAGCCAACTCTCCAGTGATGACACCGGAGGGACTGTGAGCGCTATAGGCAAAGGTGGGCATGAGGAAAGAAATGACGAATGACGAAATCAGAATGACGAATGGGCTAGGCAGCTTGTTTGAGGGTCTGTGTGTTCAGACGTGTGACGGGTTCATCTGCGCGGCGATCCATGGAGGTGACGCTGAGCACTTCTTCGATCGTGGTTTCTCCGCTTAGCACTTTTTGGAAACCGTAGCCGCGCATGGGGATGAAACCGTCTTTGAGCGCTTGCTTGTGAAGCTCTGCGGGATGCGCGCGAGTATTGATGAGGTGCTGCATGGCATGGGTCACGAGCGCGACTTCATAGATGCTGACACGTCCCTGATAGCCACTGCCTCGGCAGGCTTCGCAGCCGACTTTTCGCATGATCTTACCGGGGGCATTGATGGGGAAACCGATGCTCTGGAGATACTCGCTTTCCACCTCGGCCGGTTGCTTGCACATGGGACAGAGTTTTCTCACTAGACGCTGCGCGAAGAAGGCACGCACGGCGCTGGAAACGAGGAAAGGCTCCACGCCCATATCGACAAGTCGCGAGATGCCGCCAATGGCGTCATTGGTGTGCAGTGTGCTGAAAACGAGATGGCCGGTGAGCGCGGCACGGATGGCGATTTCGGTGGTCTCGAGATCGCGCATTTCCCCGATCATGACGACGTTTGGATCGCCGCGCAAAATGCTGCGCAAGCCGGTAGCGAAGGTGAGGCCAATCTCTGGCTTCACGGCGATTTGAACGATGCCGGGCATTTTGTATTCCACCGGATCTTCAATGGTGACGATGCGCCGATGCGCTTGGTTCATCTCATTGAGAAAAGCGTAGAGCGTGGTGCTTTTGCCGCTGCCTGTCGGACCGGTGATGAGGATGATACCATTGGGTAACTTGAGCAGTTCGTCCACAATCGGCTGCACGGTGTCGGTTAGGCCGAGGCGGCTAGTCGTCATGGCTTGCTGTGCGAGCAGACGAAGGCTGATGGATTCACCTTCAACACTCGGGATGGTGGCCACACGCACATCGATAGGCAGGCCATCCATTTCCAGATTGATGCGGCCATCTTGTGGCAAACGCTTCTCCGCAATGTCGAGTCGCGCCATGATTTTGAGTCGGGCGATGACACTGGATTGCAGCGACTTGATGTTCTCTGGCACTGCCAGCTCTTCAAGACGGCCATCAATACGATATCGGATGCGTAGGCGGTCCTGCTGCGGCTCGACATGAATATCCGTGGCACGTTGCTCCAGGCCGCGGCGGATGATTTGATTCACAAAGCGGACGACACTGGCCTCCTCATCTTCAGGTGCATCGAGCACAGTGACTTCATCACCGAGTTCTTCACTGCCCCAATCCGCACGTCCGCGAAGGATTTTTTCAAAGGTGTCCGCGCCGAGACCATAGAGCTTTTGTAGCCCCTCGGCGATGCGGGTGCGCTGGCCGACATGCCAGACGATGGTATGATTCAGAGCAGAGGCCACGCGCTGGTGCGTGACCAGATTCAGCGGGTCAAAGGTGGCGACGTGAAAGCGCGCCTCATCCCCATCTTTGGCCTCTTCAAATGAGACTGGTAACAGCCGATGTCTCAGCGCTATTTCAGCCGGCATGTGCCTTCTCAGCCCGACTTCAGCAGGCTTATCTCCGCCGCCTTCCCACCAGGGCAAGTTCAGGGTGTTCGCCAATGCCATGAGAAAATCTCGCTCGCGTACACCCTCGACATCCAGGACAGCCTCGACAAACGAGGTCTGGTTGTAGCACGCCTCCTCGACGGCTTCAGCTACGGCGGGATTGTCCGCGCAGCCGGCTTCGGCGAGGATTTGCTGAATGAGTGGCATCATGGGATGAGGAGAGTCCTAATGACATGGAAATTATAGAAAGTGCTGAAAATAGCAAGTCTTAAATATATCTAAACCATTATGATGTCCTGAATTTCAGTCGCTCGCCTTTAAGTCTCACCCTCAAAGCACAAAGCCCCCTCCAGTGAAGGAGAGGGCTAAAAGCTAAAGTCGGAGGAGTATCTGGGCCGATCAGGCCGCTGTAGCTACCAATTCAAAGGCACGCTGAATGTCCCGGCGAGTCTCTTTGAGCGCGTTGCGAATCTCTTCGAGATAGTCAGGACGCTCTGGATTCGGAGTTGATTTCCAAGTCTGCCAGCGCTGCGCCCACTCGTGAAGTTTTTCATCGGAAGCACGGAGCATCTCGCTGACCTTTGCCGAAATAGGCTGGCGCTCACAGGTGATGCGTTTGCCGAGCTGGCGGCGAGCTTCAGCGATTTCAGCTAGCACGATTTTTTCTTCAGGCACGCGGCGCAGGTCGCTGGTGAGGCCGAGTTTGGAGAGAGTCCAGACGCTCCATTTCGTGGGGTCCCACTGATACCAGCGCACGCCGTTGCGGTAGTCGTGCTGGAACTCGTGATGGTAGTTGTGATAGCCTTCACCGAAGGTAAACAGGGCCATGAAGCCGCTGTCACGCGCGCTGCAATTCGTCGAGTAAGGGCGGGTGCCCACCGTGTGGCAGAGGGAATTGATGAAGAAAGTGGAATGCTGAACTGCCGTGATGCGGGCCACGCCAGAGATGAGGAAACCGCAGATGGCACCACCGGTGCCAGCGTGCAGCCAGCCCAAGAAGGCAGGCAGGACAAAACTGGCCATCGTGGCGATCAGCACATAATGCTTCTGCTGCCAGCGGACGAGGGGATCATTCATAAGATCCTTCACATTGTCCCACGGCGGCTCGATCTCACGGCGGAACATGATCCAGCCGATGTGGGCGTGCCAGAAGCCTTTGGAAATGTCATAAGGATCACCATCGGTATCTACATTCTTGTGATGACGGCGATGATCAGATGCCCAGGCGATGACGTGATTTTCAAAAGTGGCTGCGCCGAAAATCAGAGTCAGCAGACGCACGGGCCATTTAGCCTTGAAGGACAAATGGGAAAACAGGCGGTGATAGCCCAGCGTGATACTGAGGCCGGTGATAATGCAGAAGACCAAAAACATGACCGTCTGGAAGAGGTCGATGCCGTAGTTGTAGAGATACCAGGGGACCAGCGTGAAGGTCAAAACGGCCGTGGAGGTCAAAAACGAACTGTTGGTCCAGTTAACTTTGGAGGTAGGGTGTCGGAATGGCACGCGGGAGTTTTAGCAGACTTGAGCCTTTATGCCAGATCAATTATTTACTGTAGCAGGGACACGAGTTGCCTCACAAAGAATGACACCGGGGAAGCGTGAACGAGTGAGGTGTTG
>CAZOVY010000094.1:0-21487 GCA_964583255.1 uncultured Prosthecobacter sp.
ACACCAAGAACAAATCCGCCACCGACGTGACGTTCATTGTCGAGTGGAGCGACACGCTCGGCAACGACTGGAGCATCACAGGCGTCAGCGCCCCCACCATCCTCAGCGACAACGGCACCTCTCAGCAGATCAAAGTCACCATTCCAGCGGGCGGCGGGGTCACGCGGCGTTTCGTGAGGCTGCGTGTGATGCGATAAACTTTGCTGCCACAACCTCGACATGTTCACCCCATACCGTCTAGTCGCTGCCCTCCTCGTGTTCACTTTGCCCGCAGCAGCAAAGCCGCTGCAAGTCTTCATTCTCGCGGGTCAATCCAATATGCAGGGTCACGCCAAAGTGACGACCTTTGAGCACATCGGCATGGACCCGACCACGAAGCCGATGCTGGATGAAATGCTCGGTGCCGATGGCACGCCGAGAGTCTGCGAGCGCGTGTGGATTTCTTCCCTCGGCAGTGCGGATGAGGTGAAGACTGGCAAACTCACCGCAGGCTTCGGTGCGAGTCAAAACGGGCCGAAGATCGGACCTGAGTTCACCTTTGGCCTCTACATGCAGAAGTTCACAGACGCGCCGATTTTGCTCATCAAGACGGCGTGGGGTGGCAAGAGCTTGAACACCGATTTCCGCCCACCGAGTGCTGGACCGTATGTCTTTAATGACACGCAACTCGCTACATTCCAGAAGCAGGGGAAAGACATCTCCGCCATCAAAACGGAGAAGTTAGCAGCAACCGGCGTGAGCTACCGACTCATGATCGAGCATGTGAAATCCGTGCTCGCCGACATCAAGCGCGTGGTGCCGAGCTACGATGCCTCGCATGGCTACGAACTGGCCGGTTTCACGTGGTTCCAAGGCTGGAATGACCTCGTGGACTCCGGCACTTACCCCAATCGCGACAAGCCCGGTGGCTACGATGCCTACAGCACAGCCATGGCGCACTTCATCCGCGACGTGCGCAAGGATTTGAACGCACCGAAGCTACCCTTCGTCATCGGCGTGCTCGGGGTTGGCGGGCCGACGGCGGAGTATGGCCCCGACCAGCAGCGCTACAAAGCCACGCATGACAACTTCCGCACCGCCATGGCCGCACCCGCGCATTTGCCTGAGTTCAAAGGCAACGTCACCGCCATCCGCACCGAGAAGTATTGGGACCAAGAACTCACTGCCGCTAAAGCCAAAGAGAACGCCATTAAAGAGCAGGCCAAAAAACAGGGCATCACAGAAAAGGCAGTGGTGGAAAAACTCCGCGCTGAAGGCCTCACCGAGCGCGAGCGCCTCATTTTAGAAAAAGGCATTTCCAACTTCGAGTTCCACTACCTCGGCTCCGCGAAGATCCTCGGCGGTATTGGCAAAGGCTTGGCAGAGGCGATGGCGGAGCTCAAGCAGTCCAAAAAGTAATCCTGACGTGAGAACCTTGGTAGTCTCATTTATTCTTGCCACTTCTTGCGGACTGCACGCTGCAAGTTCGCCGCCACGGGGCCGAAGAAGGAGAACAAACTGCCGCCCGAAAAGTTTATCGGCGCTGTGAAGTTCTCTTTTGATCTGCTTCCGACCTCTAGTGCACCTCAATGGAGGGTTTCAGTGACACAAGGGTGCGGGCAATGTTGACGCTGCAGGTGTACCAAGCACGCAGGGCGGCTAGGCTGGCGACGGCAACCTCAGCTCAGTTGGCCTTCATGCATCGTCAAGACGCGGCCCATGCGTGCGGCCTGGGCTGGATGATGGGTGACCATGACGAGGCTGATGCCTGTGGTCTTTTGTAGGTCGATCAACAAGGTGGTGAGGGACTCAGCGTTCTTTTCATCGAGCGCACCTGTGGGCTCGTCAGCGAGGATGACTTTGGGCTGGTTGATGAGGGCGCGAACGACGGCGACGCGCTGGCGCTCACCGCCGGAGAGCTGGGCGGGCTTCCATGACAGGCGATCGCTAAGACCAACGGAGGAGAGCAGTGATTCGGCGCGCTGCTTTAGGACATCAGCGGCAGGTTTGTTATTCAAGGCGAGCGAGGGCAGAAGGACATTCTCCAGCACGGTGCATTGCGGCATAAGATGATGGAGCTGGAAGATGAAGCCGATCTTTTCACTGCGCACCTCGGCGAGCCGCGCGGCCTGGCAGGTGGCGATGGATTCACCATCGAAGATGTAGTCACCTGCATCAGGGCTGTCGAGTGTGCCGAGGATGTTTAGCAGCGTGCTCTTACCACAGCCGGAGGGACCAACGATGGCGACGGATTCACCGGCCTGAATGTCTAACGTAATGTCACGCAGCACGGAGACGACGGCGTCGCTGCCGGGTTCGCGATAGGATTTGGAAAGGTGAGTGAGGGTGAGGAGTGACATGAGGAAAAATGACGAATGACGAAACCCGAGTGACGAAGAAAAGACAAATCCTCAATACGCCGCCCATCGTCATTCGTCATTCGTCATTCGTCATTCGTCATTCGTCATTCGTCATTCGTCTCCAGCGTTTGGCTTTGAACTCGTGGCGGGGCAGGCTGCCGCTTTCGACAACTTGCACGGGGATGCGGAGGGAGAAGGTGTCGCGGAGTTTGGTTTCGAGTTTCTTGAGGAGGCTTTTTGCGATGTTGCCGGGGAGTTCGATGAGCAGTTCGATCTCGTCCATGGCTTCGACTTTCTTTTGCTCGACCATGAACTCGACGATCTCAGGGAACTGGCGAACGACGGCTTCGATAGCGCTGGGATAAACGTTGACGCCACGGATGACGACCATGTCATCGACACGGCTGAGGACGCCGCCCTCAAGCACAAGGCGCTCGCGGCTGATGCGCTTCTTCACCCAGTCACCGGTGCGGTAGCGGAGCAGTGGACAGGAGGTGCGCGTTAGGGTCGTGAGCACGAGTTCACCGTGCTCGCCATCAGCGACTTCGAGACCTGTCTGCGGATCGACGACTTCGGCGAGGTAGGCTTCCTCAATGACGATGAGATTCCCCGGCATGTCGGTGACCTCGTAGCTGACGGGGCCGACTTCGGTCATGCCATGGTGATCAAAGACGCGGGCGTCCCAGAGTTTTTCAATGCGCGATCGCACTTCTGGGATGCTGCCGCCAGGCTCTCCTGCAACGATGATTTTATTCACCCGCAAAGCCATGCGTTCAATCCCGCTGGCTTCGCCGATCATCTCACCGAGACGTAAGGCATAGGTGGGGGTGCAGCAGAGCGTGGTGGCACCATATCGGGCCATCATTTCCAATCGAGCCTGACTGGAAAGTCCACCGCCGGGGATGGCGATGAAGTCTTTGCCGGCAGCCTCATAAGCGGTCCAGAAGCCGAGGAATGGACCGAATGAGAAGGCGAAAAAGATGCGGTCGCGACCTTTGATGAGGTCTGCTCCTTCATAAACTCGACGCCAGCAGGCGAGCATGGCCTCCCAACTTTCGGTCGTATCGAGCCAAGCCATGGGCTGTCCGCTGCTGGTGCCGCTGGTTTGGCAAAAACGTGTGTAGTGGGCCAGCGGCTTGGTAAGCAACGAACCGAAGGGTGGATGAGCCTGGTGATCTGCGAGGAGTTCCTCCTTGGTCGTGAAGGGCACCTGCTGCATGAAGTCCTGAACGCGATTCATGGAGGTGGTGCGCACTCCGGCTTCACGAAATTTGCGCGCATAGAAGCCATCGGTGGTGGCGAGGTTGAGCACGATAGAGCGCAGCCGACTCCATTGATTGGAGCGCAGCCGAACACGGTCGATCAACGGTGTTTTTGAATCCACGCTCCAGCCTTGGCGAGAGTGCGCCAAGGGTCAAGGCATGAACCCAAAGGATCAGGCACTCTCAACGACCGAAAGAACTGGCTCAATGACTGGAGCAAGGAGCTGCTTCTGCCATTCCATCAGCGGACTCTGGGCTGTCGGCTCAGAGACCACCTGCTCTAAAGTACTGCGAGAACCAAGGAGACTGCCTTCTATCTCTAACCCTAGAGCGATCTGATCTCGTTGAGCACAAAGACGATCCACGGCATCACGTTGAGTATCGGTCATGCGACCTTTGATTTTCTTTTGGCGCTGCGGCCAAGCGGCCTGCCCGTCACGGAAAACGGTGGCGATAAGATCATGAAATTCTTTTTTCCAACGTGGACGCCAACCTCCCGGCGGCTCCATGACGCCGCCAGCCTCAAAGGTCTCTGCATAGGCGACCATTTGCTTATTCGACATGACGCGATAGCAGGGCATATCACGCTCCTGGGAGATGCCTTCACGCCAGTCCCACATGCCTTTCAAAATAGCGAGTCCCTTTGAATGCAGCCTGCCGCTTCCCTGCACACGCCAAGGATCTTCACGTGGAGCTGTGCTGCGAGCCGCCACATCACTTTGGAGTGTTCGACAGCTTTCCTCGAACCATGATAGTCGGCCTTTCTCACGAAGAATGGCCAGGAAGTGGTCGGCGATCTTGAGCAGATAGCGGACGTCATCCACCGCGTATGAGAGCATGTGATCTGGCAGCGGACGGCGGCTCCAATCAGCTTTTTGAGATGCCTTGGAAACGGTGACATCAAGCACATTCTGCAGCAGTGCTGCGAGTCCAAACTGTCGGCTTCCGGTAAGGCGAGCGGCGATCTGAGTGTCGCGGATCAAGCGTGGCTCCCAATTGTAGGTACGACGCAACATGGTGAGATCATAATCGGCTCCATGGAACCAGAGTTCATAGCGATCCATCAAGGCAAGGAGGCCGCTCACGTCGGCGACGGCCAGCGGATCAATGAGGGCGAAACGTCCGCCACAGGCGACTTGGAGGAGACAAAGCTTTTCGTGGTAGTGATGCAGAGAGTCAGCCTCAGTGTCGAGACAAACCCTCGTCTCTCCGATGGCTTGTAAATGTGCATCGCTGTCAGCAATCCAGCGCTCCAGATGCTCGGGCGTGGAAATGAACTCAAAATCGCGCTCGCGCACAGATGAGGTGGATAGAGCCGTGATAACCTCGCTCATTTCAGACCAGTGAGGAGGATTTCAGCATTATTACCCGTGCGGTTGATATTGCGAATGAGCAGCTCAAGCGCTTCAACTGCAGGCACTTGGGCCAACTGTTTACGAATGGCCGAGACACGGCGGAATTCGTCCGGGTGGTAGAGTAAATCGTCACGACGCGTGCCGGATTTCAGCACATGCAAGGCCGGAAAGATGCGACGCTCACTGATCTCACGATCCAGTGTGGCCTCCATATTGCCAGTGCCTTTAAACTCCTCGAAAATGAGTTCGTCCATCTTGCTCTCCGTATCTACAAGCGCGGAGGCGATGATGGTGAGACTACCGCCTTCTTCGACATTGCGTGCGGCACCAAAGAATTTCTTTGGCTTCACCATGGCTTTGGCGTCCATACCACCAGACATCGTGCGGCCCTTTCCACCAGATAGGGAGTTATAGCCACGAGCCAGTCGAGTCAGAGAATCGAGCAGGATGACGACATCCTTGCCCAATTCCACGAGGCGGCAGGCACGCTCACGCACTAGCTCTGCGAGTTGGCTGTGGCGCTTCGGACTTTCATCAAAAGTGCTGCTATAAATCTCGCAGCCACTGACAGATTCCTCAAAATCGGTCACTTCCTCGGGGCGCTCATCCAGAAGAAGAATGATCAACGTGATCTCCTTGTGGTTTTGGACGATGGATTTGGCGATGTCCTTGAGGAGCATCGTCTTGCCTGAGCGTGGCGAGGCATTAATCAGACCACGCTGACCTTTCCCCAGCGGAGCCACAAGATCCATAATGCGCGCAGAAAGGGAGCATGGTTTCGGAGTTTCTAGGATGATGCGCTGATTCGGAAACATCGCTGTCAGCTTATCGAAATGCACTGGTGGCTGATAGGTATCTACCGAGGTCCCATCCACTTCCGTGATGCGGTCGATGGCTAGGTACTTATCACGGTCCTTGGCCGCACGAACGTAACCGATAATGCGACTGCCAGGGCGGAGATTGAATTTTCTGACCAGGAACAAAGGAATGAAAACATCTTCTGGCAGCGGAGCGAAGCTGTATTTGGGATAGCGTATCAGACCGAAATTATCAGCACCAATCTCGAGAATGCCATCGACCAAAATACGAGTGCGGTGTTCAGCCATCCAAGAAAGCAGATCATAGATAAGTTGGTGCTTACTGCGGCTCGCGTTGATACGATAACCGACCGTTTCTGCGAGTTGTTGTAGCTCCGCAAGAGTCGAGTCATGCAGGGAACTCACGGAAATTTCCACAGGAAAGGGCGGCTCAGCCGTTGGCGCAGAATGCTTCTCCACTGGCGTCTCCGGCTGAGGGAGTTCAGTGAGGGAAGGCTCCTCAACGCTCGCGCTTGAGTCAGTGACTAACTCAGTCGGGGGTATTGCCTGAGGCTCTACGGCAACTTCAATAATGGGCGTATTCTCCGCCTCAGCGGTATCAGGGATTTCGGGGATTTCGGTCGGATTCATCATGCCAAAGCTGTCTTGCCAGTGTCAGTAACTGAGCCTCAAAAGCGGCTATATCACCATCATTCCAGATGACGATATCCGCTCTTTCGACTTTGGCTTCGATGGGCCACTGAGATCTCAACATCTGCTCGATGATCGGCTCGTTAAGTCCTCGACGTTCCATCAACCGCCGAACTTGAACCGCCCGGCTTGCTGCCACGACGACGATCAAATCCGCTGTTACTACGCTTCCAGTCTCATAGTGCAGAGGCACCTCCGCAAGGAAAAGTTCCACTCCCGACTTTTCAGCTTCGGCACGCTGAGATTCCAGAGCGGAAAATACGAGAGGGTGTAAAATTGATTCCAAAATTTGACGGGCATTAGGATCAGCAAACACTCGCTCACGAATAATATTTCGATTCGCCCGGCGGATATCCCTTTCAACATCCACTACTTCATCGCCAAATTCTCTCACAAGCTCATTCATCACGTCTTGATTATCGAGCCAGTGTTGGGCCTCAAGGTCAGCTGAGAAGAACAACGTTCGTGAGCCGAAGTGTTGAACTATAGCATTTACAGCGCTGCTTTTACCGCAACCTATGCCACCTGTGAGAACGTAGGATTTCATAAAAAAAGGGCAGGAGACTTTCATCTCCTGCCCTTGTTAAGATCTAAAAAATCAGTTACCAATCGCTGGCAAGAGAGGATTGCCTCCCAATGCACCTGGGGCAGCTTCCCCTACAGCACCGCCCTTGATTCTTTGACCAGCTGGGTCAATCAAGGTTGCAGTCACAAAAATCATCAAATTGCGCTTAAAGTGGTCTTCCACTTCGGAGCGGAAAAGACGACCAATGAAAGGTAGATCGCCCACCACCGGAAGCTTATCTTCCACATCTTGCACATCCTCACGAATAAGGCCGCCGAGAGCAACTGTCTGACCATCCCAGACCGTAACCGAAGTCTTGACTTTGCGGGTGGAAAAAATCGGTTGATTGATCGTATTCGGAGTCAGCTCCACTCTCGTTGAGCCAATGGTAACACCAAAGGCATCAGTCAATGGTTGGACACTGTAGATGGGACTACCATAATTAATGAATCCATCGAACTCCGTCACTTCTGGGAGAAGATTAAGATCAATCGAGCCATTTTCACCGATCACTGGATCAACTTCCATACGAACGCCAACGGGCCGCATTTCAAAGGCTGTCGGCGTCGTCGGAGTAACAGGAATAGAAGGTGTAGTTGTAGCACCCCCAATAATACCACCCCCACCGCCAGCGGAACCCACATTGGTTGGAATTTGTGGGGGATCGAATTCCGTTGGATAGATGAATTCACGAATAACTTCGACAGTAGCTTGCTGTCCACCTTTGGTGGTCACACTCGGTGCGCTCATGAGATCCACACCCTTACGTTGGGACAAGGCACGGAGAACCATACCGAATTGAGGATCAGTGAAGATGCCAGCAATGGACAAAACACCAGGTCCCACGTTATCAGCACCGGCGTCGGCAGGATTGAACAATGAATCAACACTGTCGCCACGAATGGCACGACTTCCCGACCGGAGACCACGAGTTACGGGACTCACAACACCACCCGTAACCAAACCAGCGAGATTACCAGTATAAGTCGATCTGACACCAGAGTTTCCGGCGGTGCCGCCACCAAGCTCAACATTGCCACCAGCCCCGCCAAGCAACCAATCGAAACCAAGTTCATCGGTATTCTTCTGGGTCACTTCCACAAATTTGGAAGTGATGTAAACCTGCTTTGTAACTCGGCCAATAATGGACTCAACAAAAGCTTCAACCAGATCAAGGTTGGGCTGAGTGTTCTTCACAATAAGCTGTGATGTAACTTTGTTGAAGACAGCTGTTGCCTGTTCAGGGAAAGGAATACCTTGGGACTTAAGAATATCCAAAGCGCTCTGGCGGGCCTGTAGTCCTGATGCAGTTGGGGCAGCGCCACCAGCAGCGAATGGATCTGCGGCTGGAGCAGCGGCAGCCGGAGCACCACCACCACCACTTCCCATGCTTTCAAAGTCTGGCGGAACTTTGTAAATACGCGTAAACTGCTCCGCCGTGGTTTCAGATACTGGCACAATAAGAACAGCGAAAGGTTCTACTTTGAACTTCATTCCAGCAAGCTCCGTAACATATCTCAGAGCTTCTACCATTGGCACGTCCTTCAAATCGAGACTGATTGATGCTGTGGATGGACTATCGCCAGCTTTTAGGATGATATTCACCCCTTTACGTGCCGGATCATTTTCTTCGATGTCCAAATCACGACTTTTAACTCGGAGGAACTCAACTGCCTCATCAATACTAGCACCGGAAAAAGTAACCTGAGGGAAAACAATTTTCTGCATCTTCTGGCTGAGATAAATGGTCGGAGCCTTACCGCCACCGCCTGTGTTCTCAAACGAAAGTCCTTTTACTGGCGGCTTTTGCTCCCAGGCTTCATTCACCATATTTAGCATGCGAACACGTTGATGATCACGAGCGCTTTCAAAATACTCAGTGCGCTTTCTCTCTGCAAGTTCCATGCCGCGGCGAGCAGCCGTATTGTAAGGATCAATGCGAAGGACATCTTCAAACTGTGTCAAAGCCTGATCATAGTTACCAATCTCGACAGAACTGCTCGCGAGAAGTAGTCCCTTTTGAACTTTACCGACATTCTCAACATGCTCTGGAGTCAAGGCTGGCGGCCAGCGATCCGGATCATCTAGGTGGCGTGCAAATAATGTAGAAGCCTTGTGGCCAGGGACGGCAGCAAGTGCTTCATCCAGAAGCTTTCTCGCTGCGACATAATCACCGATCACGGCCTTTTCGCGCGCCACTTGAGCGGCACAGTCTGCGAATTTCAGGTTAGCAAGATTACGCCAATCTTGGATGAAGGGGGCATTTGGGAGTTGGTCGAAAATTTCCTTGGCTGCGCGATATTGAGCCAGTGCACCTTCGTGATCGCCTTTAGCGTAGAGTTCGTCACCTTTTTCCATCCCTTTTCTAGCGTCTTCAATGCGGGCAGCGCGGCGTGCAATTTCACGTTCAGCGATGCCTGGGACACCACCGCCTAGGCCACTTTCACCAGCGTTAACTGGAAGTGTGACAATCGGAGCTATCACAGCAACGAGTAGGGCAATTCGATTTTTAATCATACGGGAGGACTGGGTCATAAAGGGAAATAAGAGCGTGATTGGCTTGGAGCGATGGTGTTTATCAGTATTCGCGGGAGTTTGGCGAGATGTTTTTTTGCTTTTTTTCGGAAAGTTAGCCTTTCTTGACGGTTATTGGTTCACCTGTCGTATTTGGACCGTCCACGGGAACGATGACGGCTTGGTTCTCCTCGATGCTAAGCACCTTGTATGTGATGCCGATTCCAGGAATTTGGAAGGTTTCTCCCTCCTTCACTTTGCGGACCTCGGTATTGCCTATTCTGAATTCAAATTCAGCCTCATACTCAGCCAGATTCGTTTCAGAGCCACGGATGAGGACGAATTCTTTCTTGGTTGCAGTATCAAGACATTTGAGTTCAGAAATATCTTTTTCACCCACTTTAGGATCTGCCACGGTTTTTTGTTCAAAACTTATTGCCTTGAAACGCACAGCGCCTTTATCGAATCCGAATTCATCCCCAGGTGAAACAAACTTACTCACCTTTGGTTCTGGCGCAGTGCGCTGAACCTGGTATGGCGGCGCGCTGCTATTCAGCTTGATTTTGTAGTCGTGGGTGATGCGTTGCTTCAAATAGAGCTTCTGAGTGACAGGGGGGTGCGATTGAGCTTCCTTGGGGTCTGTTTGCGGATTGGCCGAAAACTCTTCTTCGTTACTAAATCCGTCATTATCAGCATCTAAAGCGCCCACGTTAGGCGATTCGATGCTGGGAAGATCATACTTGATCAAGAAGGCGTTAGTCATCGGTGGACGCAGCACTTTATCCTCTGTTTGCAGGTCAAAGAGATCATCACCCTTTTGCAGTAGGATGATGGATTTATTCAGTGGCACTGCCTTACCTTTGATTTCAGGAGACACCCACATGACCTTCTCTGTGAGGCGCTTGAATACAGCATTGACGCCATCAGTGGGTGGCGGGTTGAGATCATTTTTGGATGAACTAGGACGTAGGCTGAGGCGATCAGAAATACTCTGACTGTCCCAGATCAAGTAGCCGACCACACCGACCGCTATTAGGGCTGCTGCGGTGAGGAGTCCTTTCTCGTAATTGCCATTCTTGTTCTGCATGATGCTGAAAAATATAAACTAATGTTCTATCACCGTGTTGGTGGCGCTGGTGTGTTTGGATTGACGAACTTGACCAAATCAATTTCAAGGAAAGCGCGCAAGGTCTCTTTACCGAGGACAACGTGGGAATCGGCAGCAGCAGGCTGAATGCCTGTGGGTGCAGGCTTTGCGGGAGTCGCTCCAGTAGGGGCTGGAATAACAGGAAGTGCTGTGGGATCAATAGGTATAGGTGTTGTCGCAGCAGCAGCAGTAATACGAGGTGGCCCATCTTTCGCTTCGTTCTCGACACGAAGAAGACGAACCACCGTGAAGAATGGCATCTCTGAAGGACTGGCGAGATTGCTCAGTAGGGTCTGAAGAGCACCTTGGTCCGTGCGGATCACGACACGCACCTGGCGTCGCTCAGTAATATTCATGGCCGCAGGTGCCGCAGTTCGGGAGGCCACACCCTTGGCTTTCGCCTTGTTGACTTGCTGAGGTTTCGCAGGCTCTCCTTTCTCGGAAGGCAGAGGCGAACGCTCCAGCATATCCATCGATCTGATACCGCTTTTGAGCAGCATTTTCACGATTTCATCCACTGAGTCGAGGTAGGTGGAAAGTTCAGACGCAACCTCATCTGATTTTGGCAGCTCACTCGTGTACTGATCAAAGGCCAAGTTGAATTCGGCAGGCAACCGACTTCCACCAACCTTTTTAATCTCCGCGATCTTACTCTTCAGTTTCGCTTGAAAATCATTATTACTGATTGGCTTGTCCTCTGGCTGCAGCTTGTAAAGCACTAGGGAAAGCTTGCCGACAGCGTCACTATAGTCCTTCACTTGAGTTTGCTTCGCGGCAAGGTTCTCAGGTGTTGGTGCCAACGGTGCGCTTTTCATGGCGGCCAGGCTGGTATTCACTATGTCGAATTCTTCCTGGGCCGCTCCGGCGGCGGACCAGGCGTTGAATAAAACCACTCCGAGTCCAATGACTCCAGCACCGGTCATCCCAAGGATGGCCGCAGGCACTTTGTTTTCTTGAATCCAGCTCATCAGTTTTTGAATTTCATGGGCTGCGCGAGAGGCAGCTTAATGTTAAAAGTGTAGGCGTAACGATCATCTTCAACTCCAGCCTCAGCACTGACGTAGTCAGCCCGCTTGGCTTCAAAATTGGCGATGTTAAACCAAGAAGACTTGGCAAGGGCACTACCAAAGCGATAAACGACCTGCTCACCTTCATCGTTCTTCCGATAGAGACCTTGCATTTGGACGGTGTAAACCGGCTCAGCAGTCGTCGTCGCAGCCTCCTTGTCGTCCTTGGGTGCGGATGAGGTCTCCCCCTGTGTGACTAGTTGGGGAGTGATGGACTTGCCATCCTTCATCGGCTCTATGACGGTCAACCAGATCAAATCGTTGTCGAATTTGTTGTTGATCTCAGTCATGAGACGAACCCAATAGGACCGCTCGGCCACTGCTTGCTCTAACTGTGTGCTTAATCCCATCAATTCCGTCTGCCTGGCGTTTAATGCACTGATTTGGGTCGCTAAGGACTTCAAATTCTGGTTTTCCTGCCGCAGGGCTCCCAATTTTTCCTCAATGACACGTTGGGTATTCTGGTGATAGAAGATACCAGCGCCTAGTGCCGCCCAAAGGCAGACGGCAGCAACCAATAGAGAAGGTGTGCGTCGCGCCGCATCACGAGCATTGGCAATGGCGGTAGGCACCAGTTCAACTTCACTCGGACAGCCGCCGCTTGAGCGCAGAGCAAGACCGACGAGTTCGCCCATAAATGGACTCTCGGCATGGGCCGCATCTGCCTTCAAACCACGATCAATTTGGACGCCTCGAAGAGGGTTGAAGATTTCGACGGGCAATTTGAGTTTTTCCTCAAGAAAGACGGCCATGTTACCCAACAAGGCACCGCCGCCGGTGATAAAGACACGTTTAGGCTGCGAGCCACCCTGCTGGGTACGGTAGAAAGTGATCGTTCGCATGATCTGCGTGTGCAGATTAGAGGCTGTGTTTCGAATCACTTTAGAGAGAGCTGCAATTTCAGGATCTGAGTGATCCTGCACAGCACCGCCCTGTGCTACAAATCCATGGGCGATTTTCATTGCCTCGGCATCTGCAAAACTAATGCCAAATTCCTTCGCGATGGCGGAAGTGATCGCTGCGCCACCGACTAGGAAATTTCGAGTGAAGAGCTTTCCACCATCAACGAATACGAGATTCGTTGAGCGTGCACCGAGATCGATCAATACGACTGTTTCATCCACATCTGGATAAGAATAGCGAAAGGTATTGAATAGGGCCATTGGAGCCACATCCACGCCTGATGTGCGCGCACCAGCAGCTACAACTTGGTCGTTGATCTCATTGAGAGCGTCCGACTTCATGGCCACTAGCACCACTTCGGTTTCTCCATTGCCTTCAGAAACAAACTCGTAGTCCCAGACCACTTCATTGATTGGGAATGGCACGTTTTGGCGCGCTTCGAACTCCACAATCTGAGCCACACGATCTGGCTGCACTGGCGGCAGTTTCACGAAGCGTGTGAAGACCGTATGACCAGCGACGGCATACCAGACGGCTGATTTCTTGATCTTTAGTCGATCAGTCAATTCATCCAGACTGACCTTAAGCTGTGGAAGACGTGAGGCGTCCACCGTGGGATCGCCTGTCATTTCCACATGCTCAAATTTTTTCAGAACGAGGTCGCCCCCTGTTTTGCTGAAAACTGCTCCTGAAATGCGCTGGGAACCCAGGTTCAGGACTGCGATGCTTTTGCTGTCTGCCATGCTCGGAAAATTAGTATTTCGTTACTTTACCCTGCTGTCTGATTGACCTCGGCCTCACTTGCTCTTCACGCCAACATCATAGTCACCCCAAAGGATGGCAAAAGGAGTGTCCTTCTTGGCAAGCATGACGCCGTCGTTGATCGACAGGCCATCCGTTTTTTCCCACCACGGACCTTTGATGCTGCCATCTCCAGCCACACGCTGGCCATCAACTATTACCTCGACTCCCCATCCCGTCACGTCACCGGGAATAAAATTATCCTTTTCAAGGATGCGTCGGAGTGTCGCAGGGGACACGAAAGCTAAAGCATGACATTTCTCCGATGCGGGAATGTCCACATAATCAAAGGAGCCTTTTAGGACCTGCCTCTTGCCGTCCTTGTCTTGAGTGCTCATGGCCAAGTAATAATTCACAGTCATGGAGGCCAGGCTCCCATTCCGTCCTCCAACCGTCGAAGCCAGTTTGATATCGAATTCCATATCGATCTGTAACCAATTTTTGGGCCTCCAATTTTTATCTGGAACATTGCCCGCCTGAAATTGCGGCGTCTGAGTTGCATCGAACTTTGGAGCTTTAATATCCACTTTAACAGTTGGCTTCGTCTGGGCTTGAAGCGTGGGAATCGCAAAAGCGACGATCGACAGGGTGAGTATGAGTGACTTCATGGAAAGGGGGGATTGTTCAGTGGAAGCGCCAGCAGTGATGGGTCTGTTGGTATATCTTTGAATTAATACCTTTTTATTCGCAAACAGGGCAACTCATCAAGACTTGATTGCAAGAAACGCACGAAAATATTCAATCGTCTTCACAATGCCTTCTTCAAAGCGGACCTTTGGCTCCCATCCGAGAAGGTTGCGCGCGAGAGTAATGTCGGGCTGACGCACCTTAGGATCGTCCATCGGCAACTCTTGGTGAATAATCGGCTGATCAGTGCCGATGATTTTTTGAATCTCTTTGGCAAACTGAAGCACGGTCATCTCGCGGGGATTGCCAATATTTACTGGCTCATGGTAGCTGCTTTGCGAAAGCTTGTAGATGCCGTCAATCAGATCGGAAACATAGCAGAAGCTTCGCGTCTGTGAACCGTCTCCAAACACCGTGATCGGCCGCCCCTGAAGCGCTTGACCGATGAAAGCGGGCACCACACGGCCATCCTCCAACCTCATACGAGGACCATAGGTGTTGAAGATTCGGACGATCTTGGTGTCCATGTGGTGGGCACGGTGATAGCCCATCACCATCGCTTCAGAAAAACGCTTCGCCTCATCATACACCCCGCGTGGACCTATAGGGTTCACATTGCCCCAGTACGTTTCTTTTTGCGGGTGTTCCAGCGGATCTCCATATGTCTCACTGGTGGAGGCAATCAGATAGGCCGCCCCCTTAGCCTTTGCCAAACCCAGCGTGTTATGCGTGCCGAGTGAGCCGACTTTCAGCGTCTGGATCGGCAACTTTAAATAATCAATCGGGCTGGCTGGTGATGCGAAATTAAACACCAGATGCACCTCACCGGGCACATGGATGTAGTTCGTCACATCATGCTTGATGAATCGAAAATCTGAATTGCCTACCAGATGCTCGATGTTGCGCACATTCCCTGTCAGCAGGCTGTCGATACCGATGACTTTATAGCCCTCAGCTAGAAGCCGATCGGTGAGGTGTGAGCCGAGGAATCCGGCGGCACCGGTGACAACTGCTGTTTTCTTGTTGGCCATAATTTCTGGAGCGAGAGGCGCTGAGTGTGGGACTTTTCAACCTAGGCGCAAGCAAAGAGTGACCGCATCATGGACTGTTACAGTTTTATCCTTTTCACCTTCGGGGTAGCGTGGTTCCATTGCTGCCATGCGCCCCCTCATCCTCCTTACTTTCACCGTTTTCGCCACGAGTCTCCTTGCCGACTCACCGACTCTTGGTCAGGGCCAGTTTCGCTATCGAGTCGTTGCCGATTGGGGCCGTGATGCGCTGGCTCAGGTACAGGTGAAAAATGGTCACTCTGTCGCTGTCGATTCAATGGACCGTCTGTTCTTCCTTACCGATGACACGCGGAACAACGTCATCATCCTCGATGCCAAAACCGGCGCACTCATCAAGCACTGGACCGCGCGGATGCCCGGCGCGCATGGCTTGTCGCTTGTAAAAGAAGGCGAACGCGAGGTGCTCTTCATCACCGACACCGCCTTGCACGAGGTGCGCAAACTCTCACTCGATGGCGAAGAAATCACCCGCTACCAGTGGCCGGAAAAAAGCGGGCTTTATGCCAAATCCGACGAATATCGCCCTTCAAAAGTTCTCCATCACCCCGATCGCCGTCTGTGGATCTTCGACGGCTATGGCAAAGACTACATCCACGCCTATGCCGCTGATGGCACATGGATTAAATCCTGGGGTGGCAATCTTGGTGAAGGCGACAACCAACTCCGTCACTGGGGGCCGCACGGCGGCGGGCTCGATCTTCGTGATCTCGCTACGCCTAAGATGGTCATCGCCATGAGTGATCAGCAGGAGATCAAGTGCTTCACTCTCGATGGCCAGTTCATTGATAAAATCCCCTTCCCTGGCGGGAATCCGCGCGACTTCGTGCCCATGGGCGAGCACAGCCTCATCCCACATCTCGGCGACCAATGGCCGAAAGACAAAAACGCCCCCGGCTTCATCTCCATCATTGATCGCGATTACAAAATCGTCTCCAACATCGGCGCACCACCCGCCGAGTACAAAGACGGCATCCTTCAACCCATGCACAGCGATGGCAAAACATTCATCCATCCGCACGGCGTCGCGGTTGATGCCGATGGCAATCTGTTCGTTGCCCAGTTTTCCTCACCCGCAGCACCCTTGCTCAAGTTAGAGCGCATCAAAGAGACTCCATAAGACCTTAAATCAAGAGTCTTGCAGATCAACTTGCCAGAGCGTCACAGACCTGCATAATGCGGCCTCGTTGTTCCGGCAGATGGTAATCATCTACCGCCAATTTCCTCAACGTTTGATGCACGGATAGCTCAGTGGTAGAGCGGCTCGTTTACACCGAGTTGGTCGGGGGTTCGAATCCCTCTCCGTGTACCATTCAAAGCTTCAGCAAAGTCACCGATACCGCGAAAGCCCCGCGAGATACTGCTGAGCCAGCTTAGAAGTCGGCTGATTAAAGAACTGCTCAGCCGGACACGATTCCTCCACTCGACCCTGAGCGAGAAAAACGACCCAGTCCGCGACTCGCCGCGCAAAGCTGATCTCATGCGTGGCCAGCACGATCTGCTGGCCGCTTTCAGCCAACTCGCGAACGACGTCCAGCACTTCGCCCGTCATGACCGGATCGAGTGCTGAGGTCGGCTCATCGAGTAAAAGCAGACTCGGTTTCGAGGCCAGGGCGCGAGCGATGGCCGCACGCTGCTGCTGGCCACCCGACAATTCAGCCGGACGTTTGTGCCGATGCTCGGCCAAGCCCAGTCGCGTTAGCAACTCGATGGCACGCGACGTGGCTTCAGACTCTTCAAGTCCATGCACCACCCGCAGCGGCAGCACGATGTTTTGCAGCGCACTGAGATGCGGAAACAGATTGTAACCCTGAAACACAAAGCCATTTCGGCGCAGAGTCTGGAGCGCCGCCTCCGGGTCCTTGGGCAGCGGTTGATCATCCACACGGACCTCTCCAGACTCCGGCAGCAGCAGTCCACCCAGCACGCGTAGCATGGTGGATTTCCCACCGCCACTCGGCCCGAGCAGCGCCACGACACGGGCATCATCACTGGTTTGAAAACTCGCGCCATCGAGTGCTAGAAAGCCGCCATAGCGTTTCGTCACCTGATGTGTTTCAAGTTTCATACGCGAACCTCCTCTCCAATTTCCGCGCATACCAGGACAGCGGCAGCGTCACGATCAAATACGCCACCGCCAGCGGCAAGTAGCCCTCTAGCGCCGTGTAGCTACTGGAGTTCAGTAGCCGCACCTTTTGCACCAGCTCTTCAATGCCGATGACCGAGAGAAGCGACGAATCTTTGATCAGCGATACCATTTGTCCAGTCGTCCCAGGCAGCGCACGGCGCACGGCCTGCGGGATGATCACATAGCGATAAGTCTGCACAGCATCAAAACCCACCGCACGCGCCGCCTCACGCTGGGAGGCTCCGATGCTCTCCACCGCACCACGAAAAATCTCCGCCAGATACGCACCCTCAAAACAGCCCAGCAGCACCATACCCACCAGCAGAGGCTCTCCGATGAGCAGTGCCGTCGCTAGAATGTAGTAGCCCACTAAAAGCTGCACCAGCAGTGGCGAGCCACGCAAGATCTCCACCACGCCGGTGCAAAACAACTGCACAGGAACCCACGGCGAACGCCGTCCGATCATGAGTGCGAACCCGACCAAGATGCTAACCACCATCGCCCCGAGAGAAAGTCCCAGCGTCGTCAGCCAGCCCCAAAAAAACTGCGGCCCGTAAGCCAGCGTTGGTGCCCAGTTCCAAGTGTAGTGAACCTGCGCAAACATCGCATACACACTCAGCGACACCGCCGCAAAGAGCACGAGGCTCCAGAGAAAGCGGGAAACGATGGAAAAAAAGGGCATGGCTAAAAAATCCCTCACAGAGCCAGCCAATCGCGCAAGCCCGCTTCAATAAGGCTCATTTGATCCGCATTCATTACGCCCAAGCGTCTGATGAAATGCCGAGGGGGGAGCGTGGCGAATCCTTGCAGCAAGAAGGCTCCTTCGGCGGCTAAAAATCTGACGGGAACATGAATCTCAAACTTGGAGCCTCTGACTGATGTCGTGTGTGGCACGACTCCAAGAATCGCACGGTCCATATCGGTGTAGTCGATGCTGACAACCAAGGCTGGCCTGACTTTGGCAGCGAGTCCAAAATCCACACTCCAGATTTCACCACGCTTGGGAACCATATCAGTTCTCTTCGGCATCCAGCCTTGCGAAGGTTTGCGCAGCCACCAGACTGAAGTCGTCCTCCGACCAGTCTGTTTCGGCGGTCTCAGTCATTTTGATCTGGGGGCTGATCACCACGGAGAAAAACTCCTGTCGCTCATTGACAGAGAGATGTCCCAAGGAGTTCAGAAGAGATGCAACAGCGGCTGACATACCGGGATTCTACGAATGACCTACCACAAAGGCAAGCTTTCCATCACGGTGCTTTCGCCACCTGCACGGCTCTTCCCTGCGAGCGCAGAAACTCCACCATGCCGTCAGCGATGCCTTTGGCCAAAGACTGCTGATAGTCCGCTCGCTGCATCAGTCGCGCCTCTTCTGCATTCGTGAGAAAGCCACATTCCACGAGCGCTGCCGGGCAGGGAGTGCGCATCACGACGATCAGTTGGCTGTCCTTGATCCCGCGATCCTCCGCCTTTGTGGTCGCACAGGCCTGACGCTGGATGATCTTCGCAAGCTGCTCCCCCAGGGCCACACGTTTGGCTCGGCCATTCACTTTCGCCGGGCGGGTCATGAGCGACTGCGTGGCGGCAAAGTAGGTCTCGATCCCGTGAATGTCTGTCGCCGGGTTCGTGTTGAGATGCACGCTGACAAAGGCATCCGCATCCACTTCAGCGGCGATCTGGCAGCGCTCCTCCAGTTCCAAAAAGTGATCCTTATCCCGTGTCATGCGCACCCTGACACCGGCTTTTTCCAGATGATCCCGCACCAGCCGGGCCAGCGTCAGGCTCAGATCCTTCTCGATCATTCCGCCAGCCACCGCACCACCATCATGCCCACCATGCCCGGCATCAACGACCACCATAGGCGCGCCTACCAGTTCCCAGGGACTCATTTGTAGATCAGGCAGTGATTCTAGCCTGAGTGCCAGCCAGCCCAGTGCCGCCAGAGATCCCCCCAGCGCCAGATAAGAGGCGCTGCTGCGAGTGAAAAATAGAAGCTTAGAGGCCCAGAGCGACACAGTGGAAATCAGGAAATTTCAAAAAACTATACAGAGTTTTAAAAATTTAAGTGGAGCAAATTATTAAATCTACTAAACTACTAACATGAAAGCTCCGTCTCTTGCAACCTCGCTGACACGTTTCTGTCTCATTTCCGCGCTCATCAGCGCCGGGACCGCTTTCCTTTCTGCCCAGCCCGCAGGCATCCCACCCGCTGGAGCTGGAATGATGGCCATGCCGCCAGGAGCCGTGCAGCCGCCGATGTATCAGCAGCCCGCTCCATACACGCCGCCACCCGCCTACAATCCACCGCCCACCTTTCCTCAGCAGCCCTACCGACCACCGACCTACACACCGCAGGGCCAGTTTCGTGCGCCCACAGCTCCGACAAAAAAGACCCCCACCGGCAGCAAGCCAAATACCACAGCCGCAGCCACCAGCAAGAAGGCTCCGACCTACCGGCCACCGAGCACGAAAGCTCCGACCCCCGCAAAGCCAAATGGCAACACCATCGAGACCAAAGTCGCGCGCTTGGAGTCCAATGATCACCGTCAGGACATGCGCCTCGGCCACTTGGAGCGCAATGTCGGCCTGCTGCCCGACACCACCGAAGGCGGCGGCATCGCCGATCTTTCGCCCTTGGGAAAAACCTATGTGATGCGCCCTGGTGATACCCTTTGGACCGTCGCCAGCAGGCACGGCACCAGCATCAACGCCCTGCGTAGCACCAATCACCTGACTGACGACGATGTCGGCGTCGGCGAGACCCTGCTCATTCCGAGCGGCGAATTCATCCCCAGCACACATAACAGCCCCAGCCGCATCCACATCGTGAAGTCGAACGAGACCTTCACCAAGATCGCCCGCGACTACGGCATCAGCACCGACACCCTGGCTAAAGCCAATCCCAGCGCCTATCCAGACCGCTTGCTCATCGGCGAGCGCCTCTCCATTCCTGGCAGCAGAGGCGGCTATGTCAGCAGCCCCACAGGCGGCGCCACGCGCACCGTCACCACCACGAGCAGTACCACGCACACAGTGAAAAAAGGTGAGCAGCTCGGCAGCATCGCCAAAAAATATGGCATCAGCACCAGCAAGCTCGCCGCCGCCAACCGCCTGAAGAACGCCAACATCGTCGTCATCGGCCAGCGGCTCACCATTCCAGGCGTCAAAACCACCCGCAGCGTGCCGCAGAACATCGCAGCCAACAGCGACACCATCCCGCTGCATGACATGCGCCTCGCAGGCCCCGCAGTGCTGGAGAAACCCGTCCCACCCGCCATGGCACTGCCCCCGATCGTCAGCGCCAGCACACCCGCCATCATATCCAAAGCCCCACCGACGCCACGCAGCGTCGTCGCCTACCGCATGGAGCGTGGAGACACCTTGGACACCGTCGCCAACATGTTCAGCACCACACCCGAAAACATCCGCGCCCTGAACAAACTCCCCGCCAGCAAAGTCGTCAAAGAAGGCGATGAAATCGTCATCCCATCTCTCGGTGCCGTGTCAGTGAACTGAGTGCCGACAGGCATTTCTTTCACCCTCAACCAGAGCTGCATCTCACGCTGAGCTTAGTGTCGCGAGGTCATGGGGAGTTAAAGCTCGGTCCGAGGTTCGGCTTTCGCCCTCAGCTGGACAAAGAGCGAGGTCGTCGGTGGAAAGAGGTCGGTCGGAGATTCGACTTTCTCAGACTCTGACCTCTGCTGCCTTCTGTGAACATGCTGGGCTGCTGGGACGACTAGTTTTGAATAGGAGGAAGCAGAGGCATTCAGAGAAGTCCTGACCTCTGAGTGCTGACTCAAACAACAGTCGTGCCTACCTCATGGCATAGGACGGGGGAATTCGATTGCCAATGGGTAAGGGGCGCAAAATCATTATTCTCCATACTGCCATACTCTTCCATTTCACAGGCTATTGTTCTCCACTTGGGTTTTGGCAT
The DNA here is from genome assembly GCA_964583255.1 of uncultured Prosthecobacter sp. Taxonomy (GTDB): domain Bacteria; phylum Verrucomicrobiota; class Verrucomicrobiia; order Verrucomicrobiales; family Verrucomicrobiaceae; genus Prosthecobacter. The sequence continues at coordinate 21,218 of CAZOVY010000094.1, forward strand.
CGTGCTCTTCATGGAATGACTTTGAAGGTTGGTCGTCACAACTAGTCATGACACGAATCTCCACTCCACTCAAAGAATGGTAAGGGTGCCCGGAGGTGCAGCAATGCTTGTTGCGCAACAAGATGCTTTGTGGGGAAGCTAATGGTGATGACATGCACCCGCTGGTTGACACGCTAATCATGGCGATGAACGCAACCCCAAATCCCTCTGAAACCCCTGCTGCCTCTAACTCTTCTACCCAAAACGGACCCGTCCTCTGGACTGTTCGGG
>CAZOVY010000095.1:0-21370 GCA_964583255.1 uncultured Prosthecobacter sp.
AATGACGAATGACGAATGACGAATGACGAATGACGAATGACGAATGACGAATGATTGGGTCAATCGGATCTTGTTAGGTTGGCTAGCGCGGTGCGGCGGATCTTTGAGAAGATAAGATGGAGTTCGTTGGCTTCTTGCCAGAGATGGCGTGCTCGATCAACTAGCTCGGGGCAGGCTTTGGCGATCATTCGCAGGAAGAACATGGATTCACGAGCTTCTTTTCGGCAAGTGCCGATGATGTGAATGAATTCCTTCTTTGATACAGCGTCATCAGCTTCGCAGTAATTTGCACCCACACTGGTTCCAGATCCGGTAAGTTGATCGATAAGGCGATTCGTGCGCGGTCCTAGTGGCACCTGTTTGAGGAAATCAATGATGGCCTCTCCCATCTTGGCTGTGCGTTCTTCCAGATTGTAGGGTGCTCGATAGCCAAGATCCAACGGCTCTTCACGAAGCGTCGAATCATCTGAAATCTCCCAAGGTGCAATCTCCATATCTCTGGTTTTCGTCATTCGTCATTCTGCATTCGTCATTCGCAGCCTTCCAGCGACCGGACGTGATACTCGTGACAGCACTTGGATCGGAGCTGCTCCTGTGTCGCCTTTGATGAAGAGATTCAGGTCGTGCTCAAAGCCGGGGTAGCTGGTGCCGATACACTCGGAGCCTTCGATGATCGTTTCGCCATCGGCAAACAAGCCTGCAATGGCAAAGGCCATGGCGATGCGGTGATCGTGGTAAGTCGTGATGGTAGCCCCATGCAGTTTAGCTCCACCGATGATCTCCATGCCATCCTCATACTCGATGACTTCTACGCCCATGCGGCGCAAGTTTTCGGCGACAGCCGCGATGCGGTCCGTCTCTTTCACTCGCAGTTCTTTAGCGTCTTTGATCAAAGTATTCCCACGGGCCAAAGCCGCAGCCACAGCGAGGATCGGCAGCTCGTCGATCACGTTGGGGATCTCAGCTCCGCCGATCACAGTGGCATTGAGTTCACCGCCTTTGACGATGATATTGCCACGCGGTTCGCCATCGCCGGATGACTCAGAGTGGGTGATGTGGGCACCCATGCGCAGCAGCACATTGATCACACCCGTGCGGGTCGCATTCAGACCCACATTATTTAAAGTGATCTGCTGACCAGGGCTTGCCGCAGCAGCGACCATCCAAAAAGCCGCACTCGAAATGTCGCCGGGCACGATGATGTCTTTGGCATAGGGCACTTGGCCTCCGTAAACCGAGACCGCATTGCCATCGCGCAGCCATTTCACGCCGAAGTGGGACATGATGCGCTCCGTGTGATTTCGCGTCGCCACAGGTTCGATCACGGTCGTCTTACCCGGAGCAAACATACCCGCGAGGAGAATGGCACTCTTCACCTGAGCACTCGCCATGGGCAGCGTGTAATTGATCGCATGAAGACTGCCGCCGGTGATTTTCAGCGGTGCACAAATTTTGTCACCCTGACCTTCGACCGTGGCACCCATCAGGCGGAGCGGATCGGCCACGCGCTTCATCGGGCGCTTTGACAGAGAGGCATCCCCAAACATTTCAGTACTGAAATCCTGACCCGCGAGGATGCCCGAAAGCAGGCGGATCGTCGTGCCCGAATTGCCACAGTCGATTGGCCCAGTCGGTGCTTTGAGCTTTGGGCCAGTGCCCGTGATCGCCAGCTTCACCAGACCCACACCATCGAGTTCCTCCAGCGGTTCCACGATGGCTCCCATCGCCTGCATCGCCTTTACCGAGCAGAGGCAATCTTCGCTCGGCAGGAAGCCTTCGATGATGGTGGTGCCATTCGCCATGCCGGCAAACATGGCCGCGCGGTGGCTGATGCTTTTATCTCCTGGAACAGAGATTTCAGCGGGGAAGGACTTGAGCTTTCGGACTTTCAGGGTGGCCATGATTGTTGGGAATCGTCACTTCGTCTGGGATTCTGCGGAATTCAAGACATCCGCACCACGAATCCTCATAAACGACAGTCGATCATGCCCTGAGAAGTGGCGGTGCGTCCCTACGCTGGCCTTTTGTCACGCCGCTTTCACTGGGGCACCGCTCCAGTCGTCTGCCACATTCAGCCAGACCTTCTGAATGCCGCCTAGTTGCCTGGCGGCAGACGGCACGGTGTCTAGTGTATGTTCATGAACCCATCTGGGCGTGCCAATAAATCCAGGTGGGTTTATCCACGAACCCATGTGGGTAAGCCAATGAACCCATGTGGGTAAGCCAATGAACCCATGTGGGTGTGCCAGTAAACCCATCTGGCTGTGCCAGTGAACCCACGTCGCTGTGCCAACGAACCCACGTGGCTGCGCCAACGAACCCATGTGGGTATGTCAATGAACCCATGTGGGTATGGCCATGAACCCATGTGGGTATGCCCATGAACCCATGTGGGAGTGCCCACGAACCCACGTGGGTGTGCCAATGAATCCATCTGGGTGTGCCCGTGTACCCATGTGGGAGTGCCCACGAACCCATGTGGGTGTGCCCGTGTACCCATGTGGGTGTGCCCATGAACCCATGTGGGTGTGCCCGTGTACCCATGTGGGTGTGCCCATTCCCGAGCTCGGAAATGGGCACACCCATCTCGGATTTGAGAATGCAAGCAGGTTTTGCCCCTCTCTTGAGACGGAAAGCGGTCTTGTTGAGAGGGCGGCAGAACCAAGTCATGCCCTGAATTTCATCGTTGCCACTGGGCAGCAGATGGCAGCGTCTCATGATTCTTCGCCTTCACCTGATTAAAGAAATGCCAGCGCGCATGGCCGGCCTGATGGATGAAGAACACCTGCGCCAAGTAGCCCGTCCTCCAGTTTGGGTTCCGGCTTGTTACTCATAATCACGCCCACTATCCACTATCTGAATGATATCCGACGTTTTTATTGCACGAGTACGGCATAGGCGGTTAAAACTCGACCATGAGATCAAAACCCCGTGATATTCCCTCAAATCCGTGGGCTATAAAGCTGCTGACAAACCTCACGATCTGTGAATGATCAACAATGTTCGCTGAAGAAATGAAGCACACCATCCAATTCGCAAGCGACGTCATTCGCGATGGCATTGGCGTAGAGCTGATTGATTCAGATCACCAAGTGTTGGCTGAACTATTCAGGAGCGATGTCACCGGTGAATTTCACCTCACCACGTTCGAGAACGAGATTTCAGCAGCGGACATTAAGATGATGTTCGACGCGGCAACAGAGCGAGAAGGCCTTTCGTTTGCCATACCATCAGAGGAGGTCGCTGTGATTTACGTGGAATTGCGATCCGAAGCAGTCCGGTGCTTCCGTCCCGTTCTTGCCCATCGGATCGGAGAGCGCCGATACCGTATTGATTCATCTTTCCAGATTCCTGAGGACGAGGATTGGGCGTTTCAGCCTGGTAGCGAGGTGATCTGCGAGGATACTGGCGGAGGGTGTCTCACTCCGAAGGCTGTCGCGCTGGCATCAACCAACAGCGAACAAGTCAGTGGTGGCAACGGCGGACAACGTCGCTAGTTCGCTTCGCTCTGGACGCCCATTCCCCGCCGTGCCACACTTCAAACGTTCGCCTAACTCGGAAGCGTCACCACCATGAGAGATACCATCAACCCAATGCGGGATGAGATTCGAGAGTGGGCCTTCACCGCTGATGCTTTAGAGCCTGAGCAGGATTGGGATTTGCATCTATCACACTTGCCTCACTTCGACCTCTTTGTTGAACTGGCTGCTGACGACGATTGCCCGACGTGGGACTATTTCCTTCGTCTGCTGTATTTCATTGTTGGGGATGCCGTCCGCACACAGTTTCGCACAGAGGATAGGAAGACGATTATACAGTTGCTGTCGGACACTAAGCGATTTCCGAAGCATCGGCTTCACATGTTCCGCACACGTTCGGCGCAGTTGCTAGATTCGCCAGACACTTTCGACTATGACGATTGGTGCGGCGGACGACTTGTTTCCACCGATCTGACCTCCACATGACCGACATCACCACCAACTCAAAGGCGAACGAACATGGTTATCATTGTGCGAAGCCACAATGATAACGGTTGTTGGACGATTCGCGGTCGGGTGGCCCAAGACTTAGCCTGTGGGGAAAGCTTTTCCCCGATTCTTTGACGGCGCTTGCTCAACTCGCGCTGTGTTTCGGCTTTTCGATCTCGGCGCAGTGGCTTTGTGGCTGATTCGATCCTGCGGTGGCGGTCTTGAATCGGACGCTGCGGCGTTTTGACCGCGAGAACGGGGCAGGAGTCGATTCGAGCCAAGATCAGCTTCGGAATGGGCTGCCTGGGTTAGATCGGGACGCTATCGCGCAGGCTTTTAGCTTCAGCGAGGAATCGGCGGAGAGCGGCTTCGTCCGGCTGGTCGAGGATTTCGAGAAGCTCGGTCAAAGCGGCGGAGGCTTCGCGCAGTTGTGCGGTCAAAGCGGCGCGATTGGCGAGGGCGATGCCTGTCCAAAGACCGGGATCACCGGCAGCGATGCGGGTGCTGTCGCGGAAGCCGCCAGCGACGCAAGCGGTGGCGCTCGGATCACTGCGCAGGGCGGCTAGGGTGGTGATGGCGGCCATCATGTGGGGCAGGTGAGAGATGCGGGCGACCTTCACATCATGATCTTCGGGAGACATTTCCAAAACGCGGCAACCGAGGGTTTCCCAGAAGTGACGCAGCCGGGTGGTGTCTGCTCCTGCTCGGGGAGTGAGAAGACAGGCGGCGTTTACAAAGAGGTTGGCGCGTGCGACTTCGATGCCGGTCTTCTCGGAGCCGGCCATGGGGTGGCTGCCTATGAAATGCTTGCCCAAAATGGGTTCAAGCTGGCTCACGACCTGTCCTTTGACGCTGCCGACATCGGTGATGAGGCAATCGGCAGGTAGGTCGGCCAAAGCGATCTGCTGAGCGAGATTCGCCATGGTCTCCACGGGCGTGCAGAGGATGATCAATGAAGCGCCACTGGCGGCAGCGGTCGGGTCGGTAAAAAACTCGGCGTCGATGCCGCGAGCGCGAATGCCGTTCTCGGCTTCGGCACGGCGTGCCCATAGGCGCAGTTGGGTCTCCGGGAATTGCTCTTGGATCGCCAAAGCCAGCGATCCGCCGAGCAGACCTGGGCCATAGAGAGTGATGAGGCGTTCTGGGGACATGCGGGCGAGATGGGTAGCGGGGAGGGCAGGGGATGCAACACTGAGGAAATGACGAAATCAGAATGTCGAATGACGAATGCCGGAGGGAAAACAGATAAGTTTCGGGCGCGCTTAGACCGCACTTGACGTATCACGCTCTCTCCCGACTGAGATTCGTCATTCGTCATTCGTCATTTTCTCCCGCTGCTTTGAAAACCACCCTCCGCGTCTTTGCCTACCTTCGTCGTTACCCTTACATGGCTTCGGCCCAGCTTTTCTGTGCCATCACGGGAACGCTGATGGTGGTGGTGTTTCCGGCGGTGACTCGTGAGGTGCTGGATGTGGTGGTACCAAAGGCGCAGTGGGATCGACTCACGCCTCTGGCACTGATGGCACTCGCCGCCTATTTCGCGCAGCACTTCTTCAATTCCATGCGCATCCAACTCAATAACACCTTTGAGCAAAAGGTGATCTATGATCTGCGCAGTGACATCTATCAGCGCCTGCAAACGCTGCCTCTGCGGTGGTTTGATAATCGACCCACGGGCGACATCATGACGACGGTGAGCGAGGACATTCCATCGGTGGAGCGTGTGCTGATTGATGGCATCGAGCAGGGTCTCGTGGCGGCACTTCAAATCATCGTAGTCGGTGTTTTCATGTTCCGAGCAGATGTGGAGTTGGCTCTTTATGCGCTCATTCCGATTCCCTTTCTGGCGTTAGGCGCGGCGAGTTACACGGCCACTTCAAAGGACCGTCACCGTGCGGTGAGAAAGGCCAGCAGCGCCATGAACAGCCTGCTCCACGACAACGTGGCGGGCATGCGCCAGATCAAAGCCTATGCCATCGAGGCCGAGGAACACGCGCGCTTCAACCTAGCCAGCCATGCTTTGAAACAAGCCACGCTGCACGTCATGCGCATCTGGGCGATCTACCGTCCGAGCATGCATTTCCTCAGCAGTGTGGGCATGGTGCTCGTGCTCTGGATCGGGGCCTATGCGCTGAAAGCGGGGCGCATCTCGGCAGGTGATCTCGCGGCATTTCTGCTGCTGCTGAAGTTTTTTTACGACCCCATCGAGAGCCTGCATCAGCTCAATCAAATCCTGCAAACAGGCCGTGCTGCTGGTGAGCGTGTCTTTAATATTCTCGATGCTGAACCCGAAGCCGACACCTCCAGCGGACGTGATTTGCCAGCGGTGCTCGGTCATGTGCGCTTTGAAAAAGTCAGCTTCAGCTATGGCAGCATCCCGACCGTGGAGCAGATCAATCTCGAAGCTCTGCCAGGTCAAACCATCGCGCTCGTCGGGCCGACGGGTGCTGGCAAATCCACACTGATCAATCTACTGACACGCTTCTATGAATACAGCGAAGGCGTGATCACCATTGATGGCATCCCCGTGCATGAGTTGAACAAGAATTCCCTGCGCCAGCAGATCGGCTATGTCACGCAGGAGAGCTTCATGTTTAATGGCACGGTGCGGGATAACCTGCGGATCGGTCGTCGTGATGCCACGGACGAGCAGCTCTGGGACGTGCTCACCAGCGCGAATGCGGACGCCTTTGTGAAACGTCTGCCCAAGGGGCTGGACACCCATGTCGGCGAGCGTGGGGTGAAGCTCAGTGTCGGTGAAAAGCAGCGCCTCTCCATTGCTCGCGCGCTGCTGCGGAATCCGCCCATCCTTTTGCTCGATGAGGCCACCGCCAGTGTCGATACCGAGACCGAGCGCCAGATCCAAGCTGCACTGGATCGACTCATGGAGGGCCGCACCAGTTTCGTCATTGCTCATCGTCTGAGCACCGTCCGCCATGCGGACCGCATCTATGTGCTGGAGCAGGGCAGGATCACCGAGCAGGGAACTCATGATGAACTGCTGACCAAGGGCGGACTTTATGCCAATCTCTGCAAGACATCGTTGATTGAAAGGTGACCAGAAATTAGTCTGCGATCATGTCATCTCCACAATCAGCCAAGTCTCCCCGAACCATCATCGTCATGGGTGTGTCCGGCTGTGGGAAATCTCTGATCGGAAGCCTGATTGCTGAGCGGCTGGGCGGTGTGTTTGAGGATGCGGATGATTTTCATTCAGAAGCAAACAAATCAAAGATGCGCGCGGGCACGCCGCTGGTGGATGAAGATCGCTGGCCCTGGTATGCGACCCTGCGCGCTCGGATCGAAGAGATGCGCACGCAGACGCCCGTCTATGTGCTGGCCTGCTCGGCGCTGAAGGCCGTGTATCGAGATCGGCTACGTGCTGCGGATGGCACGAATGACATCGCCTTCATCTATCTGAAGGGTGAGCGCGAGGTGATCCATCAACGCTTATCTGCCAGGAAAGGTCACTACATGCCAGCGAGCCTGCTGGACAGCCAGTTCGCCATCCTGGAAGAGACGCCAGATCTGATGGCTGTGTCGCTCGCACAGACACCCGAGGCGATCTTGGATGAGGCTTTGAGTCTTCTTAGATTCTGCGATTGACGCAGCAGGTTCGTTCCGTTCATGCTGGTCTTCGTTATGACCTCACGCCGAACCTTTCTCACCTCTGCCACTGCGGCTTCCATCTCACTTTCTGCGCTGCCGATTATCGGTGCGGAGGGAAAGAAATTCCGCACCGCACTGATCGGCTCAGGCTGGTGGGGCATGAACATTCTGCGCGAGGCGATGGCCTCAGGTCGCATCAAGGTCGTGGCGCTGTGTGATGTGGATGACAACGTGCTGGCGAACAGCATCGAAGATGTGAAGTCGGACAGCGGCGATGAGGCGAAGGGCTACAAGGACTACCGCGAGATGCTGGCCGAGGCGAAGCCCGAGATCGTCATCATCGCCACGCCGGATCACTGGCATGCGCTGCAATCCATCGCCTGCTGCAAGGCGGGCGCGCATGTGTTTGTGGAGAAGCCCACAGGTCACACGGTGAATGAAAGCCGTGCGATGGTGAAGGCGGCCAAAGAAGCGGGCGTGGTGGTGCAGGTGGGATTGCATCGACGCATCGGACCGCATCATGTCGCGGCGATGGATTTCCTGAAGTCAGGCAAAGTGGGCAAGGTCGGCATGGTGCGCTGCTTTGCTCACAGCAAAGGCGGGCCGGAAGCGCCAAAACCAAACAGCAAAGTGCCTGAAGGCATGGACTGGAATCAGTGGTGCGGCCCTGCGCCGATGCGTCCGTTCAACTCCAAGATGCATCCCGGCGGCTGGAGAAACTTTCTCGATTACGCCAACGGCACCATGGGTGACTGGGGCGTGCATTGGCTGGATCAGGTGCTGTGGTGGAGCGGTGAGAAAGGCCCGAAGCGCGTCTTCTGCACCGGCGGTCGCCCGATCTTTGGCAATGCCGTGCTCAATGACAAAGAGCAGACCACGGATGCACCGGATCATCAGGTGGCCACGTTTGAGTTCGAGCAGTTCACCGCGATCTGGGAGCACCGGAAGTTCGCCGCGAACAACAACGAGAAGCACGGCATCGGCGCTTATTTCTATGGTGAGAAAGGCGTGCTGCACATCGGATGGCGTGATGGCTGGACGTTTTATCCTGCCGATCCCAAAGGCCAGACCGTGCATGGTGATCACCAGCTTCAGGAACCTGATGGTCACAACATCGCGCTGCTCTGGGCTGACTTCATTGGAGCCATCGAAACCGGTCGCAAGCCCGTGGCCGACATCGAAAGCGCCCACCGCTCAAGCTGCCTGCCGATGCTCGGCATGTTGTCCTGGAAAGCCGGACGCAGCATCCAGTGGGATGCCGAGAAAGAGCAGATCATCGGCGATGCGGAGGCGAGCAAGTTGCTCAGCCGCGAGTATCGCGCGCCTTGGGAGTATCCGGTTTGATGGGGTCTTGGGCACTTCGGTTTTTGCCGCAGAGGGGCAGAGAAGCAGAGGTTTGGTTCATTTCGCCTGACCCTTTTCACCTTCATTTTTTTTGAATCCTTCTGACCTTCCCCTGTTCCCACTCGCTCGTAAATAGATGCGTCAGGTGAGATTAAGCCTCCCTCAAAGTAACGGTACACTACGGGCTTCGTGACATTAGACATCTTGGTGAAAGATACCTTCACTTCTCCAGGCGAACTTAGTTCCCACGTTCCGTTATTATGCCAATCGTTTGTAGGTTCATCTAAAGGGGGCTTTAGAAAGGTGAAAAGCATATTGCCATCAGCAAAAAGAATAATGACCGTTTTGGTATCCGAGTCGTGCCATGCGCCGACGAATGAGGACTTATCGAGCGCAAAACATACGGTATGCGAATAGATCAAAGTTAATAGAATCAATATTTTCATGGTTACTTGCTAAATTTCATGCCGGATACTTTGTCCAAATCAACCTGTCCCTTGTTGAGTTCGTTACTCTGGCACAACTGAAGAAATCATATCAATCTGAAATCGATTAACACATCGAGCAAGAACGGGTCCGGAGTCGATAGTCGACACACATTTCTCACCGCACATCAGGCCGCTGGCCGATGGTGACGTGGATCTCGATGAGTTGACCATTCCGCAGCACGGTGACGTTTGCCTTTGATCCTGGAGTAAGAGCTTGGATGAGGTTGAGGAGTTCGCGGGGTGTGCGGAAGGGGCCGCCGTTGAGGGCGGTGATGACATCACCGGGGGCGAGGCCGGCGGCGACGCTGGGCGACTGTGGATCGAGATTGGCGATGAAGGCGCCGGTTTGCGCCACGCCGAGTCCCGCGTCGATTGCGACGGGTTCAGCGCTGAGTTCGAGTCCGAGGTAGCCCATGCCAGCGGCCTTGGCGGGTGCTCCGTTCTTGCTCTGAGCCAGGATGGCATCCACCACGGTCTTGGCATCATTGGATGGAACGGCGAGACCGATACCCTGCCAGGCGCGGACGTTTTCATCACCTTGATAAAGGGCGACATTGATACCGATGATCTGACCTAAAATATTAACCAGTGGGCCACCAGAGTTGCCAGGATTGATGACGGTGTCGGTTTGTAAATAATTGAGCTGGGCATCGCTGAGATGACGGTCGCGCGCGCTGATGATCCCCTGCGTCACGGTGCCACTCAGGCCAAAAGGATTGCCGACGGCGAAGACGAGTTGGCCGACTTTAGCGTCGTCGCTATTCCCAAAGGTGAGGGCGGAAAAATCTTTTTTGGCAGTATCGATTTTAAGCAGGGCGATGTCACGCTCGCGGCTGGCTCCGAGGATGCGTGCTGTGTATTGTTTGTTGTCATTGGTGGTGATCATGACCTCGCTGACATCGGCGATGACGTGGTAGTTGGTAATGATGTGACCTTCTTTGGAAATGATGGCCCCTGAGCCGAGGCCAGGGATGACCTGAGGGCGACCACTGACGAGGCCGAAGAAGGGATGCCACGCGGTCTGCCCCTGGCGCAGCGTTTTGGTATTCACACTGACGACACTGGGCAGAGCCGCCGCAGAGAGTTTGGAGAACTCATCGTTCATCGCCGACAGAATTTTCACGTCATTGAGATCAATTTTAGGCGCAGATGCTGGGGTGAATTTCTCCTCTTTCGGTGACTCGCCTTTCAGGAAATTAAGCAGGCCATACCCCTCCTGCCCATTCCGCCAGAAGGAGAAGACAAGTGTGGCAACGATGAAGACGGTGATAGCGAAGAGAAGACGGCGGAGAGTTTCCATGGGATGAGATTGTGGCGCAATGATGCGCGCAGCACGAAGAATGGCAAGGGGGGCAGACAGATGATCCTGACGGGATCATTTCTTGAAAAGCACCATCTCGCAGATGGCCCAATCATTCGTTGGAGTGGTGCTTTTTTGGGTGATCCGCACAAAGCGCGCTTTTTGCGGCGTGCTGAAGATGATCTCGATGAGTGCGCCCTTACCTTCGCCTTCGTTCACTTTGGACCAGTTGCTGCCATCGCTGGAGACTTCCACGAGATACTTACGCGGGTAATCGCCGGATGCAGCCTGGCAGTCGAGAGCTAGTCCGGCTACCTCTTGCTCTTCTGGCAGTTCCACCTGGAACCATTGCCCTGGGGTTTGACGTGCCTTGGTTGACCAACGGCTAGTTACGTTGTCATCGGTCACTTTAATGGCCTCACCTGCGTTCTGACTGGGCTGGAATTTCCAGGCGCTGCGTGGCTCGATCTGCGGAAGCTTGGTCTTGAGACGTTTGGCGATCGGCGGGATAAAATTAAAGTAGAAATTCTTCAGGTTTGCTCCTTCCAAAAGTTGCAACTGATCGGTGCGCAGTGCGCTGGCATACATCTCTACCTCAGCCAGCATACCGGTGAACTGATCCGAACTTCCGACAGTCGTGCCTGCGGCATCAGAGACACGGCCAAGCTGAAGGCGGGCCAAAGGTTGGCTCGGGGCAGTGACCTTGCTACCATCGGCCTTGAAGCCTTTGTCCGAACCGTCTCGTGCGCGCAGTGAGGTGGTGCCCGTTTCCGCATCCCAAATGAGGATGGCAATCATTGGCTTAGCACCATCGACATCTTTGCTGGTGATGGTGCTCGTGGCTCCGGCGTCGTTGCGGAATTCTGCCACGATATGCTTTGCTGCGTTCACTGTAAGTGAGACGCTGCTGCCATTCGTGGAGAGCAGGGTCATGACGCGCGTTGGTAGTATGGCTTCATCTGCTTGGAAGACGATGCTAAAAGTTAGTCCTTTGGGGCCTTTCGCACTCGCACTGCCAAAAGGAAACTGACTGGACTCACTGCCTGGGTCCGTTAGCAAAAGGGCACTCGGCTTGTCTGCTCGTGGATGGAAATCAAAGGCGCTGCGCCCATTCTTGATGTTTGGATGGCTCCAGTTTTTACGCAATGGGGCATAGGCTGCGGAGTTTTGAAAGGCCCGCATGATGTTGCTTTGACCGCGTGGAGACAGGTCATGCCACTCAAAAATGGGGTCATTGTTGTTGGCGGTGTTTGGCCGACCTGTGGCGTCTTTGGAGTTTTTTGCCTGTCCAACGTTGGATATTAAATGCAAAACTAAGTCGTCATCTTGCGGCGGAAATGGGCGATCATTGGGTAGTTCAAAGATGGGCTTCTCGGGCCCTTTTGATCCAAGAACTGATGTTGCCGTGGCAACATCACTGCCTGCGCCTTTCTTGTCACCCCCTATGAATGTGGAGCCGATGACGACGATGACTAGAGCACCCATGCCGATGAGAGCATACTTTCTGATCTGAGGATCAATACGACTTGTGGAATGCTGCGCCGGAGTGGCACTAGAGGGGCGTGGTGCTGGCTGTACTTTTTTCGGAGCGGCTGTCTGGGGCCTAGAGGAAGTGGTAGGCTGAGGTGCTGCGACCGGTTCTTCCACGACAGGCTCTTGCTGAGAAACGACTTCAACCGGAGGCACTTGCCCGGTTTGGTAATAAACGGGCGGCACTTGCCCAGTTTGGTAATAGACGGGCGGCACCTGCCCAGTCTGGTAATACATAGGCTGCACCGGCACGCTGCTCGTCGTAGCGCCATGCGGTGCGAGTGGCACGCCGCCTGTGCCGGGATACATGGGCTGTCCGTAGCCTGCCGGCATCCAAGGCATCATTTGGGGTGCAGCGGCCATTTTTTCCCAAGCACGAAATTCCTCAATCGCTTGTTGGGCATTGGTGGGGCGCTCATCAGGCTTCTGCGCCATCAAACGCAGGACCCATGCTCCCAGCCATGGTGGCACATGCGGTGCCACGATATGCAGTGGGACAAGGTCATGATTGATGTGCTTATCAATGACCGTAGAGACTGTATCGCCATCGAAAGCTTTTCGGCCTGAGAGTGCTTCATAATACACACAGCCTATGGCATACAGGTCAGTTCTTTCGTCCACAGGTTGACGCGTAAGCTGCTCTGGAGCCATGTAGTAAATGGAACCCATGACGGTGCCGGACTGATCTTCCGTTTGCTTGCGCGCCCTCATACCTGTCCGAGCTAGGCCAAAGTCGATGATTTTGGATTGCATCCGCCCGCCGGGTAGGCGCTCTACTTTGATGTTCTCAGGCTTGATGTCCCGATGCAAAATATGTCGCTGATGAGCGCCGAGCAGTGCCTCCATCGTTTGAGAAGCCAGCTCTTTAAAGTCATCGTAATGCAGTGGCCCGCGCGCCACGACATCAGCCAGATCTTCACCCTCCAGCAGTTCCATAACGATGAAGAGTCCTTCGGCATCACTGGATACATCAAAAATGGTGACGACGTTTGGGTTACGCATCGCCGCGAGTGCATCTGCTTCTCGGCGAAGATCGACGGCCAGTTTCTCATCACCGCCGATTTCGCTGTTGTTCATCAGGCGCTTGATGGCGACCCAGCGTTTCAGTTCATTGTCGTAGGCACGATAAACAGCACCGACGCCACCTGCGCCAAGTTGTTCATAGATTTTGTATCGTTCCGCCATGCTGATTTGTAGTCTAGGAGAACCTGAAAGCACGCTCTTTGGCAAGAGAGATGTGCGAAAAAACCTAATAAGAACTAACTCATCACCTTACCCGCTGAAATTCTGGCAGCATGACAATGGCCCAGAGGGTATCGGCGATGGCTTGCTCAGTGATCTGTCCGCTAAAGGCTGTCGATAGGGTCTCTCGCTCTTGATCACTCGGCATGCGACTGAGGGCTGACTGGTAAAGCCAAGTGATGAATGATTCGCTGTTAGGCCAGTTCTTAGCCTTGAGAGTCTTGACTCCACGGGCAAGGGTGTCAGTGAGGATGGTGCCGTTGGCGAGGTCGATGGCCTCCAGCGTGGTGAGGTCATCGGGCCGCATGGAGACGATTTGATCACGGTTCGGGCGGCCCAGACTGCGCATCAGGAAGTCGCTCTTGAGCAGGCTGGCGCGGACGGGGCGTTGCGTGCCTTGAGTCGCTTGCGCAAGTAGGGCAGGGGCTTGCTTGGTGATCGTTGCCGTCCATACGGGGAGCGCTTTGACCACAGTGACTGGCATCCAGCCTTTCGGCGGCAGTGCGCCGAGACGACCTTCTTTTCCCTCAGGCGCGCTAGCATGAAATTCCCACGTTGAATCGGTGACTAGTGTTTGCTGTTTGCCATTGGCAAGCATGATGCGTGCTTCCATGAAAACACCGGCGGCATTGGCGCCGCTGCCGCCATTTTTTGCTAGGATGACGATGGCGTTATTACCCGATTTGAGAGCGGTCTGAAGCGGGACTGATTCGAGCTGCTGCCAGTTGTCACTGCGGCTGATTTTGCGCCCATTGACGTAGAGGGTGAATTCATTGTCGCAGGTGATCACGGCGCTGGCGCTGCTGATATCAGCAGGCAGGCTGAGTGTCTTGCGCAGAGTGATGCTTTCACCCGCAGGCGGTGGGCCGTTTTTCGCGCCGTCTCCCCAGATCCATTGGGCGCTGAGCTGGATCGCCTTGGCCGCAGCTGGATCAGGTTTGCCCCGAAGAATTGGCGCATCCATTTTCACAGGAGCCGTGCCGGTGAGTTGCCAGACAGCATCGATGAATTGCTCAGCAGTGAGACGTTTGCTGCGCGGTCCAACATAAGCGTAACCGTGATCATCCGTGCCCGGTGTCATGGTCTGCACACGGCTTTGGTAAGCTTGTGAGTTGGTGATGAGTTCGCAGATCTTTTTTAAATCATAGCGCTGATCGCTCAGTTGACTGGCGAGGTGGTCGAGCAGGTCCGCACTCCACGGTTCAGTCTGCATTGAATCGACTGGATGCACGATGCCATGCCCCATGAGACGATGCCACAAGCGGTTCACCAGCGTCCTCGTGAAGCGCCCATTATCTGGATGCGTCAGTAGGGCGGCGAGTTGTTTCAAGCGTTCTGGCTGAGCGGCTTTAGCATCGACCTGGCCGATCTCAGGAAATAACCATGAAGCCTGAGCGAGTCTGCCAGTGGGTTTGTCACAGCGGGCGATGTCGAGCGGGCGTGTCGAGTAGATGGCGGCGAGTCCATAGGCTTCATCCAGCTTCCAGCGATCAATGAAACTGTCATGGCATGAGGCACACTTCATATTGATACCGAGAAAGCTCTGCGAGACACTCTGCGCGAATTGAATCTCCACCGTCTGACCTGCGCTGACATCGCCACGCCATTTGATGCCGTCGATGAAGCCGCGACTCTCATCGCCCGGCGGAGCGATGAGTTCGCGCGCCATTTGATCCGCAGGTTTGTTGGTCACGAGAGCGTCATAGAGCCACTTGCTGATCTGCTTGCGCCCGCCGGTAATGAAGCCCGTGCCACCGTAGTCATTGCGCAGCAGATCATTCCAAAAGGTGAGCCAGTGCTCGGCATAAGCCAGGTCGTCATGGAGCAGTGCGCTGATCAATTTGGCGCGCTTGTCTGGTGCTTGGTCGGTGATGAACTTTTGAAGTGCTGCAGGTTCGGGCAAGAGGCCAATGAGATCAAGATGGACGCGACGCGCAAAGGTGGCGTCATCAATGGAAGCGGGCGGCTCCTGATGATGATCAGCGAGATGCTTGTCGAGAATACGGTCGATAGGATTCGCCCGCCCATTCACCACGGCGGGCAGTTCGGGACGGCGCGGCTTCAGCGGCGGTTCATACGCGGGTTTTTTGAAAGCGTAGCCCTTCTCCCAGGGCAGATCTTCAGCGATCCAGCTCTTTAAAAGCGTGATCTCCGCGCTGCTGAGCCTATCACCCTTGGGTGGCATTTGATCATCTGAATCGGTGGAAAGGATGACCTCGATGAGATGGCTTTTATCCGCAGAACCTCGGGTGATGACGGGACCATTTTCACTGCCTTCCAGCAGTGCCTCACGAGTGTTGAAGGAGAAGCCGCCCTTCTTTTTATCTCCGGCATGGCACTCGGCGCAGTGCTTCTTTAAGAGTGGCACGATCTGGTGAGAGAAATCCACCGCCGCTAGGCAAGGCAGTGCCGGGTTGGTGAGAAAGAGTAAGAGAGTGAGATGACGCATCGGGGCTGAAAGGGAGTAAAGCTGCTATTAACGAGGACTACTTTGAATTTCTGCTTTCTGCTTTTCATTTTACCGCTTTTCTACACATCCATGGAACTCATCAATAACACTCCCAACGTCCCGGCGGCTGTCGGTCCCTACTCACAAGCGGTGCGCTCAGGCGGCTATCTTTTCTGCTCCGGCCAGATCCCGATTAATCCTGTTAGCGGCAAGATTGAAGCAACTGGAGTGGAGGACCAAGCTAGGCAAGTGATGGCAAACATTCAGGCGCTGCTCACAGCTCAAAACCTGGATCTCAGTCGCGTGGTGAAAGCTACGGTGTTTCTGCGTGACATGGCTGATTTCCCGAAAGTGAATCCGATCTATGAACTGGCTTTTCAAGGCCACAAGCCCGCACGCTCCACGGTCGCAGTGGCGGGTCTGCCACTCGGCGCGCTGATCGAGATCGAAGTGATCGTCGAGCTGTCTTAAACGAAGTCACAGAGGCCGCGCTACCACGATGCCAGCGTGACTTTTGAAGTCGGCTAGATAGCCAGACACGGACTTGTCGATCATGACGCGCTTCTTCGTCGCTGAAGCGTGCATGAATCGGCAGACTCCGTCCTGAGTCCGCATTGCAAGCCCGACGTGGCTGCAATAAACATGCGGCTTGTGAGTGACGATACCGATGATGTCGCCGCTTTGCAGTTTGGACTCGATAGCACTCACGGACTCCTTCGGGATATAGCGGAAGGCGTGTGTCTGTAACTCGGCCTCCATCTGCGCCATGCCGGGGCGTAGAGATGGGTTGTTTTTCAGGTAGCGGTAGCTTTTCCAAAGCACGGTCATTTCGTCGATGCGACGACCTTCGAGAGGCACAGTCGGCCCGAGCGAGCGGGTGATGTCGCGCACATTGCCTCGGCGGTCATTGTCGCGAAACCATTCCTCAAGGTAGTGGATTCGATCCAAATAATTGCCATGGCATTGCCCGCCACGATAGCGTGTCCACTCGATCTCACGAAGCACATCAGATGGAGTGTAGCTCGACTGTCTGCGCGAGAACATGCGAGCGAGTCCGAGCGCGATCTCAAAGAAGGTCCAGCAGTCCTGACCCTGAAAATTCGCCGAGGGAGATTCGATATGATCGTGGATCTCCAATGTGTAACCGACATAGGGCGTGCCTTGCATCGTGAGCGCAGCACGACTCACTCGATCAGGCAGAGACAGCTCACTCCAGCGCTCTGCCAACCCCTGTGCCACGATCTTTTGAAACTTCGACACGCCAATGAAGGTTAGGCTTTGCGGTAGAGTTTGGGCCGCACTTGGTGCCAGCGGTGCTGATGAAAGGAGGAGCAGAAGCTGGCGGCGTGTCATGTCTTTAATAGAGATCTGCGTTGCCTATTTGAGCCGACTTCACCAGTTCACCCGTGCCTGATTCAAGCCAAGGCTCGGACTCCGTGTAACCAAAGATCTGTGGCCACGTCTCAGCGAGAGTCGTCAGTTGCCTTTCCATCTCACGAAAAAAAGCTTCCACGCCAGAGGCGCGTTTGCCTTTCAGAAGTGAAGCTGCCAGCGGGCGCAGGCACAGCTCCAAGATCATCTCAGGCAGCAGAGGTTCCAGGCCGTAACCGATCATCACGGCGGCGCGTGGAGATGTGGCATCGAGTAGCAAAAGTAACCCGTGATTGTTGCCGCCTTTCTCCACTTCACTGAAAAGGCTGCTGCGATTGAAGAGCCAAAACGCATACAGTTCAGGTGTCAGGTTTGCTGGAATTTCAGCGATTACGACCACACCAGAGATGTCTGGAAAGCGCTGCTCCAATGTTTGAACTGCCTTGGCCATCGATCGGCGTTCTGTGGCTGATAAGACATTGGCAATATCAGCCACAGGCCTCGTCAGTTGCGGGGAGATACCCATCTGAGCCGCCAGCGCCGCTAACGAAAACCCGCACTGGAGGCACACTGGCTCAGTCTCGGTGATCGGTTGGCGGCAGGCTGTGCAGTACATGAGGTCTCATCATCCTGCGTCTGGCAGAGCCACATACGGGTCTTCATTGAGTACCGATTTTTTGGAGCCATTCAGCAGCTTGATCCACTCACGCAGACAGCCGAGAAAGATGATGGCAACAGCGCACAGGAAGAACGCGGTGACGGCGGTATCGACATTGAAGTTAAACTGCTGCGCCCCCCATTCCTTCAGTTCCTTTGGCGTGCCGCCTGCGGCGATCTTATCCGCGTAAAACTTAGCGCCTGAGATGAAGCCCATCTTTGGATTGGCATCGAAGAGTTTGATGTAACCCGCGCTAAAAGTGGCGGTGATGAGCAGGGCAAGCGGTGCCAGCGTGACGGCAATGTAGCGTGCTTTGCCCATCTTGATCAGGATCGTCGTCCCCAGACTGAAAGCGATCACGGCCAGCAACTGATTGGCGATACCAAACAACGGCCAGAGCGTGTTGATGCCGCCGAGTGGATCGACCACACCTTGATACAAGAAGAAGCCCCAAGCCGCGACGAGCAGCGCACTGGCAAAGACATTCGCGGGTAAGCTGCTGGTATTTCCCAGCGGCTTCCAGATACCACCGAGGAAGTCTTGCAGAATGAAGCGACCCACTCGGGTGCCAGCATCAATCGTCGTCAAAATAAACAGCGCCTCAAACATGATGGCAAAGTGATACCAGAATGCCATCCAGCCTGGACCAAAAGCACGCGCAAACATTTGGGCCATGCCGACCGCAAACGTGGGTGCTCCACCGACACGGCCAAACATGGTTTTTTCTCCGATGTCAGTCGCCAGCTTTTCCATGCCTGCCACGGTGACGGGGAAGCCCGCTGTCGTGATCATTTGAGTCACAGCCACAGCCTGAGTCGGATCAGTCTGTACGATTTTAGCGGCACCTGCATTGATGGCAAAATATTCACCTGGTTGCAGCGCGCAGGCGGCCACGAGGGCCATCAGCGCCACGAGCATCTCGGTGACCATGGCTCCATAGGCGATGCTGCGGATCGAATCTTCGCGGTCGAGCAGCTTCGGCGTCGTGCCAGATGAAATCAGCGCATGGAAACCTGAGATCGCACCACAAGCGATGGTGATGAAGACAAAGGGGAAAACTGAACCGAGGAAGACAAGGCCCGTGCCATCAATGTACTTCGTGAGCTTGGGCATTTGCAGATCAGGAGCCACCCAGATCACCACGACAGCTAGCACAGCCACCGTGCCGATTTTCATGAAAGTGCTCAAGTAGTCGCGCGGTGCTAGAAGCATCCAGACCGGCAGCACGGAGGCCGCGAAACCATAGATCATGATCGACCACGCGATGGTCTCACCTTTGTAATCAAAGAAGTGCTCGATGCCCCAGTCCTTGAGATGACTGCCCGCCCAGACACTGAGCAGCAGGCCAACGATGCCAAAGATCGTGATGTCCCTCACGCTCACTTTGAAGATTGTGTGCCCGAAGCCCATGATGAAGGCCAGAGGGATCGTCATGGCGATTGTGAAGAGGCCCCACGGGCTTTCAGCGAGAGCTTTGACAACCACCAGTCCGAGCACGGCGAGCAGGATCGTCATGATCGCCAGCACCGAAATCATGGCCACCATACCCACGAAGGGATTGACCTCTTCCTTCAGCATTTGGCCGACTGATTTGCCACCACGACGAATCGAGGCAAACATCACGATCGCATCATGCACGCCACCGCCGAGCGTGGCTCCGATGAGAATCCAAAGCATCCCTGGCAAGTAGCCAAACTGCGCGGCAAGCACAGGTCCGACGAGTGGTCCCGGACCTGCAATGGCAGCAAAGTGATGCCCAAAGACGACCCACTTATTCGTCGGCACGAAGTCCTTGCCGTCCTCTTTTGTGTGGGCTGGCGTTGCGCGTTGAGCATCGAGCACCAGCACTTTGGTCATCAGCCATTTGCTGTAAAAGCGATACGCCACCGCGAACGAGCACATGCCCGCGACGACTAGCCAGAGCGCATTGATCGTTTCGCCTTTATGAAAAGCGGAGAAGGCAACAGAGCCAGCGCCTATTGCAGAGATGGCGACCCAGAGAATGATTTGGAATACTTTTGGCATAAGTGGGCGCGATGGTAGAGAGCGCCCCTGTCACGATCAAGACATGAATGATCACTAATTCTCACTTGATCACAATGCCTCAACTTATCCGTATGTGTGCGCTCTATATGAAAAAACTACTGCTCGTTCTCCTAGCTCCCACGCTTGTCTTGGCCGCGCCGAAGCCGCTCTTCCAATCCAAGGTCATCGACAAGAAGACGCCGAATCACAGCGTCGAGATCGATGTCTCGCTCGAAGGCGCGAAGGAACTCTTCCTCGTCGTCACCGATGGCGGCAATGGCTTCGCCGCCGATTGGGCGGACTGGGCGGAGCCGCGATTTATCCTGGCCAATGGCAGTGAGAAAAAGCTCACCGAGGTCGAGTGGAAATCTGCGCAGACAGGCTTTGGTAGCGTGCGCGTCAATTCCAACGCAGGCGGCCAGTCACTACGTAGCGCGGGCAAGGTCATCGATTATGGCATCGGCACGCACGCGAACAGCGTCATCGCTTTCAATCTGCCCGCAGGCACGAAACGCTTCAAAGCACGCGGCGCACTCGATGAAGGCGGCACGAAGCAGGGCAGCAGCACCAGTGTCGAGTTCCGCGTTTACACGGAGAATCCCGGCCCGATGCAAGCCAGCGCTGTTGCCGGTGCCAGCCACGAGGCAGCGGACTCCATCGAGCAGCTCGACGTGCACCCCGAACTCACCGTGCAGCTCTTTGCCAGCGAGCCGATGATGCTTTCGCCTGCCAGCATCGACATCGACCACCGTGGCCGCGTGTGGGTCTGCGAGGTCGTCAACTACCGCAAGCACAACGGCGAGCGCGCCGAAGGCGACCGCATCCTCATCCTCGAAGACACCGATGGCGACGCCAAGGCCGACAAATCCACCGTCTTCCACCAGGGCCGCGATGTGGACAGCGCCCACGGCATCTGCGTCCTCGGCAACAAAGCCCTCATCTCCTGCGGCGACGACGTTTTCTGGCTCATCGACGACAACGGCGACGACAAAGCCGACCGCAAAGAACTCATGTTCACCAAGATCGGCGGCGCGCAGCACGACCACGGTATCCACGCCTTCCACTTCGGACCGGATGGCCGCCTCTACTTCAATTTCGGCAACGCCGGCAAGCAGCTCTGCGATGCCAAGGGCAACCTCATCACCGACATCCACGGCGTCAAATGCACCAACCAAAACAACCGCCCTTACCAGCAAGGCATGGTCTTCCGCTGCGAACTCGATGGCAGCAGGGTCGAGGTGCTCGCCTGGAACTTCCGCAACAACTGGGAAGTCGCCGTGGATAGCTTCGGCACCATGTGGCAGTCCGACAACGACGACGACGGCAACAAAGGCGTGCGCATCAACTACGTCATGGAGTTCGGCAACTACGGCTACTCCGATGAAA
>CAZOVY010000096.1:0-21113 GCA_964583255.1 uncultured Prosthecobacter sp.
CAAGCGAGATCGGTGCAGGCCGCTTTGTGCTGAGTCAGTCCATAAAACTCACCACCGCTCGCCGCTTCCCAGACGAGAACATTGCCATTGCGGTCACTCGTGGCCAGCAGCACGCCATCGGGGCTAAAAGACGTGCCCATCACCCATTCCGTGTGCTTGCTGATCACATACATTTCTTCACCCGTGGCCGAGTCATACACCTTCACTTTTTTCGATGGGCTACCGATCACCACCATCTTGTGATCTGGGCTGATGTCTGCGCTCATCACCTGATCAAATTCCTTGCCGACTTCGATGATGCGTTTGCCTGACTTCACATCCCAGACCACGGCGTGGCCCAGCTTACCACCGCGACCGCCGCCCATCACGAGCAGGGAGCCATTGCGGCTGAAATTCAGGCTGCGTGCATAGCCCTCGGTGTAGGGGAAAATTCCGGCGAGCTGCCGCGTCTCCGTGTCGTAGAGCAGGATTTGCTTCGGTGCGGCAAAAGCGACCAACAAGGTCCACGGACTCGCGGCCATGGCCGTCACCGCCGTCGTCCGTGGCGTCACCACCACCGGCTGTAGCAGCACATGCTCAGGCTTGGCGATCGGCCCAGCAGGCTTGCCGCTCGTCACCGCCACCGCCATGTCCACCTTCGGCTTGTTTGACCTCTTGGCCACGCTTGACTTCGTCTCCAGCACACCGCCCGTGATCCATTTGGAGAGCAGTTCCAGATCCTTAGCACTCAGAGCAGCACCTTCCGGCGGCATGAAAGGCTCCTCTTTCTTCGCGCAGCACGACCAGAGACGGCTAGCACTCGGATTCCCCGCATCGACGATGGCACCACCACCGCCACCAGTCATCAGTGCGCCCATGCTCGTCAGGTCCAGGTCACCCTTCTTCTTGTCCGGGTTGTGGCAGGAGAAGCATTTGTTCTCCAGCAGCGGCCGGATCTGATCTTCATACGTGATCTTTTCCCCATCCTGGGCAAAAGCAGGCGCGGAGAGCAAGGTGAAACAGGTCAGTGAGGCGAGGGCGTGACGACGGTACATAGCAGGTTGAGGGTCTTACGAACCTACGCCGCACCTGGCCCAACCCTTTCGCACATTGTTTGAATCACCGTAATGTCTGGTATATCCAGACAGCCCTAAAACTCGAAACCCGGACTCAAGACAACCCCACTTCAGCCAGCCAGCCGTTCAGCGACTGCTCAAGAGCAGGGTGGTTATTCAGGTCGTAAAGGTGCGTGCGGAAACCCAGGCGCTGGGCCGTGGCGATGTTGGCCGGGAGATCGTCGATGTAAAAAGTCTGCGCCGTATCTAGATCCAGCTTTTGGATCGTGTGATGAAAGATGTCGTCGCCCGGCTTGCTGCACCGCGCGGAGTAGGAGTACACGCCATCTTGAAAGTGGCTGAAGATGCCGAACGTGCGCAGCAGATAGTCTTTATGCAGCCCGCTCGTGTTTGAGAGCAGATGCATCGGCAGCTTTCCAGACAAAGAACCCAGCGTGGCTGCCATCGCCACATTCTCGGTGAAGATCTCACACCAGATCTGCTCAAACTCCGCTTCCGTGCCACTGAATTCGAGAGCCGCCATCGCCTCACGCACAAAGGTCACGTCATCCATTTCACCATCCTCATAGGGCAGCTTGATCCCATCCAGCCGATGCAGCAGCGCCTCCGCCGGAAAAGGCGAGCGCTCAGCGCAGCGCTGAGCAGCGACAGTGAAGTCAAAGGCGACAAGGACATTACCGATGTCAGAAAGGATCATAGGTTTGGGCATGGCCTGTTCATGCCGCGCTCTGAACGGAAATGCAATCGGCGGCTTTCCGGTGACACAGACGCTTTTGTCTGTGCCCTCATTTTCAGACGGAACAGACAGGAGTGTCTGTGTCACTTCCTCACTCATTCACACCCACGGTCAGCCTGTGGCACATCGAAAGCATTTCCCCAGAGGTGTCAAAAATCGACTCCCGATCCTGCTCATTAAACACTCATAGAAGAAGCAAAACATTAGCGTCCTATGAGCTTCCCGTTAGCGGTTCAAAACTCTTAGCCAACCTCTCTCTGTCTTTGCGCCCTTTGCGTTCTTTGCGGCCAATGCCATCTCAGTCTGAGTCTCTCAACTCTCATTACTTCACTGGATGGGGGCACTGCTGGGTGTTGGGTCGAAATTCAAGGCCACGTCATTTCGCCTTTTCCAGCACTTCATGGATGCGGCACGAGGGTAATCACATAAGGCCGAAAGGTTCACGCCAGATAGTGATAAGCGGCTGCCAGTCGAGACGGTCGGCGGCTTCGAGGGCTAGAAAGTAGCTCTGGCGTGCGTCCTCGTCTCCGGGAGCCAGCGTCACATGCGGCAGGTCCAGACGGCGACGCAGCTCAGTGAGGAAGGGGCGGATGGTGCGGCCATTGAAGTCGCGGAAAGGGTGGACGGTGAGGAACCGCCCCTCGGCAAAGGCCAGGAACTCCAGCAGCTGAAGCCGGGGTTCCAAACGAGTAGAAGCCCGTTCATACTCCGAACTCCAATTTTCACTGTCGAGCAGAGATCACAGGCTGCATGCAAGGCTTGGTGGCATTCATGCTTTCCGCTTCCCTGTTTCTGCTTTTAGCTTCATTCACCCATGCCCATCACCCTCGCCGCCACCGAAAACCTGCCGCCGCTGTTTATTCTGCTGGCACTGATGCTCGTGGCGGTGGTGCTCGTATCGCTGCTGTTGCTGCGGCTTCAGCAGTCGTTGCTGGCGGGCTATTTTCTTTGTGGGGTGCTGATTGCAAATAGCGGGGTGCTGGAGCTGCTCGGGGGTGGGCAGACGCAGACGGGTATCTCGCAGATGTCGGAGTTCGGGGTTATGCTGCTGATGTTCACGCTCGGGCTGGAGTTCTCGTTGAGTGATTTGAAGTATGTCCGGCGGCTCGCCTTTGTCGGTGGTGGTTGGCAGATGGGGCTGTGCATCTTCATCGCCGGAGCGGGTGCTTTGATCTCCGGTTTTCCGATGGCCGCTGCGGTAATCGTGGCGGTTGCGTTGGCGATGAGCTCCACGGCGGTGAGTTTAAAATCGTTTCAGGATCTCGGGCTGGAGTCGAGTCCCGGTGCCCGCATGGCGTTGGCCGTCGCGATCTTCCAGGATCTGTTCATCATTGTCTTCTTTTTGGCGCTGCCGCTGCTGCTACCGAGTGAAGGTGATGTCGGCAGTTTGATGGCAAGGCTTGGTTCGCTGCTCGGTCGCGGTGGATTGTTTGTCGTGCTGGCCTGGGTCTCGGCGCGGTGGCTGATCCCGATGCTGTTGAATGCGGTAACGCGCACTCGTAACCGCGAGTTATTTACGCTCAGTGTCATCGGCTGCTGCATCGGCCTAGCGTTCATTGGTGGTATGCTGAATCTGGGGCTGGCGCTCGGGGCCTTCATCGCGGGATTGGCCGTGAGTGAGTCGATCTTTAAGCCGCGCATTCTCGCGGATGTGATGCCGATCAAGGATCTGTTTCTCACCCTCTTCTTCGTTTCCGTGGGACTCATGATCGATGTGCCGACAGCGCTGGTTTACTGGCGGCCCATCCTGGCGCTGACGGTGAGTTTGATGCTGATCAAAGCGGGGCTGATCACGCTGATCGCGCGTCGGCTTGGACTGGTGCATCGGCAGGCACTGATGGCTGGGATCGGTCTGAGCAGTGCGGGTGAGTTCTCACTCGTGCTGTTGCAAAAGACTGGCTCGGCGCATCTGTGGACCGTGGGCACGCAGCAGATGCTTATCGCCAGTGCGGCGCTCAGCATGGGGCTGCTACCAGCTCTCATGCGAGTCGGTGAACCTCTGGGCATGTGGCTAGAAAAGAAAGGCTGGGGCCGCCGCAAACCCAAGCTGCCCGAGTCCGACATCTTGCGGCAGCGCATGAAGGAGATGACCGGGCACGCGATCATCGTCGGTCATGGCCCTGTCGGCGAGCGGCTGAATAAAGCCCTGCATGATCAGGGGATTCCCACGCTCGTGATTGATCTGAATGCTGAGACGGTGCGCACGCTGAAGCGGCATGGACAGGCGGTGCTTTTCGCTGACGCCGCGCATCAGGAAACGTGGGAACTCACGCGCCTTCAGTACGCGCGCATGGTCGCCTTCACCTTCCCAGATGCCACGGTCACGGCGGGTGCTCTTTCGATTGTCCGCGAGCTGCGCCCTGATGTTCCGGTGCTTGCCCGTGCGCGCTTTGCTTCAGACGTTGAACGTCTGAAACGACTCGGAGCAGCCGTGGTGGTGAACGACGAACTCGAAGCGGGTAAATCCATCGTCGAGAGCGCGCTGGTGATGCAGGGGGATGGATGATCACTCCATTCGTAGATCCAGCGTGAACGGGAACTCAGGGAGGATGGTCAGCTTGATCGGATCGATCTGGCCTGCGGTATGACCGGTGGGGAAGAAGCGCCCGAGACGGCGGCTTTCAGCCTCGTAGCCATTCACCGGGAAGGTGTCGTAACTGCGACCGCCGGGATGCACGACATGACATGTGCAACCACCGAGACTGCGCTTATTCCAGGTGTCCACGATGTCGAACACGAGCGGGCTGTGAATGCCAATGGTCGGCTGCAAGCAGTTCGGTGGCTGCCACGCACGGTAGCGTACACCGGAGACAAATTCACCTACGGTGCCGGTGGCATGAAGCGGGACTTCGTAGCCATTGCAGGTGACGAGGTAACGACTGCCCACGAGGCCGCTGGTTTTTACCTGCACACGTTCAAGGCTACTATCGACATAACGAACGGTGCTACCAGCACTGCCGTCTTCACCCAAGACATGCCATGGCTCCAGAGCCGTGCGGATTTCTAGGTTAATGCCACGCTGATTGATGTGGCCGACGTTGGGGAACTTGAACTCGTAGTGCGGCTTGAACCATTCTGGTTTCAGGTCGTAACCGAACTCCTTCATGTCTCCGAGCACATCGCAAAAATCATCCCAGACAAAGTGCGGGAGGAGAAAGCGATCATGCAGTTCAGTGCCCCAGCGCACGAGCTTTTGCTCATAGGGCTGATCCCAGAAGCGTGAGATGGCGGCACGCACCAGTAGGTTTTGAGCGAGACTCATCTCGGCATGAGGTGGCATCTCAAACGAGCGCAGTTCCACCAGTCCGAGTCTGCCTGTGCTGCTACCTGGATCAAAGAGCTTGTCGATGGAGAACTCCGTGCGGTGCGTGTTGCCAGAGGAGTCAGCCAATAGATTGCGGAAAAGTCGATCCACGAGCCAGGGTGGTGCGCTGCCTTTTTCAGTCGTGTAACGGTCGAGTTCTCGGAAGGCGAGTTCGATCTCAAACACAGCGTCGTTGCGCGCTTCATCAATGCGTGGGGACTGGCTCGTCGGGCCGATGAACAGGCCGCTGAAGAGATAGCTGAGGCTCGGGTGATTATGCCAGTAGCCCAACAAGCTTTTCAATAAATCAGGCCGGCGCAGCAATGGTGAGTCCACGGGGCGCTCACCGCCAAAGACGATGTGATTGCCGCCGCCTGTGCCAGTGTGACGACCATCGACCATGAACTTCTCTGTGCCGAGACGTGTGAGACGTGCCTCTTCGTAGAGCGTCTGGGTGTTGTGCACGAGATCGGTCCAAGTTTTAACCGGATGCATGTTCACCTCGATCACGCCTGGATCAGGCGTCACCTTCAGCACATTCAAACGTGGATCATAGGGTGGTGGCGTGCCTTCGATGATGACGGGTATTTTTAATGCTGCCGCCACGTCTTCAACTGCTGTCACGAGGTCGAGGTAGTCCTCCACCTTTTCCACAGGTGGCATGAAGACATGCAGACGGCCTTCACGCGGCTCGATGCAGACTGCGGTGCGAATGACTTTGGAGGCGGATGTTTGAGGTTGCGGGTAGCGCTCAGCCTCTGGCAATTCATTTTCATCAAGCGGCTCCAGCTTCACGCGCTCAGGCTTCCCCTGCCCCGCATAGATGCCTTTGCCATAACTTGTGGGCATGCCCAAGGAACCATCCAACCACTCCGCCACGGCCCCAAGGAAGCGCTGCCTGCCCTCTGGGCGCGGCGGCAGATCGGGCCAGTCGCTGGAGGGATCGACCGGATAGATCCAAGGATAATCGGTGGCACTGACCCATGGCAAAGTGTCTAGCGGCAGACGCAGCCCCATCGGTGAATCACCGGGAATCAGATACATAGCATCGTCCCGCACAAACCACGGTCCGCTCTGCCAGCGTGGCTTACCGAGAGTCTCCGCGCGTTGAAGTGGCAGGGCAAATCCGACGACTTCATCGAGACCTTGTTCAAAGAGACGCGCCAAGCGCAGACGATCATCCGCGTTCTTTAGATTGGATTTCAGCGGATCGACATTCACTGGCAGGCGCTTCTCTTTCCACAGGTAGTAAAAGGCATCTTCATAGCCAGGCTTCAGCCATTTCGGATCGACTCCAAGTGAGGCGGCGAGAGCTAAACCAAAGCGACGCGCCTGGGCGCTATCGTGGCCGTAGTTCTTCGTCTCATCGCCGATGAGCGAATCATCTGTCCACACGGGCACGCCATCTTTCCGCCAGTAGCAGCCGAGCGCCCAGCGTGGCAATGGCTCACCGGGATACCACTTGCCCATGCCGAAGTGAAGCAGTCCACCGGGGCCGAATTGATCACGCAGACGACGAATGAGTTCGCCAGATAGCACGCGCTTTTTTGGTCCTACGGCTGCGGTGTTCCACTCCTCACCTTCCATGTCGTCGATGCTGACAAAGGTCGGCTCGCCGCCCATCGTCAGGCGCACATCATTGCGGATCAGATCGGCATCCACGCGGTGTCCCAGCGCGTCGATCTCTGCCCATTGCTCAGCCGTGTAGGGCTTCGTGACACGCGGTGATTCAGATATCCGTGTCACGCTCATTTCGTGGTGAAAAGTCACCTCACACTTATCGCTGGCACCACTCACAGGCGCGGCGCTTTGTGGATCAGGAGTGGCAGCGAGCGGCAGGTGGCCTTCACCTGCCATGAGACCGGATGTGGGGTCCAGCCCGACCCAGCCTGCACCCGGCAGATAGACCTCACACCAGGCGTGGAGATCGGTGAAGTCCACTTCAGTGCCACTTGGGCCGTCGAGGGATTTCACATCTGCTTTGAGCTGAATCAGGTAGCCGCTAACAAAACGTGCAGCCATGCCCAGATGACGGAAGACCTGCACCATGAGCCACGCGGAGTCACGGCACGAACCGCTGCCGAGTTCCAGGGTCTCCTCTGGTGACTGCACGCCCGGCTCCATGCGGATGCCGTAGCTCACGTCCTTCCAGATCATTTGATTGAGTGCGACGAGGAAGTCGATCGTGCGGAGCGGCATCTTTGGACTCGACATGACCTGCCTGACCTCCCGCATGTAGGCTCCCAGGAGTGGCGTCAGCGGGAGTTTCCGTTGGTAGGGTTCTAGCTCATGAGCCAGCACTGGATCATAGTGAAAGGGCACATGCTCCGCGTCGGGTTCGAGAAAGAAATCAAAGGGGTTATAGACCGCCATCTCTGCCACCAGATCGACTTCAACGGTCAGCTCCGTCGCTTTTTCAGGGAAAACTAATCGAGCCAGATAGTTTGCCTGCGGGTCCTGCTGCCAATTGATGAAATGATTCTCGGGGGTGACCTTCAATGAGTAGCTCAATACCTGAGTCCGGCAGTGCGGCGCGGGCCGCAGCCTTACCACATGGGGTGAGAGCGAAACGGGGCGATCAAATTTATACTGGGTGACGTGACGAAGGGCGACGTGGATGGACATGCAGGTTGGGTGGTCACAGTATTACAAAGCACAGCGCGTGCCAGAGCGCCGGAGCATCTTAGACGGGAGCTGTTACGTCCGAGGCTATATGCCTGCTGAGTATTTCTCATAAGGCAAGAGTTTCACTTTTCATCGCTGCGAATGCCCCCATAATCGCGGGCCTTGAATACGAACATGGAACGCCGCACAAAACCACCCGCTTGGACCACCGAAGACAGTGCCGAACTTTACGGCATCCGTGAGTGGGGTCATGGCTACTTCGACATCTCCACAAAAGGTGAAGTGGTGGTGAATCTCAAGGACGGCACTAAGACCAAGCCAGTTTCTTTAGCCCAGATCGTGAAGGGCCTGCGTGACCGTGGCACGCAACTGCCAGTGCTGATTCGTTTTGGTGACCTGCTACGTTGGCGCATCGATGAGCTGAACGAGGGTTTTGCTAGCTCGATCCGTGAGGCGAAATATCAGGGTGCTTATCGCGGCGTGTATCCGATCAAGGTGAATCAGCAGCAAGAGGTGATCGACGAGATTACGCGCTATGGCCGCAAGTATCATTACGGTCTCGAAGCCGGCAGCAAGCCGGAGCTCATCGCTGCACTGGCTTACATGCATGACCCTGAGGCCTACATCGTGTGCAATGGCTACAAGGATGAAGAATTCATCGACCTAGCTTTGTTTGCTCAGAAGATGGGGCTGCAAGTGATCTTGGTGCTGGAGATGCCTTCAGAATTGAAGCTGATCATGGATCGCTCAAAGAAGATGGGCGTGCGGCCCACTCTCGGCGTGCGCTTTAAACTCAGTGCAGAAAGTGCAGGCCACTGGGCAGGATCAGGTGGTGATGCGAGCGTGTTTGGTCTGAACATCTCACAGCTCATGAACGTGGTGGATACACTGCGTGATGAGGGGATGCTCGATTGCTTGCGCATGTTGCATTATCACCAAGGCAGCCAGATCCCAAACATCCGCGCGATCCGCCAAGCTGTGACGGAAGCGACTCGTGTCTATTGCGGCCTAGTCAAAGAAGGTGCGCGCATGGGCATCCTCGATCTTGGTGGTGGTTTAGCGATCAGCTACGACGGCTTTAAAGGTGCGACCTCGGCCTCAAGCAACTACGGCACGAAGGAATACTGCGCTGATGTGATCGAAGCGATCAGCGAAGTGACGACGGAGGCTGGTGTACCGCATCCCGACATCATCACGGAGTCTGGTCGCGCCATCGTGGCCTACTATTCAGTACTGGTCATCAACATCTTGGATGTGAATCGTTTTGAGACGCTGAATCGCGAAGTGGTCGTGAACAAAGACACACCGCCGATGGTGCGCCATCTGGCGGAACTGCGCGCCGAGAAACAAAAAGACCCTACCAAACTTTCACGCGACCGCGTGCAGGAGATCTACAACGATGCGGTCTATTACCGCGACAAACTGCGCAGTGAGTTCAACTACGGTAAAGTCAGTCTCCGCGAGCGCTCGCAGGGTGAAGAAATGTATTGGGACATCATGACCTGGATCTCTGGCAAGCTGGAGTCTGTGGGCCATGACGGCAGCCAAATGGAGCGCATGTCCACCGTGATGACGGACTACTATTACGGGAACTTCAGCGTCTTCCAGAGTCTGCCTGACCTTTGGGCCATCGATCAGATTTTCCCAGTCATGCCGATTCATCGCTTGAAGGAAAAGCCGACACGCAATGCGGTACTTTCAGACATCACTTGTGACAGCGATGGCAAGATCGACAAGTTTGCCCACAGTGGCGAGATCTGCGGCAGCCTGCCTTTGCATGATCCAGACTTTGAGTCGGGCGAAGACTACATGCTCGGCATCTTCCTAGTGGGTGCTTATCAGGAGACGCTCGGCGATCTGCACAATCTTCTGGGCGATACCAATGTCGTCAGTGTCTCCATCGAAAACGGCAAACTCAAATACCGCCGTGAACAGGAAGGCGACAGCGTCTCTGAAGTGCTCAGCTACGTGGAATACGATCCCAAAGATCTGGCCACACGTTTCCGCAATCTTGCTGAGAGCGCCGTGGTTTCTAACCGCATCACGCCCTCTGAGCGCAAAGAGATCATGGGCGCCTTTGAGGCAGGTCTGCGCGGCTACACCTACTTTGAAGCATGAGTAAGCGGGACAGTCCCGCATAAGAGGCCACTCCACTTGGATCAAGCCATCGGGCAACTCAACCAAGCTGTGGTAGTGTTGTTCTCTGAGGCGAGGCCTATTTGTAGGCCCTTTTGATGGCAAAGCATGGCAGCGATGGTGAGTCCAAGGCCGAGGTGATTGCTGTTCTTGGAGCCTGTGAAGGGGCGGAACATCTGAGCCAGCTTGTCCTGAGGAATCTGAGAGCCTGTGTTGCTGATCAAGATGTCCACGCGGCGCTGCTCGACAGGTGTGATTACGCCTGGACCGGCGATCTTCAGCATGGCACGTCCACCAGTGCTACCTGCGGCTTCAGCCGCATTTTTTAGGAGTTCGATGAGGATGTCTTTGAACTTGGTCGGGTCCACCAGGACAGGAGGCAGGCCGGGCTGCACTTCAGCTTCGAGTTGCAGGTTATTTTTGGAGAAAGGCTCCATCAACGCACCTTCTACGACACTGAGATATTCATTCAGGCTGAGAGCCTGAGGCGTGAGCTTGGCACAACCACCCGCTGAGCGGATGCGATCACTGAGGGCTGCCACACCGACAGAGGCTTCACGGATATGCTGGACGTTTTCTGCCACACCTGGGTCGAGATCATCCGTCATGAGCACGAGGCTGGAAAAGCCCTGGATGACGGCAAGCAGGTTGTTCAACTTGTGGGTTAAGCCACGAAGCAATTCCTGGTGAAAGCCTTCGCTATGCTCGCTGCCGAGCTGGAGGTGGGTGGGAAAGACGAATTGCATGGGCTAAAAAGGTGCGCAGTCATGCACTCAAGCAGGCGCAGAGGCAAGGCTATTTTCGGTAAGGTGTGGCGTGAAGATCACCAGCAACGACTAACCGCCCAGTTTTGGCAATTTGGGCTTAGTTTTCTTTTCCTTATCGTTTGGATTTGCGGGGTTTTTAGGCGCGGAGGCTTTGGGTTGAATAGCGATCTTTTCCAACACGGGGTCCTTCATATAGAGCTTCATGATCCAGCTCTGAAAGATGGCAAAGATGTTCTGGGTGGACCAGTAGAGGGACAGGGCTGCGGCAAAGTTATAACAGATGAAGAGGAAGAAGAATGGCATGATGGTGAACATCATCTTTTGGCTCTTGTCCACGGTCGCGGGCTGCGGTGTGAGCTTCATCTGAAGGATCATGGTGACGCCCATGATGAGTGGCAGCGGATTGATGTCAAAGTGCGTGCCGATGAGCGGCAGACTCGATGAGAAGTGTAGCGTGTGAATCGTGTCTGCCAGTGAGAGATCCTTCACCCACATCCACGGCTGACCACGCAGCTCGGCAGCGTTTTGAAGCACGCTGTAGAAGCCGAAAAAGATGGGGATCTGTAGCAACATCGGCAGGCAACCACCGACGGGGTTCACGCCATACTCCTTATACATCTTCATGACTTCCGTCTGCTGCTTGGTCGGGTCGTCTTTGTACTTATCCTGTAGCTCTTTCATCTTCGGAGCCAGTAGGCCCATGCGCTTCATGGAGTACTGAGCTTTAGACTGGAGCGGCCAAAGGACGGTGCGGATGCAGAGTGTGAGCAGGATGATGGCCACGCCCCAGTTACCACTGACATCATGCATCCAGCGCATCACTTGGGTGAGGATGCGGCTGATGAAGCCCCACATGCCATAGAACATCACTTCTTCACGCTGACCGCCGAGGAGTGTCAGTCGGTGGTATTCCTTTGGGCCAACATAGATCTCGTAGTCTTCTGTCAAACTGGCTGAGGGTGCCAACTCGACGGGTGGCAGACTGACAGCGGCCTCAATCGCATGATCATTGGCGGCTGCGGACATGTCCTTGAATTTGTCTTTGCTATGATCAATGAGGAAGCGTGTGCCCCAAATCTTTCCTGGCTTGCCCATCGAATCACCCTTGCTGATGTGATTTAGGATGGTGGCATCGAAGCGACTCATCACACCACCAAATCGTAGGTGCGGGTGACTGGAGCGCATCTCCTTTTGTTCGGTGGAAAACCACCCACCGCCGAAAGCATTGGTGTCCTTTTGAGTTGCGTCTCCTGCATCGTTCCAAAAGAAACTTGGCTTCAAAGCTTCATCAGGACTCATGGAATTCGCTGCTCCCGCGTAGAGATAAATTTCTTCAGACTTGAAAGCAGCCGCGCTGGTATTGGTTAGTGTCACACTCAGTGTGATGAGGTGCTCGTCTGACTTTTCACCCTCGGTCAAAGCATAGGTCTTGCGGATGCTGATGCCATCTGGAGCCGTTCCATCAAAGGTAATGCTCTTGTCAGACTTGGCGGTGATCTTGTAGGCGACGGCGTCATTGCCCGCAGCCTCACGACGCAGTGCGCCGATGGGTTCGCGTCCGAATTCGTTCAGTGTGATCTGGTCGGTACCAGCCAGCACCGATTTGACGACACCTGCACCTTTGGTAGAGAAGTGCCACGTCACGCTACCCTGAGTGAGCGTGTGTGTTTCTTCAGGGGTGCTGCTGGCATTAGGCGGCACGGGGGCCGTTGGTGCACTGGCCACAGCAGAGACTGGTGCAGCCACTGTAGCGGCGGGTGCTGTCGCTACCGTTTTGGTGGTGGGCAGCGGCTGAACAGGCTGCTGCTTACTAGCGAACCATGCATTGATACCAATGCCGACGGTACAGAGGACGATGACGAGCCAAGCTTTACGATCCATGAGGTGTTTTTAAAATTTAAGGTTTAGCTTTTTCTGGTACGGGGTCGTGACCTTGACCGCCCCAGGGTTGGCAGCGGAGGATGCGGAGCGTTCCGAACCATGCACCACGAAAAAAGCCGTGTTTTTCCACGGCTTGAAGAAAATACTCCGAACAAGTCGGTGTGAAACGACAGCCCGAACCTGGGCCACCGATGAAGTGAATGAAGGGAGAGATGAAACGCTGATAACCACGAATGAGAATGCGGACAACCAATCTCATGGAACTGAGATCGTGGGTTTCGAGAAGAGTCCCTGGCGCTTCGCCAGCTTAACCCAGTCCTGCTCCAGATCAGCATAGTCAGCCTCAGGAGCACGCCAGCGGGCGATAGTGACAAACTGCCAGCCGGGGGCGATTTCTGCCCGATGCTCTCGAATGATTTCACGCATCTGTCGGCGGAGTCGGTTTCTTGTGACAGCGTTGCCCAGCCGCTTTCCAGTGACTAGGCCAAACTGAAATTCAGTCAGCGTTTCGACCTTTAACATGGCCAGCACATAATACCGGCCCGCTTGACTCCTACCATTCGCCTTGATGGAGGCGAAGTCGCGAGACTCCTTCAGATGAAGGCGAGATGGCAGGCGCATAGATCAGGGAGACGCCGAGAATCCCCAGCACTAGGCGTGCTGCTGGACGTGGCGCTTGTAATGGACTTCCACACCGACTGGCACGAGGCGCTTGCGGCCTTGACGGCGACGACGACGGATGATGTCGCGGCCATTGGCGGTCTTCATTCGGGCGCGGAAACCGAACTGACGCTTCCGGGTGCGCTTGGAGGCTTGATAGGTTCTTTTGGGCATAGTCGTGTAGGATGTAGGAAGGCAGTCTGAATGTCCGCAGCAGTTGGGCAGGGATTCCAAAAAATACCAAGCCCTAGCAACAGGGGGGCCGAGACTACGCGGACGCACTCTCTTGTCAAATGCGTGGTGCATGAGAGAAGCAACTTATTCACAATCGCCGGATTTAGCTTCTGCGACGCATGAAACTCAAACTCAAGGGTTGCCCTGCCTGACCGCTCGCCGCTATAACTCCAGTTCATGAACCGAACCATTACTTTTTCCCGCCGTCGCTTCCTCAGCACCAGTGCTTCTGCTTTGGGTTTCCCGACCATTGTTCCTTCATCCGTCTTTGGAAAAGCGGGCCGTCCCGCGCCATCGGAGCGCATCACGGTCGGCGCTATTGGCTGGGGCACCATCGCGGGTGACTGGACGCCGTCCTTCTTGAACAATGAGAAATGCCAGGTCATCGCCGTGGCTGATCCGATGAAGGAATACGGCCACTACGGCTACGATGGCAAAGAGACCGGCGGACGTGAAGCAGGAAAAAAAATCATCGATGCACACTACTCTCAGGCCGCAAATAAGCCCGTGAAGGCCTGCGCGGCTTACTCCGATTTTCGTGAGATGATGGAGAAGGAAGATCTCGATGCCGTGCAAATCTCCACGCCTGATCATTGGCACGCTTACATGGCCATTTATGCAGCGCGCAAAGGCAAGCATATCTATGGGCAAAAGCCGCTCGCGTTAAACATCGCCGAAGGCCGTCTCATGGCAGATGAAGTGGCCAAAGCGGGCGTGACTTGGCAGACGGGCAGTCAGCAGCGCAGTGACATCTATTTCCGCATGGCTTGTGAGATGGTGCGCAATGAACGCATCGGTAAACTCAAGCGCGTGCGCGTCGGACTGCCGGGTGGACATTCAAACTGGAATGGCATGGCCGACAAGACTGAGAAGGCACCTGTGCCAGCCGATTTCGACTATGAAATGTGGCTCGGTCCAGCGGAAGAGATGGACTACCGCCCTGCCCTGTTGCCACTGAATTGGCGGCATAACTACAACTTCAGTGGTGGCATGATCACTGACTTCGGCGCGCATCACATCGACATCGCCCAATGGGCCATGGGCACCGATCACACAGGCCCCCAAGAACTGCGCGCCATCTCCGGCAAGCGTGACAAAGACGCCCTCTATAACACCGCCACCGAGTTCTCCTTTGAGTGCGTCTATGAAAGTGGAGTCATCATGCACGTCGCCAGCCCAGAGCACAAACTCATGCCTGAGGTCGAAGCCGCCATGCAGCCGAGCGCAGGTAAGAAGCCCTTTGATCATGTCGGCATTCTCTTTGAAGGCGATGCTGGAAAATGGATCTATGTGAATCGCGGCAAAATCTCTGCCAGCGATCCTGCTATTCTGCGTGAAAAAATCGGCCCTAACGAAATCCATCTCTACGAAAGCAAGGAGCACACGGACAACTTCCTGAGCTGTATCTATGACGGTAAAATCACCGCCGCGCCGATTGAAGTCTCCCATCGCAGCATCAGCATCGCCCATCTCGCCAATATCGCCATTCGCACTGACAGCGCTGCTTTGAAGTGGAATCCACAGATGGAAAAAATCGAGGCCAATGACGCCGCGTCGAAACTGCTTTCCAAAGAATGGAGGAAGCCTTGGGCGCTGTGAAGAGGTCCGCCCTCAAGTGGTCCACACAGTGCTCTGTATGGATTGTTTCTGCAGTCATCGGTTTTTTCATTATGTCTGTCCCAGCGCAGACTCTGCAACTCAGTTCGAGCGACATTCTGAAGTCTGGTGGCCTGCGTCAGATCCAAGCCGCCGCACCCTCGCTAGCACCTGCTGCCGCCGTCATTCCAGATAAAGTCGCGCATGGCTACCTCTATGTAGAGCCCTATCAGGCACGCTTTGAGGCACTCATTGATGCTAATCGCGTCCTCCACTGGCTCAATCCGCTCAAAGAAGTGCCCGCTGTGCTGGATGCAGCCGCGCAGCAGTCTCTGACAGATGCTGCTGCAAAGCAGACTCAAGAATGGTGTCGCCTTAATGTCGGCACCCAGCCCGCCGCTGGCAGCTTCCTCGGCGTCTCTGTCATCAAAGGTAAACCCGGAGCCACACTGCCACTGGAGACTGGAGCCGACGTCGCCACTCACGAAGCCATGATTGGCTTCATCTGGGAATTCCCCACGCCGCCTGCGCCTGATCAAATCTCCGTCGTGTGGTCCGGGTTCATCGAAGACGTCCAGACCCTCCCCATCCGAGTTTTCTACGGAGCCAAATCAGAGATGCTCGAAGTCAGCGCCGCCCGCCCCAAGACCACTTGGAAAAGCCAAGGTCAACTGCCCCTTCCGACGCCCCTAGCCGCGGTTCCGAGCATCAACGTTTCAGCCCCCATGATCATCCCGCTAGTCAGCATCATTTGGGTGATCGCCGGACTTCTCTTCTACACTTTCATCCGCATCCGCCAGCATCATCTACCAGGTGGCTCAATGCCGTTTTTAGCCGCGTGGATCTTGGGTGCCGTGCTCAGTTGGCCGCTATTCAATGTCAACATCGCAGGCAGTGTCGACATTCCACGGGTGACGGACAAACAGGCGGCTGAAAAGATACTCACGCCACTGCTGCGCAATGTTTACCGTGCTTTCGATCACCGAGCCGAGTCCGAGATTTATGATGTCCTAGCACTTAGCGTGGAGGGTGAGCTTTTGAGAAAACTATATCTAGAGACCATCCAGGCACTCACGCTCGAAGGCCGTGAAGGCACCCGCGTCACCATCAGCGAATTCAGTGCCGACATCGTCGGCGTGCAGCCTGATCCAGATAGCCCCGGCTTCATCTCCGAGTGCCAATGGACGGCGATGGGCACCGTCGGCCACTGGGGTCACGCTCATACTCGCGTGAACCGCTACACCGCCAAAGTCACCGTGGCACCGATCAAATCCGCGTGGAAAGTCGTGAAGCTCGACGTGTCCGAGGCCAGACGCCTCTGATGGACGCCATTTCCTGCTAGCACGCGGCCCAGATGCCGCCATGATACGCGCCCCATGGCTGTTCGCAAAGAGGTCTCCATCTCCATTTACTCCTTCCTGTTCCTGGTCGTTCTGGCCCTGAGCCTCGGTTCTTTTTACCGCTTCCCCGGACTCGACCGCCGCCCCATGCATACGGATGAAGCCATCCTCGGCATGAAGCTCGCCGACTACACCCAAACAGGCCATTTTCAATACGACCCCAAGGACTACCACGGCCCAGCCCTACATCAGGTCAGCAACCTCTGGGGTAAGATCGCCGGTTGGGGTGACCCGATGACCTGGACAGAGGCCGATCTGCGCCTCGTCGCCGTGCTTTGCGGCATGGGACTCCTCATCGTCACACTGCTCTTTGGTGACGTGCTCGGCAGGCTCGGCACCGCGCTCGCCATGCTCATGAGCGCCGTCTCACCCATGATGGTTTATTACAGCCGCTACTTCATCATGGAGATGCAGCTCACCCTGCTCGTTGCCATCACCCTCGGCTGCTTTTGGCGCTACTCGCAGGGCGGCAGTCGGCTCTGGTTACTGCTGGCAGGCTGCTCACTCGGCTTTCAGCATGCCACCAAAGAGACCTTCATCATCAACGTTGCCGCTGCCATCGCCGGGTGGATCATCGCGCGTGTGATCGTCGGTGATTTCCAGCCGCAAAAGAGCAACAGCCTGCGACTCAGCTCCTACAGCGCCAAGAACCGCGCCGCCCTGCCCACACTCTGGGTACTCATCCCCGCCGTGCTCATTTCCGTCGCCTCATTCTCCAGCGGCTTCCGTGATTGGCATGCCGTGCAGGACAGCCTTATGACCTACATGAACTATCTGGAACGCAGCACCGGCAGCGGTCATGAGAAACCCTGGCACTACTACATCACCCTGCTCTTTTGGCGTCAGGACGGCCTCATCTGGAGCGAGGCCATGATCGGCATTCTCGGTCTCATCGGCATGTTTTACTCACTCGTCGGCGAGTTTAAAAACTCACCTCGTCAGGCCTTTCTCGTCTTCCTTTCCGTTTACACACTCGTCCTCTTTGGCGTGTATTCCCTGCTCAGTTATAAGACCCCCTGGTGCATCCTCTCCGCCCAGTATTCACTGACTCTTCTCGCCGGTGCTGGCGCGGGCTGGATCTGGACTTGGCTCGACGGCCGCATCTCACGCTTCTTCTACAAGATCGCCATCGGCGTCGGCATCTACTTCCTCTGCGGTCAGAGCAAATTCGCCACCGACGAATACCGCGCTGATCAGCGGAACCCGTACGTCTATTCACACACCACCACCGATCTCCTCCGCCTCGTCACAGAAGTAAAAAAGATCGCCACTGAACAAGGCCCCACCTTCAGCGCCCAAGTCATCAATCACGACTCCGGCTGGCCCCTGCCCTGGTATTGGCGCACCCTGCCCAAGATCGGTTATCAAATGACACCACCCGAGAAGCTCGACACCCCAGTTATCATCGTCGATGCCGATCAGGCCCCCATCGTCAAAGCCAAGCTCGAAGACCGCGACTACGACGAGCGTGGCCCCTATGGCCTGCGCCCCGGCCACTACCTCACCCTCTATGTCCAAAAAGTGCCCAAGCCCGAGCCGCAGCCCGTCGCACCCGTCATCCCCATGCTAGAGCCAGCAGCGACGCCCGCACCCGCAGCCACAAGCCCATCACTAACCGCACCCGCAGGCACCATCTCCGCCGCGCCCACGCTCATGCCGTCCGCCCCCGTTTTGCCAGCCCTACCCGCCGCCACCACGCCAGCCAAACCATGAGTGTGGAATTGCATCGCTTCAGTCAGGACGCGATGGCCACCACCTTCGAGGTGATCATTGCTGGCTCACCTGAAGTCGATGCCCTCTACGCCGCCCAGGCCGCCGACGCCATCTTCACTGAGATCGCCTGCCTTGAGGACGAACTAAGCCGCTTCCGTCACGGCAGCTACATCTCCCAGCTCAATCAACTCAGCGCCGGGCAGAGCCTCAGCGTCTCCCTCGCCACCTGGGACTGCCTCGCCCTCGCCAAGACCGTCTTTGAAGAATCCGCCGGAGCCTTCGACATCACCATCGGCCCCCTCATGCAGCTCTGGCGCAACGAAGACGGCAGCCTCCGCGAGCCCGATCCCGACCGCCTCGCCCACGCCCGCCGCAGCATCGGCTCCCAGCTCTTCGATCTCGATGAAAGCGACCTCCGCGTCACCGTCCACGCCGATCACATGGTCTTCGATCTCGGCGCCATCGGCAAAGGCTACACCCTCGACCAAGCCGCCGCCATCCTTGAAGAATGGAGCATCCCCAACGCCCTCCTCAACGCCGGCGACAGCACCCTCCTCGCCCTCGGCAGTCCTACTGACGAAGACCCCTGGAGCATCACCCTCGCCGATGGAGCACGCAGCATGGACCTCCGAGACCGCGCCCTCAGCGGCAGCGGCTTCATGGTCAAAGGCGCCCACCTCATGAATCCCCGCACCCTGCGCCCACACCCCATCCAGGACCAGCGCAGCTACGCCCTCGCCCCCAGCGCCGCCTTATCAGACGCCCTCTCCACCGCCTTCATGATCATGGAGCCCGAAGAAGCCCAGGCCCTCTGCGCCAAATACGCCGGGCAGGTCGAAGTACTCTGGGTGTAGCCTCAGTCCCGTCTCCAGCCTACGTGGAGATTGAACCTCATTTTTTGCCCTATTTTATCAAAAATGACCGATTTGGGATGCAATCCTTGCCGCTTCGAGTGCATCCTTAGCCGCTTCGAGTCCAGCCTTTGCCGCCTCGATTGCACCGCTTCGCGACTTCGGGTGCAATCGTTGCCGCTTCGGGTGCAATCCCAGTCCCTCCGATTGCAATCTTTCCGGCAAAGATGGCGTGCCTTGTCGCCTGGATTGCACCGTTTTTCAATTTTGAGTGCACTCTTTGCCGCCTGGATTGCAATCCCAGCCCCTTCGGGTGCTCCCTTTTCGTTAAAGTAGACGTGCCAAGTCGCCCTTTTGGCAGGGAAAATGGCAGCGGGGCAGGCGCGGCAGCGTTTTGGAGTGCTCCAGCCCTCTGGAGCTTTTGACGGGTCGTGGGCGTCCCGAAAAGCGCTGGAGGGCCAGCGCACTCCAGGACGCTGTCGCGAAACTCGGGGCCGTGGCTTCGTCATTCGTCATTCCTTATTCATCCTCCACCCCGCCGCCGCTACGGTGCGGTCTGCTCGACGACGATCCGGAAGCTGCGTTGTGAATCCCCACCCGTTTTTACCGCAGAGGGGCGGAGAGGCAAAGGAGCAGAGGATCTGAAGCCTTGGATTGACTCTGCATCTCCGCCCCTCTGCCCCTCTGCGGCAAATCGAAGTCCGTTGCGTGACCTCATGCAGGGCCCCCAACCCGGCAAATGCGGCCACAGGATTCTTGGCCATGGTCGCATCATCGGCGCTGAGTCAAGCCGCTGCCTTCCCCCTCCTTGTATTGTGTTATTCCCTGATGGCCTGCACGGAGCGCACGGATGCACCACGAAATAAACCCTTCCTCGCCCCGTTGCTTCGTGTTAGAAAGAGCATCGGAAAACTAACCAACCTTCATGAAACCCAATATACTCATCTTTGTTTCCTTTGCTGCAGTTGTTCTGTATTCAGCCTCGAGGGCGGAAGCTCAAGCGCCTGTAGCACCCCTGCCTGCGGCTACGCCCGAAGCCAAACCCGCTCTCAAAAAGACTGAGCTGCGAAAGCTCATCGAGAACACGGAGTGGGCGGGCACTGGCAATGAAGACAGCCGCTACTATTTTCATCGCGATGGGAAACTCATGGGAGTTTGGGGGAAGTTTTACACCGTGGAGGCACCGAATATTTTGAAGATCTACTCGGAAAACCCGGACGCGAACCGGAAGGCTGAGTTCGCACTGTTCCGCATTGACATGGCCACCATGGTTGCAGAGTTCGATCGCGGAGCCAGTTCTCACGGAGGCAAGCCGTTGAAATATATCGGCCCCATCGCGAAAAAGAAATGAAGGGCCTCGGGCGCGTCACGGCAGCCTACATTCGTGCGGCATGAAGTGCGGAATGTTGCTGCGCGGTTGGCGGGCGGGCACGCTGCTGACCCTGACATTTGTGCCATTCTTGGAGCACAGTCCGCAAGGCTACCGCACGATATTCACGTTGGGCAGCGCGGCTTTGAGCTTTTGCTCGGTATCTGGCGGGGCGTCCGGGCCGATCTTGAATGTTTCGAGTGCGCGCAGCTTGCCGTAGCTCTTGAGCGCGGCGTCGGTCACAGGTGGGTTGATCCAGTCCAGACTGCGGAGTGAGCTGAGCTTGGTGAGCGACTGCGCGCCGACTTCTGTGGCGCGTGCGTTCCCGAGGTTGAGGACCGCGAG
The DNA here is from genome assembly GCA_964583255.1 of uncultured Prosthecobacter sp. GTDB lineage: Bacteria > Verrucomicrobiota > Verrucomicrobiia > Verrucomicrobiales > Verrucomicrobiaceae > Prosthecobacter. Next base: position 20,673 of record CAZOVY010000096.1, read on the forward strand.
CGAGTCGCATTTGCCCAGTTCCACGCAGGCGGCATCGTCCACGGCGTCGCCGATCAGCCCGAGATAGTTGAACTGCCGGAGCTTCGAGAGATGGGCAAAGCCGGAGGCGGTGACTTTCCCGGCTTCGGCTCTCACACTAAGCTCTTTCAGCTTCGGGAAGGCGGTGGCGATGGCTAGCAGGGCGGCGTCGTTCACACTGCGTTTGCCTGCAATGCCCAAGCTTTTCATGGCGGGGCGCAGCGGCCAGGTGGCGAAGCCGCTGCCGTCGAGCGGGGTTCCCGTATTCGTCCCCAAAACTTCGAGCGACTTCAAGGCTGCGAGTGGGGCGAGAGCGGCGTCAGGCAGGTCGGCGTTTGCCACGGTGAGGTATTCCAGGCCGGAAATCTTGGCGATCTCGACAATCATTTCGGTGTTCATCTTTGCGGTGTTCAGCGGCGCGTC
>CAZOVY010000097.1:0-21027 GCA_964583255.1 uncultured Prosthecobacter sp.
CTTGGAGCCGACTTGATCGGCACCACCGAAGGACGAACTGGGCCTGCCTGACATGGTCTTCATGCTCACGGACACGGTGCTGATTTTTGATCATCGCACGCGCCGCCTATCCCTGGTGGCCAATGTCCACACCGACGAGCACGCCACGCTGGAAGCCGCCTACGACTGGGCGCGCGAAGAGATTCAAAAGCTGATCGATAAGCTTTCCCAACCTCTCGCGGTGAAACCGATGCAGACCTTTGCGCCGGTGACGAACGAGCAATTACCGCCACCGGTGAGCAACACCACACGCGCCGAGTATGAAGCGATGGTGCTGAAGATGAAGGAGTACATCAGCGCAGGCGACATCTTCCAGGGTGTGCCATCACAGCGTTTCGAGACCGAGTACACGGGCACCTCCATTGATCTTTTCCGCGCGCTGCGGCATGTCAATCCGTCCCCCTACATGTTCTGCCTCGATCTGCCTTCAGGCTTCTCGCTGGTCGGCAGTTCACCTGAAGTTCATGTGAAATGCTTGGACGGTCGTATCGACATTCGCCCCATCGCTGGCACGCGCGGGCGGGGCAAAACGAAAGCTGAAGATGACGCGCTCGCTGATGAACTCCTGCACGATCCAAAAGAGCGCGCCGAGCACATCATGCTCGTCGATTTGGCCCGCAATGACGTGGGCCGTGTGGCCGACTACGGCAGCGTGCGAGTCAGTGATCTCATGATCATTGAGCGCTACAGTCACGTCATGCACATCGTCAGCAACGTGGACGGGCATCTGCGCCCAGACAAAAACGCCTACGATGTCATGCGCGCCACCTTCCCTGCTGGCACCGTCAGTGGCAGCCCGAAAGTGCGCGCCATGGCGATCATCAATGAGGTCGAAAAAAGCAAGCGCTGCGCCTATGCCGGAGCCGTGGGCTACTTTGGCTTTGATGGCAATCTGGACTCATGCATCGCCCTGCGCACCTGCGTGGTCAAAGATGGCAAAGCCTATGTGCAAGCCGGAGCCGGTGTGGTGGCTGATTCAGACCCTGCTTCCGAGTATCAGGAGACCGTCAATAAGGCCACTGGGATGCTGCGCGCCATCGAATGGGCGCGTCAGCTCGGCGCTTGAGACTCACTTTATCATTCCTGACCTATTAGTTAGGAATTGCTGACAAAAACCTTGCGAGTTTAATATTGCCCAGTGCCTGGATTTTTTTCATGATGTGCGCCCTTGGCCGACCAGAAGTCGCCCATCGAGTTCACCTCATTATGAAAACGGAATCTTCACTCCGCGCGCTGCGCCTTCTCTCTGTCGCCATGTTTGTCAACCTGCTCGGTAGCTGTGCTCTACCACCGCGTGAGGCCATGCGCATCGTTCAGCGCAACGGACTGATCCCCTATCTCGCAGGCAATTACGGCGGCTACTCAGGCGGTGGGGCCTATGCCTCAGCCGCACCCTTCCAGACAAACAACACCCCTTTCGTCAGGCCGCGCCCCGTGTCCCCCGTGCCGTATCGCTCGACCTATGAAACGAACCGCTACTCGCAGGCCGAATACAATCGCGTGCCCTACCGGCCAAAGACCGTGACTAGCCGCTCCAGCACCAGATCGAGCAACTCTCGCCGCAGCAGCGATGAAGCCTCAAGCCCGTCCCCAACACAGCGGACCCCTGAGATCAGCGCCGCACCTGAACAATCGCCAGTGAAGACTACCAATGTAGCCGCCGAAGCGCCAAAAAAAGTAGCCACCGAAACACTGCCCTATGGCACCCCAGTCGCAGGACGCCCAGGTATGGTCACCAGCCCCTTTGCGCAAAAGCAGCAACTCGTCGATGTCACCGGCCTAGCCCCCGGCGACACAGTCAAAGATCCCTACAGCGGCAAGCTCTTCCGCGTGCCCCCGACCCAGCAAGCCACCGCGCCGAAGACAACACCCGAAGCACCGCCTGCTGCTGATAAGCCCGCAGCGACTACCCCGGCAGCCCCCGCAGAGCCGAAGCCATAGGCACCTGATTGTAGATCGTGGCCTCAACGACAAGATTGACTCGATTTTCTGGACCTGTGAATCCTGACAATCTTGTGAATCCTGTAGCAGTCAGCCCCTTAGCACTTCGGTGCGTAAACCCTGCCTGCGTGCCGATTGAATGAAACGCGCGACTCGTAGCGTGCTATAGAGCCCGCCCCCGCATGTCGTTTCTCGCCCGTCACCCGATCCTCCGTCTCGTCGCCTCACCTCAGCATCTGTGGCGCACGATTTCACTCGGGTTAAAGAGCATCTGGCTCAATAAACTGCGCTCCTTTCTCACCGCCCTCGGCGTCATCTTTGGCGTGGCCTCAGTCATTGCCATGCTCGCCATCGGTGAAGGCGCCAGCTACGAGGCCCAGGAGCAGATTCGCCGACTCGGCAGTCAAAACATCATCCTCGAAAGCGTGAAGCCGCCGGATGGCCAGGGTTCCTCCGCAGAGTCACGCAGCATGGTCATCGAGTACGGACTCACCGCTCGCGACATGCAGCAGATACGGCAAACCGTGCCAGGCATCCAGCTCGTCGTGCCATCACGCATCCTCACGGAAAACATCTGGAACTTCGACCGCAGTGTGGACGGCCAAATCCTCGGTGTGCTCCCCGTTTACCCCGAGATGCGGAATCGCCAACTCATCCAGGGCCGTTTCTTCAGCGATCTGGAGATGAGTTCAAAACTCCCCGTCTGTGTGCTCAACGAAAGCGCCGCAGCCGCCCTCTTCCCACTTTCCACCCCCACGGGCAAATCCGTGCGCGTGAAAGGCTACTATTACAACATCCTCGGCATCCTGCAAAACGAAGGCGCGCGCGTGGGTGGTGAAGGTGGAAAGAACAGTTCCGCAGACGCTCAAGTCTTCATCCCTTTCACCACACTCATGGATCAGTATGGCGAGACCTTCTTCCGCTTCCGCAGCGGCAGTTTTGAGGCAGAGAAAGTCGAGTTTCATGAGGCCGTCGTGCGAGTCCAAGATGTCACCAAAGTGGAAAGCCGAGCGAATGCCATCCGCCAGATCCTCACCAGCAATCACAAAAAAGAAGACTGGCGCATGGTCGTACCCGTCGAACTCCTGCGGCAGGCCGAGCGCACCAAGCGCATCTTCAGCATCGTGCTCGGCAGCATCGCCGCGATCTCACTTCTCGTCGGCGGCATCGGCATCATGAACATCATGCTCGCCAGCGTCACCGAGCGCACCCGCGAGATCGGCATCCGACGCGCCATGGGCGCACGGCAGACCGACATCATCGTGCAGTTCCTGATCGAAACCGTACTCCTCTCAGGCGCAGGCGGCATCATCGGCGTCATTCTCGGCGTCACCATCCCCATTGCCGTCGAGCACTTTGCCGGAGTCACCACCGTCGTGAAAATCTGGTCCCCTGCCCTCGCTTTCCTCATCTCCGTCATCACCGGCATCGCCTTCGGCATCTACCCCGCCCGCCGCGCCGCCCAGATGAATCCTGTGGAAGCACTGCGGCATCAGTAAAAGCATGCGACACCGCTTTGCAGGCCGACTGAGTCATCTTAAAACATGACATCAATCACTTTCTGAATCCAAACGACGGACAACTTCCCGTTCCGCGATGATAAGGCTTTCATCAGGTCTCCGTTTGATCCAACCTGCTGATCTCCACCCAATCATGAAGCCACTCCTCCTCACTCTTGCTCTCGCGTTTGCCTTTCTCGGCACACACTGCACTGCTGATAAAAAACTCATCGTCATGATCGCGGGCAAGCCCTCGCATGGGCCGGCTCAGCATGAGCACAATGCAGGCATTCAACTTTTGAAGAAATGCCTGGAGCAGAACTCGGCGGAGCAGGTGGAAATCAAGTTTCACCTCAATGGTGAGTGGCCCTCCCAGGAGGAGCTTTCCAAAGCGGCGTCTGTGGTCATCTACTCGGATGGTGGTGGCGGGCATCCGGCACTCCAGGAGGACCGACTCGCGCAGCTCGACAAGGAAATGAAACGCGGCTGCGGATTCCTGACACTGCACTACGCGGTGGAGCCGACGATTGAAAAGGGTAACAAAGAATTCATCGACTGGATGGGCGGCGCGTTTGAGATCAACTGGAGTGTGAACCCGCACTGGGACGCGAGCTTTAAGGAGTTCCCTGCGCATCCGATCAGCAGTGGCGTGAAGCCTTTTGCCACGAACGACGAATGGTACTTCTACATGCGCTTCCGTGGTGGAATGCAGGGCGTGACGCCGATCCTAAGCGATGTGGCTCCAGACTCGACGATGAGCCGCCCGGATGGTGATCACAGTGGCAATCCTGCGGTGCGTGAATCCGTGAAGAATAAGGAGAAGCAGCATGTCGCCTGGGCATGTGAGAGAGAAGGTGGTGGCCGTGGCTTTGGCTTCACGGGCGGGCATTATCACAAGGGCTGGGCGAACAACGATCAGCGTAAACTAGTGCTGAATGCCATCCTCTGGACCGCGCATATCGACGTGCCCACAGCAGGTGTGGAATCCGCAGTGACTGAGGCTGACATGGTCGCTAATCTGGATCTGAAACCCGGCCAGGGTTTGCCTGAGAAGGTGAAGAAGGCGAAGTAACTCCCTCATTGTCCCGATCATGAACCGCCGTCGTTTCATTCAACAAACTTCGGCGGGACTGCTCGCCGCGAATCGGGTGTCTGCTCAGTCAGTAGCGCCTTTGATCAGCAGCATTGAGAAGTTCACGCTCAAACGCGGGCGTGATGGTAGCGGGCCTTCGTGGTTTCATCCGCGCCCGTGTCTGGTGCCAGGAAAGGATGGGCCGGTGGTGTTCATGACGATGCAGGAGATTCGCGGATCGGACTTCTTCCTGCCGGTGCATTGGATGGAATCAAAAGATCTGGGCAAGACGTGGTCGGAGCCGCAGCCCGTGCCTTCTTTGGGCCGCAACGCGGCGACGGATGATCGCGGTGATGAAAGTGTGTGTGATGTGGTGCCGCAGTTTCATCCGCAGAGCGGCAGCGTGCTGGCGCTGGGGCATAATGTGTTTTACAAGGGCAAGGGTTTCGACCGTAAGCAGCCGCCGCGCTGTCCGGTTTATGCAGTCTATAAAGATGGAATGTGGTCGGAACGGAAGCGCCTGCTCTGGGATGATCCGCGCGGGGCCACGATCTACACCAACAACTGCGGCCAGCGCGAGGTGCTGGAGGACGGCAGCATCGCACTCGTGATGTCGTTTGGCTCAAAGCCGACGAGCCGCTCGGCAGCAGGCGTGCGCTGCTCGTTTGATGGTGAGACGCTATCGATTCTGAAAGTGGGACGCGAGATCAAACACGCGGCGGGTCGCGGTTTGCTGGAGCCGTCGCTGGTGCGCTATCGCGGGAAATTTTATGCGACGATGCGCGCGGAAGACAATCGCGGCTATGTGGCGGCGAGTGACGACGGGCTCGACTTTGCTGAGAAGCAGCCGTGGTGCTGGGATGATGGCACGCCGCTGGAGATGAGCACGACGCAGCAGCATTGGCTGCCGCACAGTGAGGCGCTGCATCTGGTCTATACACGGAAGGATGCGAGCAATGCGAAGGTGATCCGCTGGCGCGCGCCGCTGTTCATGGCGCAAGTGGACTTGAAGACGCTGCGGCTGATCCGCGAGACGGAGCGCATCGTGCTGCCGCTGACTGGCGATGGCGTGAATGCCGCCGATGAAGTGCCGCTGATGGGGAATTTTCAAACGCTGAACGTGAGCGCGAATGAATCCTGGGTGACGGACGGTGAGATGCTGCCGAAGCACGGATTCAAAGGCGATCTGGTGCAAGGGAAGATCCGCTGGAGCAGACCGAATGAGTTAGTTTAGCTTGCCACACACGGCAGCATCATCGCGTCCTTCATGCCGTGGAGGATTTTTTTATCAGCGGGACAGACGGTGGCGAGCACGCCGCCGAGTTGTGTCTCTTCGGTGCCCTTTGGCACGAAGTAGTAGGGGCACAAGCGCACGCGGGATTTCATCATCGCGGTGTCCTGCCGTTCTTCATTCCAGGCGGGATGATTCACCACCTTCGCACGCTGGAAGCGCTGCATGACAAAGGGGTTCGTGGGGAAGCTCGCGAGCGCTTCATCGAGCGCTGCCGCCCACTGCTCCTGTGAGAGATCATGCCCGATGGACACGCTGCGTGATCCCCAGCCGACTTCGGAAAAGCCGCTGATCTTCAGCACCAATTCGCGCTGCTTGCCGCCGAAGCGTTTGGCTTCCTGCCATGATTGGATGTTGAGGCCAGGATAGACGGCGAAGGGTGGGATCGGTGTTGGATCGACGACCCAGCCCTGAGGGATGCAGCGTTGGAGAAGTTCTCGGTGCTCGGTTCGCAGTTCACGGTTCCAGAAGTCCTGAAGCTGGGGCGACCAGAAGAGCACGAGCCAGAGCTTCTCTTCGAGGAAGGCTTTCAGTGGTGGCGAGAAGGTGATGTCACCCTCCTGCGCCATTTTGAGCATCTCATCGGCGAGGTCCACGTTTGCCAGATCGAAGAGTTCAAAGAAGCGGTAGATGCTGGAACCGATCAATTCATGAGGCGTGAGATTCCATGGATTCATCACACTGCGTGGCAGGCCGCCTGTGCGTGCATTGAGCCTGCCGATCAGCCATTCCATCTCAGGCTGATAATCACCCGACTCGCGCGAGATGAGTACATCTTCATGAGGAAAGGCGGCGGCGAATCCAGCGATCATGCCATCTGCCCCACCGATCACAGTTTGCCCCATGGCGGCGTAGGTTTCATTCAACCAGCCTGTGAGGCCGATACCGCCGGGCAGTGAATCCAGCTCTGAAATGCACACGCCATCTTCAGTGAGCACGAGGTCGGGTCGCAGCACGCTCGGCAGATCATCGCGCCAGCGCTCCAGGCGGCCGTGTGCAATGATGCGCTCCGGCTTGCCCTGATCGAGCAGCCGCGCCACCCAGCCGATCTCCGGCTTCTCCAGACTCTCGAAGTAGAGGCGATTGCAGGCTCTTTGAAAGGCACGAAGTGCAGGCCCCAGCGACTCGATCAGCGCGGTGGTGTCAGCATCCAAAGCAAAGGCCTCAGGCGACAGCACCCACTCCTTGTCACGAAACATCCCTTCCTCAGGAAAAGCGTGGCGGAGATGAGTGATGCGTTCAGCGGGGGACATGTCGGCGGCACGCAGCAATGGCGCACCACTGTGGCTGATCAACGCAAAGATGCAGACCTCACGCCTTCCAGCCGTAGCTGTGGTAGCGATCTTCGAAGCGGCCATCGGGGTGACACGTCACTTGCAGGAAGCCTTCGGGGTTGCCGTGGACGGGGCCTTTCCACCACATGCCACAGACGGCTCCGCCTTGCAGGTAGGTGACTTTGTCGAACTGGATGCGCTCTGAGATATGGCCGTGACCGCTGAGTACGAGCTTGATGTTATAGGGGTCGAGCATCTTGCGGAACTCGATGACATTGCCCACCAGCGCCTTGCCGCCGATCTTGATCTTGGGGCCGAGGATCACCTGATCCCAGACGCTGTAGAAAGGGATGTGGGTAACAATGATGATGGGCGTTTGCTTGCCGGTCTTTTCCAGATCGGACTTCAACCAAGTGAGCTGTTCATCATCAATCCAGCCTTTGTATTCGAGATCATTTTCCTGGCCGATGCTATCCAGGATGATGAAGTGCCAGCCGCCATGATCGAAGCTCTGGTAGGTGCGGCCTTTGCCGTAACGATCCGCGAAGAGTTTCTTGCCGTAATCGTTTTCACCGGGCTTCACCAGAGCCTTCTTCGACCAGCCGCAGACATCGTGATTGCCGATGGTGTGATAGGTCGGGTAATGCAGCGACTTCATCGCCTCGTCCCAAAGCTGCCACTGCTGATGCACACGTTCCGTGCCCATCTCCAGAGCATCCATGATCAGATCGCCGCCGGTGATAGCGAACTCGGGTTTCTGCTCCAATGAATTGGCTTTCTCAAAGCACTGCCTCACGCCTTCCACCGCGCGCAGTTCCGGCTGAATGTGCGCGTCGGTGAGAAAGGCAAAGCTGAAGGGTTTGGCCACGCTGTCTGCGGCCTCGACAGAGGCATGAAGCAGGAGCGAAGAAGCACTGGCACTGATGAAACGGCGGCGTGTAAATGAAGGCATGGTGAATTGGATACGCCGCGAATGCAGCGCAGGTATCATGCCGTCACTTGGCGAGTCCGCCTGCCTTTTCAATGAGCTGTAAAAACTCGCCACGATAGCCAAGTGTGTCCGCACCTTTGCCCTCACGAGCAAGCTGGCGCACGCGTTCCCAGGTGAGTTCGCCTTTGTAGCTGGAGTCGCGCAGCAGCAGTCCGAAGCCCGCGACGGCGGCGCTGAACTTGAACTCGGCACTGGCTTTTTCGATGGCGCGTGCGTCGTCTTTTAGCGGGACTTCGAGAAGTTTGCTGGTGGTGCCTTCGGGCTCCTTGTAGCGCAGCTTCACGGTGAGAGCTTCTTGGGAAATTGGTGCGGCTGTGGTCGCGGGTGCTGGTGCGGCGAGCTGCTGAGGCTGATATTTCAAAGGATCAACCGAGAGCGTGGGAGACTCGCCGGGCTTCAAGTTTGCGGGCACGATTTCATACAACGCGGTGACGCTGTGACCGGCGCCGATCTCACCGGCGTCTTTGGTGTCGTCATTAAAATCTTCTTTGGCGAGCAGGCGGTTTTCGTATCCGATGAGGCGATACTCACGGACCAGCGCGGGATTGAACTCGACCTGAATCTTCACGTCTTTGGCGATGGTGATGAGCGTGCCCTGCATCTGCTCGACGAGCACTTTGCGTGCTTCGCCGACGCTGTCGATGTAGGCGTAGTTGCCGTTGCCTTTGTCGGCCAATGTTTCCATCGTGTGATCTTTGAGATTGCCGGTGCCGTAGCCGAGCACGCTAAGGAAGACACCACTGCGCGCCTTCTCGGTGATGAGTTCCTCAAGTTCCTTCGGGCTACTGAGGCCGACATTGAAATCGCCGTCCGTGCAGAGGATAACGCGATTCACGCCGCCTTTGATGAAACCAGCCACAGCCTGCTCATAGGCCAGCTTGATGCCCGCACTGCCATGAGTGCTGCCACCGGACTGGAGACGGTCGATGGCGGCGATGATGTCGCTCTTCTTCTCACCATTCGTCGAGGCCAGGACGACCTCTGTGCCGCCTGCATAAGTGACCATCGCCACATGATCACTTTCATCGAGACGCTCGGCGAGCATTCGCAAGCTGCGCTGCACAAGCTGCAGCTTGTCAGGTGAACTCATCGAGCCTGAGACATCGACCAGGAAGACGAGGTTGCTTGGCTTGTGCTCGCTGCCGATGTCGCGTCCTTTCAAATGCACGCGCACCAACCGATGCTGCGGCTGCCACGGGCAGGAGGCCATTTCAGTCTTCACGGCAAAGGGCTGCTTTGAGTCGGCGGCAGGGCCGTCTTCTTCGGTGGGGAAGTAATTAATGAGTTCCTCAACACGCACGGCATCGCGTGGCGGCTGGGTGTTCTGATTCAAGAAGCGGCGAACATTCGCATACGAAGCCGTGTCCACGTCGATGGAGAAAGTCGAGAGCGGCTCGCGAGTGACGCTGATGAGCTTGTTCTCGATGATCTGGTTGTAGGACTCGGTGTTGGAGCGCCGGCGGCTATCACCTTCCTCGGGAGCAAAGCTGTCGGTGATGACGCCACCATTGATCGTGGTGCCACCTGTGTAGGCAAAGCTTCCGCCTAGAGTTATTGTGCCAGTTCCGGCTTTCACCATGCCGCCAGAGCCACTGGCGGCGCTTGTGAGAGCAGGCAGAGGCATCGGTGCGGCGGCGGCAGGGGCTGCAGGATAGCTGACAGGTGAAGCGCCACGAATCGTGGCTCCACTGGACGCAATCGAAGCAGGTTTTTCGCTGCGAAGTGCAACAGTTCGGTCTGCTGGCTGCTTCTGAGGCAGCAATGATTTAGTGATTTCTGCCGAGATTGCTGCTGTGGCTGCGGCATCTTTCTTTATCTCCAAAATTTGTTTTTGAGTTTCAAGATTACTAGGCTCTGACATGGCGACGACTTTGTCTGCTGCTTGAGGCTCCCTAGCCAACGGTGTCGGTGTGCCGCCGATGTCTTTTGGGATGGCGGAGATCTGCGATTTTGCAGTCGGGCTGTCTGCTTGGGCGATTTGGAAGCGGATTTCTTCCTTCTCTTGATCACCGAATGCGGCGAGGTCACTCAGTCCGCCCGCCTTCTCGCTGAGCATGGGCATGAAGAGTGCCGACAGTGCTCCGAGCAGGGCGAGCGAGGCTGCCAAGGCGAGTGGGATGGCGGGGCGCTGCCACCAGCGGAAGGGTTTGGGATTGAAGCTCACTAGTGATGGCTGGAAGCCCTCACTCCTTGGGGTGATGAGCTGCGCACGCTGTTCATCACTGAGGGCGAGGGATTCGTCTCGCAGTTCGGTGGTGAGGAAGGTGCAGAAGTCCTTGGTGGCGGCGGCGAGCTGCTGTTCGTCTGGGTGCTGAAGAAGCTGCACTTCAAGCTGGGCCTGTTCTTCGGGGCTGAGCTGGTTCAGCGCCCAGGCGGTGAGGTGTTCGGGTTTCATGACGAGTGACAGAAGGGGTTAGAATTGAGGGCTGAGGACGAGGCCCACTGCGTTTTGCGGGTTGGCTTCGAGTTCCTGCCACTTTGTGCGCAGGGCGTGGACGCCGTGATGGATGAGGTAGCCGACGTTGCCGATGCTGGTCTTCATGACTTGGCTGATCTCTTTGTAGTCGAGGCCGGTGATGAATTTCAAACGCACGGCTTCGCGTTGTCGAGTGGGCAGGGTTTCGATGAGGCTGCGGAGAGTCGCTGCGGTTTCACGTGACTCTAATTCATCTCCAGGACGAGTTGTGATGGAGGCTTCTTGATCGAGCGTTTCCGTTTCCATAACGATGAGGCGTGAGTGTTTGCGTAGATGATCGAGCGCCCTGTTCTTGCAGACGGTGAAGAGCCAAGGAGCGAGTCGCTCGGCATCCAGGGTGGCGATGTGTTGACTGAGTTTTAAAAACACGTCTTGCACCACGTCGCGAGCTTCTTCGAGGTCGTTGGTGTGGCTGTGAGCGTACCGGATCAGTGGTCGTTCATAGCGCTCCAGGGCGTCCAAAAATAGGCGGTGTGAGTCGTGCATGAGAGCGTGTTCGTGGAGCAAGACGCCAGTGCGTTCAGATTCTTGGGATGATGGGCCAAGAATTTTTAAACAGGAGGTCGCAGAGGAAACAGAGATCTGAATGACCTCAGCATTCGGCTGCTTCATCGCCACGCTGGAGCTGGCGGACGAGCTGCTTCACTTCATGCGCGCGGCGGATGTCCTGGAAGCTGACTTCGATGCCGGCATTCGCAGCGGAGGAGACATCGAGCGTGCCGATGCCGAGCAGGCCTTTGAGGCCGCTTTCCCGCACGTCGATGCTGCGGATGTCGCAGATGCGCACTTCGTTCGAACTGCGGCCCAGGATGCCCCAGATGACTTCGACACGGTCCTCTGTGACGAGGTAGTCACTGCAACTGCGGGCGATGAACACGCCGATCAACGTGGCCAGTCCGCAAAGGCCGGCGATGAGCGCGTATGCCTCGTCCATTGTGAGGAGCATGGCTGCGGCGATGAAGAGCAGGAGGGCGAGAAAGAGCGTCTTCGCATAGCTGAGCCAGGCGGGGTGGGAAAAGTAGAGGATCAACTCGCCGCTCTCGGTGTAGCGCAGCGTTTCTTCCGCAGGCATCTCTTCCTCTTCTTCCTCCTCGTCTTCAGGATCTGGCTCTTCGACATCGTGAGGCGAGTCAGCGCGGAACTCCTGATAAGCCGGGCGATCCATTCGCGCGGCGGTGCTGGCGCGCGGCGGCCTCATGCCGCTGATGACCTCTCCTACAGTGTGATCGTGACCGGTCATGGTGTCCGTGCAGAGATCACCACGAGCCAGGGAACTGCGCTCGACGAGCAGATACAGATCATCCTTCGACAGCAGCCCTGGGAAAGCGGGATGGTTGTGGAGGAGGTAGCGCATTTTGGTTCTCAGTTCCGGGTTCTCGGTTCGCAGTTGTCGGGGAGCTTGATTGCAGACTGAAAACTGAGGATTGGAAACTGAAAAATCTCAAGCCGTGCATTCTGGCGACTGCGCTTACACTTCTGGCGCAGGCGGCAGCAGATCCTGGCGCTTCATGAGATCCGTTACTTTGAGCAGGATCAGTTCACCTTTCGGTGTGTGGCAGATTTCGCCGAGGAAAGGCGTGATGCGGTCGATCTCGGCTATGGAGGCATGGACGAGGCTGGCGAGGATGCGCTCGTCGTGATTGCCCTGTGGAAAGATGTTGGTCACGCGAAACATCACGACGCCGTCATCCCAATCGAGTTCAAAGTTGCCCAGGTTCAGCTCCTTATTCGTGCGCATGATAAGCTCAGCGACATGGACGCGATGCGTCTTCGGAACGGCCACAGAGGAGCGGGCCACGACGCAGACAATGTTTGGCTCACCATAGACCTGCACATGCAGTGGAACCTTGGTGTGGTGGGCTTCAAAATCGGACTCGATCACCTCCATCCCAGGCACTTCACGATACACCCATGATTGGGCATTAAAGGCAGACAACGTGGCGGAGTAGAGAGCGGACATGACAAGATTTGAAGTTTCAAATCTGGGATCTCAAATTTGAAATCTGAGAGTGGTCGGGACGGCGAGATTCGAACTCACGACTTCTTGCTCCCAAAGCAAGCGCTCTACCAGGCTGAGCTACGTCCCGTGATGCTCCAGAAAGGAGCGGGTCGGGATAGTGCCGCACATCAGAAGATGCGCAAGGTGAAATGCGGGGTGTTCGCGGTTCTTTGTTTTTTGTTCTCAGTTCGCGGTTCGCGGCTCCCCGTTTGCTCTAACCGAGAACTGCGAACCGAGAACCGAGAACTCATCTCTGGCACTTCGGGCAGTAGAAGGTGGAGCGGTTACTCATCACCACGCGCTTCACTTTGACACCACAGGTCAGGCAGGGTTCTCCTTCGCGACCATACACGCGGAGGGTTTGCTTGAAGTAGCCCGGCTCACCCCTCTCATTCACAAAGTCACGCAGCGTCGTGCCGCCCATTTCGATGCTGGCGGCGAGCACCTCACGGATGGCGGTCACGAGTTTGGTGAGGCGTGGCTTGCTGACTTTGCACGCAGCTTTGTCGGGATGAATGCCCGCCATGAAAAGCGCCTCGCAGGCATAGATGTTCCCCACGCCGACGACGATGTGGGAGTCCATGATCACTGCTTTGATCGGAGCCGATCGTTGGCGACAATGGCTATGGAGGCACGCAACTGTGAAGTCATCACTTAGCGGCTCTGGACCGAGATCACAAAGCAAAGGATGAGCCTGCGCATCGCCCTCAATACATAGTGCGGCCCCAAAGCGGCGCGGGTCATGCAGTCGGATCTGCTTACCGCGATCCGTCGTCAGCGCCAGATGATCATGCTTGCGCCACGGCGTCTCCGGATCAGCGATCCGCAGACTGCCGGACATACCCAGGTGCAGCAGCAATGTGCCTTTGGCGCTTTCAAAAAGCATGTACTTGCCGCGCCGTGTGCCCGCCGTGATGCGCTGGCCTTCGAGTTCGTGAATACTGTCCGGGATCGGCCAGCGCAGTCGTTTGTCCCGCACGATCACCTCACGCACCACACGGCCCACGAGATAAGGAGAGACGCCACGCAGCGTGGTTTCGACTTCAGGGAGTTCAGGCATGGTCTTGCTGCATCGCCTGCTCCAGTGCGCGCCAGCCGAGCATGGCGCACTTCACACGTTGGGGAAATTTTTGCACTCCTTCGAGGAGGACGAGTTCACCGAGTGCATCTTCGTCCTGCACGCTGCCTTCACCGGTGACGACGCTGCGGAAGTCTTTGAGCATCGCGGTGGCTTGGTCGCGCGTGGCACCTTTGACTTTGATGGTCATCATGCTGGCGCTGGCTTGACTGATGGCGCAGCCTTGGCCGTCGAACTTGATGTCGGCGATACCGCCCTCGTCATTGAACTTCACATACATGTCGATCTCATCGCCGCAGGTGGGATTGTCGCCATGCACATGCACGCAGTCGGTGAGCTGGCCGTGATTGCGCGGTGATTTCGAGTGATCGAGGATCACTTGCTGATAAAGGTCGCGGAGGTCGTCGGGGAGGGCCATCAGGAAAAGAAGGTCACGGCGCGGTGGAGGATGTCCATCATCCGATCCACCTCGGCGGCGGTGTTGTAAAAGTAAAAGCTCGCGCGGCTGGTGCCCGGCACTTTGAAGCGTTTCATCAGCGGCTGCGTGCAGTGATGACCGCCGCGCAAAGCCAGACCATGCGTGTTGGCAAATTCCACGAGGTCATGCGGATGCGCGCAGGCCAGCGCAAATGCCGCGAGGGAGGCGCGGTCACCCTGCGGTCCGAGTAGCCGGATGCCCGGCAGTTCGGCAAGACGCTGCATGGCATAGGCCGTGAGTTCTTGGCCATGCTGATGAATCGTCTCGATGCCCACACTCTCCAGATAATCAATCGCCGCACCGAGTCCGATCACGCCAGCGATGTTTGGCGTGCCGGCTTCAAAACGATGAGGTGCCGCCTTGTAGGTGCTGGTTTCCAAAGTCACGCTTTCGATCATCTCGCCGCCGCCATGCCAGGGCTGCATCTTGGCCAGCACGTCAGCCTTTCCATACAGCGCACCGATGCCGGTGGGCGCGCACATCTTGTGTCCTGAGAAGGCGTAGAAGTCACAGCCGATCTCGCGCATGTTTACCGGCAGATGGCCCACGGCCTGCGCGCCATCGATCAGCGTCGTCACACCGAGAGAGCGGGCTTTGGCGCAGAGATCACGCACGGGATTGATCGTGCCCAGCGAGTTCGAGACATGCACGCAGGCGAAGAGCTTGACTTGATCTGTCAGCAGCGAGTCGAGCAGCTTCAGATCAAGCGTGCCGTCATCCAGCACTGGGATGTGCTTGAGCACCGCTCCCGTGCGTCGCGCGGCGAGCTGCCAGGGGACGAGGTTGCTGTGGTGCTCCATGCCCGTGTAGAGGATCACATCACCCGCTTTGAGAAACTGCGCTGCCCAGACCTGCGCCACGAGATTGATGCTCTCCGTCGTGCCGCGTGTGAAGATGATCTCATCGGCACTGCCTGCGCCGATGAAGCGCGCCACCTTCTTGCGGGCGGCTTCAAAGCTGTCCGTCGCGCGGTTGCTCAACTCATGCAGACCGCGATGCACGTTCGCATTGTCCTGCTCATAGTAGCGCGTCAGTTCCGCGATCACCTGGCGTGGCTTTTGACTCGTGGCCGCATTGTCAAAATACACCAGCGGCTCCCCATGCACCTGCTGGTGCAGGATGGGAAAATCAGCGCGCAAGTGAGAGAGGTCGGTCATGGGGAGGGCTTGACTACCATTCGCTTCCCTGCCCTGCAAGCGTCTGCGTGATCCAGTAAAAACCAGGGGGATCCCACATCACCTGATTGTCTTCTCCAACTCAATGGTCGAGCCATCAGGGCAGACACTGAAATCGACTCGGTCGAAAACTTGACGAATGACGTGATTGCCGAGACCGCCGATGCGGTCCCCCTGCCCTGGCGGCATGGTCAGGCGCTCGAAATCTTCATTGGTGATTCCTTTGCCACCGTGACGAATGCGAATGCACAGAGCGCCTGCTTCAAGTGAGACATCACAGGCTGCTGGGCCAGCACCCTGAGTTTCGCAAAAGGCGTGCTTGCACAGATTGCCCATGAGTTCATCACAGGCGAGCACGATGAGTCCAGTCGTCGTGTCATCCAGTCCAGCATAAGCGGACCAGGCTTCGATGTGATCACGCGCGTGCTTCAATGTCTCGACACGACAGGTGAAATTCAGGCTCTCTGGTGGTGATGGCGCGTTGTCGGTGACGATCAATGCCGTGGCATCATCTTGATAAGATGACTCGATGGCAAACACACGCCAGTCGTCAGCGAGTGATTGCAATGCAGGAGTCTTATATAGGAAGGACCGCGTGAGCGAGGCAGCGAACGCTTCATCTTCAAAACACACTTTTTGTGCATTGGTCAGCTCTAGGATGCCATCGCTATAAATGAACCACTGGCGCGCGAGTCCGAGAGGGAGATCAGCCTCGCGATATTCCAAATGATCGGCGATCCCCAGCGGCGGATTGAGTGGCACTACAAGGTCAAGCCAGCCCGCGCTTCCAAGAATTTTCGGCGCTGGCAATCCAGCACTACAGACGCGCAGACGACGCGCCACGGTATCGACGAGCATCGCACTGATGGCGATGAATCGACCTGCGCGCATTTGCCCGCAGAGGCGACGATTCAAAGTGGACATCCAGCAGGCGAGATCACGCTCGGAACATAGATGCGACATTGATGTGATCAGTGTGGTGCAGCGCGCCATGTCGAGTGCCGCTGGCAGTCCCTTTCCGCACACATCGCCGATGCCTAGTAAAATTTTTCCTTCACCGAGATCGTGCCAAAAGTAGAAATCACCGCCCACTTCACTGGCAGGTTCATAGAAAGATTCGACACTCACATGACCAACATTCACCGGATGTGCAGGCAGGAAGGATGTCTGAATCTCACGCGCTAGATTCATCTGCTGGCGGTTCTCAGCCTCGGAGATCTCTTTCTTCTGAGCCTCCAGCCGCATCAGCGTCACGGAGATAAAGCTGGCAAAGGTTTCAAAGAAATCCTGATCTTCACCACCAAAGCTTTGGCATCGATTCGGATTGATCGCCTGCATCACGCCGAGACAGCGATCCTCACCCAACAAAGGAATGGTCAGCATCGCTCGGGTGACGAGACCCGACGTGTCAGAACTCGGCTGGAAATGCCGCGCGTCCTGTTGCGCATCTCGAATGTTTACGGGCACCTGTGTCACGAACACTTCGCCGGCGATGCCTTTGCCCTTTGGCACACGCACGACGTTACGCTTGATCGGATCGAGCGTGGATCGGATCAGCAGATCACCTTCGGGTCCATCTGGTAAAAGAATGGAGCACACCTCGCAATCCATCACCTCACGTGAGCGCTGGAGGATGTGATCGATCAATTCATCGAGATCGCGCGCGCTGCCCAGCCTGCGCGCCACATCGAGGAGCGCACTCTGTCGTGACGGAGCTGGTTGTGGCGCACTCATGGTCGGCTTTTAAATTTGAAGATGCCCTTTTTCTTCACGGCTTCTGCCTCTGGATCTGCAGGCGGCGGAGTCACTCCACCACGCTTACTGCCAGCGGCCTCCTCTTTAATCTCGACTGGATATGGCTCTTTACTGCGACGCAGATGCTCGATGATTTGCTCCTTGGTCGGCACCTCATTTTCCTGACTGCCAAAGATGAGTCGGTTGGGTTTTCCCGCCAGTGTCCCAGTCACATACTGCCCCCACACGATGAGTGCATTCATCTCCTCCATCACTTTATCCGTCTTCGACATCACGGCACTCAGTCGCTTCTGCAAAGCCTCTTCCGGCTCGCCTTTCGGGCCTGCAAAGACGGCGTGAATGTCATTGGCGATGTCATCAAGCCGCGCGTGAAGCCCTGGCTTACCATTTGATCCAGACAGGGTTTGATTCAGCTCGTTGGAGAACTTCTCCAAATTTTCCAACGTCGCACTGGCGCGTGCAGTGATGCCTTTCTCTGGCTTGCCTGCCGGCCCTTTGATACTCGTCTCAATGCTCTCGACCGTGCCATCAAGCCGCGCAGTCGCACTCTTCAGCTTGTCGGCCACATCATTGAACTTCACGCCCAGCCCGGGCTTACCAGCATCACCCGAGAAAACCTTTTTCAGCTCTTTGGTAAAGTCTTCCAAATTGCCAAGCACTGATGTGATCTTCTTGCTCGGCTCATCTTTGGAAAGCGGAGCCATGATGGCGCGCAGGCTCTCCGTGATCTCTTTGAGATTCGTTACGATCTGATCACCACCTGGCAAAAACATTTCCAACATGCTGCCCGTGCTTGCTGAGGAAAGACGTGTCCCATCTGCCAGCAGACCGCCCTCATCATTTACCCGCGTGAGAGCGAGATGCTTCTCACCGAGGATCGATTCTGAGCTGATTACGATCCGCACATTGGCGGCGATGGGTGTCTTCTTCAAAATCGAGACATGCATCCTTATAGTACTGTCCGGCTTGAGTCGATCCTTTGGCGCTAAATGCTCGATGGAGTCAATGATCCCGACTTTATCTCCCGCATAGAACACGGGTGAATTCCTGCCGATGCCTGTCACATCCGCGAAGTCCACGCTGAAGCGCAGATGAGGTTTCTGCCAGGGATTCCCCGATATGGCGATGAATAGCCCCGCGAGTAAAGCCAGTGAACAAAGGACCGTCAGGCTGGCTACAATGGCGTCGCTTTTATTTTTCATGAGTCGATTTTTAAAATGATTCGTTGGTTAACCGCGAGCTAGCAGTGCCTGGTGATAAAGATCGTCAGCGAGGCTATCCGGCTCTGCGCCCTCAGCTTCACCACGAATGAATTGCTGCACGCCTGGGTCGGTGTGTTGTCGTATCTCATCTGGCGTGCCTTCAGCGACAATGGTGCCCTGGCGCTCACCCGTGCCGAGCATGATGATGCGTGTGCCTATGCGGAAAACACTGTTCATGTCGTGCGTCACCACGACCGCAGTAGCACCGATCTGGCGGGTGAGCTTCTGTGTCAGTTCATCGACAACGGCCG
Source organism: uncultured Prosthecobacter sp. (assembly GCA_964583255.1). Classification (GTDB taxonomy): domain Bacteria; phylum Verrucomicrobiota; class Verrucomicrobiia; order Verrucomicrobiales; family Verrucomicrobiaceae; genus Prosthecobacter. The sequence continues at coordinate 18,582 of CAZOVY010000097.1, forward strand.
TCATGATCGGATCAAGTCCCGCCGTTGGTTCATCGCTAAAAAGCAGCGAAGGATCTAACGCCAGCGCACGGGCGAGTGCTGCGCGTTTCTTCATGCCGCCACTGATCTGCGAGGGCTTCTTGTGTCCGTGCCCTGTCAGCCCGACCTGTTCAAGTTTCATCTTCACCACCGTGTCGATCAGATCGGTGTCTAGTTTCGTGTGCTCGACTAGCGGCATGGCCACATTTTGAGCCACCGTCAGCGATTGCAAAAGTGCCCCACTTTGAAACAACATGCCGTAGCGCCGCCGCACACGCTCCAGGCCAGAGGACTTCATTTTGGTGATGTTTTCACCGAAGATCTTGATCGTGCCGGAAGTCGGTTTCTCCGTGCCAATCAAGTGGCGCAGTAGTGTGCTCTTACCGCAACCACTGCCGCCCATGATGATGAAGGTATCCCCCTCATACACTTTAAAACTCACACCATTGAGCACGAGCTGAGGGCCAAAATACCGAACCAGGGAATCCACCTCGATGATCGGCTCACCCAGCGACGGCTTTGAGATGGGCATTGGGTTTGCAGCATTCATGGCTCGGCAGAATCAGAAAAAGAAGAAGGCTGTGAGTGCTGCGTTGGCCATGAAAACCGCCAACAGTGACACCACCACTGAGCGCGTAGTCGCCTGCCCCACGCCTTCGGCACCGCCAGTCACGTTTAGCCCCGTCGTGCAGGCGATGGTGATGACTAAGGCACCGAAGATCGTGCTTTTGAACATACCTATCATCAAGTCACGCGGCGTCACGAAGGAGAGCGCATTGCTCACAAAGAAGGCGGGTGACATATCGAGAACGTTGCACGCGATCAGCCACCCGCCGAAGAGGCCGACGTAAATACCAAAGACAGTGAGCAGAGGCATCATGATCACCATCGCCAAAAAGCGCGGCACGATCAGATACGACATCGGGTGGATCGCCATAACCTCGAGTGCCTCGATCTCCTCAGACACTTTCATAGTGCCCAACTCCGCCGTGACCGCCGAGCCACTGCGCCCGATCACGATCACCGCCGTGACCAGTGGACCTAGCTCCCTGACTAGACTGGATGACACCAAGCCAGGCACAAATACCTCAGCACCCATTTTCACTAACTGCGCCGCCGACTGCATCGCCAGCACCACGCCGATCGTCAATGAAGTCAGCGCCACCATCGGCACAGCATGCACGCCAATGCGCACGATTTGAGCAAAGAGCAGCGACATGCGGTAACGCCGCCCCTGAAACGGTGCCACGAAAAGCCAGAACATAACACTCAGGCTATGATTCAGATAAGAGCGGAGTCCTTCGGTCATGGCTTGCGGTGAAGGATGCTCGTCAATGGATCAGGCTTTCAACGCAGCAATCGCTGCCTCGACTGTCGCATGATGCGGGATAAAATCACCCAGCCGCACAATGCTGAATGAAGCCTCCACACGGCCCTTCAAGCCGGCGAGAGCAAAGCCAGACTTCGCATTCCGCGCGTGCTGATAATACTCCACCACCACCGCCCAGATCGGCGTGTTGACGAAGGTGACCTTCGAGAAATCAATCACCAGATAAGGCACGTTCGCCTCGATCTGCTTGCGCATCTGACTCTGAAAACTCGGCACCATGGCCAAGTCGGCTTCGCCATCGAGTTCGACGATGACCGCATCATCGAGTGTTCTTAAACTATGATTCATGAGCGTTGGAAAAGTGTCCTTTGAAGTGACTATCGGTAGTTGTCGCCACAGTCAGGCGCAAGCATAAAGGCTTATCTCCCGGTAGAGGGCACGCTAGAAAAGCAGATTCCTTTTTGCTCATGTTTCATCACCTCTGCATAATGGCGAATGCCCCCACCCATTCGCGCAGTCATTTTTGATTTTGACGGTCTCGTTGTTGATACCGAGAGCACCGGCTACCTCACCTGGAAGGAGATCTTTGATGCTCATGGCCATCATCTACCAGTCGAGCGATATGCCCAAGTCGTGGGTTCAGACTTTAACAACAGCTATGACCCCCGTCGCGATTTAGAGCAACTTACCGGTGGCGACTTCGATTGGGACGCCATGGAAGTAAAACGCCGGAGTCGCGAGACTGAATTACGCCACACCTTGAGCACGCTGCCGGGAGTTGTGGATCGTCTCGTCGAAGCCGCCTCTATGACACTGCGCACCGCCATCGCCTCCAGCAGTCCGCGTTCGTGGATTGATTCATGGATGGTGCAACTCAGCCTGCGCGATCATTTCCATCAAATCTCCACGGTCGATGACACTGGCAAAGTGAAACCCGATCCCAGTATTTTCATTCACGCTGCTGAAAGTCTCGGCGTCGATCCCGCTGAAGTGGTCATTTTCGAAGACTCACTCAACGGCCTGCGTGCGGCTCAGGCTGCTGGGATGCGCTGCATCGTAGCCCCTGGCCCCATGACACGACACCTTGATTTCACAGGT
>CAZOVY010000098.1:0-20669 GCA_964583255.1 uncultured Prosthecobacter sp.
TTATCTGTATCCCGTTTCGGATTACTCGGCGGGGAACCTGCTGTTTCATGCGGCTGCACGGCTGCGGGCAGGAGAGTTCAATTTCATCAGCCTGGAGACGGTGCTGAGTGATGCGGGCGTCATTTCGCAGGTGCCGATGAACTGGATTAGCCTCATGACCTCCGGGCGCAGCCATGTGGTGGATTGCGGCGACTACGGGCACATCGAGTTTGTGCATACTGCGCAGCGACCAGAGGATATGAATGACGAACTGACTTACGATGCGGAGCGCCATCTGTGGCGTGCCTCGGTGCGACAGGCGTTGCGCGATATGAAGGCCACGCGCCGCAGCATGGACCTCGTGGATGAGGAGGCGGCGCGTGAGCTTGTTTGACCAACTCGTGACGGAGGCGCTGCGCTCACGCGCCGATCTAGCCACGCTGAGGCCCGTGGTGGAAAAGGAACTGCTGCATCACGACATCCTGCGGGAGATGAGCGAGGCAGGGCTCCTCGCGGGCCTGACCTTCATCGGTGGGACATGTTTGCGGGCCTGTTACGGCTCAGCGCGGCTCAGTGAAGACCTCGATTTCACTGGTGGTAGTGACTTCAAAAGGAACGACCTCACCGAACTCGCCCGTGTGCTCACAGAACGGCTGCAAGTCCGCTACGGCCTGCCTGTGAGCGTCAGCGAGCCCGTCAAAACCGGCGGCAAAGTGTCCACCTGGAAGCTCACGGTCGAGACACGCCCCGACCAGCAGCATCTGCCCGCGCAGCGCATCCATCTCGACATCTGCGCCATCCCCAGCCACGACCCGCGCCCGATGATGCTGCGCAATCTCTACGGCGTCGATCTCGGCACCTCCGGCCTCATTCTACGAGCACAGAGCCGTGAGGAAATCCTAGCCGATAAGATCATCGCGCTCGCCTTCCGTGAGAACCGCGTCAAAAACCGCGATCTCTGGGATATCGCCTGGCTCGTGCAGCAAGGCGTGGAACTGCCCGCAAAACTCATCCCTCTCAAGATTCGCGATCATCAGCATGAGGATGCGGAATTTATCGCTTTGCTCCAAGGACGCGTGAACGCTCTAAAGACGCAGCCGGAGATGCGAGGCGACTTCATGAAGGAAATACGCCGCTTCCTGCCTGCTGCGACGGTACGAGACACCATCGAAAAAGACGCTTACTGGGCGTATTTGACTCAGGTCTTGGATGAGCAGAGCGCACGGGCAATCGCTGCCTTGGAGTGAAGGGACACTCAAACCAGGATGTTTACTGAGTCGGCCTTGTCGCCCTTTGATCATCCTCGTAGCAGCCGAAAGGCGGCGTTGGCGGAGGCGTTCTGTTTTCTCGCTCATGTTCGCCAGATTCCTTTTCCTCGCTTTTGCCTCAAGTCTCCTCGGAGCTGAGATTACGCTGACCTCGCCGCTCGATCATCAGGTGATTCAGCGGCATTCGAGCACGGAGGGCACGGTTTTGATCCGAGGATCGCAAAGCGGGCTCGATGCGGGCAAAACCAAGTTTGAAGCCAAGATCGGTGCGAAGGGTAGGTGGCAGGCCTTGAGTGCGCAGATCGAGAAGGAGCACTTTTCGGCCAGCGTTTCGGCTCCGGCGGGTGGTTGGCATCGGGTGGAGGTGCGGGCGATGCTGGATGGCAAGGCGGTCGCGACGGCGGCGGTGGAGCATGTGGGCATCGGTGAGGTGTTTGTCGTCGCGGGGCAGTCGAACTCGGCGAATCATGGCGAGGAGAAGCAAACGACGCAGACGCGGCGTGTGGCGGCCTTTGATGGCAAGAAGTGGCAGATCGCGGATGATCCGCAGCCGGGCGCGAGTGGTCGCATGGGCAGCTTCATGCCAGCGCTGGGCGATGAGCTGGTGAAGCGCTTCGATGTGCCGGTCGGCATCGTCGCCTGCGGCATCGGGGCGACGAGTGTGCGTGAGTGGTTGCCGAAAGGCACGGCGTTTCCGAATCCACCTACCCTTGAGAGACGAGTCGTGAAGCTGCCGGATGGCCAATGGGCGAGTAGTGGAGCGGCGTATGATGCCTTCATTGCACGAATGAAACCGCTGGGCCACAATGGCTTCCGTGCGGTGCTCTGGCATCAGGGTGAGAGCGATGCGAATCAGAAGGACACGACGCGCACGCTGGCCGGGAAGCTCTACCGCGAGTATCTGGAGAAGATCATTCGCGACTCACGACGCGACACGGGCTTTGAAGCACCGTGGTTCGTGGCGCAGGCCAGCTACCATGTGCCGGGCGATGAAGGCAGTGATGACATCCGCGTCGCGCAGGCCTCTCTCTGGAAAGACGGTCTCGCGCAGCCCGGACCGGACAGCGATGCGCTGAAGGGACCGCTGCGTGAGCGCAAAGGCCTCGGCGTTCACTTCAGCGGGCCCGGTTTGCGTGAGCATGGGCAGAAGTGGGCGGAAAAGATCACGCCATGGCTCGATCAGCAGCTCTCGGGAACGCGCTATGATTCGTCCAAGCTGCCGAAGGGACACGACTACTTCGAGCTGCGCGGCGGATTGGCGAATGCGCACCGGAAGTTCGAGCAGGAGAAGACCGGACGCATCGCCTTCCTCGGTGGATCGATCACCGCCGGTGGTGGCTGGCGGGATCACACGATGAAGTATTTCCAGGCGAAGTTTCCACAGACGAAGTTCGAGTTCATCGCGGCGGGCATCGGCTCGATGGGCTCCGTTCCGCATGCGTTCCGGCTGGAGCGCGATGTGTTATCGAAAGGCCCTGTCGATCTGCTCTTCGTCGAGGCAGCGGTGAATGACAGTTCGAACATCCCCGATCATCCCGAGCAGATGCTGCGCGGCATGGAAGGCGTGGTGCGCCATGCGCGCACCGCGAATCCGCTGACGGACATCACTCACATGCACTTCGTCATGCCGCCGCACATGAGTGACTACAATAAAGGCACTGTGCCTTTGTCCATCGCCCAGCATGAGAAGGTAGCCGTGGCGTATGGCAATGTGTCGCTGAATCTTGCTCTTGAAGTCACCGACCGCATCGACGCAGGCGAGTTCACCTGGGACAAGGATTTCAAAGGCCTGCATCCATCGCCCTTCGGGCATCAACTCTACGCCAACAGTATCGCCCGCATGCTTGATGCCGCTTTTGTCAAACCGGTCGCCAATTCTGCGAAGCCGCACGCGCTGCCAGCATTCGTGGATGCCCAAAGCTACACGAAAGGTCGTCTCGGCAACATCGCCAGCACGAAGCTCATCAAGGGCTTCGCGTTGGACCCCGCGTGGAAGCCCACCGACAAGAAAGGCGCACGCGCAGGCTTTGTCGATGTGCCCGCGCTCGTCGGCACGGAGCCGGGCGCGGAGTTTGAGTTTAGCTTCGATGGCACGGGCTGCGGTCTCTTCATCGCCGCAGGCCCAGACGCCGGACGTATCGAGTACAGCATCGACGGCGGTGCGTTTCGCGCGCTCGAGACCTTCACGCACTGGAGCGCTGGACTGCATCTGCCATGGGCACTGATCCTCGATGATCAACTCAAGCCCGGCAAGCACACCGCCCAAGTCCGCATCGCTGCCGATCACGACTCGAAAGGTACTGGCACGGCGCTTCGGGTGTTTCATTTGCTCCTGAACTGAAGATTGTCGCCAACGTTTTTTTACTCTTCAGATTTGCCAAGACTTGCCTCGACTGGCACGGCGTGGGAGGGGATAGTCTGCTCATGTCTGCCAGCTCACGCACTGTACTAGCTATCGATCTTTCCTCTGCACGGGGCGTGATTGCAGTGGTGCGTGATGGTGTAGTGATTTTTGAGGCGGCTTTTCAGTCTCAGCGCTCTCACAATGCACAGGTGTTTGCGCCACTGACGGAGGCACTGGCGGTGATCGGTGATGAGAAAGCCGTGATCGCCATCGGTACTGGGCCGGGTTCATACACGGGAGTGAGGATCAGCATCGCAGCTGCACAGGGCATCGCTCTGTCGCGCGACTGGTCGGTGGTCGGTTGGCCTTCGATCGCTACGGTGGATTTGCCTGACTATCATGTGTTGGGAGATGCACGGCGCGGCCAGTTTTACACGGCGCAGATAGCGGACGGGCGGCTGGTCGCGGCTGCCGAGGTGATGACTGCCGAAGCGGCCAAAGCCCAGATGGCAAAGGGTGGTATTTGGTTAAGTTTGGATGGGAAGTCACCGCTAGGCATTGAGGAGGTGATGTTGCATCAGCCCTCTGCGATCAATCTTGGGCAACTGATTGGCAGGCTTTCAAAACCCGAACTGGAGGCTCTAAGTTCGGCATCGCTAGAGCCGATTTATCTCCAGGAAGCCTTTATTACGGTGGCCAAGAAGGCTGGGAAACAGGTCGCTAGCCAACAATGAATGCATACGCTGATTTCTCAAAAGCGTAGAGTGGGCGTTGACGCCTAAGAATCAACCGACTAGGAACAAACTTTCCCCAATTTCATGCCAGACGCCCCAGAATCCCGAATCCTCATTGTGGACGCAGATCCCGACTTTCTCAGTTGGGCTGCGGCTCATTTAAAGGCACCCGGCGTGACGGTTGTGACGGTAGAGCGCTCTGAAGAGGCTTTGGCGACGTATCAGAAGCAGCGTGCTGATCTGGTGCTGGCTGAGGTGCGGATGCCGGGCATGTCGGGGATCGAACTTCTGAAGCGTCTGCGGATGAACGACCCGAATGCGATGGTGATTCTTTTCAGCGGTATCGCTGGCACCAGTAATGTGATCGAGGCCATGCGCCTGGGGGCCTATGATGTTCTCAGCAAGGAGAAGCTGCCGTATGAACTACGCACCATTGTCGAGAGTGCGTTGTTCTCGAATGAGTCACGCCGTGCGACTCGGGCAATGGTTTCTGAAGTGCCCGCCGAGACGATTCAAGAGACGATCATTGGGCGCTCGGCACCGATGCAGGAAGTGTTTAAAATGATCGGACGAGTTTCCCGCAGTGATGCGCCGGTGATGGTCACTGGTGAGAGCGGTTGTGGAAAGGAACTGGTGGCTGGAGCTATCCATAAATTCAGCCCGAGAACCCTGAAAACATTCGTCGCAATCAACATCACCTCGATCCCGGATAACTTGATGGAGAGTGAGATTTTTGGTCATGAAAAAGGCAGCTTCACGGGTGCAGTGACACAGCGTATTGGCCGCTTTGAGCAGTGTGACGGAGGAACACTTTTTCTGGATGAGATCGGTGATATGCCATTGGCCGTGCAGAGTAAGTTGCTGCGCGTTTTGCAGGAGGGTGAGTTTTGCCGAGTGGGTAGCAATCAAACTTTGAAGTGTGATGTGCGCGTGCTCGCGGCGACGAATAAGGATCTTGAGGCTGAGGTGGCGAAGGGGACTTTCCGCGAGGATTTATTTTATCGACTGAACGTGGTGCGCATCCACATCCCGCCGCTGCGTGAGCGCCGTGAGGACGTGCGCTTGCTGGCTGAGTTTTTCCTCAATCGCCAGTCAGCTCGTCGTCGTGGTCCGACGATGCGTTTTACCGATGATGCTTTGTCGTTGCTCGAAGCTTACGATTGGCCAGGGAATGTGCGTGAACTGGAAAACACGATCCAGCGCGCCTGTGCTTTGTCGAATTCGGACGTGCTTCTGCCTTCAGATATTCCACTGGGAAGTACGGCTAGCAGTCGCCATAACAACCCTGCCAGTACAGTGACTCGGATGCGCGATGCTTTGACCACGCTTATTCATGTGGCGCAGACCACGCCGGACATGGAGCTGATCCCCTGGATTGAAAAGGAGCTGACGCGCCTAGCCTATCGGCACTTTGAGGAGAATGCTCCGAAGACGGCCAAGTTTCTCGGACTCAAGGTGACGGAAGTGCAAGCGCGGCTAGAACCTGGAGCGATGAAGAAGTCTGCCGTCAAAAAGGCCGTGGCATAAAAAAGCCCGCAGAACTCGGTGAGGAGTTACTGCGGGCTGATGAGTCGGTCTGGCATTAAGCCTCAAGTTTCCACGAGCCGCGATAGTTACGTGTGAGCAGCTTGCTGGCATCAGCATCACCGATGATTTCTTCCTTCACCGGGTCCCACTTGATGGGGCGATTGACGAGGAATGAAATCAAAGCCAGATGGCCTGGAGTTGCACTGCGGTGTGCGGTCTCCACGGGTGTGACGGTGGGTTTACGGCTCTTCACACAATCTAGGAAATTACGGTGGTGCCCGGTGGTTTCATAGAGGCGTGTTTTGATCACATCATCACCGAGTTTCGGTGCGGCGGCGCTTTCGATGACTTTGGCATCTGGCTTGTCGCTCTCACGTTTCTTGACGATCTTTTTGAGGCTGTCCTTGGAGGCATCATAGCTGCCGCGATTGACGTGGACCCAGCCGTCGGTGCCGATCCATTTGGTGCCCATCTTGATGTCATCATGACCACCCGCGATGGTCATGGTGATGTCGCCCGCGTACTTGGCTTCGGCACGGTACTTGGTGGCGGTATTCCAGATGTCGGTGCGCGGCGGCATGTCCACTTGGATGGGGTTCACCTCACTCGGGCCGCTGCTGTCCATGTCCATTCCCCAGTGGGCGATGTCGCAATGGTGACCGACCCAATCGAGGAGTTGGCCGCCGCCGATGTTGTAATCCCAACGCCAGTTTTTGTGAATGCGGCACTCAATGTAGTCCTGCACAGAGGCTGGCCCGAGCCACATTTCATAGTCAAGGTCTGCTGGCGGTGGGGTGACACTGCGCTTGTCGCCTGTCTTGGCAAAATCGTTGTGTCCTGAGGGCAGGCCGACTTCGACATGCGTGAGCTTTCCGATGAGTCCGTTGCGGACGATTTCGGCACCGATTCGGAAGTTGTTTTCACTGCGCTGCCATGAGCCTGTCTGCCAGATGCGCTGGTACTTCTGCACGGCGCGGACTATGGCCTGCTGCTCGGCAATGGTGCGTGCAAGCGGCTTCTCACCGTAGATGTCTTTGCCGTTCTTGGCGGCCTCGATCGAAACGAGCGCGTGCCAGTTGTCAGGGATGGCGATCATGACGGTGTCGATATCTTTGCGTGCCATGACTTCGCGGTAATCGTGATAGCCTTTGCAGTCGGTGTTCTTGTAGGAGCCGTTGATGGTGTTGAGTGCCTTCTGCAAATTGCCTTTGTCGATGTCACAGGCGGCGACGATTTGGCAGTCTGTCTCGTTGAGGAATTTACCAGTGTTACCCGGACCCATCATGCCCCAGCCCAAAACGGCCATGGTGATTTTATTCGACGGTGCGTTTTGCCCGAAAACACTCGACGGAACAATGGTCGGGAAGCCGATGGCTGCGGCAGATTGGGCGATGAACTGACGGCGGCTCGTGTAGGGAATGCGTTTCATGAAGGCAGCTTTTTAGCGTGTCAGCCCCCGAGATGTCGAGAGGAAAGATGTATCAAACTTTGGCGAAGAGTCTTACAACTCCAGTAGCATCTGAGCCACGGGTCCAAAGCTGCGCCGGTGCTCAGGGCAGGGGCCTAGCCTTCTCAATGCGGTCTGATGCGCTGGCGTCGGGTAGCCTTTGTGGATCTCGAAGCCGTAGCCGGGATGCATTTCCCCCATCGCGACCATGAGCCGATCACGCCGCACTTTGGCGATGATGCTGGCGGCGGCGATGCTGTAACTCAGGCTGTCACCTTTAATGAGGGCGATCTGATGAAGAGGGAAGTCGCGCACTGGTCGGCCATCGATGAGCACGGCGTCAGGCCTCGGGTTTAAGGCAAGCGCGCAGCGTCTCATGCCGACCCAGGTGGCTTGCAGAATGTTGATCCGGTCGATCTCCTCGGCGCTGATCATCTCGGCGTGCCAGCGAATCCGAGGATCAGTCGTCAGCTCGTCGTAGAGGAGGTCGCGCTTTTTTTCGGTCAGTTTCTTTGAGTCATTGAGCAGCGAGTGTTCGAAATCCTCTGGCAGCACGACTGCCGCCACGGAGACCGGCCCAGCCAAAGGTCCTCGCCCAGCTTCGTCGATCCCAGCGATGCAGGGGTAGCCTGCTTCACGCAGCAATGTCTCATGGGCTAGTGATGGCATAAGGTTGTTTATCCCCTTGGATGACCACTGCAAGCACTACCCTCTGGCTAACTTTGAATCGGCATAACGATGAGGCGGATGATGAGGCGGATGATGAGGCGGATGATGAGGCGGATGATGTGTCTGCCGTGGTAAAGGCCTACATTTTCGCGTGCCACTTACGCAGGAGTCGTTTTCCCATAATTTTAGTCAGTCGTGAAATTAATCAAAAGCTGACTTGTCGAAAGGCCAGTTATGGGTGACTTTAAACACCTGTTAGGAATCTTTACCCGTCGTCATGAATCCAGATGTCATTCAGTTCCAGTGTAGCGCGTGCCAGCACGTGCTCACCGTGCCATCTCATCTGGCTGGGGTCAGTGGAGCGTGCCCGATGTGTTCGACCGTCGTGACTTCCCCCTTGGCAGTTCAGGGGTCACCCCCGGCGCAGCATTATGCTGCTCCTCAGGCTCAGATGGCGTACGCGATGCCTCCTACCAGTCAGCCCATGATGGCGGCTCAAGGCGGACCGGTGATGCCGCTGCCGAATATGATTTCTCAGCATCTTAGTCCGATGGGCGGAGCGCCAAGCCATGGCGGTGCCTTCCCAGCCCAGCAGCCTGCGATGCAGCAGCAGCCAGCACCTACTTGGCAGGCTCCTGGACTCGGGCAGACTCTTTTAGAGGCCACGCCTCAGATGGCGGCTCCGATGTCTTCGCCTGGAATGATGGGTGGTTTTTTACCTTCCGCACGTAGCGATGGTCAAATGCCCATGATGGGTTCTCCTTCAGCCGTGGCACCCGCTCAGGCTGCCTGGGGCAGTGGCTTTCCGCAGAGACCTGCGACAGAGCCATCGTTTCTCCCTCAGCGCTCCACTTCAAATCTTGGGCATAGCTCACTAATTCCGGGAGCGCCCACACTGCCCAGCATGGGGTCTGCACCCAGAGCTTCTAACAGCGTCGGTTCTCTTTTAGGGCGCGGATTACCCTCGGCACCTCTGGCTGTGCCGATCCAAAATTTTGACTCCCCGGTCGGAGCGCTCAGTGCAGGGATGGCACCACAATCAATGCCGTCTGCTAGAACACGTTCTTTAAAGAAACCCAAGCGTTCCTCGAACGTCTTCATGGTGGCTTTAGCTTTGATTCTTTTGGCAGGGTTTGTGGCCGCTGCAGGCTGGCTTTTCCGTGAGCCGATCATGCAGGTGGTCGAGCGTTTCAAGCCTGTGACCACGCCGCCTGTCGAGGCCGTGCAGGTGACTCTGCCAGCAACGACTGAGACAAGTAAAGTCGTCGAGATCGCCAAGCCTGATGTGCCCCTCACTGCGCCTGTGATCCCTACTGGACCTCAAATGGCTGAGAGCGCCGCACCGCAAATCACCACATCTTTTGACCCATCTCAGGCCGCACCTCCCGCTCCGCCATTGAAGGCCCAGCCTGCCAGTGCTTCTGAAATCGCTGAGTCAATGACCAAGCCTGCCGCCAGCAATCCTGAGGCGGGACTCGTTGAGGTGCCAGCAAAAGCCCCGACCAGTGCAGTGATGGTGCCAGAGTCGAATGATGTCACGACCACATCAGAGCATAAAGATCTCAAGCTAGAAGTGCCCGATGAGGCTAAGCCCGCAGCAGAGGCCCTTCAAAACTTTCTCAATGCGCAGACACTTCAGGAGCGTCTGAAATACACGCTCGCCCCAGACGCTATGAAACCGATCATGGATCGCTACTACAGTGCTAATCCAGATGGCCCTATCCGTGTCGATGCTGTCGGCCTCGTCACCTATCATCCGAAGCCGCAGATCGGTGGTGGTGCACACGCTATCTTTGGTGTGGAAAGCAAGACTTGGGAGTTTCCCGTGCCAGTCATGCTCGAAAATACTGGTGGCAAATTCAAAGTCGATTGGCTCAGCTTTGTGGAGTTTAAAGACCGTCTGCTCGAAAAATTCCTGCACACGTATGACGAAGGGCCTGCACGCTTCCATGTGGGCATCACACGTACTCATTACTTTGAGGATAAGGTTCCGAACTCGGCTGGTAAAGAAGCCTTCCGCATCAGCCCCGCACCGCCGAATCCTTTCTTGGCTACCGTCTTCGTGGACAAGGAATCCACACTCGGTCGCGATCTGCGTGATAAAATCCCATGGGGTGCGCAGGTCTTCGCCATCGTGGAGCTTGAGTGGATGAAGCTCGGCAATCAGGCCTGGGTGCAGCTCTCTGGCGTGCCGCAGTTGAATTGGTATTCCGTGCCTTCAGCTCCCAAAGCTGTGCGGGCAGGTTCTTCGTCTTCTATTGAGGTGCCGACTGAGACACAGAAAGCGGTTCCTATCGGTCGCTAACTTAACCCTTCAGGCTAGCTCAATCGACACAGCGCAGTGCTTATAACTCGGCTGGCGACTGTGTGGATCGACCGACCAAAAAGTGAGCTGATTCACCCGCGAGTCATGCATCGGTAGAAAGACCTCTCCAGGCTTCACGCACAGGCTAATTCGCACACCACAGGTTAGGCTAGCGCGTCGTGAACTGATCTGCACTCGACTGCCATCTGCGATGCCTAGTCGCGCCGCATCCGCCTCATGCATCTCGATCAGCAGCTCACTCGGAGCCAGCTTGCGCAGAATGGCCGACTTCGCTGTTCGTGTCTCCGTATGCCACTGCGCCGAAGAGCCACGGCCCGTCATCAAAGTGAATGGGTACTGCGCATCAGGCAGTTCACCCGGAGCCTCTGGCGCATCAAAGATGAATCGTGCGCGCTGATCCGGCGTGTAGAATTTACCATCCTCAAACAAGCGCCGCTCTTGGGGGATTTGAGATTTGAGATTTGAAATTTCAGATTGATCCAGCGGCCACTGGATGCCGCCATTGGCCTCGATCATGGCATAATCACGAATGCCTGTGATGTCGCACGCTTGCCCCTTAGTGCAGCGCTTCATGATCTGAAACACAGCCTCGGGCGTGGTCCACTCCGCAAATAGCTCACCCAGTCCATATTGATGGGCAATCAGTCGGAAGATACGGAAGTCGCTCAAAGCCTGACCTGGAGCGCGCCTGACCGGGTGGCTTAGACCGATGCGGCGCTCGGAATTGATGAAGGTCCCCTCCTTCTCTCCCCATGCCGCTGCAGGCAGGAAAAGATGCGCTTTCTGCACTGTCTCCGTGTTGGCATACATGTCCTGCACTACCAGGAAATCCAGTTTGCTCAGCATCTCATTGAAACGGTTTTGGTTGATCCATGAGTGACTTGGATTCGTGGCCACGATCCACAGCGCTTTGATTTGCCCAGCTTCGATTCCTTCCAGAATCTGATCATACGCCAGACTCGGCTGATCAGGGATTCGCTCAACTGGCATACCCGTCGCCATGGCGATCTTCTCACGGTGAAGCGCATTTTTAAAATCATGACCGCCGAGCAGATTCGTCGTGTTTGAAAACAGTCGCGAACCCATCGCGTTGCACTGCCCTGTGATCGAGTTTGCTCCTGTGCCAGGCTTGCCGATGTTGCCTGTCATCAGCGCTAGATTGATGATGGCCTGTGCCGTGCGTGTGGCTTGGTGACTCTGATTCACACCCATCGTCCACCAGAATGAAACGCGCGGCGTGCTCTTCCTGATCGTGGCTGCGAAGAGCTCCAGTTGCTCGACACTCAGGCCCGTCTCCAGCGCTACATGCTCTGGCGTGTAGCTTTGCACAAAGGCAGCAAAGTCGGCGAACCCAGTGGTGTGATCCTTCACAAAATTCTGATCCACCGCGCCATCACGAATAAGCAAATGGGCGATCCCGTATAGCAGTGTGAGATCGCTCTTGGGCTTGATCGCTAAATGCTGTGTCGCTGCCATCGCCGTCTCAGTCTTCCGTGGATCGATGACGAAGATCTCCGGCCTGCGCTGATTTTTAAGCACGCGCTGCCACATGATCGGGTGTGCGATGCATGGGTTCGCGCCGATGAAGACGAGCACATCACTCTCCTCAAAATCCGCGTAAGTGTAGGGCGGCGCATCAAAGCCGAAGCTCTCTTTGTAGGCCGTCACCGCAGTGGCCATGCACTGACGAGTGTTGCCATCGCCATGTAGCATACCGATGCCGAATTTTGCCAGAGCACCGAGGAAAGCCATTTCCTCACACATGATCTGACCCGTGCTGATGAAGGCCGCTGATCCTGCGCCATGCTCGGTGATCACCGCCTTCATTTGATCGCAGAAAACCTGCATCGCAGTCTCCCAATCCGTCGGCTTGCCGTACAGCAGTGGCGTCGTGCCCCGATCCGGAGAATCCAAGACCGTCAGCGCTTCCCAACCCTTGGGGCAGGCCGTACCTTGATTGACCGGGTAGTCAGGATCAGGCGTCGCATTGATCGCCACGCCATCCTTGAGATGCAGCGTTAAGCCACAGCCAGTGGAGCAAAAACCGCAGATGGATTTAGCTGTGCCATTGGGCTGTAAACGCTGTGGTAATTGACCCAATCCAAACCTTGCTGGTTCACGCACTAGATCGTCCGTTAGTGGGCCGGACCACTCGCGAAAAGTCATGGCGGGTAGCTTGATCATGTCAGTTTCCAGGCATCTTGCTGCCAGCAGCAGCGGTGAAAAAATAGTATCGCTCGATCAACTGGCTACTCAGCGTGATGGCGACGGAAAGAGTGAAGATCAACGCAACTTGATACTGAGTGATAATGATTGTTGGCAGCACGATCCCAACAATGAGCAGCATGATTTTGCGCGCCCTCAAAAGGTGCGGCAATTTCCCCGTGAGAATGCGGGCGCTCAGATGCCATGGAGATGATTCGTCACGTTGCGCTTTTTTGATCTCCCACATCTCAAATAGCGACACCAGCCAGCGCAGCACCAACGCCACAGGAATGGCAATCTTAGCCGCAGGAACATGCATCCATGCCCAAGCGACACCTGGCATAGCCGTGCCTAAAAGCAGCATGGTGCCGAAGAACTTACCACACGTAAGCTTCATCGACCAAAACGGTCTGCGTGTGTCCACATAGACCATTACGCTGGTAAAGACAGCGAGCACGCCACCCGCCGCAGCCAGTGTGATGGCCCAGCGCAGCAACACGAAATCACCCAACCACCAAGCAGCCATCGTCAGCGCGCCAAGTTTCGCGAAGAGACCAAAGGCAATGATCTCGCGTGACAGCCATGATTTTCGCCAGCCCAGAAAGGCACGCCAAGCTTTCAGCGGTTGCCCCAAATGAAGAACACTCAAAGCAATACCAGCAAGACCAATGACCCATGCGGCAAGCGAGACAATGCCCGCTTCATGCAGACTCACCGCACCAAGCCAAGTGGCGATAGCATTGATGAGAAACCCTCCAGCGCTCATCTGAGTCAGCACGAGCATCACGGTCAGTGGTACGTGCGCATGATCGAGTCTGAGCGCGCCTGCATCCGCAGCTTTAGCGTGAGTCGGGATGGGCTTTGCAGTAAGGTAGGTCGTGGTGGGCCGCGTGTAGCTGGAATCAAAAGCACCGGCGATGATTTGCCCACGATCAGGCACCGCATCGAGTTTCACCACTTTGATTTTAATCGCCTCATTCGGGCAGGCTTGGACACAAGCAGGCGCTTCACCTTCTGCGAGTCGGCCCTGACACATGTCACACTTGCGCACGATACCGCGCTTGAGGTTAAACTTAGGCACGTCATACGGGCACTTCAGGATGCAGTATGAGCAGCCGATGCATTGATCATCCAGATGTCGAACGATGCCTGTGATCGGGTCTTTGTCATACGCGAGGACCGGGCAACCATCAGCGCAGGCTGGATCAGCGCAGTGATGACAAGCCGTGGTGACTGTCTGCTGATAGGGCTGAATGCGTGTGCCGACCAGCAACCCCATGTCACGCCAGGATTCATTGTCATCCAGTCCATTGAGCGAGTGGCAGGCCGCCACGCAGGCCTTGCAGCCAGTGCACGCATCCAGATTCACCTCGAAGCCATATTGCTCACCCAGACTCGGTTTTGAAAGTGGAATGAGATGTGTGAAGCGCTCTCTGACTGAATTTGAATCATACTCTTCCGAAAACAGAGCCACCGGAGTTCGGAGGGTCTGTTGGTCACGGAGCGCTTCACTGATAATTTGTGATTGATGATTTACGATCTCGGGAGTGGAACTGCCGCCTCCTCCTCCATCGTTTGTCTTATCATAAATCATAGATCGCAAATCATGAGTTAGGCTGCCGTGTCGAATCTGACCTGTAGCTCCCCCACCGTGTGTCGATTGCAAAACGCATGAAAACCCTCTCCCTCTTGGCGAGCTTTTAGGTAGGCTTTGAGCATGGCTTCTAATGTGCTTCCGAGGCTTTCGATGGGGACGCCACTGAAAACCTGACGACCAATTTTCCGATTCTCGCCAAAGCCGCCGCCGACCGTGATGTGGTAGCCTTCTCCACTCTCGGTTTTCACTTTGGTGCCTAGTAGGCCTATATCTCCCATGAAGTGCTGAGCGCAGCTATGGGCACAGCCTGTAAAGTGGACGTTGATCGGAGTGTCTAGTTTCACTCGCTTGTCCAGATAGTCCATCATGGCGATGGCGTGTCCCTTGGTATCAGTGGCGGCAAATTTACAATACTTGCTGCCGGTGCAGGCGATGAAGCCATTCCTCAGCGGTGAAGTTTCACAGGGGAACCCGAGCTTCTTCAGTGATTTCGCCAAAGTGGCAGCATAGGCCGTTTTGACATTTGGGATGATAAAATTCTGCCAAACCGTGAGCCTCACTTCACCACTGCCATAACTGTCCGCTAGATCGGCCAGACGTGTGAGTTGCTTGGCCGTCATTTGCCCCACCGGGACCGTAGCGCCGACATAAACGAGACCTTCTTGCTTCTGCGAATAAGTGCCGACGTGCGAATGACCTTGTTGGGAGAAAGAGCGCTTTTCTTGAATGGCCGAATCTGCGGCGAGACGGATCAGTTTAAATTTGAGTAACTTCTCAGCTTCGACCAACACGCCATCCAGTCCTTTGTCCTCGATCACATATTTGAAGCGAGCTTTTTTACGATTGGTACGATCACCGAATTGAATGAACACACGCAGCAGCGCGACCATCACGTCATTGAGTTGCTCTGGCTTCACCAGCACTCCCCAATCACTCGCAAAGGTCTGATGTCCTGTGACGCCACCGAGAGCGATTCGGAAGTAAACACCTGGCTCGATGCCTTCTGCGTTCTCGCCGATTCTGACCGCACTAGCTCCGATGTCGTTGGTATCTTCCACCGCTGAAATCAAGCCGCCACCATCATAAGCAATGTTAAATTTGCGCGGCAGATCGTAGAACTCTTTTGAACTAATAATCAGTGTCGCCAGTTCATTCACCAGAGGGCGGACGTCGATGATTTCATGTGGATCATAACCCGCACAGGGATTCATCGTGATGTTACGGATGTTGTCCGCACCTGCGCCTTTCGAGTGCAGGCCGCAGCCTTGAATTCGGCGCAGCACCTCGGGGCAGTTTTTCGGCTCAATCAGGCGGATTTGGAAATTGTTCCGCGTCGTGATTTGGATGTAGCCTGTGGTCAGTTCACTGGCGATCGCTGCGATCTCACGAAGTTGATAGCTTTTCACTACTCCACCAGGAATGCGCAGACGGCACATGTAGCCGTCCTTCACTGGATTGAGCCAAAAGAGACCATTCCATTTGTAGCGAAAGACTGACTCCGCATCAGGCTTCGCGTTCCACCGTGCGTCCATCACTAGCTGTTCGATGGCATCGAAAGGGTACAACTCCCGCTTGATGCGTTCTTCTTTAGTTAGGTCGTCGAGAGCAGGGCCTGAGGGGGCGGCAGTTACGGGAGCAAGATCTCCGAATGACACACCGCCAGCGGCGATGCCTGCAAAGAACCCTTCAAGGTAACGCTTTTGCTCCGCAGAGAAGTCGGCGCTCATCGGATCTGCGAGTTTGGCTGACTCAATAGACATCGCGGGCATATCGTTTCTCCTTTTTCATTTGGGTGACGTAGGCAGCGGCTTCATCCACTGATTTGCCTCCAGCGGTTTGGATGATGCTATGAAGGGCTTCATCCACGTCTTTGGCCATGCGTTTGGCATCACCGCAGACATAGAAATGAGCACCCTCCTCTAGCCACTGCCAGAGTTCACTGGCCGCTTGAAGCATCCGTGTTTGGACATAGATCTTTTCCTCCTGATCGCGACTAAAGGCAGTGTCGAGTCGAGTGAGTGTACCCTTCTTGAGCCACTCGGTGATTTGATCGTGATAAAGAAAATCAGAGGCGCGCTTTTGATCCCCAAAGAAGAGCCAGTTCTTGCCTGGAGCAGTCGTGGCTTCGCGTTCTTCAAGAAAGGCACGGAAGGGAGCGATCCCAGTTCCAGGGCCGATCATGATCACGGGCTTACTCAGGTCTGTCGGCAGACGGAAATGATTCGCCGCGTGGAAGTAGAGGCCCGTCGTATCACCTAAAGTTAGGCGGTCGGCAAGGAATGTCGAGGCAACGCCTTTGTGTGCGACTCCGTCGCTGCTGTATCGTACGGCAGCCACACAGAGATGTACTTCTTCTGGATGGGCCTTGAGGCTGGAGGCGATGGAGTAAAGACGTGGCTGGAGCTTTCGTAGGCTTTCGATGAAAGCGCTGAGCGTCAATCCTGCTTCAGGTGTCTTGCCCAAAAGATGGCGCACTTCGTAGTGCTTCAAAAGCGCCTCACGAAGCTGTGCAGTGCCGCCATCAGGCAGTTTAGTTTCGGCTTCAGGATCAAAGGCGTGTGCGGCGATCACTGAGTCCACGACTTCAGGACAGTTTTGCACAAAGACGCCAAGTGCGTCACCAACCTCATAGGTTAGGCCACTTCCCGTCAGTGAAAAAGCAATGTGACGCGTGTCTTTGCTACTGCCTTTGGCATTGAGCTTGATGTTAGAGAGAAAGGGTGCCGGGAAAGGTTTCTTCTTCGAGTAACCCGTTTCTTCAGGCTCGGTGGTGGACTCTACGGCGCTTGAGCCACTGAGAATGGTGAAGGCTGTACTGGACCATTTCTTGGCAAGATCATCAAATTCCACATCGCAATCGACTCGATCGACGATGCGTTTGGCACCAAGTTCAGCGAGGCGTGTGTCGAGATTTTTTCCAGCGAGGCAAAAGGTGTCGCCGTAGTTTTTGTCACCGAGAGCGAGGACGCTGTATTGCACGCCATCTAGCTTCGGGCTGCTGCCGTTTTGATTCAGGCTATCCCAGAAGGATAGGGCGTTGTCTGGCATCTCACCTTCACCCCAAGTGCTGGTGATGAGCAGTACGTTTTTGTCTTTGATAAAGTCGGCAGGTTGCAACGAGTCGAGGCCCGCAGCTCGCGCTGCGAAACCCCGACTCGATGCGTCCCTGGCCAGCCGCTTGGCCAAACTTTCCGCGTTTCCGCTCTGACTGCCGAAGGCGATGAGTAATGATTGTTTTGCTTCGATAGAAGCACCGCCAGGAGCTGGCGCACCGCGATTCAGGACTCCGGCTAGAAAGCCATTGAGCCAGGCACGCTGTTCGACTGAGAACGGGGCGTTATCGGGAATCAGGGGAACAATCGTCATCTGTCAGAGCGGCTTGAGAGATGAGGCGGTTTAGAAATCGAATTGCACCTGCATGTAGCCAAAGTGCGCATTGTCGCTGGCTCTGCTGCCGGCGTCGGCGAGGAAATCACCAGCGAGGAAGAGGCTGTATCCAGCCTGGAGTGAGACGTGAGGGCTCCATTTATAGACAGCCGTCACGTCGATCTCTTGACCACGGAATTTGCTAGAACCCGGCGTAATGGCGCGGACGTTCGTCGCATTGTTTACCCGGCGCCAGTTGTCATTGCTGTTGGCAGTCCAATAGAGGTGGTAGTCCACCATCATCTTCAGTTTGGCCGTTGGCATAAAGCTCAAATTGAGCTGGGGGTTGTGCATGTTGGACCAAGCGGTCGTATCCATGAATCCGTAGAACAGATGGTTGGTTGGATACAGGTTTTGGAACGTGCCGACATCGCCATCAGTCACGTCATCGTCACCACTACCGTAGTTGTATTGGACACCGATGCGGGGCTTCCAAGCATGTTTGATGTTGTAGCCAGTGGTCCAATTGCCAGCGAAAGCAGACAGGTCACGACCGGAGACTTTACCCGTTTGAAGGGCCATTTCCATGCTGTAGTCAAAGCCACCTAGCTTCTTCGGATCACCCTTCCACAAGGTGCCGAAAGTGTAGTAGCTGCTATCGCCACGGCGAGCGCCAAAATTGCCATCTCCCTGATCACCCTTATGATAGGCGTAGAAGTCGGTGGTAGTGTTGATGGGAACCCATTGTGTGGCGAGGTAGATGCCACTGAATGTGCTGTCTTGATTATTATTTCCGTCAAAAACCTGTGAAGTGTTCCACTTATTATTCTCGTAAGAGACAGGGCTGGATGTGAAGACATCTAGAGCAAAGGAGGCACCCGTATAGCGTAGCTTGATCGCGTCAAACGTGCGCGCTTGGTTCAACCATTCGAGGGGGCCGACGAGGCGCTGATCGCCGTAGCTGAGGAACTGACGACCCACCGTGGCACTGAAGCCTTTCTTGAGGTCACCGATTTGGGCGTAAGCCTTGAGGATATCGAAGCTATCATCGCCCTCGGTAGCAAAACTTTGGGGCAGGCCAATATTGTTCGGGCGGCTGCCACCGATTTCACGCACATCCTGGCCTTGAACATAGAGTTTGAACCAAGGAGTCACGGCATAGCCAAGACCCAGCCGGAATCGTTGGAGCAGCCATGAGGCATCGGTGGGATCATTAACGGCGCTATTGAAATCAAAATTGTTTTCGCGGATTTCAGCGCGCATTTTTTCCTGGATATCGACCGTCAGCTTTCCATCAAGGAAAGTGATTGGAGCGTAGCCTGGAGGCGGCAGTGGGGCGGGAGCCGTTGGCTTACCAACGGGTGTGCCGGCGAGGGCGAGTGAGGCCGATGCGAGCAAGAGGAGTGCAGTTTTTTTCATCTCGGTGTGTGGTGTTGTTTTTGTTTTTGGCTACGCGGCGGCTGTAGTGGGACATGGGGTAGATCTTGGGTGATCTAGATACCCAACAGCTAAGCCGTGAGCGTGCCAAAAGGCCGCGCTGAGATGAAAGACAGCTTGAATCCTATTCGTGGCTTTGATGAATTGTATTCATGGGAGAGGTTCTCTCCGGCCTAAACAGAGCATGGTCGAGAGGTGCAAAGCTAACTGGAAGGCAAAGATTGTTGCCACTCTCAAAAAACACCAAACAACATTCGACTTTAGCGCCACTCTTTGAGCCGCTCGGGGAAGGGGCAGTCGGCGCAGGAGGAGTCGTCTTCGAGACAGAAGTCTTCATAGAGCTGCAGCAGACCTTGCTGGTGGTGGAGTTTCTTTTGAAACTCGATGCCGTGAGGACTATCGCCAAAGAGACGCAGCACGGCTCTGCGCAGCTTTTGATTATCTAACATCGCTGGCAACTCTAGGTACTCGGCCCAGAGTCGAGTGCGCTCGGGCATGAGCAGTGGGTAGGCGACGTTGGCCAGCATCTCCTGCACCCGCGTCTCACCGATGAGTGCGAGTGGCTTCGGTGAGGGCTGGGCAAAGAGGGTGTAGTGCGTGCTCCAGAAATCGTGCTGTAGGCTGACGAGGCTTTCTTTCCATGCGGTCTGGCTCCAGCGACCGGCATCCATGAGCGGCGCTGAGATGCGATCCCATGTGGCAAGGATGGCCGTGAGTGCACCGAGACGCCGCTGCGGATGATTGCCTGGCCGAGTGGCAGCGAGTTTCCAGTGCGGGAGTTGCGGTGACTCAAGCCAGCGTGCCCATGCGCTGCGCAGCCTCCACCATTCATCCCAGATGAGGCATAGATAGCCGCGTGTTTCGGGCGTGAGTGTTTCCATCTTGGTGGTAGGCAGAAAACCGCTGATGCCAAATAGCAGCGCCTCACGCTCTGCCTTTGGTAGCCTCAGCAGACGCTTCACTGGCAGGCGCTGACTGATTAGCAAAAATGGTTGTTGGTTATTCCGATAGCCGAGTGTCTGGGCCAGCGCCTGAAACACCGCCTGTTCACGCCCATGCGCTGCGATGGAGCGGTGGAGGCGCAGTGACTTTCGCTCCAGGCGATACTGTGCGGCGGACTCCAGTACGGACTGGACACGGGATGTCTCCATGTCTCTCAAAGGTGTGGCGCAGCGCCCGAGGCGTGCTGCGGCTAGGCTGCGATTTGGCCTAGCCTCCTGCGCGATCATGGAGTGACTGAGCTGCACCTGAGGCACTTCTTTGTGCTCGACCGTGCGGGTGAAAAAGCGCTGCTCGGGTGTGTGAAAAAACAGGTGCAGGACGACGCGGGCGTAGTCAGGATTGGCTCCATGCAGATGGCGCTCCCAGTCGCGTGCGTCGGTGTCGAGTTCGATGTCACCGCGCTGTGTGACGCCATTGACCTGCACGGTGCAGTCGGTGAAGTCTGGGCCAGCGCTGGAGTTCCACACGCCGAAGTCCACGATGAGCACTGGCTTGCCAACGCTGCTGGTGAATTCGCTGCCAAAGGCCCCGGCAAACCAAAGACTCTGGAGATCGAGTTCGGTCATCGGCTTCTCAAAGCCAGTCAATGCCGGTGTCTCCTCAAGGCCCGAAAACACGGAGTCTCTGAAGCGCGCGTAGCGGTCGGCGAGGGGCAGGGGAGTCATTGTGGAATAACGAAGGCGATGATGTTAGTGGATCAGACTAAATCGCGCAGGGATATCTCCGCAAGCGAGCCTACCTGCCGCCAGGCACCTGTGAAATCAAGGT
>CAZOVY010000099.1:0-20657 GCA_964583255.1 uncultured Prosthecobacter sp.
CAGTGGTCCTTTCGTCACTGAGAATGAAGACATCGGCGACATGCTCCACAACATGGGCCGTGAGTTTGGTGCTACCACGGGACGCGCCCGCCGCTGTGGCTGGCTGGATGCTGTGCTTGTACGTTATGCCGTCATGATCAATGGCGCTGATGAACTGGCGATCACTAATCTCGATGGTCTCGATGGTCTCGATGAAATCAAGATCTGCACCGCCTACAATCTGCGTGGTACAGTGATCCAGTATCCGCCGAGCACGGTGGCTGACATCGAAGCCTGTGAGCCGATCTATGAATCCCATCAGGGCTGGAAACAGGATCTGAGCCAAACGAAGAAGTTCGCCGACCTGCCGCCTCTGGCGAAAGCTTATCTGAAGCGCTTGGAAGAACTGAGTGGTGCTCGCATTGCTCTCGTCGGTATTGGTCCAGACCGTGAGCAGACACTCGTCGCGTAGGACTAATAAAAATAGTTTCAACTTACTAAAAAATGAGGCGGACATCAGCCCGCCTCATTTCTTTGCTGTTAGAAGAGACAAGGCAGAATCAATCCTGCCCAATCTGCGATTAGCAGAGAGGCTCTGGAGTGTGATGGTGCTGAAGAGAAGCCTTCACGAAGCCGTGGAAGAGCGGGTGCGCATGGTTCGGCTTGCTGAGGAACTCGGGGTGGAACTGACAGGCGACAAAGAAGGGATGATTCGGCAGCTCGATCATCTCTGTCAGCCCACCTTTAAGTGAGGTGCCGCTGATGATCATGCCAGCGGCTTCGAGCTGGTCTTTGTAGTCGTCGTTCACTTCATAGCGATGACGATGGCGCTCGGAGATGACGGCGCTGTGATAGAGTTCGTAGGCTTTGGTGTCTGGCGCCAGATTGGTGACCCAGGTGCCTAGGCGCATGGTGCCGCCGAGCTGTTTGATCTTCTTCTGCTCTTCCATCATGCTGATGACGGGATGCGGCGTGGCTTTGTCGAACTCGGTGCTGGTGGCATCCTTTAGATTGCAGACGTTGCGAGCAAACTCGATGACGGCGATCTGCATGCCGAGGCAGATGCCAAAGAACGGGATGCCCGATTTCCGTGCATAGCCTGCTGCGGCAATTTTGCCTTCTGTGCCGCGGTCGCCAAAGCCACCGGGGATGAGGATGCCCTGTAGGCCACTGAGATAGATGTCTGGTCCAGCTTTCTCAATGGCTTCAGCATCGACACGGACAATGTCCACCTTGGTGTCATTGGCGGCTCCTGCGTGGACGAGTGATTCGTAGATGCTCTTGTAGGCATCTTTGAGTTCGATGTATTTGCCGACAACACCAATGCGGACGTGGTGCGTGGGGTGAATGACACGCTGGACGAAGTGCCGCCACTTGGTCAGATCGGGCTGCGGGGTGTCGAGATTGAGTTGCTTGCAGACGACGTCGTCTAGCCGCTCTTCATGCAGCTTCAATGGCATCTCATAGATGGTGTGTTTCACGTCGCGGACTTCGATGACGTCTTCAATCGGCACGTTGCCGAAGAGGGAGATTTTTTCCCGGATGTCGAGATCGAGGGCGTGCTCAGTACGGCAAAGAATGACGTGCGGGGCGATACCGATCTCGCGCAGTTTAGCGATGGATTGCTGCGTGGGCTTGGTCTTCAATTCTTCAGCCGCTTTGATGTAAGGCACCAGTGTGGCGTGAATGAAGATGACGTTCCCAGGACCCGATTCATGGGCAAATTGGCGGATGGCTTCCAGGAAAGGCAGGCCTTCAATGTCGCCCACCGTGCCGCCGATTTCGGTGATGATGACGTCGCCGCCCATCTTCTCTGCGACCTCATGCATGCGGGCTTTGATTTCATTGGTGACGTGCGGGATGACCTGCACCGTGCGGCCCTGATATTTGCCAGCGCGTTCTTTGTCGAGCACGCTTTGATAAACCTGACCACTGGTGAGGTTGTTCAGCTTGGAGAGATTCGTGTGCGTGAAGCGCTCGTAGTGGCCCAGGTCGAGATCGGTCTCTGCGCCGTCATCGAGCACATAGACTTCACCATGCTCGTAGGGGTTCATGGTGCCCGGATCAATGTTCAGATACGGGTCAAACTTTTGCATGATGACCTTGAGGCCACGGAGTTCAAGCAAGGTGCCGAGGGCGGATGCGGCGAGGCCTTTGCCGAGTGAGCTGACGACGCCGCCAGTAACGAAGATGTATTTCATGGATGTTCTCGGTTCGCGGTTCTCCGGCAGTGGTTCAAGTGGAATGTTTTTTGAAATGCTCTTCGATCGCATCGGCTTGCTCGCGTGTGTCCACTCCGGGTGAGAGTTCATCCGTGATGATGACTCGCAAACGTGTGCCATTTTCGAGGGCGCGTAGCTGCTCTAAGCACTCAGTTTGCTCGAGTCGTGACGGCGGCCAGGAGACGAATTGGAATAGGAAGCTGCGCTGGAAGCCGTAGATGCCGAGGTGACGGTAATGGCGCACTCCAGCTTCCGTGCTGCGCACAAATGGCAGGGGAGAGCGGGAGAAGTAGAGAGAGTCGCCATTCACATCGAAGACGACTTTGACGATGTTTGGGTCCGCCACTTGCGAGTCTTCATGAATGGGCGCGGCGGCGGTGATCATTTTGACCTGTGGTTCACGCCGAAGCACGAGGGCGAGTTCATCAATCAGGGCAGGGGAGATGAGTGGCTCGTCACCCTGCACATTGATGATGGTGCGGTGATCCGGGAAAGCGCGCGCGACTTCTGCGATGCGATCTGTGCCGCTGGGGTGATCCATGGCGGTGAGGACGGCCTTGGCTCCGAAAGAGGCGGCGGCTTCAGCGATGCGGATGTCGTCGGTCGCGATGATGACTTCATCAATCTCGCGACACTGCTGGCAGCGCTCCCAGACATGCTGGACGAGGGGCTTGCCTGCGATGAGGTGGAGCGACTTGCCGGGGAAGCGGGTCGATCCCCAACGGGCAGGTATGGCAACAAGGGTGCGTGGTGTCTCTGGAGCGGCCAAGGGAGGTGAAAGGCGGGTTCGCCTGAGATGGCGTCGAGCCGGGGGCGGCGCAAGAGAGAAGTGGAAATGACGAGGTAAGTGCTCGTCATTTCTCTCCCACCATCGCACAAACTTGCCGGAGCACAGCGTCCTGCCGCTGTGACATCTCGGCGGCTTCTTCCGCCTCATGATCGTCCCAGCCACCGAGGTGCATGAGGCCGTGGATCAGGTAAAGAGCGAGCTCGTGATCCAGGGGCTGTCCGTGCTCGGTGCCCTGGCGCAAAGCGGTGTCGGCACTGACAAGGATCTCGCCATGATGAAAGGTGATGACATCTGTCGGTGTCGGGTCATCGAGAAACTCCCCGTGAACACGAGCCATTTCGTCATCGCCGATGATGCTGAATTCGATCTCATCGAGATTCAGCAAAGGTGCCTCATGTGATTTGGCCTCGGCTTGGCAAAGTGGCAGCGCTGCTTTGATCAGCTTCTTGAGCCAAGGCAGCCTGAGCTTGTGCTGCCGCTGACGATTGTAGAGATGCAGTTCAGGGATCACGCAGCAGACGCAGGTGGTTTCCGCGTGGGGCGCTTCTTTTTCTCGCCGCCCATGGCTTCAGCTCCAGTCGCCCAGGGTGATGTCATGGCGATGGTGCGGCCATCATGGATGTGCTGTGTGGCACTGGCTTCGCGGTTTAAATGAATGGCCGTCGTTGGTGTCTCGGTGGCTTTTTGATATTTGATTCGGCTGTGCATCATGCTCAGCAGCGTCTTCACAAAGCTGGCTTTCACTTTGGCAAGTTCGGCGATGGTGAGATCGCATTCGTCAAGCTGGCCATCCACCATGCGGCCTTGAACGAGTTCATCGACCAGCGCTTCAATGCGAGATGGGTTGGGCTTCTCCAGGGCGCGTGAAGCACTCTCAACGGCATCTGCTAAAGAGATGATGGCAGCCTCTTTGAACTGAGGTCTCGGACCAGGGTAGCGGAAGACTTCTTCACTCACCTGCGGCACGTCATCCTCCTTGGATTTGCCTTCTTCGACCAGCCTGAGGATCTGTGCTTTTTGATCAAGCGCACGTTTATAGAAATACCAAGCCAATGAGGTGCCGTGATGTTGCTCGATGACATCAATGATGCTGCAATTGAGCTTATGCTTGATCGCAATATCGACACCGTCTTTGACATGAGCGATGAGGATGAGCGCGCTCATGCGGGCCGTGAGATCTTCATGCGGATTGTGCGCCGGGTCCATGTTTTCGATGAAGTACTCGGGCTTGTTGAGCTTACCGATGTCGTGGAAGTAAGCGCAAACGCGCGTCATGCCAGCATTGGCTGAGATCGCTTCTGCGGCGGCTTCAGACAAGTTGGCGACGACGAGGCTGTGATGATAAGTGCCCGGTGCCTCGATACTTAGGCGCTTCATCAGCGGATGATTCAAATCTGCCTGCTCAAGCCAGGAAACCTCGGTGGTCACACCAAAGAGACTCTCGATCACGGGCATCCCACCACCAACGATGAGACCAGTCAGCACGCCCACCGCAAAGGGCACGCCGATGATGCGACTCAGCGAGGCGGACTCGATAGCTCCTGAAGATTCATGCAGCAGCAGAGAGAAAACAGCGGCGATAGCGCCCACATACAGACCTGCCATGAAGAGCTTATTTCGGCGGCGCACACGATTGGTGAAAAGCACCATCAGGAAGCCGATCAACGATGAACAGGCGATGTAAGTCACCGGATTCACCGCCACGAAAACCATGGCTCCGAGCAGTGTCGAATAGATAGCCCCGAAGAGGCCGATCTTTCTCCCCAAAATGACCGAGAGCACCATCGGACAAAGCGCGTGTGGCAAAGCGAGGATCGGTAGAGCACCGCTCCAACTGTTCTGATAAGCGAAGTCCATCATGGCCACGCTGGCGGCCAGTTGCAGGAGCAGCGTGCCGAGTACGAGCACGAGTTCGGTGTTGTCCGCCACTTCATCACGCAGTGCGACTCGCAGATGCACGACCAAGGCGGCCCCGATGGCGGCGGCACAAAGATAAGCCGTGATCTGTGGCTGCACGGTGCCCGGCACTGCACTCGCGGCCAGTCGCATCAGCAGCCCGATGGCGGCAAAGAACAGCACATAGACGGCGACCGTTGCGGCTGGGTGAGTGCGGAGTTCGTCCACGAGATCACCCTCTTGGTGTTTGCGGCGTGTCTTGCCGCAGGATAGGCCTTCTCTTTGTAATTTGGCCCGGCGAATGGATTCAAACATCGGTGTGGTGAGGGGAAACTCAGGGCGGAAAACCTAACACATCCCAAAGTTCCGACAAGAAACGTTTCACATCAATCTCTGTTCGCCGGAACAGTCTTGATGGGTGCCCCTGCGCGATGCCGATCATAGGCTTCGATGATGCGCTGAACGACGGCTAGACGAACGACATCCTTCGACAGGAAGTTCACAAAGCGTACGCCGGGCACGTTTTGCAGCACCTCCACCGCTTCTCGCAGCCCTGATTTCACATGGCGGCGCAGATCCACCTGAGATGGGTCGCCCGTGATCACGCAGCGTGCGCCTTCACCGAGACGTGTGAGGAACATGAGCATCTGCTCGGTGGTCGTGTTTTGTGCTTCATCTAGAATAATGAAGGCATTTTTCAAAGTGCGCCCACGCATGTAGGCGAGCGGGGCGATTTCTACCGCGCCCTTTTCGATCAGGCGCTCCGCCTCATCGGGATCGAGCATTTCGTAGAGAGCATCATAGAGCGGGCGCAAATACGGGAAGATCTTTTCTTTCAGATCTCCCGGCAGGAAGCCCAGCGCCTCACCGGCCTCCACGGCTGGTCGGGTCAGCACGAGCCGCTGCACGGCTTTCTCGCGAAGTAAATGCAAGCCCTGCGCCATGGCTAAATAAGTCTTGCCGGTGCCAGCTGGGCCAGTGCCAAAGACGACCTCATGATCACGCATGGCCTGCACATAGCCGATCTGGCTGCGTGTTTTGGCAAGCACGGGTGGCCGCTTGTTGGAGGTCGTCAGCTTCAGCGTCATGATGGCGTCGGCTGGGGCATCGCCATGCTCGGTTTTCACACTTTCAGCCACCAGTGCGAGCATCGCTGGCGTGATCTCACCGCCCTGACGGCGCACGCGCTCAAGTTGGACGAAGACTTCCTTCGTGGCATGCAATGCGGCAGGGTCTCCTTCGATCCGCACCCAGCTATCTCTAGAGGTCAAATGTACACCGAATACTTCAGCCACCACGCGCAGCCCAGCGAGATCATGGCCGACGAGCATCTGTAGAAAATGCGGTGTCTCGTATGTCAGCGTCTCGATCTGCATGAGAAGTCAGCGGAGGGGCCAAGCGTCACGCCTTAACGATACCCATAAGCCAGAGCCCAATACAGTCCGACTTCCTTCTTCGATGTCAGTGAAAAGACGATCGTATAAGTTCCGGTTTTCGGCGGGTTCACGCGGATGCTGGCAAAGGTGCCACCCGATTTAGCGTCGATAGTGATTTCCTTCTTATTTTCGTCATAGACCTTGAGGTCAAACGCCACGCCTTCATTCGCCGTGCCGAGCCAAAAGGCGTACTCGTTACCCTTGAACATCTGGTGCTTGATCATGAGCTTTTGCCCAGTCTTGACTTCACCATTCCAGTAGTCCTCACGGACGATAAAACCTTGTTCAACGAAAGGCATCGCGGCCTCCATGGCAAACCCATGCGCATCATCAACCGTGGCGTGGCTGAGTGCTGCGCTGAGAGTGATAAAGGCAGCAGCGACTAGCGCTGCGCTCTGACGGATTGATCGGGTAGAGAGATACATGGCAGATCCAGAAATGGGTGATGCTCGACGTTCCGATTATTTAGATGCCTTGATGCCATCAAGCAGGCTGTCGCAAGTCTTGCCGATGTCGCGCACGGACTCCTTGGTGAATCCATCCACAGCACCTTCCATTCTCGAAAGGATGGTCGCTAGCCCTTTGGCAATGTCGGATACGACAACGTGCTCTTTCATGCTCGATCCCATCTTGCTAATGGTGGAGATGAAGTGCTCCACCAGCATCGGTTGATTCAGTAACTCGGCACGATCAGCGGAGAAGTTTTTGGTCACGACTGAGGTCACACTGGCCGTGCCGCGCAGCCAGCCACCCATGCTGACGCATTGGGAGAGATCCACATCCTTCATTTGCTCCATCGAGTCACGCACCGTCTTTTGCGTCTGGTCGAACTCCTTGCGGATTGATTTCCAGTCTTCCTTGTCGGCGGCATCCAGGATGGCCTGTGCATGGGGCCGCACCGATTTGACCAGCCCGAGTGCCGTGGCCAGATCGATCACCTCGCGACCGATGTCCTTCACCTCTTCTTTATCCTCAGCCTGCACCGCCACAAAGCCCTCTGCGACCACCATGCCAAACATCAGCGCCAGTTTAGTGCGGTCAGCCGTCTTCGGTAGATCGAGCTTGCGCAGTTCTTGGCGCCAGTTCGGCTCGCCCAGTTTGTCGAGAACGCTGAACACCTCACTCGGCACAGGCACCACCACGTTGTCCACCACATTGCCAGGGAAGGCCAAGGGATCAAACTGCTGTGCACCGGAGCTTGTTGCCTGCGCACAAAGGGCAGTGATCGAAAACAAGGCCGTTGCGGCCGTTAGCACCGCCATTTGATAAAGTGAAGAGCGTTTCATGGATGGAAGGAAGAAAGCGCCGTTTCCCAAGAGAGGCAACCGCTTTGAGGCCCAGGCGCAATTCATGCCGCAGTACTCACAAAGCATTTCGCACATCCTGTTGCAATTACTCACGAACGCGCTCGCATCGTCTTCGATGTCTTACCTGAAAACGATGCTTCTTTTTGCCCAGCCACTTGGGATTATTTGGTTACTGCTCACTGTCCATCTGGCGCGTCAGGCTTGGCTGCGTCAGTGGCGGATTCTGTGGATGCCAGGCTTGGCTTGGCTGTTGCTGACTCTTTTCTCCTGCACGCCATTCAATTCCTGGCTTCTGGCGGACTTGGAGGATCGCTTTCCGCCAGTCAAAATTTCTGATCTTCAATCGGCGGATGTCATTATCTGCCTCGGTGGCGGCGCCGAGCCATCTTTGACAGAACCCACAGGCGTCAATTTCAAAGGCAGTGTAGATCGAGTGACCACTTCACTGGCTCTGCTCTCCCAAAAAAAAGCACCCCTCATGGTGATCACAGGCGGTGGCTATTCTAAGGCTGGAAAGATGTATTCCGAGGCTGATGCTGCTCACAGCTTTTTGAAAAATAGTCTCGGTAGTCCATTGAATATACAGAGCCTCGGTATTTGCTCCGATACCCATGATGAGGCGGTGAAGTTAGCCGCTCTAGCCAAAGAAAAACGCTGGCAGCGCATCCTGCTCGTCACCTCAGCCTGTCATCTACCACGCGCTGTGGCGACCTTTGAAAAAGCAGGTTTGAAAGTGAGCGCTGTGCCTTGTGATTACTTGAGCAGCTTCAACACCCTCACAGATATGGATTGGGTGCATTCACCTCACGGCAGTTCGTTCTATGACTTTAGTGCCTGGTTTCATGAGTTCATTGGCACCTGGGTCTATCGCTGGCGCGGATGGATTTAATTTGTGTGTGAAACCTCAAATCCGCAGCGTGATGATTGACTCCCCTTTATCCATGTTCGCACTCACAGACAAAACCGCCCTCATCACCGGAGCTGGCTCCGGCATCGGTCAAGCCATCGCCATCCTCTTCGCCAAACAAGGCGCGCATGTCGAAGTGCTCGACCTCAAGATCGAGTCAGCTCAGGCAACCGTCGATCAAATCATCACCGCAGGCGGCAGTGCTCATGCCACCGCTTGTGATGTCGGTGATCAGGAATCCGTGAAGTCCATCTTTGCCGCCATCAGTGCCCGTCGGCCAAAGCTCGACATCCTCGTCAACAATGCCGGCGTCGCCCACATCGGCAGTGTTTTGACCACCACTGAGGCTGACATGGACCGCCTTTACCGCATCAATATCAAAGGCGTCTTTCACTGTTCCCAGGCAGCCATTGAGCGCATGGTTCCTCAGGGCGGCGGCATCGTTCTAAACATGTGCAGCATCGCCGCGCAGATGGGCTTGGCCGACCGCTTCGCCTACTCCATGACCAAGGGGGCCGTGCTCATGATGACCTACTCCATGGCCAAGGACTTCATCAAGCAGGGCATCCGCTGCAATTGCATCTGCCCTGCTCGAGTTCACACGCCTTTTGTCGATGGCTACCTCGCCACCACTTATCCTGGACGCGAAGCCGAGATGTTTCAAAAGCTCAGCGAAGCCCAGCCCATCGGGCGCATGGCCCAGCCCGCTGAGATCGCCGCACTCGCGCTCTATCTATGCAGTGACGAAGCCAGCTTCATCACTGGCAGTTCTTATCCCATCGACGGCGGCGCGGTGAATCTGCGCTAGGTCACAGCGATTTCTGAATCTCGCCTTCCCAAATAGAGATCCCTTCGGTAAAAAACGCTGTGACCGACTCACCCCTCGTTCGTGAAGATCTCTTTGATGCCGCCTTTCTAGATCGGCTGCGTTCACTGGCGGTGCGTCTCCGGAAGCGTCGCTCACTCATGCGCAAAGGGTCACAGTCCACTCCCGCCACAGGCTACACACGCGAGTTCAAGGACTACCGCCAATACACGCCGCGTGAAGATTACCGAGCCATCGACTGGCGACTGTATGCTCGGTTAGACAAGCTCTTTGTTCGGCTCTATGAGGAAACGCAGGAACTCAATCTCCACATCCTGGTCGATACCAGTGGTTCCATGGCCGAGCCTTATGGCGACAAGCGAAAACAAGCCCTTCGCTTCGCCGTCGCGCTGGCTTATCTCGGATTGGCTGGGCATCAGCGCGTCAGTCTTTATTCGCTGGGCGACACCATCCACCAAGAGCTGCCGCCACTCAGAGGGCAGGGGAATATTGAAAAGGTCATCCAGTCCGCCACTCAACTGAAGTTCGGTGGACTCACCGATCTCGAACGCAGCTTTTCCGACTTTCATCCGACCCGCCAGCGCTATGGAGTGATCTTTGTGATCTCGGATTTCTTCGGTCGAGATGTCAGCACCGCCAAGGAATCCATCAAGCGCGCCGCCTCCTGGCCGGGTGAGGTTCATTTTCTACAAATCCTGCATCCTGAGGAGCGCACGCCCAGCCTGGAAGGCGAGGTCGAACTTGCGGAGGTGGAGACCGGTGAACGCCGCCGCTTCTGGCTCACCCGCCGTGACGTGCAGCGCTACACCGATGTCTTTGACGCCTTTTGTGATGAACTCTCCCGCGAGTGCGCCAGCCACCGGATCGACTTCATGCAATGCGGTGCCGAGGAACCCTTTGAGGATCGTTTCCTGGACTTGTTAAACCGTGGCTCAGCACTGGCTGGTGCGTGACCTAGAGTCACCTTTAGTTTGCCCTGAGTTTCACAGATATGGCGAACTGAAGTCCACTTCTTACCCAGCAGTCTCGTGTGCGGTGCTATGATTTGAAATGATCGTAGCAGGTCAAACCGGTCATGGCTATTGTATCGGGCAAAGGCCGAATCTTAGAGCCAGCATTGAAATACTTGTTTTGCGATGCTGCCTCTCCCACTAATCGGAATGACTCGAACCGAAGCTTGGATTGCGCTGAACCTGATTCCTCAGGTGGGGCCGGTGCGTGTGCGGCGGTTGCTGGAATTCTTTGAGACGCCGGAGCGAATTTTGTCAGCGAAGGCTTCTGAGATTGCGAAGGTTCAGGGCTTCGGGATGGCGCAGGCAGAAGCGATCGCTGGCTGGGAGTCGCAGATCGATCTGGCAGCGGAATTGCAGAAGATCAGTGAGCGTGGATTGACCATCCTGACTCAGGAAGATGAGCTGTATCCACCACTATTGAAGGGCATTCATGATCCGCCGCTGGTGCTCTATGTTTGGGGTGAGCTGACCAAGCGTGATCACAATGCCATCGGTGTGGTGGGCAGTCGTCATGCGACGATGTATGGCATGAATGCGACCAAGAAGTTAAGTTTTCAGATCGCCTACGCGGGCTACACGGTGATCAGCGGATTGGCCCGTGGGATCGATACGGCTGCGCATGAAGCAGCCCTGGCCGCGAAAGGTCGCACGATCGCGGTGCTGGGTTCGGGCATTGGTAAACTTTACCCACCCGAGAACATGGCGCTGGCAGAGCGGATCGCGCAGCAGGGTGCGGTGATCAGCGAATACCCTGTGGATCGCATCGCGGACAAACAAACGTTTCCGTATCGCAATCGAATCGTGGCAGGCTGGAGCAGTGGACTGCTGGTGGTGGAGGCTCCGCTGCGCAGTGGATCGCTGATCACCGCACAACAAGCGACGGAGCAAGGCCGCACGGTGTATGCCGTGCCTGGGCCTATCGACAAACCAACCTCGGCTGGCTGCAATAAGCTCATCCAGCAAGGCGCGAAGCTGGTGATGGATGGTGGTGATGTGCTGGATGATCTGACCGCGCTCTTTCCGACTGCGCCGCTGGCTCCTAAAGTGGAGCAGCCCAAACTGGTAGTGACGTTGACCTTGGATGAAGAGATTCTTTTCAATGCGATCGACGTTGAAGAACGACACATCGACGACTTGGCGATTCGCTGTGGCCTGACCCCTGCGACGATGAACGTGACTCTGATGCGCCTGGAGATGAAGCGTCTGGTCCGCGCGCTGCCGGGTCGGCGCTATGTGCGGCTGGTGTAGTTTAAAAACGGGGTGACTGCCTACAGAACACGCGGAACAAACGGAAAGTCTGACAAAGCCCAAGCCGGGTGACTCATAAAGACCTTTTCCGAGTCTTCTGTGTGTTCCGTAGGCCATCCATTCCCGTTGTCAGGTTCAGTCGCTCGGCTTGACAATCGGATGCCCCGCCGTGACCACAGGCGGCCACGCCATGCCTGCTCCTGCCACTCTGCCCATCTTTGAGATTCGTGATGCCGTGATCCACGCTCTGACCGGAGTGGCTACGGGCAATCTGCTGATCAAGGCTCCGACAGGGTCGGGAAAATCGACGCAGGTGCCGCAGTTCGTTTTGGACTCGGGTGTGCTCAAAGAAGGCCAGCGCTGCATCGTGCTCCAGCCTCGGCGCATCGCCGCGCGCATGTTGGCGCAGCGCGTGGCTCGTGAGCGCAATGCACGGCTCGGCGGTGAGGTGGGCTACCAGGTGCGCTTTGACAATGTGACCTCACGCGAGACGCGACTGGCCTATGTGACGGAGGGCGTGATGCTGCGCGTGCTGATGGAAGATCCGCAACTGGAGAAGGTGGGTTGCATCGTGATCGATGAATTTCATGAGAGGCACTTGGATGGCGATCTGGTGCTGGCTTGGGCGCTAGCACTGCAACGGGCGCGTAGGCCAGATTTGAAGATCATCGTCATGTCAGCCACGCTGGTGCCGGGGCCGCTGACGGAGTTTATGCAGCCCGTGAAACTGCTGGAGTCACAGGGACGAACTTTCCCTGTGGAGTCACGTTATCAGGCTCCGATTCAAACCCGAACGGTGCGTGGCAATGAGGTGGAACCAGTCTGGGATCAGGCCGCGCGTGCTTGCGAGGCATTGGCCGCTGAACTCGGTGGGGCAGGGGACATGCTGGTTTTCATGCCGGGTGCTTTTGAGATCCGCAAAACGATGGCTGCCCTGCAAGGTCGCAGCTTTGCCAGAGGTCGGCGCATCGTCTCACTGCATGGTGAGATGACGCCGCAGGATCAGGACTCGGCAGTGACGCCAGGCGAGCAGCCGAAGATCATCGTCAGCACAAACGTGGCGGAAACCTCACTCACGATTGAGGGCATCCGCGCGGTGGTTGACTGTGGATTGGCGCGGGTCGCGAGTTATGATCCGCGTCGTGGCATCAACACCCTGACGATTCAAAAAATCAGCCGAGCCAGTGCCGAACAACGTGCGGGTCGTGCAGGTCGTCTCGGGCCAGGAATCGCGGTGCGACTGTGGGCGGAGCGTGAGCACATTCATAGGCCCGAGAGTGAGGTGCCAGAGATTCAAAGACTGGAACTGAGTGAGGCGCTGCTCGCCCTGCATGTGGCTTCTGATAAAGCTCGGCTTGAGATTGAATGGTTCGAGAAACCGGCTGAAGCTGCTTTAAAAAGAGCCAAAGGATTACTGCATGATCTGGGTGCGATCGCTGATGGCCGACTGACACATATCGGCCTAAAAATGTCGGCTTTCCCGACTCATCCGCGCTTTGCTCGAATGCTGATGGCGGCGTCTGAAAATGGCTGTGTGCGTGAGACGGCGATGATTGCTGCTCTGGCGCAAGGGCGGGAGATTTTGATGGTGGGGAAGAACAATGCCTCACACAAGAATGAGGACTTCTGGGAGCCGGGTGACCTCACTGAGTTTCAAGCGCTGCTGCGTGCCTTCATCCGCGCTGAGGCGCTAAACTTTGACCCGCAGGCCTGCATCCCACTGAACATTCACGCGATGGCTTCACGCGAAGCAGGCCGCAGCTATGAGCAGTTTTTGCGCTTGGCTCAACGTGCTGGATTGACGGTGAATGATGAGGTGGCAGAGCCGGAGGCATTGGCGAAAACTTTGTTAGCTGCATTCAGTGATCACCTGGGCGTGGAGACGAGTGGTGGCAGTCGTATCTACCGCGTGGCAGGCGGCTACAGCGGTCATTTGGGCAAGGACGCCCACATCAAGCCGCCGCGTCTGCTGGTGGCTTCTGAAATCACCGAGGTGCAGGGAAAGGCACTGACTGTGCAGATGAATTTGGTGACGAAGGTGGAGGAGGAATGGCTGCGCGAGTTGTTCCCTGGCGACTTCGTGGTCGGTAAGCGCGCGCAGTATGATGCGACGAATCGACGTGTGATGAATCTGGAGG
Source organism: uncultured Prosthecobacter sp. (assembly GCA_964583255.1). Lineage (GTDB taxonomy): Bacteria > Verrucomicrobiota > Verrucomicrobiia > Verrucomicrobiales > Verrucomicrobiaceae > Prosthecobacter. The sequence goes on from CAZOVY010000099.1 coordinate 13,763, forward strand.
AAGTGCGCTTTCGCAGCCTCGTGCTCAGCAGTCGTGAAAAAGGTGAACCGGATGAGAATACCGCTGCTTCTTTGCTGGCTGATGAGGTTGTGGCTGGGCGCTTGCAGCTCGTGCTCTGGAATGAGAAAGTGGAGCAGTGGATCACGCGAGTGAATTGCCTTTCTAAATGGATGCCAGATCTAGAGATCCCAGCGATCACGGATGAGGATCGACGCATCATCATCGAGCAAGTTTGTCATGGCGCGACGGCTTACCGCCAGCTCAAGGACAAGGATGTTTTTCCGGCACTGCATCAGTGGCTCAGCCACGCCCAACGTGATCTTTTGGAGCGCTATGCGCCTGAGCGTCTGGACCTGAAAAACGGTAAGACAGCGCGCATCGTCTATGATGAGAAGCAGCCGCCAAGTGTCAGTGTGGTGCTCCAACAGATGTATGATGTGAATGAAAACCCCAAGGTCGCGGCGGGCCGCATCACGGTGACGGTGCATCTGCTTTCACCCGCTCAAAGACCGATCCAAACGACGGGCGATATCGGGCGCTTCTGGAAGGAGAGCTACCCAGCAGTGCGCACGCAGCTTCGTGGCCGCTACCCACGGCACGAGTGGCGGTGAGCTGCTTTATACCGCTCCAGGCTTTAGCCAGTAGAGGACGCTCATGCGCACCGCGATGCCGTTTTCTACCTGCTGATTGATCAGGCTCTTCTCGTAGCTCATGCCGCGGTCGGTGATCTCGACTCCGCGATTCACCGGGCCGGGGTGCATGAGCCAGAGGCCGCGCTCGTGCAGGATGTCCACTCGGGCATCGGTGAGGCCGTAGTTCTTGTGATACTCGACAGCGCTGGGGAAGAAGGGCTCGTCCATGCGCTCACTCTGCACGCGCAGGAGATAGACGACATCGGGCTTCCATTCGAGCGCGTCCGTCCAGTTACCGAACTGCGGGATATCTTGCGGCACCTCACGCGGCATCATGGTGCCTGGGGCCAGGTAGGCGACATTCATGCCGAGTCGGCGAAAGATAAGACTGGTGCTGCGGGCCACACGACTGTGCTGGATGTCGCCAACGATCAGAGCACGCGCACCGCGCAGGTCTTTGAATTTTTCACGCAGAGTAAAGGCATCCAGCAATGCTTGAGTGGGATGCGCGTGCCAGCCGTCACCGGCATTGATGACACTGGCACGTGTATTTTTAGCGATCAGGCTCGGCGTGCCAGACTGCTTGTGACGCACGACAATGTAGTCCACGCGCATGGATTCCAGCGTCTCCACGGTATCCAGCACAGACTCTCCCTTTACCACGCTGGAGGATTCAATATCAAAATGGGTCACGTCCGCAGAGAGGCGGCTGGCGGCGACTTCAAACGAGGAGCGGGTGCGCGTGCTCGGCTCGTAAAAAAGAGTCAGCACGGTCTGGCCTTTAAGCGTGGGCACCTTCTTGACGCTGCGTTTGAAAAGGTCTTTGAAGGGCACTGCGTTGGCCAGCACGAACTCGATTTCCTCATCGGTTAGTGAGGCGATGTCGAGGAGGTCTTTGCGGGGTTTCATGCTCATGCGGTTTTCCTTTCCCAAGCTTTTACAAACACTTCATCGTGGCCATCACCATCGACAAAACGGACATTCACACGCTCGTTGCTCGGCAGGTCCACACGGATGCCAGCATACTCGCCGGAAAGTGGTAACTCGCGGCCAACACGATCTACCAGCGCAGCGATCTGCACACAGCGCGGGCGACCAAAGTCCAATAGTTCATCTAGGGCTGCACGCGAGGTGCGGGCAGTGTGGATGACTTCATCACAAAGGATCACTACGGCATCGTCGAGATCGAAACCAATCTCCGAGCCTTCAAGCTTCGGCAGCACGGCCATGGTTTGCAGGTCATCGCGATACTGCGTGATGTCGATGCGGCCCAGGTCAATCACGCGACCCTTGGCTTTGAGCCGCGCGGCTAAAGCCTCGGCAAAAGGCACGCCACGGCGGTAAACACCGACCAAGGCCAGCTTTGGCTCATCTGGCCAGCGAGCGTGGATGTCATCAGCAATTTGATCGAGGCAACGGCTCACCCCGGCTGCATTGAGGAGTTGGCGAGGAGGGGCGGTCGATTCGGTCACGGACTTGAGATGAATCCAGAGTGACGAAAGCGTCAACGGGATTTCCTTGGAAGAGTCTCTCAAAATGAAAAAAGGCGTGAGAGGATTCACCTCTTCACGCCTTTTCGATTAAAACTCGTTCGCTTACAGCTTCGACAGGCTGTCATCGAGCGCGGCGATCACCACGCCGATGCTGGCCGCTGACTCGTCGCCCATGTTGCTGATGCGGAAGGTCTTGCCCTTCAGCTTGCCGTAGCCGCCGTCGATGATCATGCTGTGGTTCTTCTTCAGCAATCCGATGAAGGCAGCGACGTCGATGTTCTTGCTGTTGGCGACGCAGGTCAGGGACTTTGAGCGGTAGCCTTCTGGCGCGAAGAACTCGAAGCCGTTGCGGCGCACCCAGTCGTGGACCATGCCGTTAAGTTTGGCATGGCGGGCGTAGCGATTGTCGATGCCTTCAGCGAAGATCTTCTGCAACTGATGACGCAGGCCGTAAATGAGGCTGATGCACGGCGTGCTCGGCGTCATGCTCTTCTCTCCATTTGCTTTGAACTCGATGAAGTCGAAGTAGTAGCCGCGATCATTGATCGTGGCCGCACGAGCCATCGCCGCTTCAGACGCGGTGAAAAGCGCGAGACCCGGAGGCAGCGCGAAGGCTTTCTGGCTGCCGGTGAGCAGCACGTCGATGCCAAGCTCATCGAAGTTGACTGGCACGGTGGTGAAGCCTGAGACGCTGTCGGTGATGAACATCACGTCAGGATACTTCTTCTTCAGCGCGGCGATCTCAGCGATGGGGCTGAGCACGCCCGTGGAGGTCTCATTGTGAATGAAGGTGACGGCGTCGAACTCACCCGTGGCGAGACGTTTCTCGATCTCTTCCGCGAGGATAGGCTGGCCCCACTCGACCTGATAGGCCTCGGCTTCTTTGCCGCAGCGCTTGGACACATCGAGCCACTTGTCGGAGAACGCGCCGTTGCAGCAGTTGAGCACCTTCTTCTTCACGAGGTTGCGGATCGCGCCTTCCATCACGCCCCAGGCGGAGGAGGTGCTGAGGAAGACCTGCTGCTTCGTGCCGAACAGTGTCTGGAGCATCGGTTGGATTTCTGCATAGAGATCCTGGAAACCTTTGCCGCGATGGCCCATCATCGGCTGCGCCATGGCAGCAAAAGTATCGGGGCTGACTTCGACGGGACCAGGGATGTAAAGTTTGACGTGGGTGCTCATGTTTTTGGGGAAAGGGATACGGCCGCAGCCGGGAAAAGGAGCGCGGAGATTAGGCCGGGTTTGTGGGCTGGCAAGCGTCTGTACTCAATGACGAATGAAGTCCTGAAATCCGAAGGCCTAATGCGCTCTGAATGCCAACTCCATGCCGATGAGCCCTCCGTGTTCGTCACTCGGGCTTCGTTATCAGTCATTGTAAAGTGGTCGGGCCGGCGAGATTCGAACTCACGACCTCTTGCACCCCATTTAAGTGAGGTAGGCTCTCCAAGGCCCATTCTACGGGGCTTCCAGCGTGCGTGTGCTAAAATTTTGGTGCTAGTGTGCTAAAATGGGTGCCGGAGGGGTGCCGGAATCTCTGACGCTTGAGGGTGCATGACGGTTGGAAATTGTGGGGACAGTGCCACCTGAAACAAGAGGTGCGATGGCATCAACCAGCCTAGTCATTATCATAGAGATATTCATGATTCACGAACAAGGAAAAGGGTTCGCCCGTCCTCCATGGTCACGACGGCCCGCCCCTCGGCGTCCACAAAGGGCATGTCTCCAATGATCCAGAAGGCCTCCTCAGCGTCTTCCAGGGTCAGGTTATTTCGGGCCGCCAGTCTAGCGACCGTCCGGTCGATGTTCTCAAGGTCAATCATGGCTTTAATATGGTTTGCCGGCTAACTTAAATTCTCTTCGACCATGCGACAGCAGCCCGGAGTTGCGGCAGTTCGGATTTTACCTCGGCGGTGATGCGGGCGTGGAGTTTGCGGTAGTCATTGAGGACACGCAGGGCGTCTTCGCCCATCTCTTGCCCGGCAAAGAGTTCCGGGGCGGTGTCGGCGAAGTTGAGGCCCAACTGCACGCCTTTACCATGGACCTCAGCCCCGAGTTCGTAATTGGTCAGCAGCAGGCGGCGCTTGGGACTGGTGGTGGCACCACAGGAATCGAGGAACCAGGTGGGTGATCCCGTGGAGTCAGCATGGAGCAGCACCAAGAGCTTCTTCTCGATGTGCCAGAGATCCCGCAGTGTTTCTTCCGTGATCGAGAGCGTGCGCAGATGCACCACGGTTTGGAGAAAGGCGAGATAGGCCTCCGAATAACCCGCCCCATCGAAGGTCGGGAGTTCAAAGCGCGATTGCAGGCCAGAGAAATACACCGTGGATCGGTTCAGGGCTTTGGCGAGATCGGCGAAGGTGTGCATGGCGTTGATTAGAACCCCCACTGCTGGCGATGTCGCCGCAAATACTCCGCCCGTGGCCGCAAGGTGGCCTGTGGGGCAAACTGGAGCATCCGCCCGCGATACGTGGCCAGGCCCAAGTCATCCGGCCCCCACTCCTGAAAGCGCTCAGGCTGGATCAAGATTCGGAACTGATCGTCCACTGACCATAATCCGCGATCAAAGGCCCAATGCACATTGCGTGAGAGTGCGAGGCCATTTTGGATGTCGTCATTGCGTGTCTTGGCCCAGGGTTCGATGTGGGCCGCTTCCACCACCGATTCCCCGTTCTGCGTGATGATTCGATAGCCCGTCAGTGCACAGGTGTGCTGGTAACCGCATACCACCTGCACGCCAAAGCGAGCTGAGCGTCCCTGCTCCACTGCTTGTGTAGCGGTATCGGTGTTGAGCAGGTGCAGTTCCTTCTGAAACTCCACTGTCTGCGCCCGCACTCCCAGCAGTGCATAGAGCGCGATGCGTTCCGCCGGCGGGAAATAGGTTTCCACGAGAATGATGCGTGCACTGCGGCGAAAGTCCGCGTCCTGCATCAGTGCCAGGAACTCAGGATCAAAGTGAATGGACTGCGTGATATCGACGCTTGCCGATGGGCGCTTCTCGGCGTCGAGCGCTTGCCAGAAGCCCTGAGATTTCAGATAAAAGAACGGGTAGTTCAGATCCACCTTCCCACCCCAGCGCGGCAACGCCAATGAACTGAACGCGTTGAACCGCACATGCAGACTTGGTGTTCGCCGTAAATCCCGAACCTGCAACTCGCCATCTTGGGCCATGTCCAACAGCGAAAGCAACAGACATGGCTTGTGCGGAGCAGCACCCTTCGCCTTTGAGCGGTTCGGGTTCAGCTTGCGCAGTTGATTCAGCCAGTGGGAGTTGGTGACTACATTCATGTGTCCAGCGCAAGTTTTGGAATCTAAAGCGCCGACTTCAGGAAAATCTCCTGCCGATGATAATCAAGGAAGTGCCGCTGGTCAGTATTGAAGCGGCCCGCAAAGATGGGGCGGTCACATATCAGACCCATGCGAGGCAGCGACTCTTGGTCTGCCACAGGCGACACGAGCACTTCTCCCTCATCGCTGAAGGAAATGAATCCGCGGTCGAAGAGGTGATCGATGGACGGCGTCAGCAGCAAACCATTGCCACCGGCCAGGCGCTCGTCATCGCTCGACTCCCGCCATGGCTTGATGTGGCTAGCAATCAGATGTGTGGGGTTGTGGACGTGAGTGATGCGACATTCATGTTCAAACCGAGCCACATTTGTCTTGAAAATCCCCTGTCCCCTTCGGGCTTGGATCAATGCTTTTCGAGTTGTCTCTGACATGGCTTCGTTCTCCGCGATGCTGGCCTGCAATGCATCCTCCCACTCGGTTAGCACCACCGGGTCGGCAATCGTGATAGCACAGTCTTCCCTAGCCACATTCAGATTCATCAATCCAAGCAGGCGAGGTTCACTGAGCTCAAGCAACCGCTTGGCGAACTCTGTCGAAATCTCAGCAAGATAAGCGCCTTGATTACCATACCCGTTGGCTTGGATCGGCGAATACCGAGATGGCAGCAACGGCGCGATCAGTGACGCCACTGTTGTTATTTTGAGCGGCTTGGCGAACTTCTGAAATCCCACATCCACTCGCCAGCCTCGCTGGTCCCAGGCCTCACCGACCTTGCCAAAATCATCGGGTCTTGGACATGAGTAACATGGCAGCTTCGCTACCCCGACAGCTTGAAGATGGGCATGAGCAAAGGAGAAAACAAGATCTCCTTGCTGCACTTCCCTCAGCGTTTCGTAGAAGTGATTGCGCGACTCGTCTTTCTTACGCTTTGGGCACCAGATATAGCCCTTCCCGACCTCATGTTCGAAGGTCTGTTTATGGTTCACCCACCAGAAGCGCATGGCGATCAATAATACTCCCGGATATACCCGTAAGCCTTGTCGAAGAGGTCTTGGTCGGTGTGCAGTTTGTATTTCCGCAGGGAGAGTCGCAGGGCCTTTTGGACTTCGCGTTCACCTTGGCTCGTCGTCTGCCAGCCATCGAAACGAATCTGCCGGACGATGCCATCAATGTCGGCGACGAGTCGCTCGACGATGACGTGCGTCTGCTTGCTCTTCACTTCGTTGAAGAGTTCGGTCAGGGCGGCCAAGGCTTTGTCCTGCTCCTCTTCGGGGTCGATCTGGTTCTAGGTGGCGACGGTGTCTTTGGCGACTTCGAGAATGGCTTTCAAGAACTCCAGGCTGTTGAGAAGGCCTTGCTCGTGGCGCTCGCGGATTTTTTCCAGTCGTTCGCCGAGTTCTTTGAACTTGGGATTGCCGGCGTGCTTCTTGAGGCGGGCGATGAGTTTGATTTCCACTTCGCGGGCCTTCTTGCTGGGGTTGGCGT
>CAZOVY010000100.1:0-20066 GCA_964583255.1 uncultured Prosthecobacter sp.
GAGGTCAGCTCAGCAGCGGTCGCGGCAGCGAGTGGTGAGGCCTGGCAGGCGATCCTGGCGCGGCAGGATCGTGGCGAATGCGTGGCGCTGATGGCGCGCGCGGCGGCAAAGTATGTGAGCGGACTCGTGGAGAGCGGACGCATCCAGGGCGTGGTTTCTCTCGGTGGTGGTGGTGGCACCGCCATCTGCACGGCGGCGATGCGTGCGCTGCCCATCGGTTTCCCGAAGGTGATGGTGAGCACGCTGGCCAGCGGCAACACCGCGCCCTATGTCGGCACGAAGGACATCGTGATGATGCCGGCCATCGTCGATGTGGCGGGCATCAATCGCCTGTCCCGTGTGATCTTTGAAAACGCGGCGGGTGCCATCTGCGGCATGGTGGAGGCGGCGGAATTGCGCAAGCAGCGCCCGGTCTCGGATAGACCGCTGATCGTCGCCAGCATGTTTGGCAATACAACGGCCTGTGTGACTGAGGCCAAGGAATTGCTGGAGGCGGCGGGCTATGAGGTGCTTGTCTTTGCTGCCACTGGCAATGGCGGACGTGCCATGGAGTCGCTGATCGAAAGCGGCATGGTCGCGGGCGTGCTCGACATCACGACCACCGAATGGGCGGATGAACTGCTGGGCGGTGTGCTCAATGCCGGACCCGAGCGACTGGATGCGACAGCGAAAGCCAAGGTGCCTGCCATCGTCACACCGGGCTGTCTGGACATGGTGAATTTCGGCGAGCCACAAACGGTGCCTGCGAAGTTTGCCGAACGCACTTTCTACCATCACAACCCGCAGGTGACGCTGATGCGCACCTCACCGGAAGAGTGCGCGCAGCTCGGGAAAATCATCGCCGAAAAAGTGAATGCCTACACGGCTCCCGTCACCATGCTACTGCCGCTAAAGGCAATCAGCGTGATCAGTGCTGAAGGGAAAGCCTTTCATGATCCGAAAGCAGATGCGGCGCTCTTTACGGCGATCAAAGAGCATCTGCGGGCGGACATTCCAGTGATCGAGATGGACGTGGAGATCAATGACTCCGCCTTTGCCACAGCCTGTGCTGAAACGCTACTGGCGAATATGCGTTACACAGCGCGTTAAGCGTTACAAACGGGGCGGGGTTAGTGGGTCTCATGGATACATCTGTAACGATTAAATCCTCTCAAATCGTTACTTTTTTATTCCGTCAGTGGGGTGCGCTCAAGTGATCTGAAAGACTTAAATAGAATATTTTAGATTCATATTACACGCTAATCAGAGTTCGCTATTTCCAACAATAAATGGCTTTTTTGTCAGATGTTGGTGAATGCTGAGACCTCGGCGTGGTGCCTTTAGCTCTGAGTTGAGTTATGAAGACTTTGATCTCATTGTGTGACCGGGGCCTCAGGCTTTTAAAAGTTATTAATGTAACGATTTAATGGTTTCAAATGTGGGTGACTAGCCGAGGGTGCACCATTCAAGGGAGGCTGATTTTGATTAGACCCGTGCTAAACCGAGAAGCTCTTTTACGCGGTCAATCTGTGCTGCGGATGTTTTGGCGACGAAGCCACGGGCGTGTGCGAAGTGGACGTCGGGTTCTTTTTCGATGCGTGTGAAGTCGTAGCGTGGGTCGTCGTTGTGGCGTGAGAGGCCGTAGCCGCTGCCGCGGCGGTCGGGGTAGATGAGAGCGGCGATACTGCGGCTCTTGCCGATGCTTTCCAGGTAGCGGCCGATGCCGGCTGAGGGTTCATCGGGAATGGGGTCGGTGCGGGGGATGAAAAGAATTTCATGGCCATCGATGCTCCAGATTTCGGCGTGCTGTGAGACGAAGTCGAGGCGGGTGCGGAGATCACGCAAATACTCGAGGAGGTCCTGGCCGATGTAGCTGAGAATTTCCCACAACGGCTCGCCGGGTTCGAGGCGCTTGGCTTTGGCGAAGCGACGTAGAATGGTGATGTCGATGGGGGAACTGAGCTTGTTCATGGTGTCGCGGCCCACGCCGAGCCACTTGGCGGTGACGTTGGGGCCGCGGGTGTCGAACCACTCGGCTGGCTCCAGCCAATCACAGAACTGTCGAGCATCTTCATAGACGCCGAGATGCAGGAGTACGAGGCTGAGGGCGCAGACGGGCGGGCGATCGGCTGGGAACTGATGGTGATCGAAATTGTGCCGCTCGGGCGCGTGCTCGCCGCCGACATCGACGACGGCGATGGTGGGGTCGGAGAGATCTTCCTCGGTGGGTTCGCGGCGAATGATGGGCACGCGGTGCACAGCGGCGAGGAGGCAGCAGGCGAGAAGTTCGTCTTTATGAGCGCCGCCAGGATGGGTAAGAATAAAAGAAGGTGACATGGGTGAGGGGGAGGCGTGGACTTGTGAAAGGACGCTCAGGAGTGCAAGCAGAAGGGATTGAAGTCCTGACCTCTGTCAGCAAGGTTTCACCAATCGGCGCATTCATTGAAAACTCGCCGACTTTAGTTTTTTCTTGCTCTTGGCCGTGGAAAACGAGAGACTAATAACCATCTATGAAACATTCATTCACTCAGGTCCTGAACCTCAGGATCGTTGCCGATGACACGGTTGCCAATCTCGTCCGAATCATGTGTTTCGTGGCGAGCGTGTTCGTGATGACGCTCAGTCTTTGGAAGCTGACTCGCATGGAGGGGCTGACGGAGGCTCAATTGTTTTTGGGCGTTCTGTTAGCGCCTATCACGCCGATGCTGCTCATCATCATCGGTCTTGTCCTGCCGATGGCAATCGCGCCCAAGAAAGCTTCGGCGATGACTCACTCTTTCTCGGGAAGGACATCGACGGCGACCTGAAGGCGCTGCTCACCGGCACCGATGGTGACGCCGCGGAGGGGGCTGACGTCGCTGAAGTCGCGCCCCCAAGCGAGGGTGATGTGACGGTCGGAGGGGAGGATGTTGTTGGTGGGGTCAGCATCCATCCAGCCGATGGTTTCACCACAATAGACGGAGACCCAGGCGTGGGAGGCGTCTGCCCCGACGAGCTTGATTTTACCGGGTGGGGGCAGGGTTTCGAGGTAGCCGCTGACGTAACGAGTGGGGATGCCGAGGCTACGCAGGCTGGCGATCATGACTTGGGCGAAGTCCTGGCAGACGCCTCGGCGCTTTTTGAGCACTTCTTCAACCGGGGTGGCGTGGTCGGTGGCGGTGGGGTCAAAGAGGAAATCTTCGTTGATGCGGCGATTCAGGTCACAGACGGCTTCGAGTATGGGCCGCTTGGCGGGAAAGGAGGCACGGGCGTAGTCGGCGAAGGCGGGGCCGACGGGGATCAAAGGAGAAGCGTAAGTGAGTTCTCCGGCTGTGCTGGAGGCATTGAAGCGGCTGCTGCGGCAGGCGTCGCGGATGGTCTCCCAGGGTGGGGTGAGGCTGGCATCGACGACGATGGCGCGCTGTACTTCGACGAGGCTGCGGGCGATGACTTCGAGCTTTTGGTGCGAGCCTTCGATCTCGAAATAGACGTGGGTATTGCCGAAGTAGTCGGCACGCTCGGAGCGCTCCACAGGCTCGGGGCGGATCGTCATCTCATGCCAGGGACACTCCTGAAAGGGCAGTGCGCGTGGCTCTAGCCGCGCTGTGTAGTGGCACACGGTGACGGGACTCTCATAGGTGTAGGTGGTGCGGTGGATGATGTGGTAGCGCACGGTGAATGGGAGTTAGCCTTCGGCACGGCGGGAGGCGTGGGAGAAGAAGTGCTCGGTGATGAGATTGGAGAGTTTTTCGAGCCCGTGGCTGAGATTTTCACAGGCGGTGGGGACGTGCCCAAAGATGTCGTCTCCGGCCTTGGCGAGGGCGTCGAGATTGAGCGCGGCGAGGTCTGACTGGAGGGAGTCACACTGCTGACGGGCGCTTTCTCCGCGGTCAGCGGTGGGGTCCATGGGGAGCTGGGAACTCTGCCGACCGAGGATGCTGAACTGATGGGCGACTGAGCGTGGATTGATGTCGTTGAGCAGCAGGAGATCGAGCACGGGGATGAGGCTGGGCTGGGCGAAGTGCAGACGGCGGTAGGTCATGGTGCTGTCGCAGATCTCCAGCAGGGGACTGAGCAGGATGTCATCCAGCGCACATTGTTTCGTGGCGGTGGTGACGAGGTCGAGGACGATGCTGGCGCGCTCGATTCGTTTGCCGATTTCGAGGAAGCGCCAGCCGTGGCCGCGGGTCATGTTTTCCTGCTGCATCCCGCTGAAGGCTGCGAGATCGAGGATGAGGGTGTCGAGCACGCCCTGGGCGGTGGAGACGACAAAGGGGCCGGCGGGGAGACGTGCGTCACGCTCGATGCGGTTGAAGAGGCGCCAGGTGTCGTCTGAAAGTCGGTCACGCGCGGCGGCGGCATTGTAGCGCAGGCGGCTGAGGAGAAAGGGGACGCTGCTGTCGCGCTTGGGATCGAGGAGGAGGGCCTGGAGATTATCGATCATGGAGATCGTGCCTTCTTTTGGCACGAGTCCCATGCGGACCATGAGGGCGAGGCAGCCCTGGACCTCCCGCCCCTGAGTCTGCGTGCGCTCTCCGGCGAGGCGCTGCATGACGGCACGGAGGAGACGAACGGTGATCTCTAGCCGCTCGGCGTAGCGGCCGAGCCAGTACAAATGATCGGCAACTCGGCTGGGCACGCCGCTGGGTGGGCGCGCTGGGCGAATGACGATGGGCTGCTGCTGGCGGCGGCTTTCATAATAGGTGTCCAATGAGCCGTCGCCGATGACCCAGGTGTCTTTGCTGATGCCGCCGCTGCGCATGGTGACAAGCCAGCGGTGTGGCTCGGGACTCACCCGCGAAAGGCCGCCGGGCATGGCGATGAAGCCGTCTCCCTGAGCAATGATGAAGGCCCGCCAGACGAGGGAACGTGGCTCGATCTTATTGCCTGTCCAAGTGGGTGCTGTGGAGAGGCTAAGCACCTCCTGTGCGACCCATTCATGGGGGGTAGCGCGGATGGTGTCGAGCATTCTGGCTTTCTGCTCGGCATCGAGATCAGCAAGGAAGACGGGATCACGAGCGCCACGGACAAAGGCTGGTTTGACGACCCAGCGGTCTGGCTGAGCGAGCACGAGATCGAGCTCGCGTTTCTGGCCACACCACCATGTGGGCACGCAGGGGAGAAGTAATTCTTCACCCAGCAAATGACGGCAGAGGCCGGGCATGAAGGGGTGTAGGGCTGGGGTCTCCACCAATCCCGCACCGAGTCCATTGGCCATGGCGATGCTGCCGTTGCGCCAGGCCTCTAGCAAACCTGGAGCGCCGAGCAGCGAACCGGAATTGAGTTCGAGGGGATCGCAAAAGACGTCATCGACATGGCGCACCATGACATCGACACGGCGCAGGCCTTCGAGGGTCTTCAGATGCAAATGACGGTCGCGAACGGTGAGATCGGCACCCTCGACGAGAGGGAAGCCGAGATAGCGTGCTTTGAAGGCATGCTCAAAATAGGTCTCATTATAGGGCCCCGGCGTGAGCATGAGGATGCCGGCATCTCCGCTGCGTCGCTTGGGCGCGAGGGAGCGGAGCATGTCGCGCTTCATCTCGAAGTAGGCGGCGAGTCGCTTGACCTTGGAGGCATTGAACTCCTCGGCATAGACGTTGGCGAGGATGATGCGGTTTTCTAAAGCGTAACCATGTCCGCTGGGGGCCTGAGCACGGTCAGCGAGCACTCGCCACTGGCCATCGGCACCACGAACGAGGTCGCTGCCCATGGTGAAAACAAAGCGCCCACCCTGTGGATTGATCCCGCGAACGGGTCGGAGGTAGCCTGGATTGGCATAAACAAGGCTGGGTGGCAGAAGGCCGTCACGCAGCAGTTTTTGTGGGCCATAGAGGTCGGACAGGATGGCATTGAGCAGGCGTCCGCGCTGATCGAGTCCGCGCTGGACTTGCTGAAACTCTTCCAGAGCCAGGATGAAGGGCAGGGTATCAAGCGACCAGGGGCGGCTAGTGCCCAAGGCGTCGTCGTAGATGTTGTATGTGACGCCGTGGTCACGTAGGAGACGCTGGATACTGTCAGCGCGGACACTGAAATCGCTCTTGGTGCACTGATTGAGAAAGCTACCGAAAGTCTTCCAGTGCGGTCGCAGTTCGCCGTTGGGCAACAGCATCTCGTCATAAATCCCAGGCTCAGGCCGGTAACCAATCACACCAGAGGTCCGTTCTGGCGATTGTGATTGGGATTGTGCGCTAGACGACGGTGCTGCGTGAGGCATTGGCTATTCGGTAGCTTTGAGTATGCGCCAGAATCGGGCCAAGTGAGAGTCTATGTGTAGATTCTCGATCCAAAAGCTGAGAGAACCTAGTGCCGTAAGTCTGAGCGGATAGCAATTAGCGGCTTCCAGGCATCATCTGACCGTAACGGGAATTGCCTTCCCACTTGGGAGGACGGTTCCAGGGAAGCGTGCTGTCACTAACCGTGGGAGCCACGCGTTCACGGCGTTTGGGTTTATCTGCTGAATTGCATGAGACAAGAGATGCAACAACAAAAGCACTGGCCAGCGACAGGTAAATGATCCGGGATTTCATATCGCCACTTTTACGCATGAATTGCGGTTACTGGTACAGGTTTTCCAAAATCACCTGGTCGCCAGGAGCGATACGGAGGCCAGAAGTCAAGGTCTCGGGGACGATGTTAGCCACAGTGCGCTCGCCCTCGATGGAAAGGACACTGAGCTTACCCACCGTTTGAGTGCCACGGACGACCAAGAGTTTGGTGGCATCACTGATGCCGAGAGTCTTGCCTGCGTTCACCACGACAAAGCCCCACTCATTGTTCACAGCCACGATTCTGGCGTCTAGGCTGTTGCGATCAAAGGACTTTTTGCGGTCAGCGATCTTGCGGGTGACTTCATCAAGGCCACGGTTGGCATCGACCATTTTGGCTTCTTCAGTTTCGACTTCCTTCTTCTTCGCTTCCATCTGCGCTTGGAATTCAGCCGTGGATTTTTTCATGCCATTGATTTGCTCGACCATGGTTTCTGGTTTCATATCTTTCGGCAGTTTTTCCAATTTGATGCGCAGATCACTGCCTTTCTTATTGGCCACATCGAGCTTATCCGTCACCAACTTGGTATCATTGTCGGCCTGAGCAATCTTGAGCTTCTGAGATTTAACTTTTTCGGTCTGGATTTCGAGATCCTGCTGAATTTTGGCGATTTCTCCGCCAACTTTATTGACCTCTGAAACGATGGAATTTGCCGCACTCAGTGCGCCCTGCACTTGAACATTGACGGCTGAGACGTCGCTGCGGACTTTGGCAAATTCACGCCCGTTTTGGTAGGCGAAGAAGGTGGATACAAGAATCAGCAGTGCGCTGAGAATGAAGAGGACTTTTGTCATGGAAGGGAAAGTGTAAGAGGTGAGTTAGCGGTAGTGAGAGTACTCTAGCTGACGTTGGATCAAGGCTTAGCAGGGGCCGCGCCGAAAGGATCTGCGGTGCTTGGTGCTGCTGGGGTGCCAGCCGGTGCGGGAGTGGCAGGTGCGGGTGCTGCGCCAAAAGGATCAGCGCCCATTGCGGGTGTTGCTGGAGCCGCTGCAGGTGCCGGAGCAGCGCCGAATGGATCAGCGCCCATTGCAGGCGCTGCTGGAGCGGCAGCAGGTGCCGGAGCCGCGCCGAAAGGATCAGCGCCCATTGCGGGTGCTGCTGGAGCAGCAGTGTCCATCGGTGCAGCGGCTCCTGCAGCGGGTGCCGCTGCAGATTTAGAGTCCGAAGAAGGGGCTTCATCAGACTTGGCGCTTTGTGTCGCGGAAGCAACGACTATGTCACCCGTGCGAATCGTGTCACCTTCTGCAAGGCTCCCTTTTACCACTTCAGCTACAGCTCCATTTTGTTCCACATTCATCACCTTGAGTTTGGCGATCACATTGACACCGCGCTTCACATCAAGGCTGGCATTGGCAATGACGCCACCGGAGTTACCCTTATTCAAGATCGCAAATTGCCATTCGGGGAAGAATTGGCTCACGCGGGCAGTGAAGGCTGTGTCTAAAATGCCGCGACGACCTTTGGCTTCAGCATCTCTGAGGCTTGCGGTCTGCGCCAATACGCTCTCATGCTGAGCTTTAGCAGAAGCTAGTCGTTGAGTTTGGTTGGCGACACCAGCTTCGGCTTCGGCCTGTTCCTTTTTGTATTTGTCGATTTGAGCGAGAAGTTTTTCGACATCGCCAGCCTCTTCGATTTGTTTCTGCTGAGCGGCGACCTGTTGCTCGATTTGTTCTAGGTTACCTTTGAGCAGTTTCAAACCTTCTTCTTTCTCTGTGGCGTCCTGAGCGAGTTTGACGGTTTCAGCCTTGTTAGTTTCCAAGTCTTTTTGGGCACCGTCCAAGGCGGTCTTTTTAGCTATCAAGGCTGCATCTCCTTCGGTTTTGCGCTCTTGGGCAGCTTTCAAATTCACCTTTCCGAAACGTTCGCGATCACGCTCGTGAAGGAGGTCCTTCTGGTTAGACCAAGCGAAATAGCAAGCTGCGCCGAGGCAGGCTGCCGAGAGAAATGAGAGAATCTTCCAGACCATGTGTGTGTGAAATTGGGATTAAGACCTTTCTTTTACAGACTTCCGGCTTTTTCGACAACACCAATTTTTGTCGATCTCAAATTAGCGGCGGCGAGAGCTTGGATTCGGGCTTGCGGAATGCACAGCAAGAGCCTATCAAAACAACGTCAGGGGCCGTGGATGCTCAGCTTGTGAACCCCGCCAGGTCCTGACGGAAGCAACGGCAGCATGCCTGTTTATGCTGCGGTCCCCTGGCATTTTTTCCGTCGATCTGCGTCCTTTATGGCGCCTGTGTTGTTTATTTGAGGAGCATCTGCACCCAAATTTGCGCATTCCAGTCGATGATTAAAGTCACGATCAAAGCTAGCGTGAGGCCGAGTGCACCGACGATGCTGATCTCAAAGAGCTTGGTCAGTCCCAAGGCCAACGGTGAGACGCCGACATCTCCGAGTGTGGTGAACTCACGCTGCCGCAGGCGGAAGGAGAGCGCAAAAACGAGTGCAGAAATGGCGGCTGCGGCAGCGAGTGTCAGTGCTAGCACGCTTAGCGCGAGAGCTTGCACCTGAAACAGGGTGCTCATCAGCGTGTCGTATTCCTCGCGTGGGCGGATGAGCTGCACGGGATTGCTGCCTTTTAAATAGTGGCCGGTCAGCAGTGCTTCCGACTTTGCATTTTTCGGTAGCACGAGGATGGCGCTGAGTTCGTAGGCGGCATCGTCCCCATGAAAATGGAAGCCGCTGAGATTCTTGTCGGTGACTTCATTGAACATGCGCACGCTGGCATTAGCGACCACGTTGTCGGTCTCGTTTTTGAGCACTGCATCCTTGGTGGTAGCGACATCATTGTGGCCATGAGCTAGCCCTTGGATAAGCCAGACGGTTTTTAGATCGACAAAGATGGCGTCATCATCTGGCGTGCCGTTTGAGGCAAGCACTCCCGCAATACGCATCTTTAATGGATACACGCCTGCCATGTCGAAGACTTGCTCTTGAGATGAAAAGATGGCGTCACCCGGCTTTAAACCTCGGCGTTGAGCGACTCGTGCGCCGATGACGCAATCGCCAAGACGTGTGAGCATTTTCCCAGAGTCGATGCGCAGTCGTCGGAAACTGAAGTACTCGATTTCAGTGCCGACGATCGGTGACTCCTGGGCATGAAAACGCACATCGAGTGGGATCGCTGCACCCAAGCCTGTGGCGCGCAGCTCTTGCAGATGCTTCATAGCGATGGGCGGGAGTGGCTGTTGCTTGAAGTAGAGCGCCGTGAGCATGAGATCCAGTGCACTGCCACGCGCGCCCATGAGCTGCGGTGTGGATACGGCGCGTTCACGCATCGTCGTCTCGGTGGCCTGCACCAGCACCCGCAGGCAAAGGGGCAGGGCGATCACGAGTGCGAGCGCTCCTGCGAGCAGCAATGTTTGCAAGCGATGCCGCGCGACATAGCGCCAGGCGAGATGGAGCGCTGCTTTGATCATGACGTGAAGTCCTCCACACGCGCATGATTGGGGAAAAGGGGCATCAGCTCCGTGTCATGCGTGACCATCACAAGACAGGCCTGCTGCTGAGTCGTGTACTCCATGAGTAAATCCATGACTCGACTGCGACGTTTGGCATCCAGTGAAGCGGTGGGTTCATCGGCGAACAAAAAGCGTGGCTTGTGAGCTAAGGCTCTGGCGATGGCGACGCGCTGACGCTCACCTTGAGAAAGCTGCCCGGCGAATTTCTGCCAATGCTGGCCGATCTCTAATCTCTCGGCGAGATCGCGTGCCTGTGATGCTTGGTTTGCGGTGGCTGCGCGGCGAAAGGTCTGCGGCAGCAGGATGTTTTCTTCCACCGTCAGGTAATCGAGCAAAGCAAAGTCCTGAAACACCAAGCCGACCTCGCTCAGTCGGAAGGCCCGGCGTTCGGCCTCGGATAAGGTGTGGAGCGTTGCGTCGCCGAGTCGGACCTCACCGGCCTGAGGCTGGAGCAGACCTGTCATGAGGCGTAGCAGAGTCGTCTTGCCTGCGCCGCTCGGTCCGAGAAGTCCAAATCCATTGCCTGGAGTGACCTCCAAGCCTTTCACCTGAAGTCGGAAAGGACTACCTGGGTAGGCGAACTGGATATTTTTGAGAGAGATGCCGGACATGGGTTTGTCATTCCACCTTCAATCACCGCCTGAAGCGGAACTTCAATATGCAGACTCAGCCAGCGACCAGATCGTAGCCGCGCCACTCTTTGATCGTGATGTCGGCGAAACTGCCGACAGGGAGTTTTTTATCGACGAAGACGGTGGTGTCGATGTCTGGGGCATCCATCTCACTGCGGGCGACGCCGGGTTCTTCGACGAGGACGCGCATCTTCTTGCCGACTTGCTGGCGATTGACGTGCTCGACGCCACGCTGAATGGAGCGCATAGCTTCGTTCCAGCGGGCTTTGCGGGTCATGTGATGGATATGGCCTTCAAGCTTGGCGGCGCGGGTATCTTCCTCACGCGAGTAATTGAAGACGCCTGCACGCTCGAATTTTTCGTCTTCAATGAATTGCACGAGTTCATTGAAATCAGCCTCGGTCTCACCAGGGAAGCCGACGATGAAGGTGGTGCGAATGGCGATGCCCGGGATGCCTTTGCGGATGCGTTTGAGCAGGCCGCGAATGTAAGCGCCGTCAGTTTCGCGCTTCATCAGAGTGAGCATGTTGTCGCTGATGTGTTGTAGCGGGATGTCGATGTAGCGGGCCACCTTGGGGCTTTCAGCAATGGCTTGAATTAAGTCATCACTCCAATGCGCGGGGTGGGTGTAGAGCAGGCGAATCCAGAAATCACCGGGGATGGCGTTGAGTTCGCGGATCAGGGTGGAAAGGGATTCGCCTTTGCTTGAATCGACGCCACTGCGTGGTTTCGGGCGCTCACCCTCCCATTTATCCATGCCAAAATAAGTCGTGTCTTGGGAGATGAGATTGATCTCTTTGACGCCGCTTTCGATGAGCTGTCTTGCCTCTTTGACCACGCTTTCCTGAGTGCGGCTGCGATGACGGCCACGGATGCGCGGGATGATGCAAAAGGAGCAGGGGTGGTTGCAACCTTCAGCGATTTTGATGTAGGCGAAATGTTTCGGCGTGAGGCGGAAGCGCGGTGTGTCGTAGTCGGGGATGTATTGTGGCTGACGAGTGACGAGGTTTTCCTGTTCGCCTTTATCTTTGTCCATTAGCCCTTGGATGATCGGGGCAATCTGCGTGATCTGGTCGAGTCCGATGAAGGCATCTACCTCTGGCATGAGGCCGGGTAGCTCCTGAGCGAAACGCTGGGACAGACAGCCTGCGACGATGATTTTTTGCCTCTTGCGCTTCTTGGATTCGCCACGCGCATCGACGGCTTCATGCACGGCACCGACACTTTCCTTTTTTGCCATGTCGATGAAGGAACAAGTGTTGATGATGAGCACATCGGCCAGATCAGCCTCCGGTGTCATCATCATACCAGCCTGCTGGAGGTGGCCGACCATGATTTCGGAGTCGATGAGGTTTTTGGCACAGCCGAGGGAGACGAGTCCGACTTTGATCATAATAGGAAAAGGGGCGCGGATGATACGGGCTTTTGCCCGACGTGAAAGAGAAACCTTGGTTGGCCTACGTATCTCATTTTACTCATGAACATTCGCCCGCTCTTTTTTTTGGTCTCCGCATTGCTCTCCTGTAGCTATCTCAGGGCTAATGCTTCGGATGGTTGGATTTTTGCTTCTCCCCGCGCTGAGGCGACACCGGATCATGTTTGGAACCCCAAAGCCGGACGTGACGGCAAAGGTGGTCTGGTGATCGAAACCGGGGAAGGGGAACAGTGGATCGGCTGCTGGGAAAAAGTGCTGCCTGTGCAGGGCGGGAAATATTTCCATTTCGAGGCTTGGCGTAAATTTAGCGATGTGCCAGAGCCGCGCCGGAGTGTGGTGGCGCGCGTGCTTTGGCAGGATGTTAAAGGCAATCCCGTGAGCTGGGAGGAGCCTGCGAAGAGCGGCTACGCCCAAGGAAACATCCCACGCGCGGAGCCCGAGTATCCGAGTGATCTCGGTGGTGGATCAGGCGTTTGGGGTCGAGTTGAGTCCACTCTACGAGCGCCAGCCAAGGCCACGCAGGCCAAGATCGAGCTTTATCTACAATGGGCAGCCAATGCGCGTGTCGAGTGGAGTGATGTGACTTTGACTGAAGTGCCCGCGCCAACGCCGCGCAAAGTGCGGCTGGCGACGATCCACCTTCAGCCGAAAGAAGGAAAAAACCCAGAGGACAAGCCGCCGCAGTTCGCATCACTCATTGCCGAAGCCGCGAAGCAGAAAGCCGACCTCGTGGTGCTGCCGGAGACGCTTACCTATTATGGAACAGGCAAAAAGATGGACGAGTGCGCCGAGTCAGTGCCAGGGCCAAGCACCGAGTACTTCGGCAGGCTGGCGAAGCAGCACGACCTCTACATCGTGGCTGGCTTGGTCGAGCGAGACGGCAAGACTCTCTATAATACCGCCGCGCTCATCGGCCCAGATGGAAAGATGGTGGGCAAGTATCGCAAAGTCACTTTGCCGCGAAGCGAGATCGAAGCCGGTATCACGCCTGGACGCGAGTATCCAGTTTTCGACACGCGCTTTGGCAAAGTGGGCATCATGATCTGCTACGATGGTTTCTTTCCCGAGGTAGCACGTGCTTTGACGATTCACGGTGCTGAGGTGATCGCTTGGCCGGTCTGGGGCTGCAATCCACTCCTGGCCGCTGCTCGCTCCTGTGAAAATCATGTCTATGTGGTGAGCAGCACCTACACAGATGAGCGGCAGCACCAGTGGATGATCTCGGGCATCTTCGATCACTATGGCGACGTGCTAGCCAAGGCCACGGACTGGGGCACCCTGGCCATTGCAGAGGTGGATCTCAGCGAGCACGCCCACTGGAATAGCCTGGGTGATTTCAAAGCACAAATTCCCGCGCATCGACCTGCGGCATTGAAAGAGTGAAGAAAGAGCGAAGGCGCTCTTTGCAGTGCGTCTGGTGATTCCAATCGGGAATCTCAGAGCTTTATCGAAATGGGCCATTGTGCCGACTGGCAATGGTTGCTTGAGCAATCACAGGCTTCATTAAACACCTCTCTTTTTTGTGACTCATTTTGTAGATTTATCTATTCTGATAGAATCCAAGAGTGGTGTTAACGTAAAAAAAGCCTTGCCGTCATGGTAATTATATACCAAACTCGACTCATTACTGACCGAAGGGCCAGCCGGACCCTTCATTTTACAATATTCCATCCTGACTCAAAATACTCTTATGGCTGATCTACCCCTACCAGAACTCATGACGGTCAAAGAGACCTCTGAATATCTCCGCATCCCGTTGCCGACGGTCTATTATCTCGTGCAGCGTGGTCAGCTACCAGCGGTGCAGATCGGCGGCCGCTGGCGCATCAAGCGCAGCCTGCTTGACCGCGACGTACTGCGTAAAGAAGAACAGACCGGCCAGCCTACCGTCATGGTGGTTGATGATGACCCAGCTTTGCAGGCTCTGTTTAAGCAGTTCCTCAAGAAAGCTGGTTTCGGGCGTCTCGTCGTCGGCACCGGCGCTGAGGCCATCAGCTTGGCCAAGAAGCAGAAATTCGACTTCGTCTTTCTAGACCTCAAGCTTCCAGACGTTCCGGGTGACGAAGTGTATTCCCAGCTCAAAGCCCTCCATCCTGACCTGCCGATCGTGATCATCACCGGCTATCCAGACAGTGAAGTACTCAGCCGCATTCTCTCTCATGGCCCCGTGACCGTGATCAAAAAGCCTCTGGAATACGATCAGCTCAACAAGGCAGTGAAACAGCTCGGCCACAAAGGCTCCGAAGCCGTCGCCTGAGGCCAAAGCGACTCACTCAAATTCAAAGGGAGCAGGTTCGCCTGCTCCTTTTTTGTGTCCACGGGCGATGGATCAAACTCGGATCACGATCTTGCCGAAGTGCTGGCCGCTTTCCATGCGCTGAAAGGCGGCGGGGGCTTGATCGAACTCGAAGGCGGTGTCGATGATGGGGTGCATCTGCGTCGCGGTGATCTTGTCCAGCATATGGGCGAACATGGTGCGTGAGCCGACGTAGATGCCATCCAGCCGGATGCCTTTGCGCAGGAGGCCGACGGTTTGCACCTCTCCCGCAGTTCCGGTGAGGACGCCGATGAGGGAGATGTGACCGCCGAATCGGGTGGCTTTGATGCTGCGGTTCAGGGTCTCGGGGCCACCGATCTCGATGACACGATCCACGCCGAGTCCGCCGGTCTGAGAGAGTGCCCAGTCATCCCAGGCGGGGTCGGTGCGGTAGTTATGCACGGCATCGGCACCGAGTTCGAGCAGGCGCGCGGCTTTGGCGTCGCTGCTGGTGATGGCGAGGACGCGCGCTCCGACTTGCTTGGCAAACTGAAGCGCGAAGATGGAGACACCGCCCGTGCCGAGGATGAGCACGGTCTCGCCAGCTTTCAGATCACCGCGCAAAAATAAGGAGTCCCAGGCAGTGACGGCGGCGCAGGGCAGGGTGGCGGCTTCTTCAAAGGGGAGGTGATCGGGAATGGGCAGCAGGCTGGTCGCTGGTAGGCAGGCCTGCTCACGCAGCAATCCGTCCACCGCACCACCGAGGGCGCGGCTGGCGTGCTGCTGGGTGAAGCCACCATCGAGCCAGCTCGGCATGAAGGGGATGACGACGCGCTGCCCGATCTGCCAGTCGGTGACACCTTCCCCCAGCGCGATGATTTCGCCCGCGCCATCTGAGCAGGGCACACGCGGCACGGGGCCAGTGACGCCACGAATGCCGAGCACGTTCATGAGATCCCGGAAGTTCAGGCAGCAGGCTCGGAGGCGGACGAGCACCTCACCGGACTGCGGCACGGGGTCGGGCAGTGTGACTTGTTTTAATGAGGCGAGTCCCTCTGTGCCGGTGATCTGGTAGGCTTTCATGCGCTGCTCATACTCGGGGCGTGAGCGATGACAAGGCTCAGACGGCCTGACTTCCACTGGCATGGCCACCGCACTGCGGAAGGTTGAAGGAGCCGGAGGCTGGCCCGTTCCTCGCAGCCATGCAACCTTTAATGTTAGGCTTCTTTCATTCTTTGGAATCAATATCTGCGACGATCAACGGCCAGTCGCCATTCCAGCCGAAGGGATGCCAAGCACCGGCCTCTTTTACCTCAAGGTTGATTTGGACCTTCAGTCTTGCTGAATCGCACAAGAGCACACCCCGATAGCATCTCAATGCAATGGGTGTCGGCTGTTCAACAGTCACGACCGTCTGCTCCGAAATCTTCGTTTCGCCGTCAGGAGCAACTCGACCAAAAACCACCGGTGTGAGCCTGACGCCACCATGCGCCTCGGTTTCGCCATAGATCAGGACTTTAAACGTATGATCGCTTTCAATCCGTGCGACCATGCCAGAGACATAACCTAATTTGACGGAGGCTGGAACATCGATTGCCAGAAGCGCTTGCTTTCCATCCGGCGGACGCCCGCAAGATGTTAGAACGAGCACGAAGCAAATGAGGTGAAGTCTCATAGTTTGCCCTGTGTTATCCGCGGTGCTCGGTCATATATCTAGATTCTCGATAATCGAGAGCATGGACTGCTGACGACGGGCATCGGTAGTCTGAGAGGCTTCAGTGCGGGCAGCCTCCGCGATGCGACTGCGCTCCGAATCGCTGCACTGTCGGAGGTGATAGAATGCTTCCTCAAGTGCACGAACATCGTTGTCCGCAATCTCGTCGGGCACGTCTCTGCTCTCAATGTATGAGATGGCCGAAAGCAGAGCTGAAGCTAGATGGTCCATTCAGGAGTGGTGCTTTGAGGGTTGGGCGAGCATTGGTGATCATTCACAGATCGTGAGGTTTTTCAGCAGCTTTATAGACCAGGGTTTTGTTGGAATATCACGGGGTTTTGATCTCATGATTGAGTTTTAGCCG
This sequence comes from uncultured Prosthecobacter sp., assembly GCA_964583255.1. Lineage (GTDB taxonomy): Bacteria > Verrucomicrobiota > Verrucomicrobiia > Verrucomicrobiales > Verrucomicrobiaceae > Prosthecobacter. Next base: position 16,371 of record CAZOVY010000100.1, read on the forward strand.
CCTATGCCGTAATCGGGCAACGAAAAAGTAGAGTATCATTCGGATAGTGGATCGTGGGAGTGTTTATGAGTAACAGGCCGGAGCCTCAACTGGAAGATAGGCTGCGTGGCGTGCTCCGCCTCAAGCAGTACTCCCCGCGAACGGAGGAGACGTGCATTCAGTGCTATAAACGCTAGGTACACTTTGAATGATTGGTCTGGAGAAACGAGTGCTCAATAGTGTCTATTCGTGGTTAATTCTTTCCCGTCAGCCCGAGGGCAGCATCACCTGCATGAGATCGCCATCACGCGGGAGCTGGAACGGGCGGCGAAGCTGGCGGGTGATGAAAGTGGCGAGTAGGCTGAGCCATACTCGCGCTCCACTGGGTCAGGCGTGGGGAGATTACGAGTAAGCTGGATGATTTGTGAAGGGGGCTTGTTTGGTCACTGCTCCTTGCGATGGCGTCTTGGCTTGGCTAGGTGGCGGGCATGAATCCAGTATTGGCGATCCTTCTTTGCGCGGCAGGCGGCTATGTCAGTGGCGCGACGCCGTTTGGCTACATCGCGGGCAAGATGAAGGGCATCGACATCCGCCAGCATGGCAGTGGCAACATCGGCGCGACGAATGCGATCCGCGTGCTTGGTAAGGGCATTGGCATTCCGGTTTTTATTCTGGATATGCTGAAGGGTTGGCTGCCGGTGCTGCTGGCAAAGGCTTGGCTTACTCATCAGCCAGGTGCATGTGCTTATCTTCCGTCAGAAGCCCTCATATCTACTGCTGCGGTGGTGACGGGTCTGGCTGCGGTGCTCGGGCACATGTTTACCTTTTGGTTGGGCTTCAAAGGCGGCAAGGGGGTGGCTACGACGACGGGTGTGTTGCTCGGCATCGCGCCCATTGCGATGCTGGGTGGTCTGGTCGTGTGGCTGGTGTTCTTTTTCACGACGCGCTATGTTTCATTGGCCTCGATGATGGCCGGCGTGGGGGTGGCGGTGACGCTGCTGATTCAGATGAATCACGCGGGGCGGTGGGATGCGGTGCTGCTCGGCTTTGGCCTGCTGATCATGGTGCTGGTGATCGTGCAGCATCGCGCCAATATCCGCCGCATCTTGGCTGGTGCGGAGCCGAAAGCTGGGCAGAAGAAGTGATGGGGTGATGCGGCGTTTGACGTGAGGAAACGGCACGGCTAGATGCAGGCATGTCCCGCATCGGCACCCCACTTTCATCATCGGCTACTAAAGTCATGCTCCTCGGCTCAGGTGAGCTGGGTAAAGAAGTCGTCATCGAACTGCAACGCCTCGGTTGCGAGGTGATCGCGGTGGATCGCTATGCGAATGCTCCAGCCATGCAGGTGGCGCACCGCAGTCATGTGATCTCCATGCTGGATGGTGAGGCGCTGCGCCGAATCATCGAGGTCGAGAAGCCAAACTTCATCGTGCCAGAGATCGAAGCGATCGCCACGGACACGCTCGTCGAACTGGAGAATGAAGGCTACACCGTGGTGCCGACCGCGCGCGCAGCGAAGCTGACGATGAATCGCGAGGGCATACGCCGACTCGCCGCTGAGGAACTGGGTTTGAAAACATCGCCGTATGTGTTTGCGGGCACCGAGGCGGAGTTTCGGGCTGGCATCGCCCAGATCGGTATGCCCTGTGTGGTGAAGCCGATCATGTCCTCGTCGGGCAAGGGGCAAAGCATCGTGCGGAGTGAGGCCGACATCGCCCACTCATGGCAGTATGCGCAGGAAGGTGGCCGCGCGGGGAAGGGCAAGGTCATTGTCGAAGGCTTCGTCGAATTTGATTATGAGATCACCATGCTGACCGTGCGACACGTCGGCGGCACGTCATTTTGTGCGCCCGTGGGACACACGCAGATCAAAGGTGACTACCGCGAGTCCTGGCAGCCGCACCCGATGTCAGCCAAAGCGCTGGCAGCCGCCGAACACATGGCCGGAGCGATCACAGAAGCGCTCGGTGGTCGTGGATTGTTTGGCGTGGAGATGTTCATCAAAGGTGACGACGTGATCTTTAGTGAAGTTTCACCACGACCGCACGACACCGGACTGGTGACGCTGATCTCACAGGATCTGTCCGAGTTTGCGCTGCATGTACGCGCGATTCTTGGCCTGCCAATTCCAAATATTCATCAGCATGGAGCGAGTGCGAGCTGCGCGGTTTTGGTCGAAGGCGAGTCGAGCACCGTGCAGTTTGGCGGACTCGATAAAGCACTGGCGGAGCCGGACACACAGATTCGTTTGTTCGGTAAACCAACCGTGAGCGGACAGCGCCGAATGGCGGTCACGCTGGCACGGGCAGAGGACATCAGCGCAGCACGCGCCAAAGCACACCGCGCGGCACAGGCGATGGAGATCCGTCTATAAATGGTCACTGCAACTCACCCCGAACTCGACTGGCTGTACCAGACGCAGATGTATGGCATCAAGCTTGGCTTGGACAATGTACACAAGCTGCTCACCGCGCTGGAACTGCCAGCTCCAGAGATGAAATTCATCCATGTCGCAGGCACGAACGGTAAAGGCAGCACCTGCGCCTTCATGCATTCGATGCTGAAATCAGCCAGCATCAAAGCCGGGCTTTTTACCTCGCCACATCTGGTGCGTTTTAACGAACGCATCCGTGACGCCGAGCGTGAGATCACGGATCAAGAGATCGAGGCGGGCCTAGCGAAGCTGCGGGTCATCGTTGCTGATTGGAGTCCGCATCCGACCTTCTTTGAGCTGACCTTGGCGCTCGCTTTAGACTGGTTTAGGCAGCGTGGGCTTGAGTGGGTTGTTTTAGAAACCGGACTCGGTGGGCGGCTCGATGCCACGAATGCGATCACGCCTGAGGTGAGTGTCATCACACGGATCGGGCTCGATCACATGGAGCAGCTCGGAGACACGCTAACGAAGATTGCCGGAGAAAAAGCCGGCATCATCAAGCCCAACGTGCCCGTCGTGACGGGCATGCAAGCGCCTGAAGTCATGGCCGTTTTGCAGCGTGAGGCCAAGGCCAAAAAAGCGCCGCTCATCGTGGTGGACAGACCTTTGACCGACATCGAACTCGGACTCGAAGGCCGTCATCAAGCCTGGAATGCCACGCTCGCTCTTGAAGCCGTGCGTGAAGCTGGCGTGCGTTTACCGGCCATCTTGCTGGAGCAGGCGCTGAAGCAAGTGCAGTGGCGCGGGCGTTTTCAGCGCTTGAAGGGTGATCGTATCATCTTGGACGGCGCGCATAATCCTGAAGCTGCTGCCGTACTGGTGAAGACCTGGCAGATGGTCTTTCCTGGTGAGACTGCCGAGATCATTTTTGCCGCCGCGCGTGACAAAAACATCGCGGGCGTGCTTGAGGCGCTCAATCCCATCGTCGCCGCGTGGCACTTCACGACTTTCCACTCTCCGCGCTCGATGCCGACCGCGCAGTTGCGTGAGATTCACCACAATTGTGATCTTCAGGACGTGCCGATCACCGAGCATGACGATTTAGCTTCAGCACTCCGCGCCACATCGGCTCAGCGGCAACTCGTCGCGGGTTCTTTGTATTTAGTTGGTGAAGCCCTGGCCCTGCTGGAAGGCAATGCTGCACAGTTTCAGTCGAGCCTGCAGTGATGAAAACAAAAGAGCACGGGCCAGATGACCCGTGCTCTTCAAAGTTGATCCTTAGATCGTGGGAGGATTAATAGCGACCACCGCCGCCGCCGCCACCACCGTAGCCGCCGCCA
>CAZOVY010000101.1:0-18934 GCA_964583255.1 uncultured Prosthecobacter sp.
TAATCAGCGAATTGCCCGGGATTAATTGGATTGGTTCGGTCATATTGTTTTTGAAGCGAACATTTTGAGTTTCCGGGTGTGCCCTTTAATGAAGACGCTGGCGTGACTTCAAATGATTTTCGCATGTGTAAGTCGGGTCGTGTGTAAATGGTTTTTGGGAGCGCTCTCATATCAACCAAGAATCGCAAATCTTGGCAAATTCAGGATTTGCATGAGGCTCATTCATAATTTATGTTAATTTTTCAGCAGATATAATTGCATCTTCAATATATACGATATGAATTTATCAAAAAGAAATCAAAAATTAGAAATCCAATGAAACCACAATTTTTTCTCACTGGTCTATTCGTCGCTATTTTGGCGGGAACATCTGCCAGAGCTGACATCCTTCTAGGTGCTCCTGGTGTCCCGGTTGGCGCACGCATCGCAACCAAGGTGCCATTTAAAATTGATTACCAATTGACCAACTCCTATAAGTTCATCTTCTCGGGCATCCAGGCCAAAGGTGACACGCTAGGCGCTCCAGGCTCCTCAGGTACGACGGGCAACGGTGGTCAGTTCCACCTGGCGGCCACGGTTTCTGGCGGCAGCGGTTGCAACACTTCAGAGAGGGTCGGGAAGATCGAGTTCCGCAACATCCAGGATTACAACAGCTCTCTTCTTCAAACGATCCTCATTTCACCTGTTGCAGTGTTCAAGGCGACTTCCGGCCCGATTAACGTCGTCATGAAGTGGCAGGGTGAGGGTAACGCGCACAAGCCCAACGGCATTTTCAACATTCTGGGAGAGTATCAAAAAGATCCGCCGATCCCGACGGGTTCGCTCGCCTTGGGCAGCTGGATTCTGAAGGATAATCCATATCCAACAGGGACGGTGACCGTCGTGCGCGAGTAACGAAGCTTCAAATAAATCGCCTCATGAAACGAACATCATCCCACATGTCAGAGAGCGCTTGCGCTGCGCTGCTGGCGGGTCTGATCGCTGCCACGGGCCTGCTCCATGCGCAGCAGGCGCGTGACGTGATTCGTGAAGAGGCATTGAAGCAGCAGGCAGTCGCTGTGCCATCGCTTAAAGCCCATCTGAAGGCCAAGGCCAAGCCGCTCACGACGAGGCCTCCGGCGATTCAAAGCTCGCTTTGGGCTCGGTCGATCATTCTCTCGGATGGGGAAAAGTTCACTCTCGTCCCGGTCGGCTCCATCTTGCATCTGCCTGAAGCGCTGCGATCCCGAGTCCTGGTAAAACCGCAGGGGGATTTTACCTTCTGGCCGAGTTTTTTGAAGCGCAATGAAGTCTGGCTCGGTGCCAAGGAAGTCTCACTGAGTCTGTCACGAGGCAATGAGAAGGAGGCCAAATCGTTGCTGCAAAGTCTTTCCAGAGATCCGCGCCTTTTAGTTGCGACCTACAAAGGCGGGCCGATCACCATCCTTGAACGAGCAGCCGCAAATGGGGGGGGGTAAACCGTCACGGCCATGAACGCCAAGATTCTTTTTTTCAGTCTGATCGCTACGGAAGCACTGGCTCAGAATCAGGATGCTTGGGTGCGCCAGACGGATCTGGCCACCGGCCAAATTTATGACACATCCATCACCGGGACCGGCGGTGCCTACACATCTCCCCTTCAGGTGAATGAAACGGGATCTCTGTATGAGTTGTTCGCCCGCGGCAGCGCATGGGACAGTAATATTTATCTCCTGGACACCAAAATCATCGGCACCTACAACCCTGCCGCCACGGTCAGCATCACCACGGAAGATGCCTATGCGCGTGGGGATCTCACCAGCGGCAGCTTTGTCAGGCGCACGCGTGCTGACCGCCCCATCACTGTGGACATTGAGGTGAGCGGCCTCGTTGTGGGCAGCGCCAGCACGGCGGAGAGTTCCGTGTATCTGGCTGTTCATGGCAAAAACTACGACCCCACGACTTATTCATCGCTCAATCAGCCGCAGTATCTGGCTGGAGATGCCAAATTGGAAAATGGCAGCTACCATTTCAGCCCACTCTATCACCAACTGACCTCCCCAACCGTGAGTTCAGGCAACGGGGAGCAAATCTTCACCATCGTTCGTTATGCCTCCTATCAGGTGCCAGACACGATCCTAGTGCAGCCAAAGGTGGAAATCTGGCCCGTGGCCTTTGCGAGCGTCAGCAATATCACGGCGGGTCAGGTCTTTATTGATCGCATTCCATCGCTAGTGGTATCGCTAAATCATCTTTACCCTGACTCGCTCACCTACATCCAGATATACCAGGGAAAGCAAGTACTGGGAACCGCCGGAACCCTCGTCAATGGCACCAAACTGAGCTTTGGCAGACACTACAACCCAGATCAGGGCGAAGAACCCACCAATGTGCCCCAGACTGTCTCGATTTCGATCGAAGACCTTTCCAACTATGCCTCTAATGATGGTCTCTACACGTTGGAGGTCATTACCCACACGCCCTTCTTTGGGCGTGCGGCTGAGCGGTTGTTCCATATCACCTTTGAAGTGGACCGCGTCATCACGTCACGCGGCCAGATCAGCACGTTGGAATTGTCCGGCCCAGCTCCGCCATGAACCGTACTTGCCTCCAGCGTCTTCGCCCGCGCGGCAGTCTCCTGATCGAGGTATCTGTCGCTCTCGCTCTCACGTCGATGCTGGCGCTGTTGATCATGCGCGCCTCGCTGCTTTCCATTTCAGGCAATCAGTGGACCATCATGCAGACGCTGACGGATGCATACCTCTCGCGTGAAAGCGCGCTGGCCAACCGGCTCCCGTTTGCCGACTTTACGAGTTCTGAGTCCACCTGGCCTGATCTGGCCGATGACAAAGTGCCGCTGCCCGAACAAACCGTGATGCTCGGACGCGTCGCCGGCGGCCAAGAGGTGAAGGGGACATTGAAGCGCTTTCGCACCGCCGAGATCGCGTCGAATGCAGAGGCTCCGCTGACGGTATGGCGGCTGCATTCGATCCTGAGTTATCGCGTCGGCAGCCAGGAGTATGTGAAGAGCCGTTCCACACTGCGACTCCAATGAAGCTGCCACTTCATCGGCCTCATCTGAATCGTCACGGCTTCACGCTGATAGAGATCTCCACGGCCATGGGACTGATGGTTATGCTCAGTGGAGCGCTGGTGGTCATGCTGCAGCAGCATCTCAGTTTCATGCGGCTGGCACAGCGGCAGTCCTTCCTCGCGCAGGAAGCCCCGCAGATCGGCAACCTCCTGGGCCGCATCTTTCAGCAGGCGGACCACTATTTTATTTATGCCAGCCGCGACAGCGCTCTCAGTGGCGGCACGCCGTTGATTCAGAATGGCAGCGCCGTGCGGCTTTTTTTCAAAACTGCCGCGCAGACCACGCAGGAGCGTTTGATTGCGGCAGAGACGGGCATCGGCGGCACATCGCTGCGCTTATACACCCCGCAGCCGGACGGCACGGAGACTTCCTGGTTGATCTGTCAGCGGCTACAAGGCGCGACTTTTAATGCGTATGAAGGCATTCTCACGGTCGCCCTCTCCGGTCCGAATGGCGAAGAGATCACCTACAGCGGAGGAGCCCGATGAAAAGCCGCGCCAAAAAACTTGCTTTTGGTTATGTCTCGCTGCCCATCGTCACCGGGCTGGCCATCATGTTCACGCTAAGCCTGACGCTGCTCTTCAAGAACATGCTCATGAACCGCGATCAGGCATCGAAGTCGCAACTGCGCGTGGACTACCACCAGCGCGAGGAAGGTCTCCTGCGCGCGCTCGTCGCCACCTTTCCAGGCAAGGCGATGGATTGCATGAAGGCCGATCATGCCGAGGGCGCCGCCCACTCATGGAGCACGATTTTTGCCGAGGCTATTACGCTCTCTTCATTGTCGCAGCGTCTTTCCCCCGAAATCCTGCAAAGCCTCAACCTGCTCGGCAAACTCAGCGGCGATGTCGGCGACCACAGCAACAGCGAGGTGCAGAGCTGGATCACCTCACTGACCGGCGAAGCCGGGCAAGTCACGCCTGGCACCACTGCGTATGCAGACATCTTTGCGCAGCCAGCCTTTGCCGGGAAAGTGCCGCCGCTGCTGAATGCGAGCGCTGAGCTGCAGTCCGCCGATGCCCTGCGTCCCATCGTCACGCCCTTGAAACGCTACATCACGCAGGTAGGTCTGCTTGCCGAAGTGACCGCGCATCCGGTTTACAATCTGATCCCCTACCCAAACATTCGTTTTGGTTATGCCGCGCCAGGAGAGCCTTTTGTGGCGAAGCGGAACTGGTGGGCCTTCACCGTCAACTACGGCAGCAGCAACAGCACCGTGGCCCGTCATTATGTGCTGTCCTTGTATGAGATCCCCTCGCAGATGCCGATTGAGGCGGCCACCTTTGCAGCCATCGGCACGCACCAAGACGGAGTGGCGTGGAATGTGGACACAGTAAAGATTGAGGGCTCCGTTTATGCCGCCCGCATGAGTGTCTCGGGAGTTTATGGCGCCGCACGACTCGCTGGGCGCAGTGGCATCGAGATGGCAGCAGATCTCGATCTCGGCGGTGTCTCTGTGGGTTCCGACTTTGATGCTTTGGGCGAGCGCGAACGACTCCAGGCCGAGCAGGGCACTGATGTGTTGCCGGTGGCCTTGTCGGCCAACTCGGGTCGGCTCACTTTTCTGCCGCTGCCCACCGGAGTTGGTTACCTCCGCCGCAGCGCGCCGGGCAGCATGCTGAATGCGTTTGAGGAATACGCCGCCGGAGGTCAGCGCTGTCGCATCACCGTTGAGGCCACGGCGATGGTCAGCTTTGAAGATCAGACGCCGACCACTATCCGCGTTCGTTTTCCGAATCCTGCTGGCGGCACGAGCGAGGTTGTTCTTCGACGCGATAGCAACTGGCCGACCGCTTTTGAGCCTGGCGGCGCTGCCCTCCCCTTTCAAACTGAGCTGACCAACAACAATCGTTCCTGCCTTACTTTTCATCCGTCACTGCTGGATGCGTGGTTGCAGGCGCGTGGAGCGGTCAGCGTGGCGACCAACAACAGTCTCTATTTTGGCGTGGACCCAACCCTGGACCCGGTGAATGTGCGGGTCATCAGCGATCCACCTGCCATTGAGTCCATGTGCGTCATCATCCGTCGTGGGAAGGATCTCACGAACTACACGGCCGGGCTCAGCATTGTTGCACCGCTGCGCGTTTATGTGGGAGATGACCTGAACGCCATCCCCTCGGCCGTTCCGCTAGGCTCAGGTCTGGATGCTGACACAACGTTCTATCCGCCGCTCTCCATCTTCGCCGCCGAGCTGCGGGTGGGCACTACTGGATTCAATCGTCCCATCGAACACCATGGGCAGCTCGGCACCCTAGCCTCGGGTGGTGCCACCGCCTGGCAGCCGCTGGACATGAAGTCGGGCAGCGATGACGCGGTGCATTCCGACAGCATTTCCGCTAATCTTAAGCCACTGCGCAGTCCCGCTGAACTGCCGCCAGTTCATCCCATGAACTGGCTCGTCGTCATTGAAGAGATCCCGCAAGACTGAGATCACCATGTGCGCCGCCCTTTCCACCAGTAACCTCTTCGGTGATCTCGCCACCGCCTTTGCCGGGCGTGAAATCTCCGATGTCCAGGTGCGCACGGGCGGGCTGGTTTATTTGCACACCAATCGCGGTCTGGAGGTCGCTGAGGCCTTTGGTATCCAAGATGCCGAAGCCGTGGGCCGCCTAGCCGAGGCACTCTTCATGCGCCAGTCTGTCGAGATCTGGACAGACACCGATGCCATCAGCAATGCGGAGCGAATGTGGGAGATGGTTCGCAATCGCCGGGTCATCGACTTCAGTTGTGAAGAAGGCGCGCTCGGTTCTCCGGTAAGGATGCGTGTGCAGGTGCATCTCAGTGAGCAGGGCATGGGCGTGACCTGCCGCTGGCTGCGAGCGAAAATTTCACAGCTCGAGACACTCGGCATTGACCCGCTCATCTCCGACAGCCTGCGGGAACTGATGCAGCGCCGCTTTGGCCTGGGTCTCATCACTGGTCCCACGGGTTCCGGGAAGTCCACCACTCTCGCCGCTATCCTTGACTGGACGCGGCGCAATTTCCACAAGCACATCGTCACCATCGAAGACCCCATCGAGTACCGTTACGACACGATGATGGACGATCCCAATCAGCTAGGCGTACGGTTTCCATCACCTTCCCTGGTCACCCAGCAGGAGGTGGGCAGACACACGCTGTCCTATCAGACCGGTCTGAAGGAAGTGCTGCGCAAAACGCCCAACATCATTCTCATCGGGGAAATTCGTGATCGTGAAACGATGGAGACCTGCATCGAGGCCGCGCAGACAGGTCACTTCGTCCTATCCACTCTGCACACGCGTGGTGCGGTGAAGACGATTGACCGTATCCTCGAGTTCTTCCCCAAAGATCAGCAGTCCGGCATCCTGCATCGGCTGAGCGAGACGCTGACCTTTGTGCTTTCCCAAGGCTTACTCACAGGTTTTAACAGCCGTGTGCTCGTCACCGAATTCCTGCAAAATACCAGCGATGCCGTCTCTGCCGGGATGCGCGCCTACGATGGCAGTGCCACTTCCTTGGCCGATGCCCTTCGCTACAAAGGTAATTTGGGCTGGGATCAGAGCCTCATCAACCTCTACCGCGCCGGTCACATCTCCGAAGATGTCTTCAATGCGAACCTACTGGGGTAGGTCGAGGATTTGGATTCGATGATCCATCCTCAGGCGGAAGCGTGCGCTGGATCATGTCACGAATGCGTGTGAGAAGTTTCTCGTGGTCCTCGAACTCCTGGCGACGCACGGTTGGAATACCGTCCCACCAGCCTTCACTTTGAGCAGCACTATGCAGGGAGCGATAACGTTGCAGACAGTGCTCCAAGACATGCCATTGGTTGATGACTGCTTTGTTGTCGCGGCTGAGATTGCCGGGTTGCAGTTGGTCATTGAGCAGATTGATGGCCGCGCCTGCACCTGTGAGCGCATCCGAGAGACTGCCGTCCTCACGCACACCGTAGGCCATGGCGCTCTGGGCCAGCGAGTCAAGGGCAGCCCGCGCCGCTTGCGGCGGTATGGTGTGGGTGGCGATGTGAAAGTGCAGGATCTCGTAAAGCGTCGCGTCACCAGGATCAAGCTGATAGGCGAAGCGCAGGCGCACATCTGCGGCGGCATTCAGATATTGCTGATGCGCATTCGACAGAGGCAGCGTGCTGGAACGCTTGGTGCGATTTTTTTCGAGACGCGTCAGATGATCGACGCGGCCTTGAATCCAGGAAATGTCGGCCTGGATCTGCGGTGTCGGCATCGGTGGTGACATGCCTTTTCGAGCAAAGCGGCCCGGCGGTGGTGGAGCCAGTTGCGGAGCCTTGGTCCCTGATGCTGGAGCAGCGCTCTCACCGCCATGCCAGTAGCTGTAAAGCGAGTCGCGAATCAGGCGCGCGGTCAGACTGCCATAGGCGCTTCCAGGCAGGGCAAAGGCAGGCGGTGTCGCCGTTGCCAGCAAGGTCTTCTGCGAGCAGGACAAGGCATGTCCAGCCCACCAAAGACCGGTCGCTGTGATCAGCGTCAGGAGCGTGTGCGAAAGATGCATAACCCAAAGATGGAAATGGCGGCTCCCTGCAAGCCAAGCGTGCCAGCGATACCGAGGAAGTCTGCCACGGGCAGCGGACCCATTTTGAAAACCAGACGCGGGGTCAGATCTGCCAGATGATAGTGCGGCAGCGCGAGCCAGAGAGATTGTAAAACACCCGACTCAGCTCCGCCGAGAATAGGAGCTAACCACACGGTGCCAATCAAGCCCACAAACAGCAATCCCGTCGGCACCATGAAGGCGATGACCTCCGCCGTGCGCGTGCCCAGGGCTACCGCCAGCATGAGCAGGGGCGCGGCGCAGAGGCTGTAGATGAAGGCATACTGGAACACGAGCGTCGTCCAGATCTGCGCTTCCTCTGGCCGCTTGGGCAAAGTCCAGGTGAGGCAAAAGATCACCGCGATGAGCACCACGGCCAGCATCCAAACGAGAACGGCGGCGCTGAGTTGCAGGCACTGGCTGATCCGGCCTGAGCCGCCTGCGTGCATATGCTCCAACATGCCTTCGTAACGCATCCGATGCCCAAGCGCGGAGGCTTGAAACGGCAGCCAGGTGAAGAGCGCGATCCAGGCATAAACCCACGCCGCCTGGGCACGGGCAGGCTGGAGGATCTGCGGATTTTCCTCCCATGGAGTCAGCAGTGGCGCAATCCAGATGAAGAGGCCGGCGCAGAGCAGCAGCAGCCAACAACTGCCACGCCCCATGAGTCCGACGAGGCTGAGACGAAATAATGGCCAGGCACACAAAGAACTCATGATTGCAGGGTGCGGTAGGTTTCCATCCAGGTGCTGCCACGGCGCTCCGTGGCATGACGCAACTGCCCGCGCGCGATGGTCAACAGCGAGTTCGCCTTGCGCACGCACTCCAGTTCATGCATGATGACAAGGCGCATTGTGCGCGTGTTGGCGGTGGCCCAGAGTTGCGTCACCTGCTCACGCGTTTCGGCGTCCAGACCGGTGAGCGGTTCATCCATGAGCAGCACGCTGGTTTCACTTTGAGCCGCCTTCACTTCGGCCAAAATCAAAAGCACTTTCTGGCGGTTGCCGCGTGAGAGCTTGCCGATGGGCGTGGTCAAATTCAGTCGCAGGGTGTCGGCGAGTTTTTCAGAAGCGGCGAGCGATTCACTTTTGAACCAAGCACGAAAAAAGGTGCGCGATTTCATCTCAGGATCGACGCGCAGTTCATCGGCGAAATAATGCACCTGAGCCGTCGTCTTCACTTGGCCTTGCAGGGCAGGGGACAGACCGGCCAGCGTGCGCAGCATCGTCGTTTTGCCTGAGCCGTTGGGGGCTACGAGCAGATGCAGACCCGTGCCGACTTGGATGTCTCCAGCGACTTCGACGAGGCACTGGGCGGCGCGATGCCAGGGCAGACCGGTGCGGTAGCCGAAGCGCGTGCCTCCGGGAATGTGCAAAAGTGCTTCAGAGACCATGCAGAGAATGAGGGATGTTCACTGACCAGCGTCCCAAAGTCCATCACTTCCCTTCCCGGAGGGGTCATAAACGACCGTGCCCAGCATGAGCCGGGGAGGCATGATCGTGTGTTCGATAGCCAGAGCGTCATTGTCCAAGCTGATCACCACAGGCATCGTGCTCCAGCCCTGCGGCAGATACACCTGCAACTGTACTGTGCTCACCTCGGCAATGTCAGCCGTGGGATGATCAGACAGATAAGAGCGCTGGGCGGCAAAGACGGCCTGGAGGGCCAGTCCGGCATCTTTGCCACGTTGCCAGTCACGCACGACGGCGATGTTCATGCCTGCAAAGGTGGCCAGCAGCAGCAGCAGGCCGATCACGAGACTGATCTCGATGAGTGTGAAGCCTGTGCTTCGTCTGGCCGCGTGAGATAGGCTCGTCTTCATGTTTCAGGGCTTCGGTGTGATGACCTGCGGCACTTCGGACTTGGGGATGATTTTCACCGCGCCTTGACGCACATTGAGCATCGTCGCTGAGGTCGTGGGTGCCGCCTGCGATGTCGGCAGATTCTTTGTCAGTTCCGCAGGTAAGGTGGCACGACGATGGATGTAGAGAACACGCGCTCGGTCCGGATTGGTGATGAGGGTTAGAATAGGCTGCTGAGCGGACGCCAGTGCCGCGGGGGCAACCGCTGCTTTGTCAGGGGTTGGAGCGGGCAGTCCGGGGATCGGCCGCGGCACCAGTTTAGGTGGCTCCACCGCGCAGACTGCAGCGGCGGCAAACAACAGAGTGAGGAGCAGAGGTCGCGTTTTCATAAGGGCGGGTTTAGCTCACATGTTGCCCGACTGCATCATGCGCGGGCCCATCAGGAAGATGGGCAGCATAGAGCCGGTAAAGACAAAGCCGATGAGCACCACAGCCAAGGCCAGGGTGATGAAATTGATGACCTGGGTGAAGTCCGTCATGATCGCGGCAGTGTCCTCTTCATAGATGTCGCGCAGGAGTTCGAGCTGCTGCGGCAGAGAGGCCGAGCGCTCGCCGATGCTGATCATATGGATGACCTGGGGATCAAGCGTGGTGGTGCGTTTCAAGGCCTCGGCGAAGGGCACACCGGAGGATTCATAGACCTGCGAGGCCTTGATGAAGTCGGCATACATCGGCGTGCCCTGCACCACCCGCGCAGACAGGGCTGAGGCACGGGCGAGGTTGATGCCATTGGCATAGAGCATCTGCAGCGTGCCGATGTAAGCGCTCTGGCGCAGGCCCATGACCAGCTTCATCAGCAGCCGCCAGTGCTTCATGAGGAAGATCAGCAGTTGCTGCCTAAACCCGGCGGAGCGGAACAAAGCGGTGATGAAGGTCACGAGGCCAATAATAAAAAAGGGCCAGGTCATCTGCACCACATGACTGATCGAAAAAATCACGACCGAGATCGGGTCAGGCTCTTGGCGCACACTTTTCAGGGTCTCCTCCACCTGGGACACGACAAAAATCTGCGAGTAGATGAAGAGTCCGATTTGAAACAGGATCACCAGCGACGGCACCAGCAAGGCGGTGCGCAGATTGCCGGCAAACATGAGTTCGATCTTGATGCGTCGTGCGAGGGAGGTAAAGGCCTCGCCAAGCTGTCCGGCATCCGCGCCGGCCTCGATGATAGTGATGATGGTGCTGTCAAACTTCTGTTCCTTGGCAAAGGCGATGTGAACCGGTAGCCCGGCCTCCAGACGGTTGCGGATGTTCATCAGCGACGCTTGCAGCACTGGATCAGGCAGGCCCTGAGAGTAATAGAGCAGGGCATCGGCGGTGCTGATGTTTGCCTTCAGCATGGAGGCGAGGCCGCGGAAGAGCTTGATGAGTTCCTTGCGTGAAACTGGCTTGTTGGACTTTTCACTCTTTGGCGTGCCGGAGAGCGGCTTGATCAGCGCCACGCGAAAACCGGGCTTGTTGGCGAGCAGCGCGGCCTGCTCACGGTTCGGTGCCTCGAGTTCGAGCACCTTGGAGATCTCGGGCCGCTTGATGTTGCGGAGGGTGACTTGGAAGGCGTTCATGGCTCAAGATTCATAGGTGAGGTCGAGCACCTTTTTCAGCGCATCGAGATCGGTCTTGCCTTCAGCCATCAGTTTGATGCCATTGTCCCGTAGCGAAGGTAGGCCGGTCTCCCTGCGCACTTCCAGTTCGAGTTCATAGGGGGTGATTTCACCCTTGGCCAGCTTGTCGCCGAGCTTCGGGCTGATGGGTAAAATCTCCAGAATGGCGGTGCGTCCGGCATAACCGCGCCCTTTGCAGTCCGGGCAGCCCTCTTTGCGATGCACGAACACCGGACGCTTGGCCCAAGTTGCATCGAGATGGAACAGACGGATCTCACGTTCCGGGATGCCTTCAGTGCGTTCTTTACATGCGGGACAAAGCAGTTTCACCAGTCGCTGGGCACAGGCCGCTTTCAGGGTTTGCGCGATTTTCCAGCGCTCCATGCCTAGTTGCTGAAAGCGCTCGATGATCTGTGAAGCGCGCGGTGTGTGAATGGTGGTGAGCACTTTGTGGCCGGTGATGGCGGCCTCGATGGCCAGTTCGGCAGATTCGCGGTCGCGCACCTCGCCCATGAGGATGATGTCAGGATCGGAGCGCATGAAACTGGCGATCATGGGCTTGAACTCAGAGGAATCACGCAGGTCACAATGCGTCACTCCTGGGATTTCATCTTCGACCGGATTTTCCAGCGTCAGGATGTTGTCCTCAGGATGATTCAACTCACGCAGCATGGCGTTAAGCGTGGTCGATTTGCCGGAGCCGGTGGGACCGGACATGACGATGATGCCTGAAGGCACGGACATGGCTTTGTCGAGTTCAAACAGTGTCTCTTCATCAAAGGCCAGCGTGCCCATGCCGAGCCGTGCCTCTAAGTGCGTCTTATCCAGCAGACGCATGGTGACGTGATAACCGCGGTAGGTGCGATGCCGCTCATACCGCATGCCGACCGCGCGCCCATAGTAGCTGGCGGTGAAGCGGCCTGAGATGCCGGGACGCTTGCTGCGCTCTTCGGGTGCGAGGCGCATGAGGTTAAGGAGGAAGGCATCCACACGATCCCGCAGCTTCACCGGCATGTCGAAGCGCCCGCCGAGATCTCCATCGACACGGAAGCAGTATTGAAAGCTGGTTTTCTCGGTCTTGATGTGAATGTCCGAGGCGTGCTGCTTGATCGCATCGCTCACCATGCTGGCTACGAGTTGGGCGATGGGTTCATCGTATTGCCGTGTGACATCAAAGTCGGGGGTTTCATTGGAGAACTCTTCCACCTCCACGGCTTCGAGTTCGGCACGGCTTGGACCGGATGAGTTGGAGGAGCCTTCAATCACCGCCGAAACTTCGGAGGCGAGCGTGACCACTTTCAGCACTTCATCTTCCGGGAAACGTGCGGCACAGTAGTCATCCGCGCGGTTGTCCCAGGGATTGGCGACAGCCAGCAAAACCTGCTGAGCGCTGCGGCGCAGCGGCACGAACATGCCGCGCGACAACATGACGGGATCGCAGTAGCCGACGAATTCCACATCCACCAGCTCTCGCACTTGAGGAAAGGCCGGCAGACCTGAAGCACGTCCCACGGCGCCCAGCATGCGTATTTTTGACGAGCGGCGCACAAGCGCTTCATCGGACTGCATTTCATGCCCAGACGTGGCCGCCCGCAACTGGCTGATGATCAGCCGCTGAATGGTGTCATTGAAATCGATGCCGAGGTTCAGGTTCATGAGGCAAAGTGACGCTGCATGAGCACCTGCCAAGCGGGCAGGTCAGTAAGAAAGGTGAAGACAAAGGGCATTTCGCCCTCGGATGTACGGTTCAGCTCTTGGCCGATCCAAGAGGAGGCGACGAGCGCTGACACGGGATTGATGGAGACGACATGCACGATGCTCGTCTCGCCCGCCAGCGTGGCCGGACAGCCAAGCGCCGCGCAGACAGAACGAAGGCTGGGACAGTGATCGTAGAGCGCCGAGGCCTTTCCGGACAACGGTCCGAAGCTCCAGTAATGCACACGATCATTCAGGCTGTCGCCCAGCAGTTTCTGCATCCGGATCACTTCTCCCTCGACGCTGAGCGCGTACTTCTGAGCCTGTGTCTCGGCGATAAAGTTGAGAAAATCCAGCGGCGGGGTAGTCGGCGCGCCGAGCTCCTCCCGATAAGCCGCGAGCAGGGGCGCGGCCTCCGCATCAGAGAGGTAATTGCCCTGCCTGAGGTGCTTCAGCGTCGTTAGCGCGATGTTCTCCAGAACCGACTGCATGCCTGTAAGGTCTGCTTGAGCCGGGGTCGGAATGGTCAGGAGGGGGGCTGTCATGGATCGGTTTTCGTGCTCGGTGTTCGATGTTCAGCGTCCGTTCACCCCTCCTTCGGCTGCTTTTTCCCGAACCAGCGCTTCGACCACGATGGCTTGGGCGTGATGCGAGCATCGGGCATCAGGGGGAGGTCGGTAGGGGCTTTGGTGGAGGGAACTTCATGCGGCCAGTTGCCTGCAGGCAAACTGAGGCCGGAGTCCTGAATGTCGTCAGGCTGCATGGTGGAGGCTTCACGCACATGCCAGTTGACCTCTGGCAGCTGCTCCGGGACGGAGGCGTCGTAGATGCGCGGAGTGATGACAAAGACAAGACTCACCTGCTCCAGCTTCTTTTTTTCAGATCTGAAGAGTTTGCCGAGGAGAGGAATGGCTCCAAGGATGGGCACCTTGTTGTTGCCGTCACTGCTGTTGTAATCATAGAAGCCGCCGAGGAAAAGCGACTGGCCCGCCGGGATGCGGCTGATGGCCTCGACGGTGGACTCGCTGACACGCGGAAAAACATTGTTGGTTTGTCCGGGAATGAGTTCGACTATTTTGGCCACGCGCGGACGCAGCTTCATACGCACGGTTCCGTCTGGCAGCAGGGTGGGTGTCACGGAGAGGGTGACGCCAATCTCACGATTTTTTTCCGGCTCGTCCGTAGCGCTTGGATCTTCTGCGTCGATCTTGTAGCGCACCTCTTCGGAGACGTTCTGACCTGCGGTGGTGTTGGTGGTGTTAGCAGTAATTATAGGGAAGCGATCAACGATGGAAATGATACCCTGCTCATTGTCCTCCGTGATGATGGTTGGACAGGCCTCCTGAGTGACGAGACCGGCCTCCTCAAGCGCACGCAGAATGGCCTGAACCTGGATGTTGTCGAAGACCAGGCCAGGCCCTTCGTTACCCGTGCCAGTCAGCGAATTGACGTTAGGGAGATTGAACAGTGCGTTCAGATTCTGCTGGGCTGTGATGCTAGTACCGGTCTCTCCCAGTGTGCGGTTCCAGTCCACACCGACCTGGCGACCCTGGTTGCGCTTGATGCGCAGGACACGGACGTTGACCATGATCTGCTTCTTGGCGATGTCGATCTCGGCCAGCAGCTTGCGCACACGCTCCAGCTTCAGGGCGTTATCAGTCACCAGCAGCGTGTTGGTTTTTTCCTCGAACTCGATCTGCCCGACATCATGCGTGAGCATGGGGCGGATGATCGACTTCAGTTTTTCAAAGTCGGACACGCCTACCGTCGATGTTCCGCTGCCACCACCGCTCACTCCACCACCGGCAGGAGCCTGGCTGGCGGCGCTGCGGTTCAGCGGAGAGCCGCGCAGGTACTTCAATGCGTAGCTCATGACCTCCATCGGCAGGCCTGCGAGCTGGGGCTCGGTCATGAGGCTGATGGTGGAGCGCTGCTGATAAACGGTGAGCCCGTAGGCGATGGCCAGGTCCTCCATCTGCTCGAGCGGATTGGTCAGTTTGAGATGACCCGTGACGGTGTATTGAGGGGTGTTGAGTTCGTTGTTGTGGAAGAACTGCAGGTTGGCGCTGCGGGCCAGGTATTGAAACACTTCGTTGATCGGTGCGTTATCGATCCAGTAGCCGTCTTCGGGCTGTGAAGGCAGATTAGAGATTCCCCCGGGGCGAGCTGAAAAATCCACAGCACCTGCGGGCAGGTTCTGCAAAAGCTGCGGCCGCGTGGCCGGCACAGGCTCCTGTGCCTGTGCCTGTGCCTGTGCCTGTGTGATGAGGCATGTGCCGAGACTTAGCAAAAGGAGAGATTGGCAAAGTGGTGTGCTCATGGCTTGGAGGGAGGGGTGGGTTCCACGGAAGTCATCCGTCTCTGGAACTGGGAGTCGATCTTTTTCAGCGGCTCGACGTTGAGCTGCGGCAGGATGTCGTGTTGAAGCACGCCGGTTTCGTCTCGTTGAAGATCACGGAAGAGAAGTTGCGTGGCACTGACCTCGGTGATCTGCGCCAGAAAGACTTCACCTTTAAAAGTCAGCTCGATGACATCCCCTTCCGCCGCCTGACGACCGCCGATGAGGAACTCTTTACGCTGTAGATTGACGCCGTTGATCTTTAGCGTCTGCAGGGCTTGGTTGAGCGTGATCTTCGGCGTGGCGCGGTAGATGTCTTCCGTGATCACTGGGGCATCATTCTCACGTGGATAGGTAGCCAGGCCAAAGGGATCCATGTTGCGCTGGCGTACGCCGAGCTGCTTCGCCTGTGCCTCGATGGTTTCGGCATTGGGCAGCAGCTCCGTGCGTGGTAGCCAGCCCGCGGTGCCGTTGCCGACAAACAAAGGCGCGCGCTTGGGCGCAGTGGCTTTCGGCGCGGCAGGTTTGGTCTGCGCCTGAACCGCCGCCAGAGAGGTGATAACCATCATGAAACTGAGCAGGAATTGTTTCATTTTTTCTCCTCCAAGGCCTTCCAGCAGGTGTGTGTTATCTCCATCACGAGGTACTCGCGCTGGTCCAAAAGCTGGTTGGTCTTGCGGGTGATCTTCAGTTCCTCAAGCACGGCCTGAGGCATGAGAGACTCGACCTGCAGCAGCGCCTCCTGCATGGGGCCAAGACCGCCTTGAAAACTGCTCTTTATGCGCGCCACATCGGTTTTGATCTGACTCCCGAAACGCCCGCGGTCCAGCGGGAAGACGATACCGCTGCGCTCAAGTTCGATCTCCTTGAACTTCGGCAGCAGGGTGTCGAGGATGCGGGTGAAAAGCTGACCGGGATCGCCTTTCAGCAAAGTCTTCTGGTCCTGGAAGGTCTTGCGCTTCGGGGTCAGATCGGTCTCCAGTTTCTTCATCGCGGCCAGACGCTGGGTCTGCTCTTGGTAGCGCTCCTCTTTCTCCGCACGCATCGTGCCCAGCTTGCTGACACCAGCGATTAGACCACCGAGCAGCAGGCAGTTGAACATCGCGGGCATGATCAGCCCGTAACGAAGAATGGGGCGTGTGTAGGCGCTAATGGCGGCGATTTCAGAAGGGTTTTTCCAGGGGCAGGGCGAGTGCATCCATATCAGTCAGCGCCTGGGTGATGGTGACCTCGAAACTGAAGGGAAAGGTCAGCGTAGAATCACGCGCCAGATCCCCGGCGGATGCCTGCGGGCTGAAGCGCGTATTGCGTCCCTGTGTGAGAGTCACCGTCATCTGACGGGTAGGCTCTGGACGATAGGCGGCATCATCCGTAGCCTCGGCCACACGCTCAAAGAAGGCGCTCAGACCGCGCTGGCTGTTCAGCGTGCTGAGCAGCTCCAACGCCTTCGGTTTGACCAGGCCTTTCAGCGTCCAGGTGCGGTTCAGGCCTGTGAATTCGGGCTTGGCCGCTTTTGCCGTAGGGGCCAGGGCACGCGCTGCCTCGGCACTGTAAAAAAAGCTGTCGAGCCTCACCCCGGAGTCCTCGGGAAAGAGCTGCAACAAGAACTCCAGCGTCACCCATCCGCGCGAGCGTGGCTGCAGCAGACGCGCGGTGGTGTCGATGTGCTTTTTCTCATCCAGCAGCTTTGTGTGCTTGTCCTGCGTCTGCTTCATCTGATACGGTGTCAGTTCCCAGGAAGGATGGTTCATCGCCGCAAACAACGACCAAGTGCCATAACAACCCATGCTGATCAGGCCAAAGGCGAGCAGGTAGACGAACCATGACGAGAACCGCAGCACGCGCAGATCTCTCAGGGTGGGATAAAGATGATCCATCCGCGCCGTGTCCATGAAACTCTGCCTTGCCCAGCCGCTCCAGAGCGCGCGGAAACTATCCGCCTGTGCCAGTGGGGTGCTGCCAGTGCGCACTTGCTCGACTTTGGTCGTGTCATAAATCAGGAACTCAGGGCGGTGTCCCGGCACCTCGGCCAGAGCCGGTTGCTCGGCGAGGTTCAGCAATTCAAAATGAATCGGCTTACGGCTGCCTGAGTTCAGCTCCAACTCCTGCGCCGCCAATTGTAGCGCCTGGGCCGAAACCAGCAGCACCTTGGGGGTGGCCAACTCAGCTCCTTGGGCCATGTTCCAAAGGATGTCGCCAAAGCCTGTGGGAACCTGTGAACTGCCACGATGCATTAAACTCCGCGCCGCGCGGAGTTCGCCCGTGGCGCCGATGGCAAAGACCGCGGTAAATTTATAAAAGCCAACCGCGACCAGGCAGCCACCCTCCAGATGCGGTCTCAGGAGCGGCAGTGCGGCCAATGTCTCCACTGCCGCACTGGTCACGGCTACGCGTACCGGCACCCGTAGATTCTCCGCACAAGCCAGCAGTTTTTGCAAAAAAGCCTCTCGTGTGCGGGAGAGGGTCACCGCCGTGCAGCGCGCTTGGCCCGGAGCCGAACCCCAAAATGGCAGCAGTCGCCAGGAGTTTGCTTCCACAGATACCCCACAGTCGGCCAGCACCTCTAGGGGATCATCGACTAGATTGTAGCGCAGAATCTGGAAGTCATCTCCTGCCTCGCCAACGACCTCGCCCACCTGGCCGATCTCGGCTAGGCCAAACTCATCGGCCACATGCAGGATGACACCCAGCGCCTTCGGTTTCTCTTGGAAATAGGCCGTGGACATCAATTCGCCAAGAATCTCGCCCACGCCATCGCCCGTGGTTAGGTTGGCCAGCGGCAGTGTCGGGCCGGTCTGCCAGCGCTGGTGGTATTTTGAAAAAGTCGCGGAACAAACCTCGCGCCCGCCATCGAACCACAGGTGCCACTGCCACGGCAACTCCTCAGGTACCCGATACCAGTGCCCGTCAGTGCCACGGCTCGTCTTCGATGCCACTGTGCGCGCCTGAGAGTAAATATCGGCCGCCTTTAGTTCACATGGATCGCGGATGGTGAACATGGAGAAACTAGTCAGGTGTCGGGCGCGGGGGAGACCGCTGGGCTTTTAGGCCCATTGGGTTGAAGTTTCTTTACCAGTCCGCCGTTTCAGTGGTAAGCAGGACGTGCGTCGAAGTTGGGCCCGTGCCGGCAACGTCGCAGTTGCCATAGGGTGTGCCCACGGCTGGAACCGTGCCGGTCCAAGTGTAAGTGCCGCCGGTAGGGCACACAGGCGCACTAGTCAGCAGGAGACCTGGGCCGAAAACGTCTGCCTCAGCTAAGGCCGACGTGATGGCGAGGTTCTGCATGTTCGCCGCTGAGCGAACAGCCTTCTGGACGGCAGCGAGCTGCATTTTGCATTTAGCCTTGTCAGCTCCCACACGGAAGCTGCCGATGCCGAGAAAAACCACCGCGATCAACCCAAGTAAGAGAGCAATCACGAGGCTGATTTCGATGAGGGTCATCCCGGAGCGGTTGAAGCGTTTGACGAGTTGATGGGTCTTTGCGGTATGGATGTTAATTTTCATATTGAGCGTTTGGTATAAGAATAAGAGGCAACTATAAATTAATAAACCATCCTTTCCTTCACCGAGACGATTCAAATATTGGGTTACCACAATTATTTAGGCAGATGAGCCTCTTGCAAAACCTCAACGAAGCAAAGGGGGTGGAGCCCGGCCGGGCTCCAATTTGATGAGATGGTCGCCGCGTGGTGTCATTCGACAGGGCGCCGGGGCTTTTGAGCTGTTTTGTGGGCTTTGGGGCGTCATTTGGCTGCTGCTTGGTCATGGACTTCTCTCGTCTGTCTGCTAGGAAATTGCTTTTTGGGGTGACTGGTCGGGATAGCCTTGGATGTGGCGCGGAGACGGGGTCTGAGGGGGGGGG